>MEKU01000020.1:74816-77682 GCA_001767195.1 Acidobacteria bacterium RIFCSPLOWO2_02_FULL_67_21
AGTCGAGCGAGAAATGCGAGCTCAGGAAGAACGGCTCGCGATACTCCGCGCGCACGCCTCGATCGAGTGACGACCACTTCCCCTCGAAGCCGGCATGGCGGGCGCTCCCCAGGAAGTTCACGTGATCCCACCGGATCCGGGCGCGCGCCTGCTCCTCGGTGCCATAGCCGGCGCCGAACGTCACCCGCTGGTGCTTCCCTTCGGCCACCGTCACGCGAACGGGCACTTCCGGCAACTGGGGCGCCTGCCCTTCGAGCGACTCGACGTTGACGAACTCGAACAGCTCCAGGCCGTACAGCGTGCGCTGGCTCTCGCGCATCGTGCGCCGCGAGAAGACGTCACCAGGCTCGAAGGTGAGCAGGCGGCGGATGATATTGTCGTTGACGCTTGTCTGACCGGCGATCTCGATCGCTCCGAAGTGCGCCAGCGTGCCGGGATCGGCCTCGAGCGTCACGCGGCGTCGGCGCGGACCGGCATCGTCCTCGCGGAGCGTCACCTCCGCGTACGGGTAGCCATGGTCGCGCAGCTCGTTCAGCGCCCGCTCCCGCATGGCCAGCAGCAGCTGGCGATCGAGCGGACGGTCGACGCGCAGGCGCATGGCCTCGGCAAGCCTCCGGCGATCGGACTCAGGCAGGACGTCGAAACCGCCGAGCTCGACACCGGCAATCCGGATCGGTTCGCCTTCCGCAACGTTGACGGTGATCGACACCCTGTCCTGGGCGTCGTTGAGGACGACATCGAAGGAGCTGACGCGTGCCTCCGGAAACCCGCGATCGCGATAGAACGCCTCGATCCGCTTCAAGTCGGCTTCAAACGACCGGCGGTCGAAGAAGTGCTTGCGGCCCCACGGAATCCAGGAGCCTTCACGCGTCTGGAGCACCCCTTCGAGCGCGTTGGCGTCGACCTGCTCGACGCCGTTAAAGTCGAGGCTGGCGACCTGCACGTCGCCCTCTTCCCTGCATCCACCGCTGACGGCAACGGCAAGACACAAAACGGGAATCAGAGGGCGCACGGCGGGCATGCGGTGTGTCCACTACCACACGCCGTGCCAGACGGGGTGGTGATGGGCGGGCGAATGGATCAGCTGCGGGTTCTGACGCCTGGTGCGCTCGATGTCACCGCGAGCATGATGCCGAAACCGACGGCGATTACGGCGCCGATGGCAACCCAGACGCCGGGAAGTTCCGCCAGGATGCCCGACTGCCAGAGCGCCCACGCCGCGCCGAGCAGCAGCACGAAGTAGCCGATGAGGTAGAGCGTCAGCAGTCGCATGGAGCCCTGAGAAGCAGAAAGGGTGCCGAAGCGTCGCTCCGGCACCCTTTCGTGCCTCTGACCGTTGCCTGATGACCGCTGACCTTACTGAATGACCACCGCCAGGTGTGCGCGCCGGTTCATCGCCCGGCCGGCGGCGGTCGCGTTATCGGCGATGGGACGCTCCTCGCCGTAGCTGACCGTGCGCATGCGGCCTGCGCCAATACCCCGGTTCACGAGATAGTCGCGCACCGCGTTCGCGCGCCGTTCGCCGAGCGCCAGGTTGTACTCCACCGTACCGATGCTGTCGCAGTGCCCCTCGATCGTCACGTTCAGATCCGGGTTCGACTGCAGCTTCGGAATGGCATCGTCGAGGATCTTCAGTGCTTCGGGACGGAGGTTGTACCGATCGAAGTCGAAGTGCACGTCCTCGAACATCAGCGTTTCGCGGCGGACCACCTGCAGCGTCACGCTGCCCGTCGCGGTCCCTCCGCGGCTGTCCTGCGCCGTTACCGCGGCCGACACGTTACCCGGCTGATTCGGCGCGGTCCAGATCGTGTTGGCCGCGTTCGGATTGTTGAACGTCCCCTGGGGCGCGGTCCACTGGTAGGTCAGCGGGTCGCCGTCCGGATCCGTTCCGGTCGCCGTCAGATTGGTGGTGGCGCCCGGTTCCACGCTGCATGGATTACAGCTGACGGTGACCGTCGGCGTCCGGTTTGCCGGCGGGGGCGGCGGCGCCGGCGCCGCCGCCTGCTGCGTCACCGTTGTCGTTTCCTTGATGACACGGACGCGCTCGCGCGCCGGCGTCACACCCGGGTGCCAGCCGATGCGGATGTCAAAGCCGAACGGGTTGTGATCGATGCTAATGCCGCCGACCGTGCGACCGTCGGTGCCAAAGCTGTAGTTGGCTCCTGCGTGC
Organism: Acidobacteria bacterium RIFCSPLOWO2_02_FULL_67_21; assembly: GCA_001767195.1. GTDB lineage: Bacteria > Acidobacteriota > Vicinamibacteria > Vicinamibacterales > UBA2999 > MEKU01. Next base: position 76,987 of record MEKU01000020.1, read on the forward strand.
ACGAACAGACCGTTTCGCGCCTGCCAGACGCCGCCGACCTTGACGTTGGTGGGATCCGAGATGGGGCTCAGCCGTGGCGCAATGCTGCCGTCCTCCGCCACGTACGGAGGCGCCAGCACCAGCGTGTTGTCCTTGATGACGAACTCGCCCTCCCACTCGACCAGCGCCCGTATTGGCGTGCGCGTCGGAAGGCTGGCGCCGAGCCCCCACGTGACGCCGTCGGAAATGCGGAACTCGTCCGGGTCTCCGCGGACGACGGCGCCCGCGATGCCGGAGAGCTCGACCCTGCCGCCGAACTCGCGGCTGGCGACGAGACCGAGATGGCCGTCCCAGTCGTTGGTGCTCGCCCAGGTCGAGCCGCTCGGGAACTTCACCATCACACGTGGGGCCAGGCTCATGGCATCGCCGCGCGACTGCGACAGGAGGCTGAACTTGCCGCCGACGATGACGGGGCCGCCGAGCGTTTTCGACCACCCGCGGCGGAGGTACGGATATTCCTGCGAGACGCCGCCGAACACCGGTTCGGCCGGAATGAAAACCGGCTTCACGTCACGGTCGAGCCGCACCGTCCGCCATGAGCCGAACAGCTCGAATCGATCGCCCAGCGCGACTGCGCCCGTGAAGCCGATCTGGTTGACGTCGGTGAGCCCCTGACGCCGGTCGAAGTTCGCGCGGAACACGCTGAAGGACCAGCGG
>MEKU01000020.1:77704-85316 GCA_001767195.1 Acidobacteria bacterium RIFCSPLOWO2_02_FULL_67_21
ACGTCGGAAGCGCCGGACGCGGTGCCGTGTCTCCCTGCAGCACGATCTCGTCCTGCGTCACCGCGGTCTGGGTGGTGGAACCCTGCGTCTGGGCCGCGGCAGGAACCGCAGCCAGAGTGAGAAACAGAGCCCCCAAGAATATGCGCACGAACACCCTCGCTCTCTTATCCGGTCGACAGTCGCCGCGTCGAATCGTCAATCGCCAGCCGTCGCGGTCCGGTCCATGCCGGCAACATGGGCCGCTCCAATAGTAGCTACATCAACCGGGCCACCGGGACTCAGACGCCCGCGCCCGCCCCGGCTGATCTGCCCCCCTTTGCGTCCTGCGGCGCGCGCCTCGTCGGGCGTCCATTCATGCGCCGTTCCCTTTTCGTGCGCGGCGCGGCCGCCTTTGCTCGCAATCTCGCGCTGCTTGTCGGCTGACATCGAGGCAAATCCACGGCGTTCCTTGCGTAGTCCGTCCACGGCATCCTCCTGTTTTCTAAAACCGCCCCGCCGGGGGCCTCTTACGTGACGGTCCGAGACTACAAGAGGTGTGCCCTGCCACGTACGACAGCCATCAGCGGCGCGTAACTGGCGTCGATTCAGTGACCTACCGGCGGCCATCCGAGTCGGCGCGAGTCGGCGGAGGATCCGCCCCTGACGTGGAATCTTACAGTTGAGGTTGCAATCTGAATCAACTCCCAACAATTGAAGGGGGCGGGTTACCATCGGGCATGGACAAACGCGGTCCCACGACGGAACAGACAGCGCCGGCCGGCGACACCAGCGGGCGGACAGTGCAGTGCGTGAAGTTCCAGAAGGAGCTTCCAGGACTGGATGCGCCGCCATGGCCGGGCGAATTGGGGCAGCGAATCTACGAGAACGTTTCCGCGCAGGCCTGGAAGCTCTGGGAAGACCGCATGAAGATGATCCTCAACGAGTATCGCCTGATGCCCTGGCAGAAAGAGGCGCAGCAGCTCATCGCCACGCAGATGGAAGACTTCTTTTTTGGTGAGGGAGCCGCCCTGCCCCCCGGGTACGTCCCCCAGCAGAGCAAGTAAGTCAGGCCGGCCCGAGTACCGGCACTTCCCGATCGATGGCGAATCGCAGTTGGCCGTGCGATTCGCGCAGCGTACGTTGCACGTCGCCGGGACGGCCCCCGCGCGCGAAGATGAAGCCCAGGTAGCTCCTGCCCTCGGGGAGCGGCACGATCGGCGCGTCAGGCTTGGCGGTGATGCGCACGTCCTCAATCCCCGTCACCCGGCGCGCCTCCTCCAGACCGTCCACGCTTCGGAAAATGCCGCGGGCTGGAATCGGAATCATCATGACCCCTGACGCCGTCTGCTCGCGCACGACCTCCGTAATGTCTTCGCCGACGGCATGCCGGAGCAGGACTTCCTCGAGCGAGAGCAATGCCGCCGGCCCGGACCGCGGCGAGGAGAATCGAAGCGCCCGGGAGCACAGGCCCCCGATGGGCCGGGCGGCCACTTCCAGCACGTAAACGCTCCTGTCGTTGACGCGGCACTCGGCATGGATCGGCCCGTGATGGAGTCCGATCGCGCGCGCGGCGTCGGCCGCAGCCGCGGCCATGCGGTGCTGCAGATCCGCCGCCGCCCCGGAGGGGGTCACGTACATGGTTTCTTCGAAGAACGGCCCGTTGAGCGGGTCGGGCTTGTCGAAGATCGCCAGCAGGCGGAACACCCCCCGGTCCAACACCGCTTCAATCGCGTACTCGCTCCCTGGAATGAACGACTCGATCAGCACCTGAAGGTGCGCCTCGTCCCGCTCGAGACGGACGTCGGGCAACTGGAGCAGGCGCTCGAGCCGATCGATGGCCGAGGCGCACTCGCCGGCGTCATTGACTCGCATGACGCCGCGGCTTCCCGACAGCGCGAGCGGCTTGATGACTGCAGGGTAAGGCGCCGCCGCGGCGAGTCGACGCGCCGGCGGACCCACGCGGGCCGCCTCGAACCAGGGCGACGGCAACCCGGCCGACGCGAGCGCGCGGCGCGTGAGCAGCTTGTTGCGCGTGACAGCCGCCGCGGCCGGCGGATGTCCCGGGAGACCGAACGCACGCGACAGGTGCGCCGCCAGGACCACCGGGCGATCGCCGACCGCGACGATCCCGTCCGGCGGCGCCGCTCCAAGCGCCGCCGCCACTGCATCGACCGAGCGCGCCTCGTCGTGAAATCTGACCGGGATCGCCTGATCCCACCAGGGATCGTCCAGCCGGTCGCACCGGTCACTCGCAAAGACGAGGCGCACGCCCACGCGCTCGGCCGCCTCGCCGAACGAGCGGATCTGGTATCCGGTGGTCGTGGCCGCCAGGAGCACGCGCTTCACACGGCCTCCATCGGCTCGGCGCAGCAGTACCACGGCTCACTGACGACGGGCACGGCGCCCGCGGCGGCCGGCGCCGCCCCGGCACGCGGCAGCTCACGCCCGATCAGCGCGGCGATCGCGGCAAACACCTCGCGACGCGGCTGGCCGGAGCCGGCTCCCGCAATCCGCATGGCCTCCATCTGCAGGTGGTCCACCCGACCGTCCTCGTGCCGCCACGGCCACGTCAGCGACGCGCCATCGAACGGCATGACGCGACGGGCGATGTCCGGCAGCTCCAGCAGCGGCGATTCAGCGGTCACGAGCAGCCGGATGGCCAGCTGGATGGGCGCCACCTGCTCGACGAGCTGCTCCTTGATGAGCAGGTCCAGCAGCTCCGCGTAGCTCTCGACCGTCGTCCACGGCATGAACGGGATGAACGTTGGGCTCAGCGCCAGCCCCGCTCCCCGGCACAGCTCCAGCGCCCGGAGGAAGTCGCTTCGGGTATGTCCCTTGCGCAGCTTTTCAAGCGTTGCGTCGTCAATCGATTCCACCGCGCTCGTCACGAGGAGACACCCGGTATCGCGCAGACGCGGGAGCATCTCGGCGTGTCGGAGCAGGTGCTCGATCTTGATGGTCACGTCGTACGACACGCCCGGGTGCTCGCGCCTCACACGCTCAGTCAGACGGCGGGCATGCGTGGGCGCATTCAGGAAATCGGGGTCCCCGAAGGTGATGTGCTCCGCCCCCTGCTCCACCAGCGCGCGCACGTCGGCCATGACGACGTCGATCGGAACGACCCGGAACTGCCCCTGATAGACCGGAACGATCGGGCAGTGGCGGCACGTGTGCTTGCACCCTCGCGTGGCGTCGGTGCTCCCGATCGTCCGGCGCGTGCCGTCGGGCATGCGCAAGGTCGCATAGCGCGCGAGCGGGACGAGCCCGGTGCGATCGGGCTGGATGAAGGCGAGGCGGGGAAGCCCTTGTGGCGCAGGTCTCGCCGGAGCCTTCGGCGTAGGCGGAGTTTGGGATTTGACGAGCTCCACCAGCTCCTGCTCCGCCTCCGGTCCAAGAAGCTCCGTGACCCCGCGATCGCGCAGCCAGCCGGCATTGAGCGGCGCGTACAGGCCGTAGGCGCAGAGGCGGGCCGACGGATTGACGAGGCGCACGCGCGCGATGACCGGTTCGGCCAGCCGTGTCGCCGTGTGCATCGGCAGGTAGAACGCGACCACAGACGCCGCGGCAATGCGCGCGTCCTCCAACGGCTCCCGTGACGTGTCGACGCATGCGACGTCGATGCCGGCCCGGCGGAGCCACGCTGCCGGTGACGCCAGCCCGAACGGCTGCCGGCCGAGGTCGTACGTCGAGATGAGCAGCGCCTCCACCCTCCCATTGTATGAAATGGGTTTATGCTGGCGCCGTGAGCGACACCTTTTTTGGCCACCCCCGCGGCCTTGCCACGCTCTTTTTCACCGAGATGTGGGAGCGCTTCAGCTATTACGGCATGCGGGCGCTTCTCATCCTCTTCATGACGGCTGCGCCGGCGGTGGGCGGATTGGGCTACGACGCCACGACGGCGGGGGCGGTCTACGGCCTTTACACGTTCGGCGTGTACGCGCTCGCCCTGCCCGGCGGATGGATCGCCGACCGGCTGCTCGGCCAGCGCCGCGCCGTGCTCTACGGCGGTGTGCTCATCGCGCTCGGACACTACAGCCTCGCGGTGCCGTCGGTGACGACGTTCTATGCCGGCCTGCTCCTGATCGTCTTCGGGACCGGACTGCTCAAGCCCAACATCAGCGCGATCGTGGGGGATCTGTACGTAGAAAAGGACGCCACACGTGATGCCGGGTTCTCCATCTTCTACATGGGCATCAACCTCGGCGCGCTCTTCGGTCCGCTGGTCTGCTCGTGGCTCGGAGAGCCGCGGGAAGGCGCCGCCTGGGTGAACTGGCATTACGGGTTTGCGGCGGCCGGCGTCGGGATGACGTTCGCGCTCGTGCAATACGTCGCAGGCCAGCGTCATTTGAACGGCGCCGGCGAGCTCAAGGAGGACTCCGGACAGCCCCATCGCCTCGCTGCCGCCCGGCGCCAGTTCCTGACGGGCATCGCGGCCGGCGGAGCCCTGGTGGCCCTGATCGCGTTTCTGAGCGTCTCCGGAGCGCTGCCGGTGACCGCCTTCGCCGAGAGCGTCTTCTACGTGGTCAGCGCCCTCTTTGTCTCGTACTTCGCAGTCGTCATCTTCTGGGTCGCGCGCAACGATGTCGAGCGGTCGCGCCTGACCGTCTGCTTCCTCCTGTCGCTGGGCGCCGCGATGTTCTGGTCCGGATTCGAGCAGGCCGGCTCCGCGCTCAACCTGTTCGCGCGCGATCTCACGGACCGTACCATTTTCGGCACCGAACTCACGGCCGGCGCCCTGCAGGCGATCAACCCCGTGTTCATCATCCTTCTTGCGCCGGTCGTCGGCATGACCTGGGTGAAGCTCGGGTCGCGCAATCCGTCGATGGCGACCAAGTTCGGGCTGGGACTCCTGCTCCTCGCCTCCGGGTTTCTCGTGATGGCATGGGCCTCGATGTCGCTCGCCGCCGGCAGGGTCGGCATGCAGTGGCTCGTGGCGACGTACTTCTTCCATACGGTCGGCGAGCTGTGCCTCAGTCCGGTAGGCCTGAGCAGCATGACGAAGCTGGCGCCCGGGCGCCTCGTCGGTCAGATGATGGGCACGTGGTTCATGGGAGCCGCGATTGGAAATCTCGTCGCCGGTCTCGTCACGCGCTTCCTGCCGCCGACTGAAACCGTGGAAGCGGCCATGCAGAACGGCGTGCCGCTGTTCGGCAGCGTCGCGGCGCTGACCGGCGTGGCCGGCCTGCTGTTCATCGTGTTCGCCCGGCCGATCCGCCGCATGCAGGCGGGCGTGAACTGATGGCGCTCGACGAGTACACACGCAAGCGCGACTTCAACAAGTCACCCGAACCGGTCGGCACGCCACGACGGTCGCCTGGCGGCCGCCGGCCGCGCTTCTTCTGCGTGCAGAAACATCTGGCCAGCCATCTCCACTACGATTTCCGGCTCGAGCACGAGGGCGTGCTGCTCTCCTGGGCCGTGCCCAAGGGACCGTCCCTCGACCCGTCGGTCAAGCGGCTCGCCATGCACGTCGAGGATCATCCGATCGAATACGGGGAGTTCGAGGGCGTCATCCCCTCCGGCTACGGCGCCGGCATCGTCATGCTCTGGGACCGCGGCACCTGGACGCCGGAAGTGGACGACGTGGATGCGGCGCTGAAAAGGGGGGACCTGAAGTTCACGCTCGACGGCGTCAAGCTGAAGGGCTCGTGGGTGCTGGTCCGCACGAAAGGCGGCGGGTGGGGCTCCGGAGGCCCGGATCGGTCGTGGCTGCTCATCAAGCATCGGGACAACTGGGCCGGCCCGGTCGACATCGCGGAGTTCGCGCCGCTCAGCGTCAAGAGCCGGGGAGACTTCGCCGACATTCTCTCGGAAGAGAACCCCGACATCTGGCAATCGAATCGTCCGGCAAAGGGCGGCGAAACGGGGGCGCTCTTCGAGAAGATCATTCACCGTGCGGTCGAAATGCGTTCGAGCCCTCCCGCCAAGCGGAAGGCCACCGCAAGAAAGAAGAAGGCGCGATGACCGCCCGATCCGCCACTCTGCTCTTGTGCGGGCTTCTCCTCACCTCGTTGCCGGCGTGCGGGCGGACGACGGAGAATGCGGCCGTGCCGGCCGCGACACGCTGGTCGACGCTCCGCGACGAGCTGGTCGAGGACTATCTCACGGCGCACCCTGTGTTTGCCGTCGTGGCCGGGCGGCACGAATTCGACGGGCGCCTGCCGGACTGGAGCGCCGGCGGCATTGCCACCGAGATCCGCCGGCTGCACGCCGCGCGCGACCGCGCGGCCGCGCTGGATGGCGGCGCGCTCGGCGGCGCCGAGCGCTTCGAGCGCGACTACTTCGTGGCGCGCATCGACCGCGACCTGTTCTGGCTGGAGGTCGCCGAAGCGCCATTCACGAACCCGGCGTGGTACCTCGACTGGATCGCCGACAATCTCGACCCCGCGCCGTACCTCACGCGCAGCTATGCCCCGCTGGACCGCCGGATGCGCGCGTACACGACCTATGCGGCCGCGATCCCGGACGCCGCCGTGCAGATCAGATCGAATCTTCGGGTGCCACTCGCACGTCCGCTGCTCGAACGCGGCGTCTCGGCGTTCCGCGGCTTTGCCGAGTTCTTCGAGAAGGACGTCCCGGGTGTCTTCGCGGGCGTCGGCGATGCCGGGCTCCAGAAGGAGTTCATGGCCGCGAATGCGAGTGCCGCGGCGGCGATGCGGGAACTCGCCGGGTGGTTGGAATCGCAGCGCGAGACCGCAACCGGCAGCTTCGCGCTCGGCCCCGAGCGATTCGGCCGGATGCTGCAGATGACCGAAGGCGTCGCGACGCCGCTCGCCGAGCTCGAGGCTGCCGGGCGCGCCGACCTGGCGCGCAACCAGCAGGCGCTCCGCGCCGCCTGCGCCCAGTTCGCGCCCGGCCTGTCCGTGCCGGCCTGCATCGCCCGGATGAGCGCAAACAAGCCGGCAGAGGGGGTGGTCGAAGGCGCGCGGGCGCAGTTATCGGGCCTCAGACAGTTTGTCGCGGACGCCGGCGTGGCGACGATTCCGGGCACCGAGCAGGCCCACGTCGCCGAAGCGCCGCCGTACAACCGCGCCAACTCGGCGTACATCGACATTCCTGGCCCGTACGAGAAGGGGCTGCCGGCCACCTACTACATCTCGCCGCCCGATCCATCGTGGACACCGGCCGAGCAGCGCGATTACCTGCCGGGCCAGGCAGACCTGCTCTTCACCTCGGTCCATGAGGTGTGGCCAGGACATTTCCTTCAGTTCCTGCACTCGAACCGCACCCCGTCGCTCATCGGCCGGCTGTTGGTCGGCTATGCATTCGCCGAGGGCTGGGCGCATTACGCGGAAGAGATGATGTGGGAGATGGGCCTCGGCAACGGCGATCCCGAGATCCACATCGGCCAGCTCGCCAACGCCCTGCTGCGAAACGTCCGCTTTCTCTCGGCCATCGGGCTGCACACCCAGGGCATGACCGTGGACGCATCGGAGCGCATGTTTCGTGAGGACGCCTTCACCGACGTGGGGACGGCCCGGCAGCAGGCGGCACGCGGCACCTACGATCCCGCATACCTGAACTACACGATGGGCAAGCTCATGATCCGGAAGCTGCGCGAGGACTGGACGCGATCACGCGGCGGCCGCGAGGCGTGGCGGCAGTTCCACGATCAGTTCCTGACCCATGGGGG
>MEKU01000020.1:85329-110250 GCA_001767195.1 Acidobacteria bacterium RIFCSPLOWO2_02_FULL_67_21
CCCGCCGATTCCCATGGTGCGGCGTCAGATGATGGGCGACGCCGACACCGGATCGCTCTTCTGAACGTCCAGGCGGTCCTGCGGCTCCCGCAGCAGCCGTTCGCTCAGCACGGTCCAGACCGCGAACGACAGGCGCCTGCGGTCGTGCCGCGCGATTTCCCTGCACCAGAAGCGGCCGAGCACGGCTTCCACCGTCGGGTCGAGCGCTCCCAGCTCGAGGGGCTCTTTCTGCTCGGATGCGTAGCGGGCGAGCATCTCCCGCGACGGACGGCCGGTATTGGCGATGACGACGTCCACGGGACGGCCGATCGCGCCGCCGACCCATTTCACCGCATCCGCGGCTGTAAATCCCGCCATGCCGTGTCCCTCGGTCAGCAGATTCGCGATGAGGACGATCGGACCGCGCACGTCGCGCAGGGCGTCCGCGACCCCGCGCACGAGCAGCGGCGGCATCAGGCTCGTGAAGAAACTGCCTGGCCCGATGATCACGGCATCGAATTCGCGCATCGCCGCAGCCACCGCCGGATGGATGGAGACGGCCGGCTCGAGCCACAGACGCCTGAGCTGATGACCGCGGATCTGTCCCGCGTCGACTTCGACCTCGCCGCGGGTCACCGTTCCGTCGCCGTATTCCGCGCAGATAGACGCCGGTTCCGTGCTGACGGGCCAGACACGGCCCTTGCACCCGAGCAGCGCCCGCAGGCCGTCCACGGCGGCGAGAAAGTCACCGCTGTACTGCTGCATCATCGAGAGGAGGAGGTTGCCGCCGGTGTGACCGGCCAGCCGCTGGTGATGTTCGAGCGTCGGCAGCCGCGACAGCAGCACGCGCCGCGCCTCGCCTTCGTTTCGTGCCAGTGCCAGGGCGCATTTCAGCACGTCGCCGGGGGGCAGCACGCCCAGCTCGTCGCGCAGCTGCCCCGAGCTCCCGCCGCTGTCGAACATGGTGACGACGGCGTTGACGGTGAGCCAGGGATTGAGCTTCAGCCCGCCGAGCAGACTCGGGAGCCCGGTGCCCCCGCCAACACAGCCGACATTCAGCTCCCGAACACGCATCAACCCATTCTAGCCCCGTGCTCCCTTGCCCCTGACCCCTTGCTTCCTCTTCCCCTGCATACAATGGAGACCATGGACGCGTGGCGACAGAGTGCCGGAGCGCTCGTCGCAGACCTCGAGCACATCTTTGGCGGCCGGCTTCAGTCGGTGGTCGCCTACGGGCCGCACGTCGAAGGCCATACCAGCGCACCCCTGACGTGCCTGGCGCTCGTGGACTCGCTCGGGCTGAGCGATCTCGAGGTATGCGCGGCCTTCGCCCCGCGCTGGGGACGCCAGCAGATTGCCACGCCGCTGATCCTCCCGGCCGATGAGTTCTGGCGTTCGCTCGACGCCTTTCCCCTCGAGTACGGCGAAATCGTGCGCGCCCACGAACGCCTGTACGGATCCGATCCGTTCACGGATACAACGACCTCCCCTGCGGATCTGCGACGCGCGTGCGAAACCCAGATCAAGAGCCATCTGCTGCACCTTCGGGAAGGCTTCATCGAAGCGGCCGGCCGGCCGGAGTCGATCGCGGCGCTGGTCCGGGCGTCGGCGCCGGCGTTTGCCGCGCTCCTGCGCAGCGTCGCGCGGCTGTATGGCGGCAACGCGATGACCCGCGCCGACGCCACACGGGATGGCGCACGCGCCGCAGCGCTCCCCGATGCCGTCGTGGCCGAAATCCTTGCGCTCGAACAGGGGGCGGCCATCCCCACGACCGATGCCGCCCGGGTGTTCCCGGGGTACCTGGCGGCCGTGGAACAACTGGCCCGGGTCGTCGATACATGGACGCCGTGAGCACAGGCGTGCGCGGCCTTCGGCGCGTCCGGGCGCCTGGCGGTCTCGTCTTCGTGATCGTGCTGCTGGTCGCCCGCGCAGAGGCGCAGGAACTGCCCGAGCTCACCGGCCCGGTGAACGACTTGGCCGGGGTCATCGACGACGCCTCCGAGGACGCGCTGGACGGGCTCATTCGATCCCTGCAGCGCGCCAGCGGCGATGTGGTCGTCGTCGCCGCCGTCGACACGTTTGCCCCCTACGCGGACCTCCGCGAGTACGCGGTCCGGCTGTTCGAGAACCGCGGCCGGGGCATCGGACAGCGGAGCCGCGACAACGGCCTGCTCGTGGTGCTCGCGGTCAAGGATCGGCAGGTCTGGGTCGAAGTCGGCTACGACCTGGAGCAGTTCATTACCGACGGCTTTGCCGGCGAGACCAGCCGCCAGTACATGACACCCGAGTTCCGCCGCGGCAACTACGGTGCGGGACTGCTCGCCGGCGTGTCGCGAATGGTGGCGAGGATTGCCGAGCGGCGACACGTGACGCTCCAGGGCGTTCCGCGTGAGGCCGCCCGGCCGGAGCCGACGGTCGAATTTCCCGGGCCGTTCGTCATCGCGATCATCATCGTCTTCGTCATCCTCAACGCCCTCTCCTCGCGCCGCCGCGGGCGTCGATTCCACGGCCGCTGGGGTGCGCCGATCGGAGGCTGGCACAGCGGGGTCGGGCCCTTTGGCGGCGGGTTCGGTGGGGGCGGGCGAAGCGGCGGATTCGGGGGAGGCTTCGGCGGGTTCGGCGGCGGCCGGAGCGGCGGCGGAGGCGGCGGGGCCGGGTGGTGATGCACAATGCGTAACACGTAGATGTCGTGCCGGGCTTCAGCCCGGCTAAAGCCGGGCACTACGTCGACTCTGGAGTGTGAGACGATGATTCGATCCCATCGACACAACCTCACCACGGCGATGGTTCTGCTCGCCGCCGTCGCGGCGTCGGGCTGTTCGTACAACCGCTTCGTGGCGCAGGAAGAGGCCATCAGGACGCAGTGGGCCCAGGTGGAGAACCAGCTCCAGCGGCGCAACGACCTCATCCCGAACCTCGTGGAGACCACCAAGGGCATCGCCCAGCAGGAGAAGGACGTCTTCGGCCAGATCGCCGAGTCGCGCGCGAGGCTGGCGGGCGCGCAGACCCCCGAGCAAACCATCCAGGCAGCCAACGAGCAGAGCGCCGCGCTCGCGCGGCTGCTCGTCGTGGTCGAAAACTATCCGCAGCTGCGATCCAGCGAGACGTTCAACCGGTTGATGGACGAGCTGGCGGGCACCGAAAATCGCATCGCGGTGGAGCGCATGCGGTACAACGAGCGCGTCCAGGAGTACAACACGCTGCGGCGTCAGTTCCCGTCGAACATCACGGCGGGCATCTTCGGGTTCCGGGAGCATCCGGTCTTCAACGCGCCGCCGGAGGCCGAGCGCGTCCCGCGCGTCGATTTCGGCCGGTCGTGAGCGCACGCCCAGGCATGCCGATCGCCGACGCGCTCCTGGCGGAGTTCGACCGCGAGATGACGACGACGCGCCGGGTCCTCGAGCGCGTCCCGGAAGAGAGGTTCGACTGGAAGCCGCACGCCAGATCGTTCTCGATTGGCGCGCTTGCGGCGCATGTCGCCAGCCTGCCGACGTGGGCCGTGGAGACGCTGACCCGGTCCGAGATCGACCTCGATCCCGGCCGGCCGCCGCCCGCCGCACTGCCTTCCCGCCGTGAGCTGCTGGCGGCGTTCGACACGAACGCCGCCGCCGCACGGACGGCGCTGGCGGGCCGGTCCGACGCCGAGCTGACCGGCATGTGGTCGCTCAAGCGGGGCGGCCGGACGCTCTTCTCGATGCCGAAAGCCGTGGTGCTGCGCTCGTTCGTCTTCAACCACCTGATTCATCATCGCGGACAGCTGACGGTCTATCTGCGCCTGCTCGACGTGCCGGTCCCCTCCGTCTACGGTCCCAGCGCGGACGAGCCGGCGCTGTGAGCCGCACCGCCCGCGCGCTGTCGCTCGCGGCCGCCGGCGTGGTCTTCGCCCTGCTGGCGACGGCAAACGCGGGCGGCTACCGGTACGGCACGTCCGACCAGGCGTTCTACATCCCGGTGGTGGCGCACGCGCTCGACCCCTCGCTCTTTCCGCGCGACGGATCGGTCATCGATGCGGAGGGCCGGCTGATGGTCCTGGATGAAGTGCTTGCCGCGCTCGCGGCGTCCACCGGGTTGTCGCTGGAGGTCCTGTTCCTTGGAGGGTATCTGCTGTCGCTGGCACTCATCTGGTCGGCGCTCGTGCTGATCGGCACGCGTGTGAGCGGCAGCACGTGGGCGGTCGCAGCGCTCGCCGCGGCGTTCGCGCTGCGCCACCGGATCCCGCGCACCAGCGCCAACTCGTTCGAGCCCTACTTTCATCCGCGCATGCTGGCATTCGGCCTCGGCGCCCTGGCCGTGGCGGCCGTGCTGCGCCGCCGGGGGTGGACGGCGGTCGCGCTTGTGGCCGGTGCGGCGCTCGTGCATGTGACGACCGCGCTCTGGTTTGCCGTGCTCGTGGGCGTGGCGCTCGCCACCCTCGATATCCGGTGGCGGCGGCTGGCCGCGCTGGCGGCCGCGGGGGCGGCAGTCACGCTCACGCTGGCGGTGGCGGCCGGACCGCTGCGCGACACCCTGAGGGTCATGGATGCCGCGTGGCTGCAGGCGGTGGCGAGCAAGGACTCGCTTTTCGCCACCGCATGGCCGGCCTGGGCCTGGCTGGCCAATGTCGGATTGCTCGGGCTGCTCTGGTGGGCGCACCGCACGCGCGTCCGTCGAGGCGAGGCCGCGCCGGAGGATCGCGCGCTCGTCTGGGGCGCCACGGCGCTTGTCGCGCTCTTTGTCGTGACGCTGCCGCTCGTGGCCGCCGGGCTGTCCCTGGCCGTGCAGTTTCAGGTCTCGCGCGTGTTCTGGCTGGTCGACTTCATGGCGCTGGTGTACGTCGTGGCGGCTCTCTCACGGGGGCCCGTTCGGAGATATGGTGCGGCGGCCGCCCTCGCGCTGGTCGCGCTCGCCGCATCCCGTGGCGCGTACGTCATGCTCGTCGAGCACCCGGAGCGCGCGCTGTTCGAGGTCCGATTCGTCGAGTCGCCATGGCAGGACGCGATGCGCTGGATGGCCGGCCGCCCGCGGGACGTCCACGTCCTGGCGGATCCCGGCCATGCCTGGAAGTACGGCACGAGCGTGCGCGTCTCCGCAGGGCGCGACGTGCTGCTCGAGGAGGTGAAGGATTCGGCGCTCGCCATCTATTCGCGGGACGTGGCGCTGCGAGTCGTCGACCGCGCCACCGCCGTCGGCGATTTCACGTCGCTGACGGCCGACAGGGCGCGCGCGCTCGCGCAGCAGTACGGGCTCGACTTTCTCGTGACGGAGGCGGACCTTCCGCTCCCGGCGGCGTACGTCAACGAACAGTTCCGCATCTACGCGCTGCGGTAGGCGATGGTCCCGGCGTACGCTCCGTCACCCTTCCGGCCGCTTTTCACCGGCGGCCACCGGCAGACCCTGTATGCCTGGGCACGGCCGCGGACGTTCCCGCGCCTGCCGGCGCCGCTGCCGCGCTACTTCGACGTCAGCGCCGACGCGCGCGTGCTGGCGCACTGCCACTGGCAGCCGGCGTCCTCGCAATGCCCGACGCTGCTGCTGCTTCACGGCCTGGAAGGATCCAGCCTGGCGCATTACATGGCCGGCATCGCCGACAAAGCCTGGGCCGCGGGCTGGAACATCGTCCGGCTGAATCAGCGCAATTGCGGCAACACCGAGCACCTGTCGCGTGGCCTGTATCACTCGGGGCTCACCGCGGATCCGCTGTGCGTGATCCGCGAGCTGATCGATCGCGATGGCACCGGGTCGCTGGCGGTTGCGGGCTACTCGCTCGGCGGCAATCTCGCGCTGAAGCTGGCGGGCGAGCTCGGCGACCTCGCGCCTCGGGTCCTCACCGCCGTCTGCGCGGTCTCTCCGACGCTCGACCTGGCGCGCTGCGTGGACGCGCTCGAGCGGCGCGGCAACTTCATCTATCAGTGGAACTTCGTGCGCAACCTGAAGGCGCGGATGCGGCGGAAGGCCGCCGCGTTTCCGGACGCGTTCCCGCTGGCTCCGTTGCGCCGCATCTGGACGGTCCGCCGTTTTGACGACGTCTATACGGCTCCGCACCACGGGTTCAGGGATGCGGCGGACTACTACTACCGGGCCAGCGCGCTCCGCACGGCCGACCGCATCCGGGTTCCCACGCTCATCATCACCGCCGAGGACGACCCGTTCGTGCCGCCGGCGCCGTTTCGGCACGCGGCCGTCACGTCGAATCCGCACATCACCGTCGTGACGCCACCGCACGGCGGCCACTGCGCCTTCGTCGAACGGGCGTCGGACGGATATGACGGGTACTGGGCGGAACGGGAGGTTGTGCGTTTCGCTGCGCTCAACGCTCAAGCGCCTGCATGAGCTGCCGCGCGAACTCCGGGCCCTTGCCGGACTCTTCGTGCTTGAAGTACACGAACACGTCGCGGCAGTCTGCCGCCCGCGCCCGGATCGTCTCCGCCCACCGGTCGATGTCCGCGGGCGTGTACTCCTCGTCGCGCAGCCGGAAGTACGCGTGGTCAGCGGTGGTCGTCACCGGGGTCGAGAGCGTCTCGCTGTCGGCCACGCACAGCGCCAGATTCCGGGCCCGCAGCCGCTCATACACGTCGTCGGCCGGCCAGGACACGTGGCGGAACTCGAACGCGGCGCAAACGCGGGGCGGAAACGCGTCGAGAAAGGCGTCCAGCAGGGGCAGGTCCTTCCGGAGATTCGGCGGCAGCTGGAACAGCAGCGCACCCAGCTTGGGCCCCAGCGTCGACGCCGTGTCAAAGAACTGCCGCACGCGGTCGCCGCAGTCGCGCAGGCGGGCGTCGTGCGTGATGCGCTTCGGCGCCTTGAGCGTCAGCTTGAACCGCTCCGGAGTGGCCCTGTTCCAGCCGTCGAGGATCGGCTCGGTCGGCATCCGGTAGAACGCGTAGTTGATCTCGACCGTCGGAAACCGCTCGGCGTAGTATGGGAGCATCCTCGCCGCCGGCAGCGTCGGCGGATAGAACGTCCCCTTCCACTCGGGATAGTTGTAGCCCGACGTGCCCACCCAGACCATTTGATAGAGTTAAGCACATGCTGCGGCGCGGCTTCATCATCGTCCTGCTGGCCGCCGTCGCCGGCTGCAGCCGCGCACCCGCGCCGCGCCAGTACGAGATCCGCGGACAGATTCTCGGGGTCGACACCGAACGGCAGGAGGTCCTCGTCGCACACGAGGACATCAAGGGGTTCATGCCGGCGATGACGATGCCGTACAAGGTGAGCGATCCGGCGGTCCTCGCAGGCAAGCAGCCGGGCGACCTCGTCACGGGCACGCTCGTGGTCGAAGAGGTCAAGGCGTATCTGACGGCGCTCACGACGACGGGGCGTGCGCCGTTGAAGGCGCCGGCGGCACTGCCCGCGATCACCGACAGCGATCTGCTGCGCGAGGGCGCGACCGTGCCGGATCATGCGCTGGTCGATCAATCCGGGTCTCCGCGCCCGCTCAGCTCGCTCCGCGGCCATCGGGTCGCGCTCACGTTCATGTACACGCGGTGTCCGCTCCCCGACTTCTGCCCCCTGATGGACAAGCACTTCGCCGCCGTGCAGCAGCAGATCAGGCAGACGCCCGATCTGGCCGACGTGAGGCTCGTGTCGGTCACCCTCGACCCCGAGTTCGACACGGCCGCCGTACTTGCCGCGCACGCCTCGTCGCTCGGCGCCGACCCGCAGCGCTGGCACTTCCTGACGGGACCCCGCCAGGAGGTGCTGGACTTCGCGAAGCGGTTCGGCGTAACGGCCGACGCGACCGACGCGGCCGCGGGCCTCGTGCACAATTTGCGCACTGCAGTCATCGACCCGGAGGGGCGGCTCGTCGCCGTCCATTCCGGCAACATGTGGACGCCAGCCGACCTCGTTGCCGACCTCAAGCAGGCTCCCGCTCCCGCGCACTGATCGACGGTCCGCGAAGCGGACCGTCCAACCGGCGCTGGCTGTCGGGTCGCTTTGCGACCCGACCACGCCGCCGCGCCTGGCGTTGACGCCGGCCGAGCGGCGGCTCATCGCGCGCCTGCGGACGCCGCTCGCGGTGCAGCGATGGCTGAACGCCCTCTTCTACAACACCGAGCGTGGCGGCGAGACGCTGCGCAGCTTCCGGGGGGTCGTCCGGGCCGGCACGGCGCACTGTTTCGAGGCTGCCATGGCAGCGGCCGTGATCCTCGAGCAGCACGGCTACCCGCCCCTCGTGCTCAGCTTCGAATCGATCGACCTGCTGGATCACGTGCTGTTCGTGTACCGGGGGGGCCGCGGCTGGGGATCGGTCGCGCGGTCGCGCGACCCGGGGCTGCACGGGCGAAAACCGGTCTTCGCGACGCCCCGCGCGCTCGCGCTCAGCTACTTCGACGGGTATATCGACTTCACGGGCCGCATCAAAGCGTACGCCGTGGTCGATCTGCGCGTGCTGGGGAACTACGACTGGCGGCTTGCCGACACGAACATCTGGAAGGCCGAGCGGATGCTGCTCGAATGGCCGCACCGGCCGATCGCGTCATCCGATCGGCGGGCCGAACGCCTGCGCCGGCGGTACCGGGCCTTTCGAGAGGCGCGCGGATACAAGCCCTGGAAATACTACCGCGGCCGGAATCGCTGGACTGAACTCCCCGCCGAGTTCAGAGGCCGCGGATGAATTGCGGGATTGACGAATTTACGGATTGACGCATTGCCAAGGGACAATTCGTCAATCCGTAGATTCGTAAATTCGTCAATCCAAATCAAAGTCCCGCATTGGCTTGGTCACCGGCTCCTGCTTGGCCTGCTTCAGCGCCTCCTCGAACCGCCGTGTCAATGCATCGTCGCGACCCTTTTCCGCCGCCACGGACTCCTCGAAGAGCGCGTCGCGGCGGGCCGCCTGCGCGGCGACGATACGGGCCGCTTCGGTCAGCTCAGGCTTATCGCCGCGCTCCGGCTCGGCGTGGGAGACGACGCGCCGGAGGTTGATGTCGACGATCAGCGTCGAGCGGCAGCACGGACAGGTGACCTCGATCTCGCTCTTCAGCTTCACCATGGCACTATTCTAGTTGGTAGTCGGTAGTTCGTAGTCGGTAGCCAGTTAGTAGCCGGTGATCCGACCCGCAACCAGAACCTGCTACCAACTACCGACTACCGACTACCAACTAGATGCCCACCCTCCGCGTCGCCACCTACAACATCCACCGCTGCCGCGGCCTGGACGGCCGCACCAGCTCGGAGCGGATCGCGGAGGTGATACGGCGGATTGAGCCGGACGTCATCGCACTGCAGGAGGTGGTGGGCGTGGGGCCGCACTCGGCGGGCCATGCCGAGGAACTCGGCGAGCAGCTGGGCATGCAGTGGATGATGGCGCCAACGCGGCACCTGCGAAAGTCGCTTTTCGGCAACGTCGTGCTCAGCCGGCTGCCGATTCTTCACCACGCGCAGTACGACCTGACCTGGAAGACGTGCGAGCCGCGCTGCTGTCAGCGGGTGGACCTTGCGGTGGGCACTCATACGCTCCACCTCTACAACGTGCATCTGGGCACCGCGTTCCGGGAGCGGCGGTTCCAGGCGGGCCGGCTCAGCGCCATCGTGCACGACCGGCGGGTTGGACAGCCCAAGATCGTGCTGGGCGACTTCAACGAGTGGATGCGCGGGCTCGCGACGCAGATGCTCAGCGAGCGGCTGAGCAGCATCGATTTACGGACGCACCTGCGGCGCCGGCGCACGTACCCCGGCGTCTTTCCGGTGCTGCACCTGGATCACATCTACTACGAAGGGCACGTGGAGGTCGCGCGGGTGGAACTGCCGCGGACGCGGCTGGCGCTGATGGCCTCGGATCACCTGCCGTTGGTGGCGGAGCTCAGAGTGGAGTTCGAGGGATGAATTACCCCTCTTCTTCGTATTCTTCTTCTTCGAGCGGGAGAAAGCGCGTCGGCGGCCGCAGCGCTTCGCGGAAATCGTAGACGGGCAGATCCCTGACGTGGAGCGGAATCACGCACTGCGGGGCCTTCTCATCCACGACGACCGTGACAGGACTGCCCTCGACGCCTTCGCGGAAGGTCAGGCGGCATCCACAGGCGAGCCGTGCGTGCGTGAAGCCCTTCAACATGCTGGGATCATACTACAGCGCCGACTTGACGTACTCCTCGAACTGCTCCCTCGTGGCGATGCCTGAATGCTTCCGGTGCACCTTGCCATCGCGACCGACGACCACGGTGGTCGGCAGGCCCCACATCGGACCGTACGCCTTCTCGACGTCCTCGCGGTTATTGGCGTCGAGCATCGGGTAGTTGACCTTCAGCTGGCGGGCAAACGCGGGGACCCGGCTGAACTCGTCGAGCACATCGATACCGAGTACGACCAGATCGTCGCGGTAGACATCCTGCAGCTCGATGAGGTCCGGAATCTCGACGCGGCAGGGTCCGCACCACGTCGCCCAGAAGTTGACGAGAATCACCTTGCCCTTGAACGACGCGAGCTTCACGTCAACTCCGTTGACATCCTTCAGCGTGAACTCGAGCGGGGCGTCCTGCCCGACGGCCAGCCCCCCGGACGACCCGGCATCCGGCGCGAGCGGGCCGGAGTCGGCGGCAGGCGGCGGCGCATCCGGATCGTAGTCGCGCCCCGACAGCATGCCGAACAGCGTCAGCGCGACGAGCAGCGCGCCCATCCCCAGCCACATACTCAGGCGCCCGCGCGGACGGCGCGCGCGCCCCTCCGGCGCTCGGGGGCCCGTCTCGTCAACCGGCGCCGGTGCCGGCGACGGCGGCTCGGTCGAGGGAGCGTCGGGCGGTGTATCGTTCACGGCTTCATTATGACCCAGCCGCCTGGTGCGGCTGCCGGCCCGGGAAGAGGACGGCGCGGCAGCGCGACCGGCCGGCACCTGAACGGGCCGCGCCGAATCCTCGAGCCTTCGGCCGGATCTCATCGGTACGTCATTTGCTCGGGCGCTATGCGCCCGAGCAAGAGTGCCTAGAACCGGTTTCATAACCGACGTAGTGCCCGGCTTTAGCCGGGCTGAAGCCCGGCACTACGTACGGAATCGGTGTCCTATGTCGGTTATGAAACCGGTTCCAGGCACTCTAGGCACCCCAGGCACCCCGTTTTAGTAAGATGGCTCCCGTTGCCGACGTTCAGCCAGATGCACACCGTGCGAGGAGAATGGTCATGAGTCATCGGAGCGACAGGCGCCTGCGCGCCCTCTTGCCGGCCGCCGCCGTCGCCGCCGCCGTCGTGCTCGCACCGGCATTGGCGTCCGCCCAGACGCCGTTCATCCCCTATTTCGGCAAGAACATGATCCGCTACGACAATTTCGAGTGGCACATCTACACGACGGATCATTTCGAGATCTACTACTACCCCGCCATCGAGCCGCATCTGGAGCGGATTGCCGGCTATGCGGAAAGCGCCTACCAGCACATCAGCTCGGAGCTGAAGTACGACCTCGCCTACAAGGTGCCGCTCATCCTGTTCAAGACGAGCAGCGAGTTCCAGCAGCAGAACGTCATTCCCGGCGCGGCCCAGGAGGGGGTGGCGGCCTTCGCGGAGCCCACGCGCTACCGCATCCTGATGCCGATCGACGAGCCGCCCGACCTGCTGTACCGGCTGATCGTCCACGAGCTGACGCACCAGTTCGAGTTCGACATCATCCCGACGTCGCTGATTCGACGGAACATCCCGCTGTGGGTCAACGAGGGCCTCTCCGACTACATGACCGGGTTGTGGCGCGCGATCGATCTCATGACCGTCCGCGACGCTGCCGTCGCCGACATCATCCCGAAGATGACGGAGCTCGAGGGCTACACGGACGTCGGCAGCGTGCGGATGGTCTACAACCTGGGGCACGCCGTCTTCGAGTTCATCGAGTCGCGGTGGGGCAAGGAAGGCATCCGTCAGTTCCTGTTTTCGCTCCGCAAGTCGGTGATCGGCGGCGGCGACGACGCGTATATGGAGGCCTTCAAGCTGTCGCCGGAGGAGTTCGACCAGGAGTTCGACAAGTACCTCAAGGACCGGTTCAAGCCGTTCCGCGACAAGGAGCGGCCGGCGGACTACGGGCGCAATCTGGCGCCGGACCCCGAAGAGTCCCGCTTCATCGGCGCGCTGTCGATTGAGCCTTCGCCGTCGGGCGACCTGCTGGCGATGGTGACCGGCAACCGCCGCGATCGGGAGGTCGATATCGTGCTGGCGTCCTCACGGGACGGCTCGATCATCCGCAACCTGACCAGCGACTTCGACAAGGATTACGGGTTCGAGTTCATCGTGCAGCCGGGCATGCGGTTCAATACGGTTTCGTGGCTCTCGTGGGCGCCGTCGGGCGACCGCCTCGCGTACTTCGTCCGCCGCGAGAAATGGCGGACGCTCATCCTGCAGAACGTGCTCAACCGGGACATCGAGGAGCGCATCGAGCTGCGCGAGGTGGACGACCCGGAATCGCCGGATATCTCGCCTGATGGATCGAAGATCGCGTTTGCCGCGCTCCAGAACGGGCTCGGGGACATCTACGTGATCGATCTGCAGACGCGGCAGGTCTCGAACATTACCAAAGACGCGTTCGCCGATTCGGGGCCGACCTGGTCGCCGGACGGGCGTTCGATCGTCTATGTCGCGCGGATCAGCGGAAACGAGAAGCTCTTCCGCGTCGACGTGGCCACCGGCCAGAAGACGCAGATCACGTTCGGCACGCACGACGACTCGGCCGCTCAGTTTATGGACGACGAGACGATCGTCTTTTCGTCGACCGCGCTGGACCCGACGCGGCCGGTGGAGGCGGCGGTCGCCCGGAACGGCAACGTCTACAACATCTGGACGCTCAGCCTGAAGACCGGACAGCTGCGGCAGTACACGGATGCGCTCGGGGGCAACACGTCGCCCGTCGTGCTGCGCGCCGGCCGCGAGGAGCCGCGCATCGCGTTCGTCAGCTACTACAAGGGCGATTGGGAGCTGCACACCCTCGACCGCCGCGATCCGATTGCCACCGCCGCGTCGTCCGATTTCGGCTCCCCCGGCCCCGTCATCGACTTCCAGGCGCCGGTCTCACATACGCTCATCGCGGAGAACCAGCGGCGCAAGGGCGCCTTCGAGAAGCTCTTCCTCGACGGGCGGCCGCCGGTCAACGTCGGCGTGACGAGCAGCGGCGATGTGTTCGGCGGGTCCGCGGTCACCTTCAGCGACGTGCTCGGCGACAAGCAGTTCAGCATGTACGCGGCGTCGATTTCCCAGTACCGGACGCTGGCGTTTTCGTTCTTCAATGCCGCGCGCCGCCTCAACTACTCGGTGCAGGGCTACTCGCAGACGCAGTTCTTCTACGGCGCGCTCGAAGGCGTGTTCTACGACCCGGTCGTCTCGAACCTGATCAACGTCGACCGCGACCTTGCCGTCGCCACGCGCACGGTCCGGGGCGGCACCGCATTCGGCATCTGGCCGTTCGATCGGTACCGGCGGATCGAGCTGTTCGGCGGCCTCCTCCAGTACAAGGAGGAATTCAACGATCCCAGCCTGCAGGCCTACTCGGAGGGGTACCAGCAGGAGACGTTCGGACGGCAGTTGTTCCGCAGCGGCCTCTACATCCCGCTCGGCATCAACTTCGTGCAGGAGACGACCGTGTTCCGCGAGTTCGGGCCGCTGGCCGGGAACACGATGCGGCTGTCCTACGAGGTCTCTCCCAATATCGGGGACACGCTCGGCCGCCAGACGGCCGACGTCGACGCCCGGTACTACCTCCGCCTGGGCGGGTCAGGGCTGATGGCGTTCAGGGCGCGCGGGTTCAGGAGCTGGGGTGACGCGCCTGACTTCATGTACTTCGGCGGCAACTCGGAAATGCGCGGATACGAGTACCTCGAGTTCCTCGGCTCCGAGGCCGCCTTCCTCAATGCCGAGCTCCGCTTCCCCTTCATCGAGGCGATGCTCACGCCGCTCGGCGTGATGGGTGGGATCCGCGGCGTCCTCTTCGGCAACATGGGCGGCGCGAGCTTCGACGGGCAGCCGTTCAAGTGGCTGTCGACGAGCGCGGAGGTCTACACCCCCGTGCTCGGGATCAACGACACCGGATTCACGCGCACGCCCATCCTCGGCCCCCCCACGCGCGTGGACGGGCTGCGGCTGGTGGACGCACGCGCCTCCTACGGCATCGGCCTGGAGACCTTCGCCCTCGGGTTCCCGATTCACTTCGACTGGGCCTGGAGGACGCTCTTCAACCAGCAGTGGGAGGATCTGCGGTTTGCGTCGAGCGGCGGCAGCGCCGCGTTCCGCAAGGCGCGGTTTGCCGTCTGGATTGGATACGATTTCTAGGACTCACCACTCGTAGTGCCCGGCTTTAGCCGGGCCGACCACCTTCGCCAAGGCTCCGGTGGTCCGCCGAAGCTTCATGCGAAGGCGGAAGCCCGGCACTACGGCTGGTTCTACCGGCTGGAGGCCCCGCGGTCGAACTTCTGCAGGCGCAGCTCGCTGCGCGCCATATCCATCACGACCCGGTACTCGCTCAGGAACCGGTGGCCGACGATGCCGCCGACCTGGAAGCCGAGGAGCACGCTTGGCGCTCTGAGATTCAGCACGGCCAGGCCCACGTTCCGGTACTCGATCTCATCGAAATCGACGTCCACGCCGGGGAGCAGGTACGCGTTGGCGTCGAGCCCGGACATGCCGTACACCCGCAGCGGAATCCGGCGGGGTGGCTTCATATCGAGGGCCGTGGCGGTCTCGGCGCTGATGGAAATCAGCTCGCCGCCGGTATCGACGACGAAGTACGCCGGGTGGCTCGAATTGAGCAGCCCGCGCACCATCGGCAGCCGGTTCATCCGCATCGGCAGCACGAAGTCCGCCTCGCTCTCGGGAAGCGTCCGCGCGAACGCGACCTCGCGGCGCTGGTAGTCGATCGCCACCGACAGGCCCAGTGAGAGCGGCGAGAGGCTCTCCTTCTGCCAGCGTGGCAGCGCGTTGCGCAGCGGCCCGCGGATGGCGATCGGCACGTTGCGCATGCGGAGGCCGCCGACCTCGAGCACCTCGGCGCGCGACATGTCGAGGCGCCGCAGCGAGGGAATGCCGACGCCGGCGGTCAACGTCGAGGTGATCGGCCTGAGACCGGCCCGCCGCGCCGTCACGTCAGACACGCCGGTTCGCTCGGAGCCGGTGTCGAGCACGAATTCCACCGACGTCCTGTTCACGCGGCCGTGCAGCACGATCTTTCGATCGACGAGCCGGAACGGCACGCGATGGATGCTGTCCGGGTTGCCCTCGATCTCCATCGGCACCCGATCCCTGAAACTTCTGAGCAGTCGGATCTTGCTCTGGAACACCGCCGCCATCTGGTTCTCTTCCTTCGGGGCGCGCGGCGGCAGCAGCGCGACATACCGCTCGAAGGCCTCGATCGCTTCCGGGTACTGGTTGAGGCGCTCGTAGACATGGCCGACCAGCGCGTGAATCTCCGGATCCTTCGGCGCTTCGCCGGCCGCAATCAGTGATTCCCGCAGGGCTTCTTCCAGACTGTTGCGGGACGCCAGCGACCTCGCGAGACCGAACCGCGCCCGCGTGAACCCCGGCATCATCTCGAGCGCCTGCCGGAACGCCGTGTCGGCCTCGTCAAACCGACCAATCGCCCAGAGTGCGTCGCCGAGCAGCGTCCGGGACTCGGCATCCGCGAACTGGACGGTATTGAGATACTCGGCTTCGCGCCATGCCATGTCGAACTCCGCCACGCGCAGCGCCGATCGCACCTTGCCGCGGCGGGCGCGGTCGGCCAGCGCCAGATCGCCTCTACGCATCGCGGCGTCGTAGGCGTCGAGTGCGTTGCTGTAGCGGCCCTGTTCGAAGAGCGCCGTGGCACGCTGGAAGACTGCCGCGGGGTCCTCGGCGGCGGTCTGGGCCGCGGCCCGCAGACCGAGCAGGGCGACGGCGGCGAGGACGGTCAGCGACAGTGCGAATCCGCGGCTCGATGGCATGGGGACCGCTCCAATCACAGCAGGGCCGGGCGCTACTTCTGGTAGTACTCCGCGTTCACGCCGATGAAGTCTTTCCACTTCTCCGGAGTCTCGTCCAGCGCGAAGATGGCCTCGACCGGGCAGGCCGGCACGCAGGCACCGCAGTCGATGCACTCATCGGGATGAATGTACAGCATGTCGGTCGGCGCGAACCCGGATTCGTCCTTGCGCGGATGGATGCAGTCCACCGGACAGACGTCGACGCAGGCGGCATCCTTCGTCCCCATGCACGGTTCGCAGATGATATATGCCACACGGGTCTCCAGAAAGAGGGGAAAGTATAACCCGTTGCGCGCGGCCGGACCGGGCACGGACATTGATCGTACCGACGCCCGGATCCCCGCATTGCGCGCCAGGACCGGGGGAACGCAGCGTCTCGCTTACGGCCGCCGTAACGTCTTTCGGCGCTCGTCAGGCGGCCGCCGCCGTGCCGGTGCGCTACGATCGGCTCGATCCGCCCCATGCGTATAGCGTCGTCGCTGCGGAACCGTGTGTTCGTCGCCTGCACCCTGCTGGCGATGCTGTCGCTCGGCTTCGCGTTCTACTTCGTCGACGAGCGCGCGTCGGCGGCCGCCGAAGCCGAGCTGCAGCGCGGACTGGTGGAGGCCGGGAGCCTCGTGGACCGGCACGCCGCCACGCGGACCGACCAGTTCACGAGGCTGGCCCGGGTGGTCGCCGACCTGCCGAAGCTCAAGGCGGCCGTCGAGACCGCCGACCCGCCGACGGTGCAGCCGATCGCCGACGAGTACCGGACCGAAATCAACGCCGACCTGCTCGTGCTGACGGGCCGCCGCGGCCTGGTGCTGGGCCGGGCCGGCGGAGTCGTCGCCGCGCTCCCCGGCGCCTTCCATGACGACGAGTCCGCCGAAGAGATCGCCGGGTTCACGCCGCACGGCCGCGGCGTCCTGCAACTGGTGAGCGTGCCGATCGTGCTCGAGGGTCCGCTCCCCGCGATCCTCGGCCGGCTGACGGTCGGCTTTTTTCTCGACGATCGCCTGGCGGCCGAGTTCAAGACGCTGACCGGCAGCGAGATCGCCTTCGGGATCGGAGACCGTATTCTCGCCTCCACGCTCCCTGCGGCGGTGCGGCCGCTGCTCGTTCCCGCCATCGGTGCCTCGCGCATCGTGCCGGTCACGCTCGACGACGAAGACTATCTGGCGCTGGCGCGGCCGCTGCTGGCCGGCCCCGATCGGGCCGACGCGCCGGTGGCGCTCATCCTGCGGTCCCGGACCGAACAGCTCCAGTTTCTGACCACGATCCGTACCGGCCTGGCCGGCATCCTCGTCGTCACGCTGCTGCTGGCGACGATCCTCAGCTACGGGGTGGCGCTGACGACGACCAGGCCGCTGGCGGCGATCACCACGGCCATGCGCGACGTCGCGGCGACCGGCGACTTGAGCCGCAAGGTGACGCTCAAGAGCCGCACCTGGGACGACGAGGATGCGAGGCTGCTGGCCGCCGCGTTCAATACGCTGACCGACTCGATCACGCGCTTCCAGCGGGAGGCGGCGCAGAAGGACCGCCTGTCGTCGCTCGGCCGGCTCTCGACCGTGATCGCGCACGAAATCCGGAACCCGTTGATGATCATCCGCGCCTCGCTGGCGATGCTGCGCGGCGAGCGGCTGACCGCTTCGGAGCTCGGGGAGGCCGTGGCCGATATCGACGAGGAAACGACGCGCCTGAACCGCATCGTCACCGAAGTGCTCGACTTCGCGCGGCCCATCCGGTTCGAATTTGCCGAGGCCGATCTGCACGAGATCTGCCGCGCGTCTGCCGCGGCGGCCTGGACCGGGGCCGGCCCGCCGCCGGTCGCGTTCGATCTCGATCCGGCCATGCCCCCCTTCGTCACCGACGGCGAGCGGCTGCGGACGGCACTGGTCAACCTGCTGGCCAACGCGCGGCATGCCGTCAGGGCCGTCGCCGCCTCGCCGGGCGCCGGCCGCGGCGCCGCCGTGGCCACGATCGACGAGCCCGCCGTGCGCGTACAGACGCGCTTCCAGAGCGGGCGCGCGCTCATCTCCATCAGGGACAGCGGCATCGGCATCGCGCCCGAGGACATGCCGCACATCTTCGACCCGTACTTCACGACGCGCAGGGCCGGTACGGGCCTCGGCCTGCCGATCACCAAGAACATCATCGAGGGGCTCGGCGGCACGCTGGCCGTCTCCAGCCGGGTCGGCGAAGGGACCGACATCCGCATCGACCTGCCGCAGCGGACGGCGGACGCACACGCATGACATTTCACCGAGGCACCATTCTGCTGGCCGACGACGAGGAGAAGATTCTGAAGCGCCTCGGCCGCGCGCTCCGGGACGAGGGGCACGACGTCGTCGAGGCGATGAGCGCCCGCGAGGCCCAGCGCCATCTGGGCGAGCGCTCGTTCGACCTGCTCGTGGTCGACAACGTCATGCCGGAGATGACCGGCCTCGATCTGATCCGCGAGGTGGCCCAGACGATGGCCCCGCCGGAGCGGCCGCAGATGGTGATGATGACCGCGCACGGCTCCACGCAGATCGTCCGCGAGGCCTTCAAGCTCGGCGTCGAGGATTTCCTGGAGAAACCGTTCGAGGTCGACGAGCTGCTGGCGCTGGCGCGCCGCGCCGTCAACAGCTTGCGGCTGCGGACGGAGCGGCAGTATCTGATCAGCGAGCGCGACGCCGAATTCAACCACTACGGCATCGTGGGACGGAGCCGCGCGATGGAAGAGGTGATCGAGCGGGCGGCGCTCGTCGCGCAGACCAAGAGCACGGTGCTCATCACCGGCGAGACGGGCACCGGCAAGGAGATGGTCGCCCGCCTGATCCACCACCGCAGCGCCCAGCGTGACATGCCGCTCATCAAGGTGAACTGCGCGGCGATTCCCGAGACGCTGCTGGAATCGGAGCTGTTCGGCCACGTCCGCGGCGCCTTCACCGGCGCGACCATGAGCAAGCGCGGCCGGTTCGCGCTGGCCGACGGCGGATCGATCTTCCTCGACGAGATCGGCACGCTCAGCCCCGCCGTACAGTCGAAGCTGCTGCGGGTGCTGCAGGAGCGCGAGTTCGAGCCGCTCGGCGCCGAGCGGACGCAGCGCGTCGACGTCCGCGTGATTGCGGCGACCAACCGCGACCTGAAGCAGCTCGTCACGGACGGCCGGTTTCAGGAGGACCTCTACTACCGGCTGAACGTCATCCCGATCGCGATTCCGCCGCTCCGGGAGCGCCGCGACGACATCCCGGTCCTGATCGACCACTTCGTCGAGAAGCACCGGCAGCGCACCGGCAAGCAGATCGACCGGGTCGGCGACGACGTCGTCAGCGCGCTGCAGGGGTACGAATGGCCGGGCAACGTGCGCGAGCTGGAGAACACGATCGAGCGCGCAGTCGTGCTCGCGACCGGGCCCGTGATCACCGCCGCCTCCATTTCGTTCCTGGGCGCGACATCCGCGCCGACGCCGGGGCTGCCCTCGCTCCGCCTGCACCAGAATCTTGAGTGGGTCGAGCGCGAAACGATCCGGCGCTCGCTCGAACAGGCCGGCGGCATCAAGAAGGATGCGGCGGAGCTGATGGGCATCAGCCAGCGTGCGCTGAGTTACTATCTGGCGAAATACCGCATCGACTGAACCCAGCCACCTTTCAGTTCTTGCGGAGAGTTACCAATCCGGTAACCCACCGCCGCACACGTCCGAGACTTCCCGATGTATTCACGCCTGTTCACCAACGCTCGATCCGGGCATCACGCTTGCTGCGCATCGACGCAGATGAGCCCGTTCGTCACGCCACGAGTACGTTCCTGCTATTCGATGACCCTTTCCGCGCTCCTGCTGATCGCGACCGTCCTTGGCGCCGCCCCGGATGCACGGGAGGCGCCGCGCCAGGCCGGCCAGCCGCGCATCGTGACCGTGACGGCGACGCGCTTTGCGTTCGAGCCGTCGGAAATCGAGGCCACTGAAGGCGAGCCGCTCCGCATCGTCGTGCGATCCGGGGACGGACTGCATGGATTCGAGATCCGGGACTTCAGCGTGTCGCGCGAAGTGCCGCGTGGCGGCGAGCCGGTGGTCATCGAGTTCACACCCACCCGGGCCGGCCGGTTCCCGATTCTCTGTTCGGTGTACTGCGGCGAGGGGCATGCCGACATGCGCGGCGCGCTCGTGGTTCGCGCGCGCGAGTCGGGCGGCGCGGCTCCCTCCGCCGCGCCGGCGCAGCCGGCCCCGATCGCGGACGATCCCGATCTGGACTTGAGCGTGGAGCAGCCGGAGTTCTCGCTCGTCACGCTCCCGACCACCCTGCGGGTGCCGCAGTTCAAGAGCGCGTTTCGCATCACCCACCGCTTCGGGCGTCCGCTCGGCAGCGGAGACTTCGGCGATCTGGTCGGGGATCTCTTCGGACTCGACTCAGGCGCGCAGATCGGCCTCGAGTACCGGTTCGGTGTGATGCGGGGCCTGCAGGCCGGGATGCACCGGACCAGCAACAAGACGATTTCGTTCTTCGGCCAGTACAGCGTGGTGCAGCAGCGGGGGGCGTCGCCGGTCGGCCTGGGCGCGCTCGTGTCGATCGACGGCACGAACAACTTCCGCGACATCTACTCCCCTGCCGTCGGCGTCGCCGTGTCTCGGACGTTCACGCGCGTCGGGGCCGTCTACGTCGAGCCGATCTGGGTCCACAACAGCAACCCGGCACCCGACCAGCTCGGTGGCGACAATGACACCTTCATGGTGGGCCTCGCCGGCCGCCTGCGCGTCCGCCCCACCGTATACCTGGTCGGCGAGATGATCCCCCGTGTCTCCGGCTACGATCCCGGCGTCACGCACGGCACCTTCGGCATCGAAAAGCGGGCCGGGGGCCACCTGTTTCAGCTCAATGTCTCGAACGGGTTCGGCACGACCATGGGGCAGCTGGCCAGGGGCGGGCTGAGAAACGACGACTGGTATCTGGGCTTCAACATCTCGAGGAAATTCTTCTAATGGCTACACGGCGCTCGCACAACACACGTCCTGCACCGTTGGTCGCGGCTCTCGGAGCGGCGGTCCTCATCATGGCGGCCGCGGCCGCCTGCGGCGGCGGCAGCGACGGCGGCGGCAGCTCGTCCGGAGGCGGCACGCCCACGAGCCCGTCGCCTTCGGGCACCACCATCACGATTACGTCGAGCGGTGTGTCACCGCGGACGCTGACGGTCGCGGTCGGCTCGCGGGTCACCTTCGTCAACAACGACAGCCGCGCGCACGACATGTCGTCGAACCCACACCCGGACCATACCGACTGCCCCGCCATCAACGACGTGGGCTTCCTGCAGCCGGGCCAGAGCCGCCAGACCGGCAATCTGAACGCCCCGCGCACCTGCGGCTACCACGACCACAACCGCGATACGGACACCTCCCTGCAAGGCACGATTACCATTCAATGAATTGACGGATTTACGAATCTACGGATTTTCGAATTTGATTCTAGCGACGACCGCCGGGCAATCCGTAAACTCGTAAATTCGTAAATCCGTAAATTCGTAAATTCGTAAATCCGTCCATTACACTAGATACCGCGTGTCTATCGACGCTCCTGTCCAGTTCGTCCGTCCCCGTGAGCCGAAGCCGGAGTGGCTCAAGGTGCGCGCCCCCGGATCGGAGAACTACCTGCGGCTCCGCGGGCTCATGCGGGAGCTCAGGCTTCACACGGTCTGTGAAGAGGCACACTGCCCGAACATCGGCGAGTGCTGGCATCACGGGACCGCCACGTTCATGATCCTCGGCGAGGTCTGCACGCGGGCGTGCGCGTACTGCGCGGTCACGCACGGGCGGCCCGGCGCGGTCGATCCGGGCGAGCCCGCTCGCGTGGCCGGCGCCGTTGCGGCCATGGGCCTCCGCCACGCGGTGATCACGTCGGTCGACCGCGACGACCTGCCCGACGGCGGGGCGTCGGTGTTTGCGGACACCATCCGCCAGACGCGCACGCACGTGCCAGAGTGCCGCATCGAGGTGCTCATCCCTGACTTCCAGGGCGTCGAACGATCGCTGCACGCCGTGCTCGAGGCCGGTCCCGACGTCCTGAACCACAACATCGAGACCGTGCCGCGGCTCTACCGCATGGCCCGATCGGGTGGACGCTACGAGCGCTCGCTCGAGCTGCTGGATCGATCGCGGCGCCACCGCCCGGCCATCCCCACGAAGACCGGCATCATGGTGGGGCTCGGGGAAACCGTGGACGAGGTCGTCTCCGTACTCGACGACCTGCGCGTGGTCGGCGTGTCGATCCTGACGGTCGGGCAGTACCTCCGGCCGTCGGAGCGGCATGCGCCGATGGTCCGGTACTACCACCCGGACGAGTTCGCCGCGCTGAAACAGGCCGCGCTCGCCCGAGGCTTTGCGCACGTGGAATCGGGGCCGCTCGTGCGCAGTTCCTATCACGCCCACGAGCAGGCCGAGGCGGTGCTCGCGCCCCGCTAGCGCATCACGGCGCGAGCTTCAGGTCGGGAAGACGGCGCGGCGACGTCACGTAGGCGCGCACCAGGCTCTCATGACCGTCGGCCCCCACCGCCGACACGCCGATGACCACGTTGTCGATGGACAGGCCGGGCAGCCCGAACTGCGTGACATGGCCCACGAGCTGCTGGTGCTGCCAGTCGACCGCCCAGGCGTCCCGCCAGTAGACGCGATAGGCCACCGCGCCCGGCGACGCCGACCACCGCAGGGCGGCATCGTAACCGGACGGCTCCCGTCCGAGGAGCGGCTGCCCGCGCTCGGACACGACCACCGGTGCCGGCGGCGCCAGTGCAAGAGATGCGACCGCGGCGGCATTCGCCCGTGCGTTCTGCGCCAGGTACTCGAAATCCACGCCGTCGATCGTGTCGTTCGCGGAGTGCTGCTTCCCGTAGTTCTCATTCGCCTCGCGGAAGACGATCGCGGGATAGCCAACGTCGTTGAACGACTGATGGTCGCTGCCCCGGCCGAATCGGTCCTGCCGGGCCAAAAGCCGGATCCGGTGCGCCGGCAGGTACGCCGCGGACACCTTCTGGACGTACCGCGCGAGCGATCTCGACATCGAATCTTCCGGGCCCTCCGAGTACACGCGAACGCTGCCGCTGTCGGTGGCGCCGCCGCCGCCACGCACGTTGCCGACGATGTCGTTGTTGAAGACAGCCTCGACCGTGACCTTTCCGGCGGCGAGACGCCGCGCGTGGGCGAACGACCCGATGAGGCCCTGCTCCTCCCCCGCCCAGCCGATGAACACCAGCGTCGCGTCGAACTCGACCCCGCTCTCCGCGAACCTGCGCGCCAGCTCCATCATGAGCACCGTTCCGCTGCCGTCGTCGTTCGCCCCCGGCGCATCGACGTCGTAGTCCTGCCCCGGCTGCGCCATCGCGTCGAAGCCGGCCGGCGGCGGCACCGGCCGCGTGACCCCGCCCGTCTGGCCTGGAATGTTGAGGGAATCGTAGTGCGCGGTCACGTAGATGCGCCGGCTGCTGCGGCCGGGCAGCACGGCCATGACGTTGCGGATCTCCACCTCGCGCGTGATGCGCCCCTGCGCCGCGATGCGGTGCGTATCGACACTGACCTGCAGCCTCGGGCTGGACCGGCGCAGCTCGTCGAGCATCCACTGCCGCGCCGCGCCGATCCCGCGGGTCGGGGAGGACGTATCTGACAACGTGCTCCGCGTGCCGAACGACACGAGCGTCGCGAGCAACTGCCGCAGCCGCTCGGACGAGATCGAGGCCACGAGCGTCTCGATGCGGGGGTCGGCGTCTGGCCGGAGGGCGCCCTGGGCGGCTGCCGCAGCGGGAGACGCCAGGGTCAGCACGACGCACAGCGCGAGCGGATGCTTCATCGGCACGTCACGGCGACGAGACGCATCCTAGCGCAGATTGCATCTAGTCGAATGGCGCCTGGGCTACCGGAAGACGCGGAGCAGCCGCGTGAGCGGGTCGTAGTAGCGGCTGACGATCCGCTCCTTGAGCGGGATGATCGCGTTGTCGGTGATGTGGATGTGCTCGGGGCACACCTTCGTACAGCACTTGGTGATGTTGCAGTAGCCGATCCCGTGCTTGTCCTTGAGCTCCGGCACGCGGTCCTGCGTGTCGAGCGGGTTCATCTCGAGGTTGGCCGCGTACACGAAGAACCTCGGCCCGATGAACTCGTCGTGCTTCCGGTGGTCGCGCAGCACGTGACAGACGTCCTGGCACAGGAAGCACTCGATGCACTTCCGGAACTCCTGCACGCGATCGACGTCTCGCTGCGCCATCCGCCACGTGCCGTCGGGGGCGTCCGGCTCGCGTGGGACGAATTTCGAGATTTGCTTCTTCACGCGGAAGTTCCACGACACATCGGTGACGAGGTCCTTGATCGGGGGGAATGCCCGCATCGGCTCCACGGTCACCGGTTCCCAGAGATTCAGCTGGGCCAGCTGCGTCATGCACATGAGCCGCGGGTTCCCGTTGATCTCCGCCGAGCAGGACCCGCACTTCCCCGCCTTGCAGTTCCAGCGCACGGCCAGGTCGGGCGCCTGTTCCGCCTGGATGCGATGGACCACGTCGAGCACCACCATGCCCTCCGACACCTGTGCCTGGAAGGTCTGGAAGGTGCCGCCCCCGTCCGGGTGCGTGCGCCAGATCTGGAATGTCGCTTCGCCGATCAACTGGTACGCTCCATTAGGATGTCTGTTCCTCGATGACCTGCTTGAGCTCGTCCGGCATTGGAGGGATCGGCACCCGCGACACCTGCATCGCCTCGCCCGCCTGCTTCACCATGACGTTGAAGGTGGCGCACTCGTCGCGCTTCTCGGGGTGATCCTCCCGGAAATGGCCGCCGCGGCTCTCGCGCCGCTCGAGCGCCGACCGCGCGACGGCCTCCGACACCGTGAGCAGGTTTCGCAGATCGAGTGCGGTGTGCCACCCGGCGTGGTACTCCCGGTGCCCGGCGACGCCTGCGCGAGAGGCACGACCGCTGAGCTCCGACAGGCGCCGCAGCGCCTCCTGCATCTCGCCTTCGTTCCGGACGATCCCGACGAGCGCCTGCATGGTCTCCTGCAGGTCTTCCTGCACCGCGTAGGGGTTCTCGCCGTCGCGCCCGCGCTCGAACGGCTCG
>MEKU01000020.1:110367-111014 GCA_001767195.1 Acidobacteria bacterium RIFCSPLOWO2_02_FULL_67_21
CTGCCCACCGCGGCGTCATCGACCTGAGGCGCCCGCTGCTCACGCGACCACGCCGCCGCGTATTCGCCGGCCCGCTTGCCGAACACGATGAGGTCCGAGAGCGAGTTGCCGCCCAGCCGGTTGGCGCCGTTGATGCCCGACGCGCACTCCCCGGCCGCGAACAGCCCCGGCATCGTCGACATCTGGCTGTCACCGTCGACCCGGATGCCACCCATGATGTAGTGCGTGGTCGGGCCGATTTCCATCGGTTCCTTCGTGATGTCGAGGTTGGCGAGCTGCATGAACTGGTGATACATGCTCGGCAGCTTGCGCTTGATGTGCTCCTC
This sequence comes from Acidobacteria bacterium RIFCSPLOWO2_02_FULL_67_21, assembly GCA_001767195.1. Classification (GTDB taxonomy): domain Bacteria; phylum Acidobacteriota; class Vicinamibacteria; order Vicinamibacterales; family UBA2999; genus MEKU01. The sequence continues at coordinate 110,694 of MEKU01000020.1, forward strand.
GGCGTTGGGGATCTTCTCCTTGATCCAGGCGATGTCGAGGAACACGCCGCCGTGCGGCGAGCCGCGGCCGGCCTTCACTTCGCGAACGATGCACCGCGCCACGTGGTCGCGCGTCAGCAGCTCCGGCGGACGACGCGCCGACTTGTCGTGCTGCACGTACCGCCATCCTTCTTCCGGGTCGGCGGCCGTCTGCGGCTTGTAGTTGTCGGGGATGTCGTCGAACATGAACCGGCGTCCTTCGCTGTTCTTCAGGACACCGCCCTCCCCGCGCACGCCCTCGGTGACGAGCAGGCCCTTCACGCTCGGCGGCCAGATCATGCC
>MEKU01000021.1:0-14865 GCA_001767195.1 Acidobacteria bacterium RIFCSPLOWO2_02_FULL_67_21
CGTTGCCCGCCTTGGTGATCCCGCCCTGGCGGCGCGTGCGGCCACTGGAGTACTCCGACGGGATGAGGCCCACGTAGGCGGCAAGCTGTCGCGGATTGTCGAAGCGCGTGAGACCGCCGAGCTCCGCGACGACGGTGATCGCCACGACCCACTGCACACCACGCAGCGCTTGGAGCGCCTCGACGACGGGCGCGAGTCGCCAGTGCGGCGCAAGATCGCGGAGTTCAGCTTCGATACGCTGCAGCCGATCGACTTGCGCGTTGACCGCCCGCAGCCCTTCTTGAAACACGATTTGCTGGGCGGGGGTCGGACACACCAGCAGCCTTCACCATTACCGCCAGCCGTGTTGGAATCACTTCTTACCGAATACAACGACGTTCGACTCCGGCCTTCTGGGGAGGGACGCGACGCGCCGGCAGTCCCAAATCAACCACCCGTGGGCGATCGAGCCACGATTAGCCCAGACGACCGACTCGAGCAGGCGCTCGCCGAGCTGCGAGAGGGTGTCGCCACAGAACTACTCGAACTACTTTCTCAAGTGTCTCCGGCGCACTTCGAGACCATCGTCTTGGATCTACTTCGTAAACTGGGGCACGGGACGAGTCGCGCCGACCTTCTACGAGTAGGTCGTTCGGGGGACGGAGGCATTGACGCTGTTATTTCGCTGGACCGCCTTGGTCTCGAGAAGGTGTACGTCCAAGCGAAGCTGGTGGCAGAGTTCGGTCGGTCGACCCGAAGTGCAAGCCTTCTATGGGGCGCTGGCTGGCCAGCGTGCAAATAGGGGCGTGTTTATAACGACCTCAACTTTTTCCCAACAGGCAGTCGACTTCGCCGGCTCGGTCGAGCGCATTGTGCTCGTTGACGGCAGTCAACTCGCCGAGTTGATGATTGAATACGAGGTGGGAGTTGCTTCTCGCGCAGTACGTATACCCAAGATCGATTCGGACTATTTCGAAGAGTAGCGAGCAGCTGTCTAACAATGGCGGCTGGTGCAATCATGAGCCGCCGCGGCTGAAACGCGGTCGTTGGGCAGCCGTCATGAAGCGCAAGGACTCCATCATCGAGGATCTCCACAAGCTCCGAGAGCGAATCGGTCGGGCCCATGGCTTCGATGTCGATCGCATCGCCGCGACCATCCGCCAACACGAACGTGAAGCAAGTCGGGCCCCGGTGGAGGCAACACCAAGACGTGCAAAGCGTCGGGCCCATCCTCGTCGTCGAAGGGCTGCCCAACCACGCGATGGAGCCGTCGGCGCGTGAACTGACGCAAACGCGTCGCGGCTCATTCTGTCTAGCCGGAATGACCGGACACTCGCTGGGCTTATGCGGCCGAGAGCTTTACTACGCGGAGCTTCTTGCGGCTCCGCTCGGCATGCCAGAGGTCGTACTGCACCTGCTGGCTCATCCAGCTTTCCGCAGTCGTGCCAAAGGCCAACGACAGCCGTACCGCCATCTCCGGACTGATTCCGGCGCGACCGTTGAGAATACTGGAGAGCGTCTTGCGACTCACCCCGAGAGCGGTGGCCGCCTGGGTTACCGTGAGTCCCAGCGGCTTCAGGCACAGTTCCAGTAACACTTCACCGGGGTGTGGCGGGTTGTGCATCTTCATGGCGCGACCTCAGTGGTAGTCTTCGTAGTCGACGTGCTCGGCTTCTTTATCGGCAAAGCTGAAAGCAATGCGCCAATTGCCGCTTACCTTTACGGCCCAAGTCCCTTTCCGAGTGCCTTGCAACTCGTGTAGGTCCAAACCCGGCAGGCCAAGGTCGCGAGGGGTAGCAGCGGCGTTCAACCGGCCGAGAATCAGACGCAGTCGGTCGGCATGTTTCGCCTGGATGCCGCGCTTGTTACCTGTGGCGAAAAAGCGCTCGAGCCTCTTGTGCCGAAAGCTCTTGATCGCCACTCCGTTCAGTGTAACCTATGTGGTTACACGTGGGCAATCCGGCTAACAGCGAATGGAGCCGACGCGCCGGTCTTCCTGTGCGATCATGTCGCCGCGGCGCGCGGCTCATTCGTTTCCGTTGGACGGACATGCGAGGTCTACAACCGGCGCCGATAAGAGAGGAGGCAAGCGATGAGCACGATCACGACGAAAGACGGTACGCAGATCTATTACAAGGACTGGGGCACAGGACAGCCTGTCGTGTTCAGTCACGGCTGGCCCCTCAGTGCGGACAGCTGGGAGGCTCAAATGCTGTTCCTGGCCTCCAAGGGCTATCGCTGCATTGCCCATGACCGTCGCGGCCATGGGCGCTCGAGCCAGCCCTGGCACGGCAACGAGATGGATACCTTTGCCGACGACCTCTCGCAGCTCATCGAAACGCTCGACCTGAAGGGCGCCGCGCTGATCGGTTTCTCGATGGGGGGCGGCGAAGTGGCGCGCTATGTCGGCCGCCACGGCACGAAACGGTTGGCCAAGGTCGCGCTGATCGCTGCCGTCCCGCCGCTGATGCTGAAAACGGCGGCCAATCCGGGCGGCTTGCCGATGGAGGTGTTCGACGGCATCCGCCAAGGCTCAATCGCCGACCGCTCACAGTTCTACAAAGATATCGCCGCCGGCCCGTTCTTCGGGGCCAACAGGCCAGGCGCCAAAGTCTCGCAAGGCACGATGGACTCGTTCTGGCTTCAGGGGATGCGCGCGGGTCACAAGAACACCTTCGACTGCATCAAGGCGTTCTCCGAGACAGATTTCACCGAAGATCTCAAAACGTTCGACGTACCGACGCTCATTGTTCACGGGGACGACGACCAGATTGTGCCGATCGGCGCCTCGGCTCACAGCGCAGCGAAGCTCGTCAAGAACGCGACCTTGAAGGTCTACGCGGGCGCACCCCACGGCCTCGCGGACACGCACAAAGACCAGCTCAATGCCGACCTGCTGGCATTCCTTACGGCCTGAAGCTGCTTTGCAGGCGCCGCCTGGCCGGTGGCCTGTATGTGCGCCACGCGTCCGTCCATCGATCCCACGACATGAAAGGCCGGGACGGTGGACCGACGGCATTGCAGGCGCTGACGGTCAGTGCGCGCGCCTGGAGTTGTGATACAGCCTCTAAGGCTTCTGAACAGCCCACGCGACGTGCTCGCGCACGATGGGATCGTCGGCCGATGGTCGATCGGGCGCGTGCTCAGTCAGCGCAGCCAGCGCGCCGGCGTCGCCGCTGTTGCCGATGGCGACCGCGATGTTGCGCCGAAGGCCGGTGAGCGTCGCTCGCGTCAGCGCGCGCCAGTCTTCGTCCGGCCGCCGCCAGAGGTCCGGCAGGCGCGGCGCATCGAGTCCGGCCCTGGGCTGCCACGCCGGATCCGACGAGACCGGCGCCGCCTGGTTATAGGGACAGACGTCCTGGCAGATATCGCATCCGTAGACCTGCGCGCCGACTCCTCCGCGCAGCGGCTCCGGAATGGCGCTCCGAAGTTCGATCGTGAGATAGGAGATGCACCGGGTCGCGTCGAGCACCCATGGCCTTACGAGCGCGCCGGTCGGGCAGGCGTCCAGGCACCGCGTACACGTCCCGCACTGGTCGAGCGCCGGCGCATCCGGCGCGAGGGGGAGCGTGCAGATGATCTCGGCCAGGAACAGCCACGACCCGAGCTCCGGATTGATGACGCAGGTGTTCTTCCCGATCCACCCAACGCCCGCATGCTGGGCGTAGACCCGCTCCTGCACCGGCCCCGTGTCGACATAGGCACGCGCCTCGAATGGCTCGCCCGCCTCAGCGCGCATCCAGGCGAGCAGCCCGTCGAGCCGCGCCTTCAGGACGTCGTGGTAATCGTCGCCCCAGGCGTAGCGTGAGATCGCGGCGCTCTCCGGGGGCGTTTCTCCCGACGAGTACGGCGGCACGCTGTTGTAGACCGTACCGGTGACAATCACGCTGCGCGCGCCTGGCACGACGGCTCTGACATCCGCCCGGCGCTCCGCGGAGCGCGCCATGTACGCCATCTCGCCGCGTAGCCGCGATCCAGCCACTCGCGCAGAAATGCGAGCTCCGGGTAGCTCTCGGCGGCAGCGATGCCGCAGAGATCGAACCCGAGCTCGCGGGATTTCGTCTTGATCGCGTTGGAGATCAGCACGGGGCCTGAACCACGAAGATCACGAAGGGCGCGAAGAACACGAAGATTTTAGCCAATTCTCGGCGACGTCATAAGCACGCGGCTCTTTGCGGACAAATTGCGAGACCAGCTCTCGGCGTGCACCTTCCAGACGTCCCCGTCGCAACACGCTGACGCACCGGGGGAAGCGGCGCGAACCTGCCGGGCTGCGGCGTGCCGTCGGAGCACGCCGAGATCGCGATACCGGAACGCGAGTGAAGCGATTCCGCGCCGCGAGTTCGTCCCCCGTGATCGGATGATCCAGGACAGCCCGGACTACTTCGGTGGTGCATGCCACGCCGGCGGTTGCAGGGATCAGGCACTACTCGCGGCGGGAGCGGAAGGTCACGAGCGGAAGGAGCGTTCCCGGCGTGCGGCCTGCGCCGCCGAAGCGTCCCGCGGAGGCGTGAGCCGGCCGACGCAGGCCGGCAGGTTTGCGCGGCGGTCAGGTCCGGCTGAAGCCGGACACTACGTATTCAATAGATTGATCGACCTTCGTGCCCTTCGCGATCTTCGCGACTTCGTGGTTTAACTGCGACTCATCAGTTGACGCACGACGTACGGCAGGATGCCGCCGTGCCGGAAGGCGACCAGCTCCTCCGGCGTATCGATGCGCGCGGTCGCCACGAACTCCCGGGTGCCGCCGTCGGCCGTCCGGACGACGACGCGCACGTCGCCGCGCGGCGTGAGACCGTCGGCGATGCCACGCAGGTCGAACGACTCGGTTCCGGACAGCTTCAGCGCGGCCGCCGTCTCTCCCGGCTTGAACTCGAGCGGCAACACGCCCATGTTGACCAGATTGCTGCGATGGATCCGCTCGAACGACTCCGCAATGACGGCACGCACCCCGAGCAGCTGCGTCCCCTTGGCCGCCCAGTCGCGCGAGGATCCCGATCCGTATTCCTTGCCGGCGATGACAAGGAGCGGCACGCCGGCCTGCCGGTACTTCTCCGACGCGTCGTAAATCGTCATCACGCCGCCGCCCGGCTGGTACTCCGTCAAGCCACCCTCGGTACCGGGCGCCAGCTGATTGCGCAGCCGGACGTTGGCGAACGTGCCGCGCACCATCACCTCGTGATTGCCGCGGCGGGCGCCGTATGAATTGAAGTCCGGCGGCTTCACGCCGTGCTCGATCAGGTACCGGCCCGCCGGGCTGTCCGCCTTGATCGAGCCGGCCGGCGAGATATGGTCGGTGGTGATGCTGTCGCCCAGCAGCGCCAGCACGCGCGCGCCCGCAATATCGGCCGGTGCCGACGGCGCCATCGTCATCCCCTCGAGGAAGGTCGGCTTCCGGATATAGGTCGACGCCGGTTCCCAGTCGAAGCGGTTGCCCTCGGGGGTCGGCAGCTTCTGCCACCGGGTGTCGCCGGTGAACACGTCGGCATAGCTCTTTCGGAACATCTCCGCATTCACCGCGCGCAGCATCGTCTCCTGAAGCTCCTGCTCGGTCGGCCAGATGTCCTTGAGGAACACCGGATTGCCGGCGGGATCCTCGCCGAGCGGCTCGGTCGTCAGATCCATGGTCACCCAGCCGGCCAGCGCGTAGGCCACCACCAGCGGCGGCGACGCGAGGTAGTTGGCGCGCACTTCCTGCTGGATCCGGCCCTCGAAGTTGCGGTTGCCGCTCAGCACCGAGCAGACGACGAGCCCTTTCTCGCGGATGACGGCGGCCACTTCGTCGGGCAGCGGCCCGCTGTTGCCGATGCACGTGGTGCAACCGTATCCGACCAGATTGAAGCCGAGCTCGTCGAGATACCGCGTCAGCCCCGCGGCGTTGAGGTACTCCGTGACGACCTTGGACCCCGGCGCCAGACTGCTCTTCACCCAGGGCTTCCGCTTCAGCCCGCGTTCGACCGCCTTCTTCGCCACGAGGCCGGCGCCAATCATGACGCTCGGATTCGACGTATTGGTACAGCTCGTGATCGCGGCAATGACGACGGCGCCGTGATCGAGCTCGTCGAGCACGGGGTCGGCCACCGCGACGCCGGACTGGGCCATGGCGCTCGTGCTCGTGGCCGTCCCCTGCCGGGCGCCGCCCGCATCCGCGAGTCTCGGCGCCTTCGGCGGCGCCTGCATCGACGGCAGCGCGGCGGCAAAGGCCGCCTTCGCCCGCTTCAGCGACACGCGATCCTGCGGCCGCCTGGGGCCCGCAAGGCTCGGCTCGACGTGTGACAGGTCCAGCTCCAGCACCTCGGTGTACATCGCTTCCGGCGTGCTGTCGGTATGGAACAGGTTCTGGGCGCGCGCGTAATCCTCCACCAGGCGCACCTGCGCCTCGTCGCGGCCCGTGAGCCGCAGGTAGTCGAGCGTCATCGCGTCGATCGGGAAGATGGCGACGGTGGCGCCGTACTCCGGGCACATATTGCCGAGCGTCGCCCGGTCGGCAATCGTCAGATGGCGCAGCCCCTCGCCGAAGAACTCGACGAACTTGCCGACGACGCCGTGCTGGCGCAGTACCTCGGTGACCATCAGCACCAGGTCGGTCGCCGTCGCGCCGCGCGGAAGGATGCCGGTGAGCCGGAACCCCAGCACCTGCGGAATGAGCATCGAGACCGGCTGGCCGAGCATCGCCGCCTCGGCTTCGATGCCGCCGACGCCCCACCCCACCACGCCAAGCCCATTGACCATGGTCGTGTGGGAATCGGTCCCGACAAGCGTGTCGGGATAGGCGACCGTCCTGCCGTCGCGGGTGTCTGAAAACACCACGCGCGCGAGGTACTCCAGATTGACCTGGTGGACGATGCCCGTGGCCGGCGGCACGACCTTGAAGTTGCGGAACGCGCGCTGACCCCATCGCAGGAAGGCGTACCGCTCACGGTTCCGGGTGAACTCGAGCTCGGCATTGAGCGCGAACGCGTCGGCCCGGCCGAAGTAGTCGACCTGAACCGAGTGGTCGATGACGAGCTCGACCGGCTGGAGCGGGTTGACGCGATCGGGATTGCCGCCGAGCGAGACCATCGCATCGCGCATGGCGGCAAGGTCCACCACGCAGGGCACCCCGGTGAAGTCCTGCAGCAGGACTCGCGCAGGCATGAATGAGATCTCGGTCGCCGGCGCGGCCGCCACGTCCCAGCGGGCCACTGCTTCGATATCGGCGGCCTTGACGAAGGCGTTGTCCTCGCGCCGCAGGAGATTCTCGAGGAGGATCTTCAGTGAATACGGCAGGCGCGAAACGTTCGGAAACCCCGCCTGCTCGAGCGCGGGGAGACTGTAGATCTGTACCGGTGCTCCTCCGGTGCGGATGTCGGTGCGCGTTCCAAATGAGTTGACTGTCATGGGCGTCAGACGCTCGATCATACTCTGGCGAGCACATCCGTGAGCCCAGCGAGCGGATCAGAACCCGATGAACGCGCCGCCCGAGACCGCCGCATGCGGCCTCGGGCGGTCGCCGAACGCCACGCCGCCGCGCATCAGATACACGCGGGCATCCGCCCGCAGGCCCGCCGCTCGCACGAATCCTCGATCGCGCCCCAGAAGCGGATACGTGAGACCCCCGCCGGCGTAATAGGCCTGTCCGTGCTCGATCACGGTCTGCCCCTCGTGCAGCTGCCGCAGGTACCCGGCACCGGCCGCGACAAACGGGGTGAGGGATGCACCGAGGCGCAGGCCGTCGAGCATCACGCGCACGCCCGCATCGATGACGTACTGATCGATCCGTTCGGTCACGGTGAGTGGCGGCGCGCCTTCGGCGTCCAGGCTGACCGACGTCACGAGGTCAGGGTGGCTCACGGTCAGCCCGCCTTCGACGGCCACCCGCGCGCTCAACGGGACGAGCGCACGGGCGTGAAGCGCCCGCCCGCGCGCGATCCGGCTCGCCGCCGAGAAGAGCGGGAACGGCTTGCGGCCAGGCTCGTTGGTCCGCAGATCGGCGCTGGCCGACCCGACACCGGCCCCTCCCAGGAGGCCGCCGCCGACGCTCACTTCAACGCGGCCGGCGCCGGACTGCGCCGCCGCCGGCAGCACCGAGGCCGCAAGCAGGCAGCAGGCTGCGGCGGCACGCTTCATTTCGGCCTCACCGCCACCGTGAAGGGCTCCCCGGTGCCGCCGCGCGGCGCCGCGAACAGCCGTGGATGAAAGGTCACCTGAAAATCCAGATCGATCGGCGATCGCGCGCTGAAGAAGCTGTCGACATCGGCATCGTCCAGCGGCTCGACGCGAATGACGTGCGCGCCAGGTGAGAGCCCGGCAATCTCGAATTCGCCTCCATCATTCAGCGTGAACCCTCCCACGAGCCGGCCGGTCTGCTGACTGTAGGCGACGACGTGCGCGCCACGCACCCCCGCGCCGTTGCGTGTCACCCTCCCGCGGGCGACGCCCGTCTCCGCTCGAAAGCCGCCGTCGGGATACAGGGCCGACACACCCGCGACGTCGTCCGGCTGCAGCTCGCGATCGTGTGTGACGCCTCGCCCGAACGAGATCGGGAACATCACCGCGCCCGACGCCAGCACCCGGCGGCCGCCGTCGGGCCGCGGTTCGGTCTCGCCGAGCGCCGAATGGCCCAGCCCCAGAAAATGCCCCGCCTCGTGGACGGCCACCGATTCGAGGTCGAAGCGATCCGGGTCGCCACCCGCCGCCGTGGACCATGGGAAGGTCGAGTTGAAGAAAATGTCGGCCTCGACAATCTCGCCCGTGACCGTATCGATCAGGAATCCGGTGGCGCCGAGCACGCGGTCCAGATCCGGCTCGTCCTGAAAGCCCACAACCGACACCCCGTCGTCCTCGAAGGGCTCAGCGCCGGAGAACCCGGCAAACTGAAACGCGATCGAGGCCGTCGGCACCGCCTCCCAGACCGAGAACGCCCGCGCCATCGCCGCCTGAAAGTCGGACGGCGACACGCCGGGCACGCCCCGGTCGGTCGCGAACCACCGGACGGGCGCGCGCTCCCACGTGATCGCGACCGGCTTGCCGGCACGCAGCCCGGTGAAATGAAGATAGGCATGGAGCGGCTGTGAGAACGCCAGTGCGGCGAGGAGCGCGAGGACGACCGGTTTCATCGGCCGCGCTCCAGGACGGCGGTCACCTGGCGGACGAAGTCCCGGATCGGGAGAGGCCGGCGCGCCGGATCTCCACGAACGATCCGTTCGGCGCCGGTGCCGTCGGCGGTTCGCGCCGCGGGTGTCACGGTGGCGGCGCCGCCCTCCGTGCGAGAAACGCGGTAGAGGCCCTGGCTCAAGCCGTACAGCGCCGGCATCGCCGGGGCGCGGCCGCGGAGAAAGACCACAATCTCGTCGCCTGGGGCAAACTCGGGCGCGCCGACGAGGATCCGGCGGTACCGCCCAACCTGCCCGTTCGGCACGCGAAACGTCACGAACGACCCGGCGGCGCCCTTCAGCGATTCGATGACGGCGACCGTCACATGGCTCTCGATCGCCCGGCTCGATCCGGCAAGGAGCGACCGCACATCGACCACGCGGCCATGGACGATGGTCCCGGCGTCATTCACGACGGTCGTGAAGTCGGCGGGCAGAAGGACGGTGGCGGAGACAGACGAGACGGCCGTCATGCACAGTGCAAGCTGCAGCATGCAGACGGCTTTCGTGCGGAATCCTGAATGCTGCATGGTCGAGTGCTCCGCTATGCAGGAGTCGCGCCGCGCGCGTGGCGGGCCGCCACTTCGAGCACGGCGTCGGCCGCGCGGCCGCTGGCGCCCGCCTCTCCGAACGCCCCGCGCACCTGCCGCAGGCGCTCCTGCATGCCCGCGTACCGGGCGGGATTCGTCAGGAGGTCCACCACTTCGGCAGCCACACGCTCCGGGGTGAATGCCTCCTGAATCAGCTCCGGCACGATCGCCGTCCCGGCCACGAGATTCGGCATGGCATACATCGAGACCCGGACGAACGGCTTGCCGATCGCATACGTCAGCGGCGAGAGCCGGTAGACCACGATCATCGGCCGCTCGTGCAGGGCCGCCTGGACTGTCGCGGTGCCCGACGCCGTGACCACGACGTCGGCGGCCGCCAGCACATCGTCCGCACGGTCGCGGACGACGACGATCGTGGGGCGAGCGCCTGACCCTTCGACAAGCTCGGGGTCACCCCGAGCGGAGTCGAGGGGTGACAGGCCGCGCCCCACGAGTGGAGCCAGTAATGCGTCTGACACTCCCGGTGCTGCGGCGACCACGAACTGGACATTCGGGACCCGCGCCGCAATGAGCGGCAGGGCGGCGGCCATCCCGGGCGCGATGTGCCGCAGCTCGCTCGGCCGGCTGCCGGGCAGCAGCGCCACGGTCGGGGCGTCTGGATTCAGGCCGAGCCCGCGCAGGAACGCCGGGCGCGGCTGCTGCCCGCGGGCCAGATCGACCAGCGGATGGCCGACAAACCGCACGTCGATCCCCGCGCGCTCGTAAAGCGGCGCCTCGAAGGGAAAGATGACCAGCACTCTGTCGACCGAGCGCCGCATCGTCTCCATCCGCCGCGGCCGCCAGGCCCAGAGCTGGGGGCTGACGTAGTACACGACCGGGATGCCGACCCGCCGCAGCGCGGCCATGACACGGAAGTTGAAATCCGGGAAGTCGATCGGGACGAACACGTCGGGCCGGTGTTCCCGGGCCCAGCCGACGAGGCGCCGGTACATCGCATAGGAGCGCGGCAGCACCCGCAGCGCCTCGGTCAGCCCGGTGACGGTGAGGCCCGTGAAGTCGCCGAGGAGCGAGGCGCCGGCGGCCCGCAGACGCGGCCCGCCGAATCCGGCGATCTCGATGGATGGCACCCTGGCGCGGAGCTCCGCGGCGAGCGCGCCCGCGTACAGATCCCCAGACGGCTCACCGCAGGAGATCAGCACTCGCATCGCGGGCTATTGCGGCCGGATGAACAGCGCGTCGGCGAGGGAGTCGTTGACGGACACGTTCTTGAGCGTGCGCTTCACGATGACGCGGCCGGCGCGCATGATCTGCGCCTCGAAGGCGAGCATGAGGCCCTCGACCGGGCGATAGTCCGAAAAGATCTCCTCGCCGCGCATCGGCTCGCCCTCCATGCCGCGGGCGCCGTAGCTCTGCCGGATCACCTGCATGCGGCTGTCGAAGTACAGGCGGACCGGGCCCGAGTCGGGGGTCTCGAACTCGAGCGCCCGGTGCGCCGGCGTCCGCCCCGTCTCGTTCTCCGGGATCCGGCGGACCGGCAGCCGCCTGTCGAGCGCCGCGAGCAGCAGCAGCACCACGTCACGGTTCACCGACGCGCTCGCGTCCTTGCGCGCCACCTCGGGCGCGTCCTCCACGCCGAGCGGATTCTTCATCCACACCTGGCCGCGGTTGTAGACAAGCGTCGATTCCTGTCCGGGCACGAGCGTATCGAGCCGGAACCGGTCCGGATAGCTGATGTAGGTCTTCGTGGCGGCCGACACCGCGCCCTGCGGCGTCTGCAGCTCCATGACGGCGTCGGCGACGATCGCCTGCAGCGCCCGGAGCCGGTCGAGGCCGCCCTTCGCCTCAATGGCGCTCTGCAGGATGTCAGCGGCGTCGCCCGCGGCCGGATTCACCTGAGTGCCGGCGTATGCCGCTCTCGCCGGGTCCGCGGCTCGATGATCGGGGCTCGCCGCGGCACCCGGCCCACGTACTCCATTGGCGCTCGCCGCGGGACCCGGCCCACGGACGGGCGAGTCGGCCGCCTGGGCGCGCGGCTTCTCCACTCGAAGCGTCGCCGACATCAGGTCGAGCTCCTCGATGGGGATGACATCGAAGTCCGTGAACCCGACGCGCTGCAGCTGCGGGATGAACGTCGACGCATCGCCGACCAGCACGATCGAGAGGCGATCCGGACGGATGTACTGCCGGGCGACGCGCTGGATGTCATCCGGCCGCACGGCCTGGACTCGCTCGCGGAACGTCCCGATCTCCTCGACGGGCAGCTCGTAGAAGACCACGTTGAGGACCTGCGTGGCGATGTCGTTGGGCGTCTCGATCGTCAACGGGAAGCTGCCGGCCAGATACGCCTGCGCATCGGAGAGCTCGCGCTCGAACACTCGCTCCCGCTGCAGGCGCGAGAACTCGTCGACGATGAGCCGCAGCGCCTCACCGGTCGTCTCGGTCCGGGTGTCGGTCTCGGCGACGACGTGGCCCGCCTGCTTGCGCGCCTCGGTCTCCGCCTGCGCGCCGTAGGTGAGGCCGCGCTCGGACCGGAGCACGCGGTGCAGCCGGTTGGCGCCCTCGCCGCCGAGGATCTTCACGGCCAGGTCCCAGGCCATGTAGTCGAGGTGCTTGCGCGGAATCGCCAGCTGCCCCACGCGGATCTCGGTCTGAACGGAGTCGGGCTTGTCGACGATCACGACCCGGCGCGTGGGCTGTGGGGGATCCACGACCGTGACAGCCGGCACCTCGCCGCGGGGCCAGCCGCCGAAGACCCGCTCGGCGGCGGCGAACGCCTCGTCGCTCATCACGTCGCCGACGATCGCCAGAATCATGTTGTTCGGCACGAAGTACCGGCTGTGGAACTCCTGCAGGTCGGCGCGTGTGATCGCGGCCAGCGTCTCGGGCGTGCCGCTGTTCGGCAGGCCGTAGGGATGGAAGCCGTACACGAGACGATCGAGCAGGACGCTGGCCACGTAGTCGGGATCGTTGCTGCTGACCTGCAGGCTCGAGATCTTCTGCTCCTTCTGCCGTTCGATCTCCGCCGGGGCGAACGCCGGATTGCGCACGACGTCGGCCAGCAGGTTCATGCCGACGTTGAACGAATCCTTCATCACGACCGAGTTGATGAACGTCAGGTCCGAGCCCGACCCGGTGCCGAGCGCGCCGCCGATGAAGTCGATCTCGTCGGCAATCTGCTCGGCGGACTTCGTGGCGGTCCCCTGGTCCAGCAGCGACGCCACGAGGCCTGCCACGCCGCTCTTCTTCGCGGGATCCTGCACCGACCCGGCGCGCACCAGCAGGCGCATGCTGACGGCGGGCTGCTCGTGATGGAGCACGGTGATGACCTGCAGCCCGTTGCGCAGCGTCCGCACTTCGTACGGCGGAAACCGCACCTCGCGCGCCGCCAGCGGCCCCGGCGGACGCTCCGACGGCCAGGTTGCGCTCTGGGCGCCTGCGATCACGCCGCCGAATACAAGCCACAGAGCCACAGAGACACAGAGACGACCGGAGAATCTCACCGGCGCGCCCCCTTCGGCAGCACGTGCATCACGAGCCGGTTCGACTGGTTGAAGTAGGTGTGGGCCACCCGCTGCACGTCGGCGACGCTCGTCTTCATGAAGATGTCGAACTCGCCGTCGGCGGTCGTCACGTCGTTGTGAATCACCGCGGCGTGCGCGAGGTGCAGCGCCTTGTCCTCGTTCGACTCGCGCCCGAGAATGTAGTCGCGGGCGAACTGGTTCTGCGCGCGCTGCAGCTCGTGCGTCGACACCCCTTCGGTCTTCAGCTTCTCGAACTCGGCGATGAGCGCCTTCTCGGCCTCCGCCGGCGTGCGGCCGGGCTGCACGATGCAGACGGCGAAAAAGAGGTTCGGGTGCTCGGTGATGTTGCCGCTGCCGAACGCGCTCAGGCAGAGGCGCTGGTTGTAGATCAGCTCGCGCGAGATCCGGGCACTCTGCCCGTCGGACAGGATCTTCGACGTGATGTGCAGCGGGTACGAGTCGGGATGCCCGTCGTAGGTCACGTGGTAGGCCACGACCACCGCCGGCAGCGGCCACGCCTCTTCCACCACCGCCCGCCGCTCCGCGGCCATGGGCGGCTCCGCCGGAATATCGCGCGGCACGCGCCGGGCCGCCCGCGGCACCCGGCCGAAATACTGCGTGACGGTCTGCAGCGCCTGCGCGGTGTCGAAATCGCCGACCACCGTGACCGTGGCGTTCTCGGGCACGTAGTAGGTGTTGTGAAAGTCGCGGACGTCGGCAATCGAGGCGGACTCGAGGTCGGCCATCGTGCCGATCGTCGGATGCTTGTACGGGTGCGCCACGAACGCGTGGTCGTAGATGATCTCCGAGAGGCGGCCGTACGGCTGGTTCTCGATGCGCATGCGCCGCTCTTCCTGGACGACCTCGCGCTCCCGCCGGAATGCCGCCTCGTCCACGCGCAGCGTCGCCATCCGGTCGGCCTCAAGCCAGATCGCCAGCGGCAGGTACTGCGCCGGCAGCGTCTGCCAGAAGACCGTCACGTCCTCGGTGGTGTAGGCGTTGCTCCGGCCGCCGACGCTCGAGATCATCGACGTGTGCATCTCGGACTCGACGTTGCGCGACCCCTTGAACATCATGTGCTCGAAGAGGTGCGCAAAGCCGGTGCGGCCCGACCGCTCGTTCTTCGAGCCGACGTGGTACCAGACCGACACGTGCACGATCGGCGTGGAGTGATCCTCCGAGAGGATCACGCGGAGGCCGTTCGGCAGCGTGGCGACCTCGTACTGCAGCTTCGGCGGCCGGACCGCCGCCTGCAGCGGGCCGATCGACAGCGCGGCCACGGCGCAGACGCACAGGCCGATCGCGAGACGGAGAGCGATGCGCATCGTCTGCGTTCGATTATGTCACTCTTCAGCGGCCCACCAGCCGAAACCCCGTGGTCACCCACGTGGCGTGCGAGAACTCGAGCTGGTAGGGGTCGATGCGGCGCTCGACCGCGGCGAAGAGCTCGAGCGCCGCAGCCCGGCCATCGAGCCGGATCCCGCCTTCGGCCCGCGCGCCGTACTGCGTGCCGCGCCCCCGCGACCCATCGACGCCGATCGCACGCACGCCGCCCTGCGCCACCGCCGAGACGCGCGGCCGCACCGCCACCCGCGCGTGGGTGTCCGCATCCAGCTCCCAGCGGTAATCGACGAACGTCCGCTGGATGACCCGGCGCAGATCGGCGCGTCCCTGCAGCTC
>MEKU01000021.1:14885-26938 GCA_001767195.1 Acidobacteria bacterium RIFCSPLOWO2_02_FULL_67_21
GGCCGCGCACGCGGCCGCCGATCATGTTCCAGTCCACGGGGCCCCGCTTCGGGCGATCGCTCAGATGCCGCGAGACGTGATGGAAGACGCCCGACACCTCGACGCGGCGGGCGCGCGCCGACAGCTCCCCCGCCAGCGTGTAATTGCCCTGGTTCGGATCGAAGGCGCGGAACTCGCGCCCGAGGATCGTCTCGTACAGCGCGGCAAACGCCAGCCGCCCGCGGCCGTAATCGACGAGATCCAGGTCACCGCCGAAGTCCGCGTCCCACACGAATCGATCGTCGTCGGTGTACAGATGTTCGAGCGCGACGCCGAAGTCGAACCGCGACAGGAACTCGACTCCGCCGGCCGCGGACGGGGGCGGCGCCGGCGTGGGCGTCTGAGCCGCGGCCGGCGCCGCCATCAGCGCCAGCAGGAGCAGGGCGCGGCGGATCATCCCTCGACTCCGCTCGGGATGACCCTGAGGCTCTCGAAGGGTCACTCCGACGGCTCTCCGCGCGCGCGCAGCCGCTCCGTCAACGCCGCCACCTGCCCTTCGAGCGCCTCGATGCGCCGCTTGAGCTCCGGCAGGCGGCCGAAGATCACCGACGCCTTCCGCCACTCGCGGCTGTCGATCGCCGGGTACCCCGCCACCATCGCGCCCGGCGTCAGCGAGTTGGTCACACCCGACTGCCCCACCGCGACGCTGCCGCGGCCGATGGTCAGATGTCCCCCGACTCCGACCTGCCCGCCGAAGATCACGTCGTCGTCGACGGCCGTGCTGCCGGCGATCCCGACCTGGGCCGCCATGAGCACGTTGCGGCCGACGGACACGCCGTGGCCGATCTGGACGAGGTTGTCGATCTTCGTGCCGCTGCGGATGCGCGTCTCTCCGACGGCCGGACGATCGACGGTCGTATTGGCGCCCAGCTCCACGTCGTCTTCGATGACGACCGACGCGATCTGCGGGATCTTTTCATGCGTCCCGTCGCCCCGCCGCACGAAGCCGTAGCCGTCGCCGCCGACGACCACCCCGTTCTGCAGGATGACGCGGCTGCCGATCGTGACCCGCTCGCGGAGCGCCACGTTCGAATGGATGACGCAGTCGTCCCCGATTCGCACGCCGGGCCCGATGGTGACGTTCGGGAAGACGACCGTGTTGTCGCCGATGGCCGCCCCTTCGCCCACCGAGACGAACGCGCCGATCGACACGTTGCGGCCGATGCGCGCGTCTGCCGCGACGGCGGCCATCGGATGCACGCCGGGCGCCGGCCGCCAGTCGGGCGCGAACAGGCCGACGGCGCGCGCGAAGGCCAGATAGGGGTCCGGCGTGCGCAGCATCGCGCACGGGGCCGCGGGCGCATCGTCGCGCAACAGAACCGCCGAGGCACGGGTCGCCGCGAGCACCGACTCGTATCTGGGGTTGGCCAGGAACGTGAGGTCCCCCGGCTGCGCGTGCTCGATGCCCGCGACGCGGACGATCTCCACGTCGCCACCGCCTTCGAGGCGGCAGCCGAGGCGCTCAGCCAGGTCGCGTAGTTTCACAGGGTGCTCAGGCGTGCCGCATCGCGACGCGCTCGACGAACGTGGACAGGTGCGGCAGGCGGAGGCGTGCGGCAATGTCGTGCACGCGCGCGTCCCGGTCCGGCGATTCCATCTGCACGACGTCCCGGAGCTCCGCGAGCGGCGGGCAGGGACGGCCCGACCAGGCCACACGGCGCAGGCCCTGCGCCGCGCCCCGCATCGACAGCCAATGCCCCACGACGCGGAAGGCGAAGTAATACGCCAGCACGTTCGGGCCCGGGATGACGGCAATCGGCCCCGACAGGACCAGCCCGATCGTGTCGACGACGAGCCAGAGCCGATGGCGGTCGTAATCGCGCTGCAGCGTGCGGCGGACGAACGTCATCACCTGCTCGAAGCTCATGTCCTGAGGATGGACGGCCACCGCGCACGTCTGACGGCGGAGGTGCCACAGCAGCCGCTGCTCCGCGATGCGCTGCGCGATCCAGCCGAGCGCGCGGTCCTGCAGCCGGCCCGCTACGCTGCGCGCCGGCGCCGCGGCGTCGTGCCGGTGCTGCCGATCCTCCGCCGCGCGCAGCATCATGCTGAAGCGGAGTCGAAGGCGCCCGACCAGACCGCCCGCCGGAACCTCGTCGCCCGCCGATTCAGGGTCGGCCGGCGGCTCACAGTACAACTCGTACCGCTCGCCGCCGATCGGGATGACGAACACGTCCACGACACTGACGATAGCAAAGAATCCCGCCGCACCTGTAATCCGGCCGCGCAGCGCAGGCGCAACGCGCCTGAAGGTCGTGCCCGGTCCCCTAGACCACGGTTCGGCGACCGGTGATCAGGTTGACCAGGAACAGCACGACCGCAATCACCAGCAGGACGTGAATGATGCCGCCGGCCACGTCAAGTGCAAATCCGAGCAGCCAGAACAGCATCAGCAGGACGACTAAGGTCCACAGCATAGGTGGATTCCCTCCCGTCCGTACCGAGGCGCAAGGAGCGTGCCCGAACCGCTCAGCGGCTGAAACGGATGCGGTTCTGCGGGCCCGGCCGTATCGGGGAACGGCGGGAGAGGTAGCTAGCGAACAGCTCGTAGTCGATACCGACGAGCAGCGGATCCGTTCCCTGAGCCAGCGCGGCCATGCCGTCGCCGGTGTCCCAGAGAAAATTGCTGGTCGCGAGCCGGTACCCTTTCGACAGCTCGAGCGGCCGGTCCTGGATGCGCACCGAGTCGCGCAGGATGCGCCCGCCGCGCGGGCGGGAGGGATCGTACGCGTAGCTGAAGCCGTTCGAGACCTGCATGATGCGCGCGCGCTCGGGGCCGAACTGATCTTCGAGCATCTGCAGGAGCACCTTCCCCGTCACCGTCTTGACGATCAGCTCGTTTCCGAACGGGAGCACGGAGAACGCCTGTCCGAAAGTGACCGGCGTCGAGTCGCGGCCGGGCTCCGCAACCAGATCGGTCCGGATGCCGCCCGGATTCCAGATCGCCAGGTCCGGATTCGCGCCGGGCGTCTCGCGCGCCGCATCGAGCAGCGCGTCGGCGACGACGTCCCCGAGCGACGACTCACCGGCGGGGTTCGTCGTGCGCGACAGAGTCGCCGTGATCGATCCCACCACGCGGTTGCTGAGCGCCTCCGCGGCCGGCCGATACCGGCTGATGAGCGCGGTCTGAGCAGCATCCTTCCCGACGTCGCGCGTCACAACCAGGTTGCGCGCCGACTTCGCCTCCACGTCGCCGTCCGAGCGGCGGATGCGCAGATCGATGTCGGTGATGAGGCGGCCGGACGAGGCGGCGCTCGTCACGAGCTTGCCGTCGATCGTGCAGTTGTAGGACTGATGCGAGTGGCCCGAGACGACCACATCGATGTCGTCGGACATCCGCTCGACGACCCTGACCAGATCCGCCGAGATGTGGCTGCACGTATTGATGCCGCCCCCGGCCTGGTCTCCACCCTCGTGCATCAGCACGACAATCGTCCGGACGCCCTGCGCGCGCAGCGCGCGCGCGGCCGCATTGGCGCCGTCCGCCTCGGGACCAACCGTCAGCCCACGGATGCTGGCCGGCAGGATGACGGCGGGCAGCTCCTCGAGGACGATGCCGATGAACCCGATGCGGACGCCGTCGACCTCGCGGATGGCGTACGCCGGCAGCAGCGGGCGCGGATCGGTTCCCTGGATGCCGGCGCGCGCGAGCATCTCCGGATCCGCACGCCGCGGGTCGAGCGTGACGTTGGCCGAGAGATACGTGAAGCGGGCGCCGTCATAGGGCGTGCCGTCCTGGCATCCGTCGACGGGATGACAGCCGCCCTTCTGGATTCGAGAGAGCTCCCACCAGCCCTCATCGAGATCGTGGTTGCCGAGCGCCGAGAGCTGCAGGCCCGCCAGGTTCAGCGCCTCGATCGTCGGCTCGTCATGAAAGAAGCTCGAGAGCAGCGGCGTGGCGCCGATGTTGTCGCCCGCCGACACCACGATCGTATTGGGTTGAGCGGCCTTGAGCGTCTCCACGTGGGTCGCCAGATACTCGATGCCGCCCGCGTCGGTCGTGCCGATCCGGCCCGTCCCGCCCGAGGCGGGCTCGAGCGCGCCGTGAAAGTCGTTGATGGCCAGCAGCTGCACGTCGACGGTGCCGTCGCGCACCTGCGCCTGCTGGGCGACCACCGCGGCGGCGGTGACGCCCACTGCAGCAATCAGGACGGTTCGCCACAGGCGACCCACGATCCAAGATGATACCGGATGCGGATCGGCGCCCACATGTCCATTGCCGGCGGCATCGCGAAGGCGGTGGACCGCGCCGTCGTCCACGGCTGCGAAGCGCTGCAGATCTTCACGAAGAACGCGAGCCAGTGGCGCGGCAAGCCGCTCGACCCAGGCGACGTCCACGCCTTCCGGACGCGGATCGAGGAGACCGGCATCACGCCCGTCGTCTCACATGCGAGCTACCTGATCAATCTCGCCACCACCAACAGCGTGCTCCGGAAGCAGTCGCTCGCCGCGTTCGTCGACGAGATCGATCGGGCGGAGGCGCTGGGGCTGCTTGGCGTGGTGATTCATCCCGGCACGTGTACGTCAGGATCCGAAGAGGACGGATTGCGGCTCATTGCCGACGCGATCGGGCACGCATTCAAGGCCCGGCCGCGCGTCAGGGCCATGGTGATCCTCGAGCACACGGCCGGCCAGGGGCGTACCCTCGGCCATCGCGTCGAGCACCTGGCGGCCATCCTCGGCCACCTCCGAGGCTCGGCGCGCGTCGGGGTGTGCCTCGACACCTGTCACCTGGTCGCTTCCGGCTACGACATCACGACCGAGGCGGGGTATGCCGAGACCTTCGACACGTTCGACCGGATCGTCGGCCTCGATCGCGTGAAGGTGTTCCACGGGAACGACTCGAAAAGGCCGTGCGGCAGCCGGGTGGACCGCCACGAGCACATCGGACGCGGCTGCCTCGGCGAGGAGCCGTTCAGGCGCCTGCTGCACGACCGGCGGTTTGCCGGCCTGGCGATCCTGATCGAGACGGAGAAGGCGCGCGAGGGTCAGAAGGCGGGCACCCTCGAGCCGGATCCGTACGACCTGCAGAACCTGGGGACGCTGAGGCGCCTTCGCGACTCGAAATAACGGAAGCGCTCTGTTGCCTGTCAGGGAACGACGGTCGACTCCGAGAACCGGGCCGGCGTTCGCCCCGCAAACCGCAGGTCGCTGACGGTGACGCGCGTTCCTCCGGGGACGGGCTCGAACGTGAAGTACGGGAAGCGCGCCCAGACGAGAAAGGCGCGGATATTCGGCGCCTCACGGGCGCGCGCCACCCGCGGATCGGTGTCGTGCTTGAAGACCACCGTCGGGTCGAACGTGACCCGCGCGCCGAGCCAGTCGAGCATGCCGGTCTCGTAGTCGATGCCGGCGTCGACGATGATCTCGCGCCGGAAAGGAGTGATGGGCACGGGGCCGACCATCAGGGCCACCGGCGGCCCGCCGCGCTCCACGCGCCATGCCTCGAGGACGATGCCGCGGGCGAGGCGCGCGTTTGCCGTCATCGCCAGCACATACAGTGTCGCCACCGCCAGCGCGTGGCGTGCCGGCAGCGATGTCCGCATCCGCCTCGAAAGCCAGATTCCCGCGCCCAGGATCAGCCACAGCCACGGGTCGATGATGAACAGCGCGTCTCCGTAGAACCAGCGCCAGTCGAACGGCGCGAGCAGCCGAAGACCGTAGGGGTTCAGCAGATCCAGGCCGATGTGCGAGAGCATGCCGACATACGCCAGGAGCAGCAGGCGGCCGGCACGGAGTGGCGCGGCGCCGGAGGGGGCCGGACGGGCGCGGGCCAGCGCGGTCATGATCCCGGTGAGCAGCAGCGGGAGCACCGCCAGCGCGAGCGGACCGTGCGTCCAGCCGCGGCGGAACGCAACCGCGGGGACCGAGGTGGCGAACACGAGCACGTCGATATCGGAGAGGTTGGCGGCCACCATGAGCGTGACGCTCCCGAACCGCGTCCGCTCCTTGAGTCCGGCTTCCCCCAGGGCGGCGCCGACGAGCGTATGGCAGACGTTGTCCACGTGAGTGTGCCGTTATGATGGAAGGCAGGTCATGATGATGGCGCGATCGGGGACGTACGCGCTTACCCTCTGCCTGCTTGGGATTGTACTGGCGGGCTGCAGATCTCTTCGAGAAGATCTCGTCGCCGACGTCGCCCTCTCCCGCCGCGCCGCCCGCACCGAACGCGCCGATCCGCTACGCCGCCATCGGCGTCGGCGGCAGCGTGCCGTGCGTGTCGTTCACGCCGTGTGAGAACGGCACCGGCTACGTGCCGGTACTGGCACGGCAGCTTCGGGCGTCGCGCGAGGTCACGCTCACCAACCTCGGTATTCCGGCCTCGGTGCTGAGCCCCGCCATCGAAACACTGGCGCGGCAGCACGGCCGGGATGTCACCGGCAATTTCGTGGACCGGGAGCTGCCGTTCGTGCCGCGCGACTCGACACTGGTCACGATCTTCGGCTGGCCGGGCGACGTCAATGCCGTCGGCGACGCGATGAAGAACGGCGCCGCCGGCAGCAACATCACCGGCTACATCGAGGCGCAGGCGCGGACGTTCGGCGCCGACTACGACCGCCTGGTCAGCGGCGTGCGCGGTCGCGCGCCGTCAGCGTTCATCGTGATTCTGAACGTGCCGAACCTCGCGGGGCTGCCGTACGCGTCACAGTACCCGCTCGAGCATCGGCGCGTTCTGCAGGCGCTCTCGGTGGCGTTCTCACGCGAAGCGAACCGGCAGGCCGCCAGCGGTGCGGTGGTGGTCGACCTGATGTGCGACCCGGCCGCGTATGCCGTCTCGCAGATCTCGTCAGACGGCTATCATCCCAACGACGCCGGATACTTCCACATCGCCTCGCGCCTGGCGGCCGTCGTCAATGGCGGGCCGGCGCCCGTCCAGTCGACCTGCGGCCAGGCGACCCTTGTGCCGCCGCTCTAGCCGGTCGGCAATCGCTCTCCAAACACGTACGCTTCGAACACGAAGATTCGAGCGCCACGGCGCCACGCGTCCGGCGTCAGGGCGGCCTTCCGGCAGGCGTGCACCACAAACGTCTCGCGATCCCAGCCGTGCTCCACGGCGACCTGCGGCAGCAGGAGGCCGCTGCGAAGACCCTGTTCGATGACGAGGCCGTGCCGTCCGACTTCGATCTCCTCGATGGATTGAATCTCGGTCGGCGGCGCGAGCACCGAAATCTCAATCTCGATCTCGGGCAACTCGATCGAGGCCACCGGCTCGAAACGCGGATCCGAATCCGAGACCGACGCGGCGAGATCGGCCACCGTGAGCGCCAGCGGCGCGTCGGGCTCGATGCGCCCCAGGCAGCCGCGCAGGTCGCCGCGGCAGTGAATGGTCACAAATGCGCCGCAGCGCACGTCGAGCGCACCGCCGGTCTCGAGCGGCGGCGCAGGACGTCCCTCGACGCGAGCCACGAGCGCCCGGCGCGCGAGGGCGAGCAGCCGTGGCTGGTCTTCTGGAGCGATCAGATCAAATCCCAAAAGCCAAATCCCAAATCCCAAAGCGCAGTCCCACTAACCCCTGGCCCCCCTTGCCCCCTGGCCCCCTGGTTACCAGATCGCCGCCGCCGCGTAGCCCACCACCGACGACTTGTCGCCCGACACGTCGCCGGAATCGGCGTACCGGAGCACGTGCGCCGCCGAGCACCCCAGCCGTGCGGCCGCGTGCAGCACGGCCACGATCGGCCCGCCGCCGCACGCGTGTCGCGGCTCGCGCTCCAGGGCGTCCATCAGCCCGTCGGCGTCGAACGCTTCGATGTGCTGAAGCACGACACCGTCCAGCCGCGATGCGGTCCGCGCGTCCTCGTAGTGCGAGAGGTCGCTGCTGGCGACGAGCAGCACGTCGTCTCCGGGCCGCCCGGCCAGGCCGCGCGCCAGGGCGTCTCCGAGCCCGAAGGCCGTCTCGCGCCGCTGATATCCCATGACGAGCGGGACGATCGGCACGCCGGGCAGCAGGCGCGCCACGAAGGGCAGCTGCATCTCGAGCGAATGCTCGCGCGCGTGGGCGGCCGGGTGCTCCACGATCCCGGGCGATTGCGCCGCAACCGCCCGTGCCAGATCCTCGGCCACCGGCACCGGTCCGAACGGCGTCTCCCAGCTTCCGCGCGGCCAGATGGCCACCCCGTCGAACGCCACGAAGTGCGACGGCCCCACGATCACGACGGCGGTGTACGAGCAGGACTGCGCGAGCGCGTACGCGTAGGCGGCGACCGGCCCCGAGTACATCAGGCCGGCGTGCGGCGCGACGATCGCGCGCGGGCATCGGCGCATCTCCGCAGAGCCCGCCGCCGCGGCGAGGTGCGCCTCGACGGCCGCCGCCAGCGGCGCGCGCGCGCCGGGATACCAGCTTCCTGCAACCGCACTCCGCCTGACGTCGTGCATAGCCAGCAAGGCGGGTCTCAAAGACCCGCCTCTACGCAAGCCACGTAGAGGCGGACCTTCGCGGGGCCCCCACCGCGCACGCCTGCGCGGTGGGGTGCAAGATCCGCCTGCGAACGAGCGATGATAGCATCCGGGTGATGGTCGCACTCACGACGAGCGACGTCGAGCGCATCGCCGCGCTCGCGCATCTCGAGCTGACCGCCGACGAGAAGGCGCTGTTCGCGCGGCAGCTCGCCGGCATCCTGGCGTACGCGCAGCAGATTCAGGCGCTCGACACGAGCGGCGTGCCGGCGACCGCGCACGTGCACGCCGGCGCCCATCCGGAGCGCGAGGATGAGCCGCGGCCGTGCCTGCCGCGCGACGAGGCGCTCGGCAACGCCCCCGACGCGGCGCCCGAGGCCGGCCTCTTCCGGGTCCCCCGCGTCATTGGCTGACATGCTGGCGTCGGGCGCGCGCGCGATCCGGGACGAGGTCGCGGCCGGGCGCGTGTCGGCCGTCGAGGTCTGCCGGTCGTTTCTCGACCGGATCGAACGGCTGCACGCGTCGCTGAACGCCTTCACGCTCGTCGACTCCGAGCGCGCGCTGGCGCGCGCGGCCGATGTCGATCGCCGCCGCGCGGCCGGCGAGCCGGCCGGCGCGCTCGCCGGCGTCCCGGTCGCGCTGAAGGACAACCTGTGCGTCCGCGGCATGCGGACCACCGCCTCCTCGCGAATCCTCGAGGGCTTCATCCCACCCTACGACGCCACCGTGGTCCAGCGGCTCGAAGCCGCCGGCGCCGTGATCGTCGGCAAAACGAACTGCGATGAGTTTGCGATGGGCTCGTCCAACGAGAACTCGGCATTCGGCCCCGTCCACAACCCATGGGCCACCGAGCGCACGCCGGGAGGCTCGAGCGGCGGATCGGCGGCCGCGGTCGCCGCGCAGTGTGTGCCCCTCGCCCTCGGGTCCGATACCGGCGGGTCCATCCGCCAGCCCGCCGCCTTCTGCGGCGTCGTCGGCCTCAAGCCGACCTACGGGCGGGTGTCGCGATACGGACTGCTGGCCTTCGCGTCCTCGCTCGACCAGATTGGACCCATCACGCGGTCGGCGGCGGACGCGGCGCTCGCGCTCGGCGTCCTCGCCGGCCTGGATCCCGCCGACGCCACTTCGTCGCCGCAGCCGGTGCCCGATTGCGGCGCGGCACTGACGGGCGACATCGCGGGCCTGCGGATCGGCGTGCCACGCGCCTTTGTCAGCGACGGCGTCGACGGCGGCGTGCGCCAGGCGTTCGACGCGGCGCTCGACGCGCTGCGCGGCCGCGGCGCCGCGCTGGTCGATATCGAGCTGCCGCATGCCAAGTACGCGATTCCTGTCTATTACCTCGTCGCAACCGCCGAGGCGAGCTCGAATCTGGCCCGGTACGACGGCGTGCGCTTCGGCTACCGCTCCTCGCGCGACCCGGATCAGGGCCTCAAGGCGATGTACTCGCGGACGCGCGACGAAGGGTTCGGGGCCGAGGTCAAGCGCCGGATCATGCTCGGCACCTACGTGCTCAGCGCGGGGTACTACGACGCGTACTACCTGAAGGCGCAGCAGGTGCGGACGCTGCTGCGGCACGACTACCAGCAGGCGTTCGAGCGCGTGGATGTCGTCGCGATGCCGACGAGCCCGATCCCGCCGTTCCGGCTCGGCGAGAAGACGGACGACCCGCTGCAGATGTATCTCGCCGACGTCTTTACGGTGAGCGCGAACCTGGCGGGGCTGCCCGCCATCAGTGTTCCCTGCGGCTTCACCGACGGACGGCTGCCGGTGGGTCTCCAGCTGACGGGCCGGATGTTCGATGAGTCGACGCTGCTGCGCGTGGCCGACGCCTACGAGCGGCTGACCGACTGGCACACACGAACGCCGGAGTTGTAAGGTCCGCTTAAAGGCGCCTAAAGGCAGGCTTTAGACAATATGGAATGACCGGCTCTCCATCGTATCGTTGTGGTGCTTAGCAGCACTCAACACCGGTGGCAGAGCCCACCGAAAACGCGGGTTAGCGCCGCGAGGCGCCAGAGCCGCATCGAAGGGAGCCGGTCATGAAGAACGTTACCACGCACGTGGGGATTGATGCGCACAAGAAGGATCTGTTCATCGCGATGCTGATCGGCGATCAGACGACGCCGGTGACGTGGCAGCTGGCCAACGAGCCGACTGCGGTGCGGCGCTTGGTCCGGAAGCTCGAGCGCGAGGCACCGGGACCGGTGCGGGTCTTCTATGAAGCGGGCCCGTGTGGCTACGCGCTGCAGCGACAGATGACGACGCCGCGCGTGCACTGCGACGTCATCGCGCCGGCGCTGATCCCGCGGAAACCCGGCGAGCGCGTGAAAACAAATCGGCGCGATGCCCGCAAGCTGGTGGAGCTGGGACGCGCGGGATTGCTGACCGCGGTGCAGCCGCCGACGCCCGAAGACGAGGCCGTGCGCGACCTGGCACGGGCGCGTGATGACGCCCGGGAGGATCTGCAACGGTGCCGGCATCGGTTGGGCAAGTTGCTGCTGCGGCGGGGCCTGCACTATGCGGGACGCAACTGGACACGGGCGCACCGCCAGTGGATCGACACGCTCGAATGGGCGTATGCCGCCGAGCGTGCCGTCGTTGACGACTATCTGCTGGCGATCGATCACACGGAGGCGCGGCTGCTGGAATTGGATGCCCGTCTAGCGGAAATCGCCGAGTGCGACCCGTATCGAGAGCCGGTCGGCTGGTTGCGCTGTTTCCGGGGCATCGATACGTTGACGGCCATGTTGATCCTCGCGGAGTTGCATGACTTTCGACGATTCGCTTCGGCGCCGGCGTTGATGGCGTATCTCGGACTGGTGCCAGGCGAGGACTCCAGTGGGGAGAAGCATCGGCGTGGCCGTATCACCCGCACAGGGAACGCGCTGGTCCGGCGGCTGCTGGTGGAAACGGCGTGGCATTACCAACATCGCCCGAGCATCGGTGTCGCCCTGACGCGGCGGCGCAAGGGGCAGCCGGGGCGCGTGATTGCGATTGCGGACAAGGCGCAGCAGCGTCTGTGTCGGCGTTTCCGGAAGTTGGCAGCAGAACATAAGCCGGCACCGAAGATCGCCGTTGCGATCGCACGTGAGCTGGCGGGCTTTCTGTGGGCCGCGCTCCAACCGGCCCCGATATCGGTGAAGTAGCGACACGCGTACGATAGGAAACATCGGTGAAGGCAGAGATGATGCGGTTCGGTGACGGACCGCGAAGACGGCGGATGATCAGAGGCACGATTGCGAGGATCGGCGGACCGGCTATGCGATACGGACGAATGTCCCAACTCGCGCCTTTAGACTGCACGTCCTCCCGACGAAGCACTGTCATGTGTGCTCTGCCGCGAGCGATCGCGGTAACCACCGTATATCAGCGTGACTCGTCGTCGAAGCGCCCTCGATCGTCCGTCGTCTTCGCGGCCCGCGTACCGAGCTGCGTCCGAGATCCCACGTGGCGAACACGGCATCCAGGGCTTCGCGCCCTGCGGGCGGCGCCTGCGGCGCCCCTGGACACCGCGCTCGCCACGTGGGCAGAGGCTCTTATGCCAGCAAGCTGACGCTTGCTGGCTATCGCCAAGCCACCATCCAAAGATCGGGGCTTGACAGAGGGTCATTCCATATCAG
>MEKU01000022.1 GCA_001767195.1 Acidobacteria bacterium RIFCSPLOWO2_02_FULL_67_21
CAGCGCAGCCGACAGGCCGACGACCCCGCCGCCGATGACGGCGACATCAATCGTGGACGCGTCCATCCGTGTGCTGGAAAAGGTCTGGATTGGCCATTATGATGTGAAGTTCGTGTCCGGGTATCTGGGGTAGGTCGTTGTCACAGCTCTCGAGCAGGCGCGTCCTCATTACTGGGGGAGCCGGCCGCCTCGGCGCCTGCATGGCCGAGACGTTCGCCGGCTGCGACGTCGTCGCGCATACCCACGCGTCGCTCGATATTACGGATCCGGCCGCCGTGCGGCAGGCCGTCGAGCAGGCCAGGCCGTCCGCGATCATCAACTGCGCTGCGTTCAACCATGTGGACGACGCGGAAACCAGGCCGGCCGACGCCTTTGCCGTCAACGCCTTCGCGGTTCGCAGCCTGGCGCGCGCGGCCGAATCTGTCGGCGCGACGCTCGTCCATTATGGCTCCGACTTCGTGTTCGACGGGTCCGCCAGCGAGCCGTATCCGGAAACGGCGCAGCCGTCGCCGCGCAGTGCGTACGCGCTGAGCAAGCTGCTTGGCGAATGGTTTGCCCTGGACGCGCCGCGCGCGCTCGTGCTGCGCGTGGAGAGCCTGTTCGGGTCGACGCGGACGTGGTCGGGTCGCGCCGGCTCGGTGGACAGTGTGCTTGACGCGCTCGAACAGGGCCGGCCGGCCCGCGTGTTCCTCGACCGCGTGGTGTCGCCCAGCTACGCGGAGGACGTGGCGCGCGCGACCAGACACCTGCTCGAGACGGGCGCGGCGCCGGGGCTGTACCACGCCGTGAACTCGGGATACGCGACGTGGTGCGAGCTGGCCGAGGAGGCCGCGCGCCTGCTGGGCGTGCCGCCTCGCCTCGAGTCGGTGTCGGTCGAGTCGGTTCGCTTCGCCGCCGCCCGCCCGCGCTTCTGCGCGCTGGCCAACGAGAAGCTCGCGGCCGCGGGGTTTCCGATGCCGTCATGGCAAGACGCGCTGCGCCGCTGGATCGCGGTCCGCGGGCTCCGTACGCAGCAAGCTACAATAGGTAGGATTCATGGCTAAACGCGCAGTCATCACGGGAATCACCGGCCAGGACGGCTCGTATCTGGCCGAACTGCTCCTCGAGAAGGGGTACGAGGTCACGGGGATCGTCCGTCGCCTGAGCGCATCGAACCACTGGCGGCTCGAACATCTGCTCGACCGGATCACGCTCCGGCCCGCCGATCTGCTGGACCAGTTGTCGCTCGTACGCGTGATTCAGGATGTCCGTCCGCACGAGTTCTACAACCTGGCGGCGATGTCCTTCGTGCCGGCGTCCTGGGATCAGCCGATGCTCACCGGCGAGTTCAACGCCCAGGGGGTGACCCGCGTGCTCGAGGCGATCCGGCAGGTCGACCCGACGATCCGCCTCTATCAGGCATCGTCCAGCGAGATGTACGGACGCGTGCGCGAGGTGCCGCAGACGGAGCTGACTCCGTTCTACCCGCGGAGCCCGTACGGCGTGTCGAAGGTGTTCGGCCACTACATCACCGTGAACTACCGCGAGAGCTACGGGATTTTCGCGGTGTCAGGCATCCTGTTCAACCACGAGTCGCCGCGTCGCGGGATCGAGTTCGTCACGCGAAAAGTGACCGACGGCGTGGCCCGGATCAAGCTGGGGCTGGCCGATCACCTCGGGCTCGGCAACCTGGATGCGCGCCGCGACTGGGGATTTGCCGGCGACTACGTCCGCGCGATGTGGCTGATGCTGCAGCAGGAGAAGGCCGACGACTTCGTGATTGCCACGGGCGTCTCGCGATCGGTGCGGGAGCTCGTGGAGTCCGCGTTCGACTATGCCGGTCTCGACTGGAAGAAGTACGTCCGAGTCGATCCCGCGTTCCTCCGTCCCGCCGAAGTCGACCACCTCATCGGCGATTCGGGCAAGGCGCGCCGCGTACTGGGGTGGGAGCCGAAGGTCACGTTCGATCAGCTGATCGCCATGATGGTCGATGCGGATCTCGACAGGCTGTCGGCCAGGCCGGTCCCGGCGGGCGCCGCCCGATGACGCAGGACGGCGGGGCCGCGCCTCTCAAGGACAGGATCCGCAACCGCACGGCACGCGTGGGCGTCATCGGCCTGGGCTACGTCGGGCTGCCGCTGGCCGTGGAATTTGCCCGCAACGGCTTCGAGGTCACCGGCTTCGACGTCGATACGTCCAAGGTCGACGCCATCAACGGCGGACGCAGCTATATCCTCGATGTGAAGAACGAGGACATCGCGGCGGCGGTCGCGTCTCGCACGCTGGCCGCCACGACCGACATGTCGCGCCTGCGCGACATGGACGTCATCGATATCTGCGTGCCGACGCCGCTCCGCAAGACGAAAGACCCCGACCTGTCCTACGTTGTCCAGGCGGTCGACGCGGTGAAGGCCCATTTGAAGCCCGGGCAGCTCGTCGTTCTGGAGTCGACGACGTATCCGGGCACCACCGACGAGGTCGTGCAGCCGGCGCTCGAGGAAGGCGGCCTGCGGGCGGGCACCGACTTCTACCTGGCGTTCTCGCCCGAGCGGGTCGATCCCGGCAATCAGACGTACAGCACGCGGACGATTCCGAAGGTCGTCGGGGGCGTCAATCCGGCCAGCACCGAGCTGGCCGCCGACCTTTATGGCTCCGTGATCGACACTGTCGTGCCGGTCAGCTCCACGCGAGTCGCCGAAATGGTGAAGCTGCTGGAGAATACCTTCCGTGCGGTCAACATCGGCCTGGTGAACGAGATTGCGCTGATGTCGCACCGGATGAACATTGACGTCTGGGAGGTCATTGACGCCGCCAGCACCAAGCCGTTCGGATTCATGCCGTTCTATCCGGGTCCGGGTCTTGGCGGCCACTGCATTCCGATCGACCCGTCGTACCTGTCATGGAAGGCGCGGCAGTACGGATTCGAGTGCCGGTTCATCGAGCTCGCCAGCCACGTGAACGGCTCCATGCCGGAGCATGTCGTCGAGCGGATCGGCGAGGCGTTGAACACCCTCAAGAAAGCGGTGAACGGCTCGCGCGTGCACCTGTTCGGTGTGGCGTACAAGAAGGACGTCAGCGACATGCGTGAGTCGCCGGCGCTCGACATTCTCGAGCTCCTGCATCGCCGCGGCGCGACGGTGACCTACACGGATCCGTACGTGCCGAAACTCCAGCACGGCGATCTGAAGCTCTGTTCGCTGCCGGAAACGAAGGCCGACGGCATTGACTGCGCGGTCATCTGCACCAATCACAGCGTCTTCGATTACCAGGCGATGCTGAAACGGTTTCCCCTCATCGTCGATACGCGGAACGCCCTGAAGGGGATTCAGGCGGACCACATCTTCCGGCTCTAGGGAACCCGTCCGAGCGGGATCCATCGAATCTCACCCACCCTGATCGCGATCGGGCGCCGCGCCTGACGGCGGCCGAGCGGCACCTCCTCGTCCCAGACCTGATTGGCCCAGAGATCCACGCGCCTGAACGGCGCGGAGGCGGAGCTCCGGACCGGCATGTCGAAGGTCATCCAGCGGTCCGCCGGTACCTCCCGCCGATCCACGACCCGCCCGGCGACCGACGTCTCCAGCATCAGCGGCCGGAGCATGCCGATCCCGGGTGCGCGAACGCGCAGCCGGAGGAATCCCGGGCCATCGTTCGGCACGTACGTGACGGCGTGGCGCGTCATCCAGCGGAACGGCGCTCCGTCGGGCGCGGTTTCGATGCCATGGAACCCGCGCTCGGCCGGCGCCTCGCCGACCGCGGCGTAAGCCATGACGCCGCCGGCAACGCCCGCCGCGATCGCCAGGCCTGCCAGCGCCGCCGCCAGCGGGTAGACGCGTCGCTCCAGGGGCCGCGTCGAGCCGGCACCCGCGAGCGCGCCGGATGCGGCCCAGAAGGGGAGCGCCGCCTCGGCGACGAGCAATGGATGGCCGGTCACGCACGTCATCAGATACGAAGAGACCCCGGCGAAGAGCCCCACCGCCAGCGGAGAAGCGTCGGGCGCGCGGCTGCGCTCCCAGCCTGCTGCCACGAGCGCGCCGGCCAGCCAGAGAAACAGGACGCCGCCGACGAGGCCCAGCTCCGCGAACTGCTGGGCAAAGTAGTTGTGGGCGTTTTCGTTGCCATACAGGCCGCGCAGCTCCGGCGACATGAACTCCGCGGACCGATCGAAGTAGCGCCCGATGCCGACGCCAAAGATCGGCGCAGACGCGAACATGCGGCCGGTGGTGGCCAGAAACTGCGATCGCAGCGTCGCCGACCGGGCGGCGCTTCCACGCACGTCGGGCTGCCAGTCCATCAGGGCAAGAGCGGCGAGCAGAATGGCCGAGAGAATGGCGGCGACGGTGACGATGCGGGCACGTGAAAGGGCGCCGGGGCGGCGCGCTGCCGCGAGGATCAGCAGGCCGGCGGCCATCGCCAGCAGAGAGGATCGGGATCCGGTGAGCCACAGTGCCGGCAGGACGGCCGCGAGGGCCGCGATCCAGAGGCCGCGGCGCGGCGGCCTGGACCAGAGCGCCGAGGCAGCCACCAGCACCGCCACGACGTACAGGGAGCCGGCCGCATTGAGGTCGGCGAGATGGAGGCTGTATCGCTCGCCGTTGATGTACCTGAGAAGAAACCAGCCGCCGTAGCCGGTCCCCGCCCACTGCGCTGCCACCGAAGCCAGCGTCGCAGCTGCGAGCGCCGTCATCGAGCCCACGGCCACAACGGCCACCTGCCGTGAGAGACGCGCGTCTTCCCGCGCCGCGGCAAGAGAGACCAGCAGGACGCCGAGGCCGCTCAGGCTGTGAAGCAGCATCCTCGTCTCAGGCTCCGGGCTTGTAAACACGAGATGGTTGGCGGGGATGGCGTGCAGGAGCAGCAGCGGCAGGGCCCGGGGGGCCGCTCCGGCCCCGCCCGCGATCGAGAGCGCCAGCCACGAGCCCAGGAGCGCCAGCCCGAACACGACTGCCGGCATGGTGACCGTGCGCGGCCCGGGCGGCATCAACGGCCGCCAGACGCGCAGCAGCCAACCGGCCGCGAGGGACCAGGCCAGCAGCTCGGCCGCGCGCACCGGCCCCGGCGCGAGGAGGGCGCCAACCGGCGCAATCGCGGCGATCGCCAGCACGCCCGCCGAGGGTCGCCACACCGTGGCACCCAACGTGGCGACGGCTGCCAGGGCGCAGATTGTCGAGACTTCAGGAGCGGCCGCAGCCATGGCGACCGGCCAGGCCAGCGCTGCGCCGAGGGCCAGTCGAAGCGCGGCGCAGACGAGGGTCACGGCCGCCAGCCGACGGCCGCGTAGTCGAGCCAGGTGAACAGCAGCCGGTTCAGGCGCTCGACGTTCGCGTTCAACGTGTCGACCGCGTCGCCGAGCGACGGCTGCGCGCCGATCGGCTGCAGCTTGTCGTGCTCCGGATAGGGCGACCGGTACCGGATCTCGAGCCGCTGAAAGCCGCTGGCCACCAGCAGGTACTTGAGCGTCTCGGGATGGATGGCGCGCACGTGGGTGATGTCGCGGATGTAGCTCTCGAAGAACGCGAACCAGCAGGCCGGGTTGATCGTCTCGAGGACGACCGGCGCGCCGGGCCGCAGCTTGTCGAATGCGGCGTCGAGGAGCGCGGTGAGATAGCGCGGCTCGAGATGTTCGATCACCTGGGCGGCGAACAGGCCGCCGAGCGAACCGTCCGGCTGCGCGCGCAGGTAACTCAGGCCGTCGGCCTCGGTGACGTCCAGCCCCTGCTGGCGGCAGACCTCCACCATGGCACTGTTGACGTCGATGCCTCGGCTGGGGACGCCCTGGTCACGCAGGAGCGCCAGGAACTCGCCGCGGCCGCAGCCGAGGTCGAGCACGTCGGCGGCGCCGGTGAAGATCGCCGCGTATTCCGACACCCGGCGCCGGATGTCCTCCGGCGTGCCGCGGAACTGATCTTCGAAGCCGACGTACTTGTGGCTGTCGAGCGTCTCCAGCTGATTGGACGGCGCCGGGACGGACTGGACGGCGGCGCCCGCAGGTGCGCGGCCCGTCTCGATCCCGCGTCCGATCTCCCGCTTCAGATTCTGCACGGCCTGCAGCACGACGGCGAGCGACGTCCGCAATTCGTCCTGCGCGGCCGCGAGCGACGACAGCCGGTCGGTGCTGCGCCGCTCCCACGCGGCCAGCGCGTCCTGATGCCGGTGCATCTCGTCGAGCGCGGCGGCCACGGTGTCCTGCACCCACTCAATCGTGCGGGCGCTCGCGTGGTGGGCCTCGATGCCGACGAGCGTGTTCCGGTTGATGTGATCCACGACCGCGGCGTTGAACTCCTGCTGGCGGAACAGCAGCCGTACGAGGACGCCGCGGACGCGGCCGGCAATCCGGCCGCGCCAGCCGTCGCGCGGCGCGGCGGCCGAGAGGTCGTACAGCTCGTTGAGCCGCTCGATCTGGTGGCGGTCGGGGGCGGGAATCGGCGCCGGCCGCGGCGGCAGGCCGTCGGTCATCGGCTCAACGGCCAATCAGTCCTTCGACCGGGCTGCTGGCCGTGGCGTACGCCTTTCGTGGAATCCGGCCGGCGAGGCAGGCGAGACGGCCCGCGATGACGGCATGCTTCATCGCTTCGGCCATCGCCACCGGCTCCTGGGCGCCCGCAATGGCGGTGTTCATCAGCACGCCGTCGGCGCCGATCTCCATCGCCACCGCCGCATCCGACGCGGTCCCGACGCCTGCGTCCACGATCATCGGAATCTGGATGAACTCGCGGATGATGCGGAGGTTGTTGACGTTCTGGATGCCGAGGCCCGAGCCGATCGGGGCGCCGAGCGGCATCACGGCCGCCGCGCCGGCATCCACGAGCTTCCGGCAGACGATCGGGTCGTCGTTGGTATACGGCAGTACGACGAAGCCGTCGCGCGCGAGCGTCCGCGTGGCTGACACCAGCGCTTCTGTGTCCGGGAAGAGCGTGCGCTCGTCGCCGATGACCTCCAGCTTGACCCAGTTCGACAGCCCGGCCTCGCGCGCCAGATGCGCCGTCCGCACCGCGTCGTCCGCGGTATAGCAGCCGGCGGTGTTCGGCAGGATGAACATCCGGTCGGTGTCAATGTAGTCGAGCAGCGACTCGCGCGATCGGTCGATGTTGACGCGCCGGATCGCGACGGTGACCATGTCCGCGCCGGAGGCGGCATGCGCCTGCGCCATGACGGCGTGCGAGGAGTACTTGCCGGTGCCGACGATGAGCCGCGAGGAAAACCTCCGGCCGGCAATGACGAGCGGTGTATCGGTCATGACTGGCTCCACCTGCGGAATCGCCCCGACACGCCCTGCCCTCCGCCGACGAAGTTGACGATCTCGACGCGGTCGCCGTCGTTGATGCGGGTCTCCGCGAACAGCTGCCGTTTCACGATCGTGAAATTATGTTCGACGGCCACGCGGCGCGGGTCGATCGACAGGCGCGTCAGCAGATCGGCGACCGAGATCGGCCCGTCGAGTTCGTACGGCTCGCCGTTGAGCGTGATGAACAAGGATACTACTGGGTCACTTCGCTTTCACGTGTTTGACAACCGGAAAGTTGTTGCCGGCGGTGTACAGGTTGCCGGCCGCATCGGTGATCACGCCTTCAGGCGCCGACGCCTTGGGGTCGGGATTCCAGAACGGAATGAACGCCGTCACCGACCCATCCCTCGCGCTTCCGATGCGAATCCCGCGCCGGAAGGGCGGGTTCTGCTTCTCGCCGTCCGACTGCGAGTCGGCCACGTACAGCGTGTCGTTCGCATCGATGTGCAGCCCGCTCGGCCGGCCGAACTGCGTCCACTCGGCGAGGAATTCGCCGTCCTGATTGAAGATCTGGACCCGGTTGTTATCGCGATCGGCCACGAACAGTCTCCCTTTCGAGTCGAACGCCAGGCCGTGCGGCGTGCCGAAGTCGCCGGGGCCGGTGCCTCGCCTGCCCCATGTCTTGATGAACTTACCGTCGCGCGAAAATTTCACGATCCGTGCGTTCGTGTTGCCGCCATGGCCGTCGCCGACGAAGATGTCGCCGTTCGGTGCCACGGCCACGTCGGACGGGCCGTTGAACGTGCCGGGGCCGTCGCCGGGCACCCCTGCCGTGCCGAGTGACAGCAGGAGCGTGCCGTCGGGGCTGAACTTGTGGACCTGCTGGCCCTTGCCGGGCACGTTCTGGGTGTCGGTGACCCAGATGTTGCCGTCGCGGTCGATGCCGATGCCATGCGGCTGCGCGAAGATCCCCGCACCGATGCTCTTGACGAGATCACCGGACGCGTTGAAGGCCACGGCGGGAGCGTCAGGCTTGTCCGCGCACGAGGTGCCCCCGCAGCGTTCGATCACCCAGATGTTCCCCTGGCGGTCGATGTCGATGGTGGCCATCTGGCCGATGGTCCGGCCGGGAAGCTTCGACCAGTTCTGGATCGTCCGGTAGGGATTGGGCTGCGAGTTCGGCGCGGCCGACTGGCCGGACGCCACTCCTGCAGCGATCGTCACGCCTGCCACAACGGCGGCAACTCGACTCACGGACCGCGCTCCTGCATGCATCATGGCACACCGTCCTTGGCCGATCTTATACACCGTTTCGCGTTCATTCGCGCGCCCGGCTGCCCAGCAGGGCCTGCGCGTAGACGGCCGCGCCCAGCAGGCCTGCCTCTGCGTTGACGATGACGTGCACCGGCACCTGGCTGACGAGCTCCGACATCGCTCCCTTGTCGCGGAAGGCATCGAGAAAGGTGGCGCTCCGGAGCAGCGGCAGGATCTTCGGCGCGATTCCGCCTCCGAGGTACACACCCGCGGTTGCGAGGCCTCGCACGGCGAGATTGCCCGCCTCGGCGCCGTAGACGCCCACGAAGATTGCGAGCGTCTCGACGCACGCGGGGCACTGCACGGTCATGGCGGCCTGCGAGATGGCGGCCGCCCGATCGTCCGGGGCCACCTGCCGGAGCGCGGCGCACGCCTCCGGGCCGTGCGTGAAGCGGTGCACGTGCACCAGCCCCGGGCCGCTCAGCACGTGCTCGACCTCCGCGCGGCCGTACTCGGCGCGCAGCATCCGCAGGAGCTCGATCTCGCGGTCGGTGCGCGGCGCGAAATCGGCGTGTCCTCCCTCGGACGCCATCGGATGCAGCCGGCCGCCCAGGCGATGCAGAAACGCCACGCCAAGGCCCGTGCCGGCCGCAATCACCGCCGCGTTCCCGTCGGCGCGCCGCGTGCCGGCCTGCAGCGGCGCCAGCTCCTCGGGCGTGAGGACGTCGGCGCTCGTGGCGATCGCCGTCAGGTCGTTCAGCAGCCCGGCGCGTTCGATGCCGAGGTGCGCTCCGATCTCGTGTGCGCTGATATCCCAGACGATGTTCGTGAGGCGCGCGCGCCGATCGACGACCGGGCCGGCGGCGCCGACGCCGGCGGCGTCCACCCGAAGGGGGCCGCCGGCGTCGGCCGCGAACGCCATCAGGATGTCGGTGAAGCTGGCGAACGCGGCGGTCGGATAGCTGCGGACGAGGAGCGGGCGAGGGCGTCGTGCGCCGCACTCGAAGAGCCCGAGCAGCGTCTTGGTGCCGCCGACGTCGGCTGCGAGCACCGTCCCGGACGTCGCCACACCTGGATTATAGTGAACGCGCGTGACCACTTCGGGGGCGGCATTCACCTCACGCCGACATCTGCTCGAACGGTATCCACGTCTGCGCGACGACCACGTTCGGTACATGCAGAAGTGGGGTCTCGTCCGGCCGGAGCGGCGGTCGAACGGCGAGGAGTTCTATTCGTTCGGCGATCTCGCGATGATCCGCCAGGCCGACGAGGCGCTGGCCGACGGCGCCAGCTTCCGGGCCGTGCTTCGGAACCTGCTCGCGTCGCGGGCGGGCCAGCTGACGCTCGACTTCCGCATCGAAGCCCAGCCTGCCAAGGTGCTGCAGCTCAGGCGCCGCGAGCCGCCGCCGCTGGCGGCGCTGATGGAGCCGCCGCCGCTCGCGGCGGCGTCGAGCGCCGAACAGTATTTCGTGGCGGCGTCGGCGCTCGACAACGGCGATCCGGAGGCGTTCGACGAGGCGGCGGCGGCCTACCGCCGGGGGCTCGAGATCGACCCGTATCTCGTGCCGGCTCTCATCAACCTCGCGAACATCCATTACGCCCGCGACGAGATCGCCGAGGCGCAGGCGCTCTACGAGCGCGCGATCGCGATCGAGCCCGACGTGTTCGAGGCGCACTTCAACCTCGGCAACATCTTTCACGATCTCGGGCGGTTCGCCGAGGCGCAGGCGTGCTACCGCGACGCGCTCAAGCTGAACCCCACGTACGCCGACGCCCATTTCTACCTGGCGGTCACGCTCGAGAAGAGCGGCCAGTCGCGGGATGCCAGGACGCACTGGCGCGCGTACCAGCAGCTGGCGCCTCGCGGGGAGTGGGTCGATTTGGCTAAGGAATTTTCGGATTGACGAATTTACGGATTTACGGATTTGCGAGCTCGGGGAGTTGGAAATTCGTCAATTCGTAGATTCGTCAATATCGAAATCTTTCCTCTTCTGGGGCGCGCTTCTTCGGCGCCCGGCGCAGCTTGTAATACTGGCACTCCGGACACCACGCTTCCGCATCGAACCCGGCGGTTCCGGCGTACGGCTTGACCTCGCGGTGCGCGCAGAACGCCACGTTTCCGTTCTCGGCCGGCTGCATCCAGCGGCACGAACGGAAGCGCACGTGCGCCGCCGACGCCGGGCTGTCGGAGGTGACGGGAGCGGGCTCCGGCGTGACGCTGTTATTGAAGTTGTACGCCAACGGCCTTCTCCAGCGCGCGAAGCGCGCGCACTTCCTCGGGAGCGACGAGCGTCAGCGCGCGCCCGGTTGCCTCGGCCCGCCCGGTGCGGCCCACGCGATGCACGTAGGCCTCGGGTGTGTCGGGCACCTCGAAGTTGACCACGTGCGCGATGCCGTCGATGTCGAGGCCCCGCGCCGCCACATCCGTGGCGACGAGGACCGGGTAGGTGCCAGACCGGAACCCCTCCACGGCCGACATCCGCTGCTGCTGCGTCCGATCCGCGTGGACGACGGCGACGCGGATGCCCATGCCGCTCAGCCGCGATGCCACTCGATCGGCGCCGATCTTGGTGCGGCAGAAGATCAGCACGGGCCCTTCCGCCTCCTGGCGCAGCCACCGCGCCAGCCACTCCACCTTCTTCTCCCGCGCGACCGTCTGCACGGCGTGCGAGATGGTCTGCGCGGGCCCCCCGCGGCGGCCGACCTGCACATGCCGGGGATGGTGCAGGAACTCGCGCGCCAGCGTCAGGACCTCGGCCGGAATCGTCGCCGAGAAGAGCAGCGTCTGTCGCTCGGACGGCAGCGACGCCATGATCCGCTCGACGTCGGGCCAGAACCCCATGTCGAGCATGCGATCCGCCTCGTCCAGGACGAGCACCTCGATGCCCGTGAGATTGGTGGTCTCGTGGCGCATGTGGTCCATCAGCCGCCCCGGTGTGGCGACCACGATGTCGACGCCGGCCCGCAGCGCGCGCTCCTGCGGATCCATCGGGACGCCGCCGTAGACGGCGATGCTCGAGATCGTCGTGTGGTACGTGAGGCCCTGCACCTGATCCTCGATCTGCACGGCGAGCTCGCGCGTCGGCGCCAGGACGAGGACCTTGGTGCCCGGCTTGTACACCGGCGCGCGGAGGAACCGCTGGAGGATCGGCACGAGAAACGCCGCGGTCTTGCCGGTGCCGGTCTCGGCGCACGCGATGACGTCCGCGCCGGTCATGGCCAGCGGAATCACGCCGCTCTGGATGGGGCGCGTTTCACTCCACCCGAGGTCCCGGATGCCGCTCAGCAGCCGATCGTCGAGACCGAGCGCCTCGAACACGATCGGAGCGGGATCGAACGGGTATGGCTCGAGCGCCGGCGCCTCGACCTTGGGAGCCGCATGGGAATCCTGCGCCCCGCCCGGTGCCGGACGCCGCCTGCGGCGCGGAGCGCCGCGACGGGCGCTGTGATTGGTTCCTGAATGGCTGGGTGATGTTTTCAAGCTGATTTCAACGGGCGCGGAAGGTGATGATGCCGCGGACGGGGTCGTAAGGGGAGACGCCGACGGTCACACGGTCGCCGGGAACGACTTTGATGCGAAAGCGGCGCATGCGGCCGCTCAACTGCGCCAGCACCTCGTGGCCCGCATCGCACTGGACGCGATAGAGCCCCCCGGAGTGCACCGCCACGACTGTTCCCTGCATATCGATGAGATCGTCTTTGCTCAATACCTCGTCCTTTCGCGCTTTCTAGCAATGAGTGTGCCACAGAGCATGCCGCGGCGCAAGTTCAACGGATCGTGTCGTTTGGCGATAAGCGGCGCACGTGCTCTTCCACCTGTCGCGCCAAGCCCGCGTAGTTATCGCCGTGCAGGCGGAGCGGCGGTCCGAACGACACGTCGACGCGCCCGGGGCGCGCCATGTTCCATGTCGGATGCAGCACGCGGTCGACGCCGTCGAGACGCACGGGCACCACCGGCAGGTCCAGCCGCGACGCGATCATGCCGACGCCCGCCTGAAACGGCTTGATGTCGTCCGCCTCGGCGCGCACCCCTTCAGGAAAGATCAGGATCGACCAGCCGTCGCTGGCGAGCTCACCCATATAGCGCAGCGTCTCGCGCGTCCCCGCCTCGCGCTGCGGGATCGGAAACCCGTTGAAGTAGAAGCAGGCCAGGTAATAGTTCAGCGAGCTGGTGAACCGCTGCCGCCAGGTGCGGCCCTCGGGATGGAAATGCGCGGTGAAGAACTCCTTCAGCATCGCCGGCGCGACCCGCCTCCGCCAGCGCCCCGGCAGTGCGGCGAGGATGACCGGGACATCCATGTGGCTCTGGTGGTTCGAGGCAAAGACGACCGGTCCGTCGAGCCCGCGCAGATGCTCGAGCCCGTGAACCCGCAGGTGCGCGAACAGCCGGCCAAGGGGAAGGATCCAGGTCGCGAGCGAGAGCTGTCGGACCATTCGCACCGGCCAGCGCCGATTCCATCTCGGGAAGACCACCGCCGCCTCTTTACTCGTTCCGGCCGGCGGGCCCTGTTCGACCAGCCGCTTCAGGTCGTCCAGGCTCGCCGCGCCGGCGAAGCGGCCCTCATCGACGCGCGTGTTGAAGCGATCCTCCAGCTCGACCATCAGCTCGACGCGCTCGAGCGAGCTCAGTCCGAGCTCCTCGAGCGTCGTGCTGCCGCTGACCTCCCGGCCGCGGGCGAATCGGCCAACGAGCGCCTGCAGCGAGTCACCCGCGTGGACCGTCTCCGGCTTACGGCCCGATTCCACCCAGGCGCGGATGGCCGTCCGTTTCAGCTTGCGCGTTCCCTCCGTCCGGGGGAGCTCGCCATCCGTCCAGACCGAGGCGCTGCGGATGCGCTGGTGGTCCGCCAGCCGCGTATTGGCCTCCCGGACGATCGCCGCCGCGTCGACGCCTGCATCGAGCACGAGCACGGCGTGGACGCGCTCTTCACCACCCTCGGCGACTCCAACCACCGCCGAGTCGCGGACGCCCGGCAGCGCGTTGAGCGTCCGCTCCACATCGTCGGGAAAGACGTTCAGCCCCTCGGGCGTCACGATCGTTTCCTTCTTGCGGCCCCTGATGAACAGCCGTCCCTCGGCATCGCGCTCGCCGATGTCGCCGGTGTGCAGCCAGCCTTCGCTGTCGACGGCGCCAAGCTCCGGCGGTTGGGTTTTGGGCCCTCCTTCGCGATGCTTCGGCGAGGTCGGAACGTAATACCCCGAGGTGACGTTCTCGCCGCGCACCAGGATCTCGCCGTCCTCCGCAATCCGCACTTCGACGCCGGCGAGCGGCGTGCCGACCGAGCCCCCTGTACGGCTCTTGAACGGATGGTTGAGCGTGACGATCGGAGCCGTTTCAGTCAGGCCGTAGCCCTGGATGACGGCGAAGCCCAGCGTGCGCCAGAACCGCTCGAGCTCGCCGGAGAGCGGCGCCGCTCCGACGACGAACGACCAGAACTTCATGCCGAACGCGGAATGCACGCGCCGGTACTTCCACCAGCGTCCCGGAATCGACAGGCCGGGCGCGGGCGCTTCCGCTGATTCGGGCATCGAGCGGGTCACGTGCTCGCGCAGCACGTCGAGAATCTTGGGGACGCACACCAGCACGGAAATGCGGCGCGCGCGAATCAGGTGCACGATGTCGTGCGGGCTGAAGCTGCGGGTGAACACGACCGTGCCGCCGACCATCGGCGGGATGCTCGTGGCCATCGACTGGCCGAACATGTGGCTGAGCGGAAGCAGGTTCAGGAAGCGCAGGGGGTGGACCAGCCGTAAGTATTTGCGGTACTTGGAGATCTCCCGCTCGACCGGCACGATGTTCGCCATGACGTTCCGGTGCCGGATGATGACGCCTTTCGGCTCCGCCGTGGCGCCCGACGTGAAGACGATCTGGATGATGTCGTCGCGCGACGCAGCGACGGCCGGCATCGGTCCATCCGCGCTCCAGTCGAGATCCCCGAAGCGCCAGACGGCTGCGCCGCCGAGATCGATCTCCGCCGGGACTTCCTGAATGTCGTCGCCGACGAGGATCACGCGCGCCTCCACGAGCCCGCGGACCCTCGCGGCAAACGCGGGCGCGGATCGATAGTCGATCGGCACCACGATGATGCCGGCGATGAGGCATCCCCAATAGCACGCGATCCACTCCGGCCGGTTCTCGCCCCAGAAGACGACCTTGTCGGACGGCTTCAGCCCCGCGGCCAACAGCCGCGCCGCAAAACCTCGTGCGGCGCGCGCGACATCGCCGTACGTGTAGCTCCGCCGCCGGTACCCATCGTCGTACGAGAGGAACTCGCCGCGGATCGCGGAGAGGTCCCGAAAAAAATCAATGAGGGTGTCGCGCGGCACGCTGGAATTATGGCGCGTATTTCGCGAATTGGGCATTTCACCGACCTGACTTCTTTGCACCAACGGGTGAGAAAGCGCGAGTGCGACTACAATGTGGCCTCACATGCGCATCTTTCTGACGGGCGCCACCGGGTACGTGGGATCGGCTGTGCTGGACGCGCTGCTCCGCGGCGGGCACACGGTCACCGCACTCGTGCGCGAGCCCGAGCGCGCCGAGCGCCTGAGCGTGCGCGGCGTTCAGGCGGTCGTCGGCGATCTGTCGACGCCTCGCACGTACGCCGGGGCGGCGGAAGGCTGCGACGGCATCATTCACACGGCGCTCGAGCAGTCGCGGCGGGGGCCCGAGGTTGATCGACAGGCGGTCGACACGCTGCTCGGTGCGGCGATCCGGCACTCCGCCAAAGGGCAGCCGGTCACCTTCGTCTACACATCAGGCGTCTGGGTGCTGGGCAACACCGCCGGCGCGGCGAAGGAGGATGCGCCGGTGCGGCCGACGCCCCTGGTCGCCTGGCGCCCCGACCACGAGACGCTGGTCCTTGATGCCGGCCGGGGCCGTACGCTCCGGACGGCCGTCATCCGGCCGGGAATTGTGTATGGCGGCGCGGCCGGGGTCATCGGCGATCTGCTGAAAGACGCTGTAAACGGGCTGGTTCGGGTCATCGGCGACGGCCGCAACCGGTGGGCCTGCGTCTACGACCGGGACCTGGCCGACCTGTATGTCCGGGTGGTCTCGGCCCCCGATGCGTCAGGCGTGTACCACGCCAATGACGAGGCGGACGAACGGGTCAGCGACATCGTCGAGGCCCTGGCGCGGCACGCCAAGATGGTGCCCGACGTCCGTCATGTCCCGCTGGATGAGGCGCGCGCGAAGCTCGGGCCGTACGCCGACGCGCTGGCGCTCAATCAGATCGTGCGCGGGCCGCGGGCGCGCGCCCTGGGCTGGGCGCCGACGCTTCATTCCGTCGCCGGAAACGTCGCGCGGCTGTTCGAGGAGTTCCGGACCGCCCGCGAAGCCGCGTAGCGCCACAGTGAGCTGAGTACGTAGTGCCGGGCTTCAGCCCGGCGCTGAGTACGTAGTGCCGGGCTTTAGCCCGGCTGAAGCCGGGCACTACGTCCGTCGTACGTCCACACCCCGTATCGACGCGTCGAGCAGCTCGACCGGGTGCACGATCGGCCAGTGGCGCCCCGCGCGTCGTCCCGCCGCGGCAATCTGCAGCATACAGCCCGGGTTGGCGGTGGCGATGATGTCAGGCGCGAGCGCCGCGAGATGCGTCGCCTTGCGGTCTCCGAGCGCGCCCGCCGCGTCGGGCTCCACGAGGTTGTAGATGCCGGCGCTGCCGCAGCAGATGTCCGCTTCTGCCGGAGAGGTCACTTCGAGCCCGGGGATCGACGCCAGCAGCTGTCGTGGCTGGGTGTACACGCCCTGTGCGTGGCTCAGGTGACAGGCGTCATGGTACGCGACCCGCGCATGGATCGGGTGCCGCCGCGCGCGCGGCTCGCCAAGCTCCACCAGGACCTCTGAGATATCCCGCACGCGCTCGCTGAACCGGCCCGCCCGCGCCGACCACTCCGGATCGTCCGCGAAGAGCGCTCCATATTCCTTGAGGCACGAGCCGCACCCGGCGGCATTGGCGACCACACGATCGACGCCGGCGCGCTCGAACTCCTCAATCGTGCGCCTGGCGAGCGCGCGCGCCTGCTCGAAATTGCCGGCGTGCAGCGGCAGCGCGCCGCAGCACCCCTGCGCCGGGGGCGCCGACACGCTGCACCCCTCAGCCGCGAGCACGTTCACCGTCGCCCGGTTCACGTGAGAGAACGCCAAACGCTGCACGCAGCCGGTCAGCAGCCCCGCGCGCAGCCGGAGCTCGCCGGAAGCCGGGGTATAGGACGGCGTCTGCGCGCCGAGCGACGACAGCGAGATCCGCGGGGCGAGCGCCACAGCGGCCTGAAGCCGGC
Source organism: Acidobacteria bacterium RIFCSPLOWO2_02_FULL_67_21 (assembly GCA_001767195.1). Taxonomy (GTDB): domain Bacteria; phylum Acidobacteriota; class Vicinamibacteria; order Vicinamibacterales; family UBA2999; genus MEKU01. The sequence goes on from MEKU01000022.1 coordinate 16,742, forward strand.
GCGGCAGCAGGCGCAGGAGCCCCATGCCTTCGACCGCCCTCAGCAGCCAGCCCGACATCGCCAGCACGGCGAGCGCAACACGCAGGCGCGCCGGGTAGGGCAGCAGGGCGAACAGCAGCGATCGAAACAACCGGTCGGCCACCGGCCGCCGGTAGCGGCGCTCGATCTGCGCGCGCGTGCGCTCGATGAGCGGTCCGTACTGGACGCCCGACGGGCACGCGGTCACGCATGCCATGCAGCCCAGGCAGTTGTCGAAGTGCGCGACGAATGACGGAGTCATCGCCGCGCGGCCCTCGAGGGCCGCCTTCATCAGGTAGATGCGGCCGCGTGGGGAATCCATCTCCTCGCCCCAGAGGAGATACGTGGGGCACGAGGGCAGGCAGAAGCCGCAGTGGACGCAGGCGTCGATCAGCGACGGCTGCGGCGGATCGACGGAGTCAAATACAGATGACATGAATTTACGGATTTACGAATTTACGAATTGACGAAATGATTGACACATTGAAACCTAACAATTCGTAAATCCGTAAATTCGTAGATTCTCAATTTCATATTGGTCCCCTCGCCGCGTTCAGGATGCCGGCCGGATCCAGCGCGCGTTTCACCGCCGCGCCAATCGCGGCCGCAGCCCCGGCCGGCCCCCACGCATCCACCGCCTGCTTGACCGCCGGCGGCGCGTCCCGAATGGTGACGTGACGCAGCAGGTCCGACTGACCGCGCAGCCGCGCCACGGCCGCCGCCTGCCAGTCCATGCTTCCATCGAGGCGCAGTTGGCCCGCGCCGATCCCTGCACGCGCCGCAAGCTCGACGCTCGCGCCCGTCTGCGCGATCTCGTCGAGGAGCGCAAGCACCCGGGCCAGCATGGCCGGCAGCCAGTTGAGCGTGACGATCGTACCGGCCGACGAAGAGGTATGCGCCTGGTAGCGCCGCCAGAGCGACGCCTCGGCGTCGCCCTCGATGATTTCTCCTGCTCCGACGAGCGCGCGCGCCTGCTCGACCTGCGCGCTCGCGGCTGCCGGGGAGGTGCCGAACCGGACGAGCAGGCGGTACGTGGCGGCATCGCGGCCCGACCGTGCTGTGCGCACTTCCAGGCTGACCGGCTCGAGCTGACTGTCGTTCACTGCAGCTGCCGCGCGTGCGGTGTCGTCGGCCGTGTCGAACGCGGCGCTCAGCGTGTGCCAGGCAGCCGGCATCGGCAGCAGCTTGAACGTGGCGCTCACGATGGCGGCGAGGGTCCCGAACGATCCGCTCACGAGCTTGCCGAGGTCGTATCCGGCGACGTTCTTGACGACGCTGCCGCCCGCCTTGACGAGGCGTCCGTCGGTCGTCGCCAGCGTGACGCCGATGAGCAGATCGCGTGGAGTGCCGAACCGGTGGCGGAGCGGGCCGCTGTCGTTGGTGGCAATGGCGCCGCCGACGGTGGCCGCCTCGCCGGTCCGATCGAGCGGAAGCCACTGCCGGTGCTGTCCGAGCGTCCCGGCCAGTTCGTCGAGCGTGGCGCCCGCCTCGACCGTCGCGGTCAGATCCGCATGCTCGTGCGCGAGCACGCGATTGAGCGCGCGCGTGCTGATCAGGAGGTCGATCGGCTGTGGAATCCGTCCCCAGCCGAGCCTGGTCCCGCCTCCGCGGAACACTACCGTCAGCCGCTCTCGAGAGGCCGAGGCCAGAATCGAGGCGAGCTCCTCCGACGTGCGAGGCTCGACGACGACACGAGGCTTGATGCCATCGATGACATCGGCTTGCTTGCCGGTGCGAACGACGGAACCGGCAAGAAAGGGCGCCTGCGGCAGCGCGTCGATGGACGTCATCAGAAGCGCTCGGCCAGGCCCGCCTTCTCGATCGGATGCTCCCGGTACGGCCCGGGGACTTCGCCGCAGAGCCGCGGGGTGGGGAACAGCTTGCCCGGATTGCAGAGACGGCGCGGATCGATGGCATCGCGGACCCGGCGCATGACCTCGAGGTCGTCCTCGGTGAACATCCTCGACATGAAGTCGACCTTGTCGAGCCCGACCCCGTGCTCGCCTGTGATGGATCCGCCCGCTTCGACGCAGTAGGTGAGAATCTCTCCGGCCGCCTCCACCGCGCGGTCGGCCTGGCCCGGCACTTTGCCGTCGTAGCAGATCAGCGGATGCAGGTTGCCGTCGCCCGCGTGGAACACGTTGGCGATGCGGAGCCCGCAGCGGGCCTCGAGCCGCCGGATGCGCTCGAGCACCTCCGGCAGCTTCGTGCGGGGCACGACGCCGTCCTGCACGTAGTAGTTGGGCGACACGCGCCCCATGGCTGCAAACGCCGCCTTGCGCCCCCTCCAGATGCGCGCACGCTGCGCGTCGTCCCGCGCGATCTCGATGCTGGTCGCGCCCGCCCGGCGGCACACCGCTTCGACCACGGGAAAGAGCTCCTCCACCTCGGCGGCGTTGCCGTCGAGCTCGACGATGAGCACGGCGTCGGCGGCCGGAAAATTCGGGTGCACGGCGGCTTCCGCGGCCTCAATCGCGAGCGCGTCCATCATCTCGACGGCGGCCGGCACGATCCCGGCGGCGATGATCTCCGAGACGGCCGTCCCCGCGGCGCCGATGCTGTCGAACGCCGCGAGCAGCGTGCGGACGCGCTCGGGCTTCCGCAGAATGCGCACGGTGACGCGCGTCACGACGGCCAGCGTGCCCTCGGATCCGACGATGAGGCCGACCAGATCCGGGCCCGGCGCGCCGGCGATCGCGCTGTCGAGATGGACGATCTCGCCGTCGGCCATCACCGCTTCGAGGGCGAGCACGTGGTGCACCGTGAATCCGTACTTCAGGCAGTGCGCGCCGCCGGAGTTCTCGGCCACGTTGCCCCCGATCGAGCAGACCTGCTGGCTCGAGGGGTCGGGCGCGTAGTAGTAGCCGTACGGCGCGACATGCTTCGTGATGTCCAGGTTCGTGACCCCGGGCTCCACGGTGACGCGCCGGCTGGGAATGTCGATCTCGAGCACCCGGTTCAGCCTCGCGAGGCCGATGACGATGCCGCCCGGGACCGGCAACGCGCCCCCCGAGAGACCGGTGCCGTGGCCGCGCGCCACGAAGGGAATCCCCTCGCGGGCGCAGAGCCGCACGATCTGGTGGACCTCGGCGGCCGACTGCGGCAGCACGACCAGATCCGGCGTGGCGCGCATGTGCGGCAGCGCGTCGCATTCATACGTCAGCAGCTGCAGCGGTTCGCGCACGACCGCGCCCGGCCCGCAGATGCGTTCCAGCTCCGAGACGACGCGCTCGCGAATGGGCACCTCTGTTATTATCCTGCTCTTCGTCGTACTGCATCGGGAACACGCAGCGGACCGCACGGTCCGCGGGGACACGGAGATCCGGAACGATGACACTGGTGGGGAAGACCCAGGCGAGCGAGATTGCGGTTCACTGGCGGGAGGAGGAGTACGTGCATCCGCCCGCGCACTTCGTGGCACAGGCGCATCTGGCGGACCCCGCCGTGGCCGATCGCTTCCGGGAGGAGAACTTCCCCGAGTGCTTCCGTGAGTACGCGGACCTCCTCACGTGGGACCAGTACTGGCACACGACGCTCGACACGAGCCATCCGCCGTTCTGGAAATGGTTTGTCGGCGGCCGGCTGAACGCCTGCTACAACTGCGTCGACCGGCATCTGGCCCGCGACAAGAACAAGGCAGCGTTCATCTTCGTACCGGAGGCCGAGACCGAGCCAATCCACACGTTGACGTACCAGGAGCTGTACGTCCGCGTCAACGAGACGGCGGCCGTGCTGCGTGACTTCTGCGGCCTCAAGGCCGGCGACCGCGTCACGATCCACATGCCGATGATTCTCGAGCTGCCGATCGCGATGCTGGCGTGCGCAAGGCTCGGCATCGTCCATTCGGTCGTCTTCGGCGGGTTCAGCGGCGAGGCCGCCGGCCTGCGGGCCGCCGACTCCGGCAGCCGCGTGATGATCTACGCCGACGCGTACCACCGCAACGGCAAGCTGATCGATCACAAGGCGAGCGCCGACATCGCGGTGAGGACGTCCGCGGCCGAGGGGCAGCCGATCGAGAAGGTGCTCGTCTGGCGCAGGCGCGACGGCGAGGACCTGTCGAACACCCCGATGGTGCCGGGGCGCGACTTCTACATGGAGGAGCTGCTCAAGAGCTATCGGCGCGCCCGGGTGGCGCCCGTCTCGCTCGAGGCCGAGCACCCGCTGTTCCTGATGTACACGAGCGGCACCACCGGCAAGCCCAAGGGGTGCCAGCACCGCACGGGCGGCTATCTCGCGTACGTCGCCGGCACCGCGCGGTACTACCAGGACATCCATCCCGAAGACGTCTACTGGTGCATGGCCGACATCGGCTGGATCACCGGCCACTCGTACATCGTCTACGGGCCGCTGGCGCTGGGAGCGACCAACGTGCTGTACGAGGGCGTGCCGAATTATCCGGATGCGGGGCGTCCGTGGCGCATTGCCGAGCAGCTCGACGTGAACATCTTTCACACGTCGCCGACCGCCATCCGCATGCTGCGAAAGTCGGGGCCCGACGAGCCGCAGAAGTACCGCTACCGCTTCAAGCACATGACCACGGTGGGCGAGCCGATCGAGCCCGAGACGTGGCGGTGGTACCACGACGTCGTCGGCAAGCGTGAGGCGGTGATCGTGGACACCTGGTGGCAGACCGAGACCGGCGGGTTCCTCATCACCACCAGGCCCGCACTCGACGCCATGAAGGCGGGGAGCGCCGGGCCGCCCGCGCTCGGCATCTTCCCCGTGATCTACGACGAAGACGGCAAGGAGATCCCCGGCGGCACGGGCCGCGCGGGCAACATCTGCATCCGCAACCCGTGGCCGGGCATCATGCAGACGGTCTGGAAGGACGACGACCGGTTCGTGCGGCAGTACTACTCGAAATACTGCAAGGACCCGAAGAGCAGGGACTGGCGCGACTGGCCGTACTTCGCCGCCGACGGCGCCGTGCTGGCTCCCGACGGGTACTACCGGATTCTGGGCCGGGTGGACGATGTCATCAACGTGGCCGGCCACCGGCTCGGCACCAAGGAGATTGAGTCGGCGTGCCTGACCGTTCCGCAGGTGGCCGAAGCGGCGGTCGTGCCGGTGGTCGACGAGATCAAGGGGCGCATGCCCGCGATTTACGTCTCGCTGAAGCCCGGCGTCACCGACGCCAAGGGCGCGGCCGAGCACGTGGTGGCGGCCGTCGAGACGATGATCGGGAAGATCGCGCGGCCGAAGTCCGTGCACATCGTTCCGGATCTGCCCAAGACCCGGTCGGGCAAGATCATGCGGCGCATCCTGGCGGCGATCTCCAATCGCATGGACACCGGCGACGTGACCACGCTGGCCAATCCGGAAATCGTGGAGCAGATTCGGCGGCAGGTACAGGGCGAAGGGCCGGTGGAGCTGCAGGAAGGACCCGAAGACGTGCGGCGGTTCGGCGAACAGGAGTAAAGAGCGTAAACGGACCGGGTTGCGGGCACGTATTCCATCCGAACAGCCCTATGCGATACAGCCGCCGACTCATGCGGACGCTCGCTGCCTGCGCCCTGGCCGCCGTTCCGGGCACAGCCCTGGTCCCGTTCTCGTACGCCCAGGACAGCGGGGTGTCAGACCTCTCCGGGCCGCGGCCGACCGCGACCGCCATCCAGGTCAGCCAGCCTCCGACCATCGACGGCATCCTGAACGAGCCCGTCTGGCAGGAGGCGCCGCCGCTCACCGGGTTCCTCCAGGCGGAGCCGCTCGAGGGGCGGGCCGCCTCAGAGCGTACCGAGCTGCGCATCGCGTATGACGATGTGGCGATCTACGTCGGCGCCGTGCTGTACGACAGGCAGCCGTCACAGATCGTGACGACCGACACGCGCCGCGACGCCAACCTGAACGAGATGGATTCGATCCAGATCGTCTTCGACACGTTTCACGATCGGCAGAACGGGTTCGTCTTCGGCACCAACGTGCTCGGCGTGCAGTACGACGCGCAGGTGCGCGATCAGGGCTCCCCGACGGCCACCTGGGACGGCAGCTGGGAGGTCAAGACGGCCATGACCGAGACCGGCTGGACGGCCGAGTTCCGCATCCCGCTGCGCACGCTCCGCTACGGGCCTGCGCCGCAGACGTGGGGGATGAACGCCTTCCGGAACATTCAACGGAACCGCGAGCGCACGTACTGGGCGCCGCTGGAGCGCGTGTTCTCGCTCGGGCGGCTGTCGTCGGCCGGCGAGCTCCGGGGGCTGAAGCTCCAGACCCCGCGGAACCTGAAGGTGCTGCCGTACGTCATCAGCTCCGCGAATCGGGACTACCGCCCGCGCGTCGCCAACGACTTTGCCGCCGACGTCGGTCTCGACGTCAAGTTCGGCATCACGCCGAGCCTCAATCTCGACGCGACCTACAACACCGACTTCGCGCAGGTGGAAGTCGACAATCAGCAGATCAATCTGACGCGTTTCAACCTCCGCTTTCCTGAGAAGCGGCCGTTCTTCCAGGAGAACTCCGGCCTGTTCCGTGTCGGGCGGGGCCAGGAGCTCGATCTGTTCTTCAGCCGGCGCATCGGTCTCGACGAGGACGGCGGGCTGATCCCGATCCGGGGCGGCGGCCGCCTGAGCGGCAAGGCGGGCGCGTTCAACGTCGGCGTCTTGAACATGCAGACCGAGGGCGTCGGAAGAACGCCCGCCAACAACTTTTCAGTGCTCAGGGCCAGCCGCGAGCTGCCGAACCGATCGGGCCTTGGCCTGATGTTCGTGAATCGGACGGCGACGGGGCGTCTGGCCGGGCCCGACAACTGGAACCGCACGTGGGGCACCGACGGGCGGCTCGGGCTCGGCCAGTACTTCCGTCTCGAGGCGTTCGGGGCGCTCACCGAGACGCCCGGCCGGACCGGCCGCGAGTACGCGTACAGCATCGCCCCCGTCTACGACGACGGCGTCTATGTCGGACAGTTCGAATACGGTGTGACCGGTGAGGACTTCAACCCCGAGGTCGGGTTCGTCGAGACGACCGGCGGCTATCAGAAGTACCACGTCCGTCTCGAGCGGACGATGCGCGAGGAGAAGATCCGCAGATGGGGCTTTCGCGAGTTCCTGCCGCACGCCATGTACACCCGGTACGACTTCCTGCCCCTGAGTGCCGCGAGCGGACGCCCCGACCGGCGAGGCGGGCTGCTCAACGCCGAGCTGCATGTCGACAATCACTGGGACTGGGAGAACGGCAACTTCGTCAGCGTGGCCCTCAACGGCACGTGGGACGGCCTGCAGGTGCCGTTTCAGATCTACCCGGGCATCGTCGTGCCGCCCGGCGAGCACGGCGGGCTCCGGGTGACGTACCGCCTGAACACGGACCGCCGGAAGTCGTTCTACCTGCGGACGCTGTGGGATGCCGGGCGCTTCCTCACCGGCACGCAGAACAGCCCGACGTTCCAGGTGACCTTGCGGCAGGGCGGGCGGTTCACGCTGGACACGACGTGGAACTACCGCGGGATTACGCTGCCGCAGGGTTCGTTCCACACGAATCTGGGCAACATGCGCGTGACCTACAACTTCACGCCGTCCGTGTTCGTGCAGAGCCTCCTGCAGTACAACGACCGTACGGATCGCTGGTCGACGAACCTCCGCTTCCACTTCCTGGAGACGGCCGGGACCGGCCTGTTTCTCGTGTACAACGACACCGAGGGGATGAACGGCTTCGGGCCCGTCAATCGCGCGTTCATCATCAAGTACGTCCGGCAGTTCGACATCCTGCGCTAGGCGGGGCTGAAGCCCCGCCTCTACGATCGGAGCGCTGAGGATCGCCGCGGCGCTACCCGTCGATGATGCCGTCGATCAGGCCGTACTCCATCGCCTTCTTTGCATCGAGGTAGAAGTCGGTCCGCTTGGTGTCGCGGATGATCTTCTGCAGCGGCTTCCCCGATCGCGCCGCGAGAATCTCGTAGATCTGGGTCTGCATCTGCTTGAGACGGTCGAGGTGCTGCGCCGCGGCCGACGTGGACTGCCATCCCGCCCACTTGGCCGGCTCGTGGATCATGATCCAGGAGTGTGCCTGCGCCAGGCGATGCCCGAGGCTGGCGGCCTGGAGCACGACCGACGTCATCGAGTACGCCATCCCCTGCACGACAATCGTGACCTGCACGCCGCGGTTGACGATCTGGCGGATGGAGTCGTGCAGCGCGAGGCCGTCGGTGACGTTGCCGCCCGCGCTGTTGAGGTACAGCGTGATCGGCTTCGTGCTGTCGTTGGCCAGCTCCCGCATCCGCTCGATCACTCCCCGCGTGGGGTCCTTCTCGATGTCACCCACGAGGTACACGTCGCGAAGGCGATCGGTGGCCTCCTTGCGGAGCACCGCCTTGACGGCGTCGATGAGATCCCACACGAGCCGATCGTTCAGGTCGCGGTAGGACGCGTACGCCGTGACCTGCGCCCGCTCGTCGGCGGGCCGCCTCGCCGGTCTCGGTTCGTCGCCCGGCTGATCCGGCGGCTGAGCCGGCATCGACGGAGCGGAGTCGGGTCCGGATGGGGTGGTGCGGTCGGGAGCGCCGGGAACAGTCGAGTCTGCCACGGCCCTGGATGGGTGCAAACCGGGTTCCGTGTCGTGGCCGCCCCGATATACTGAGCGCATGCGGATTGCCGCATGGGTGTCCGGGCTCGTCGCGCTGGTCGTGGCGAGCGTGCTGGTCGCGCAGGATCGCCCCGGCTCGCCTCGTCCCGCCGCCCCGCTGTCGCGTGTCGCGCCGCCTCTGGATGAGATTCGCGCGGAGCATCTGGCTGCCCATATCCGGTTTCTTTCCGACGATCTTCTGGAAGGCCGGGCGCCTTCGACCCGCGGCGGCCAGCTGGCGGCAAAGTACCTGGCCGCCCAGTTGGCGCTACTCGGTTACGAGCCGGCCGGCGGCGACGGCACCTACTTTCAGAACGTGGCGATCGTCGAGTCGGTCGTCGCGCCCTCGTTTGCGCTGAGCGCCGGCCCGGGCTCCCCGTTCCGGTATCTCGAAGATGTCGTGGCGTTCAGCGACATCCAGGAGCCGGATGTGCGCGTCTCCGGGGAGCTCGTCTTCGTCGGGCACGGCATCGTGGCCCCGGAGTACGGCTGGAACGACTATGCCGGCCTCGACATGCGCGGAAAGATCGCGCTCGTGATGGTCAACGATCCGCCGGCGCCGCCCGGGGAGCCGCAGCTGTTCGGCGGCCCGGCGCTCACCTACTACGGCCGGTGGACGTACAAGTTCGAGGAGGCCGCGCGGCAGGGCGCGGCGGGCGCGATCCTGATCCACACGGACGAATCGGCGACCTACCCGTGGCAGGTGGTCCAGTCGTCATGGAGCGGGACGCAGTACTCCGTGCCGGCGGTGCCGGGCACGCCGCGGCTGGCGCTCAAAGCCTGGGTCACCGACCGCGCCGCGCGCGACATCGTCCGGCGGGCGGGCAGGGATCTCGACGCCCTGCGGCAGGCGGCGCTGCGGCGCGGATCGGCGGCGGTTCCGCTCGGGATCGACGCGTCGGCCGCCGTGACGCAGACCGTGCAGCAGAGGAGCGCGCCGAACGTCATCGGCGTGCTGCGGGGGACGACCCCGTCGCAGGGCGTGCTGTACACGGCGCACTACGACCATCTGGGCGCTCGCGAGCCGAAGGCCGGCGAACCCGCCGATACCGATCGGATCTACAACGGCGCCACCGACAACGCGTCGGGGCTGG
>MEKU01000023.1 GCA_001767195.1 Acidobacteria bacterium RIFCSPLOWO2_02_FULL_67_21
TACCGACACCTCCTCGGACCGGACTTGCACCGGCTGCGTTGATTCACCTTTCACGGCGCACTCTCAACGGTATTGGCCGGCGCATCACTTGCCGGAAACGTCTCCTCGAGCGCTTCGTCGAGCTTGGCGTCATCGGACGGACCAGCTGTCATCGCTTCCTCGTCAGCGGGGGGCCTGGATGGTACCATCCGGACTGACACACCATTCGGTCTTTCTGAGGCCCGACGATCATGAGCACCGCTGACGAAACCTGCGCCCACATTCGTGCCGTCACGAGCGTGAGACAGCCGAGCCAGCACGTCTGCGAGGAATGCATGCGGATCGGCGCACAGTGGGTCCATCTGCGGACGTGCCGGACGTGCGGAGTCACCCTCTGCTGCGACAACTCGCCGAATCGCCATGCGACCAAGCACTCGAGATCGACCACTCATCCGGTGATCGCGTCGGCCGAGCCGGGCGAGCGGTGGCTCTACTGCTACCCGGACGACGGCTTCGCGGACTATTGACGGTTCAGTTCCGATGGTCGTCCGCTTCGAGGACGTCGAATTTCGCCGCGGCGAGACCCCTCCTGTCCTGTCGCACCTCACTCTGACGGTCGACTCCGGCGAGACCGTGGCGATCGTGGGCAGAAGCGGTGTGGGAAAGACCACGCTGCTCAAGCTGGTCAACCGGCTGCTCCTCCCCACCTCCGGACGCGTGCTCGTCGATGGCCGCGACACGCGTGACTGGGACGGCATCGGACTCCGCCGCCGCATCGGCTACGTGTTTCAGGACGTCGGCCTCTTCCCGCACATGAGCGTGGAAGACAACGTCTCCATCGTGCCGCGGCTCGAGCACTGGACGCCGGCGCGCGCGCGGGCGCGCGCCCTCGAGCTGCTCGAGCTGGTCGGCCTGCAACCCGGCACGTTCGCCCGGCGTCGGCCCCACGAGCTCTCCGGCGGGCAGCGGCAGCGCGTCGGCCTGGCCCGCGCGCTGGCCGCCGACCCACCCGTGCTGCTGATGGACGAACCGTTCGGCGCGCTCGATCCGGTGACGCGGCTCGAGGTGCGGCGGGAGTTCGCGCGCATCCGCGCCCAGCTCCGCACGACGGTGATCCTGGTGACGCACGACATGGCGGAAGCGCTGGCGCTCGGCAGCCGCGTCGGCGTGATCGACGGTGGTGAGCTGGTGGCGTGCGATGCACCGGCGGCGGTCGCGGCGTCCGCCGACGCGCGGGTGCGTGCGCTCGTCGAGACGATTGCGCCGCCGCCCGCTCCGCGGGGTGCGGTGTGATGCGGCTCCTGGAATTCTGGATCTCGCACCGGAGCGAAGTGGCGGCACTGCTCCTCCAGCATGCGGCGCTCGTGCTGATCTCCACGAGCGCGGCCATTCTCGTCGGCGTTCCCGCGGGGGTGCTTGCGGCCAGGCGCCTGCGGCCGGGCCGCTGGATGCTGGCCGTCGTCAACGTCGCACAGACGATCCCGAGCCTTGCGCTCCTCGGCTTTCTCCTGCCGCTGCCGTTCATCGGCGGCCTCGGCTCGCGGACGGCCCTGATCACGCTGTCGATCTACGCGCTGCTCCCGATCCTGCGGACGACGATGACGGGCCTGCAGCAGATCGACCGGTCGATCATCGAAGCCGGCGTGGCCATGGGCATGACCGGCCGGCAGCTGCTCTGGCTCGTCGAGCTGCCGCTGGCGCTGCCGTCGATCATCGGCGGCATCCGCGTGGCGACGGTCGTCGGCGTGGCGACGGCGACCATCGCGGCGGCGATCGGCGCGGGCGGCCTCGGCGAGTACATCTTTCGCGGGCTGTCGATGGCCGACAGCACGACCATTCTTGCGGGCGCCATCCCGGCCGCGGCGCTGGCGCTCGTAGCGGACGCGCTCCTGGGGTGGGCCGGGCGACGCCTGTCGGGCGCCGGCGTGACATCCGCAACGGCGATCAAGAGCGCCGGCGTTGCCGTCTTCGTGCTGGCGGTCGCTGCCGGGACGGCGTACGTGCGCGCCGGCAGCGACGCAGTGGTCGTCGGCTCGAAGAACTTCACCGAGCAGGTGATCCTGGGCGAGCTCGTCGCGCAGAGCCTCGAGGCGCAGGGCCTTCGTGTCGATCGCCGGCTGAACCTGGGCGGCACCTTCATCTGCGACCGCGCGCTGCGGGGCGGCGAGCTCGACGTCTACGTCGAGTACACGGGCACCGCCCTCACGGCCATCTTCAATCAGGACGTGTCGCACGACCCGCGCACGGCGCTCGACCGGACGCGCGAGCTGTATGCACGGCATGGCGTCACGGTGGCCGGCCCGCTGGGGTTCAACAACACGTTCGCGATCCTGGTGCGCGGCGACGACGCCCGGCGCCTGGGCCTTCAGACCATCGACGACCTGCGCGCAGTCGCGGGGCTGTGGACGCCGGGGTTCGGCTATGAGTTCCTGCAGCGTCAGGACGGCTATCCGGGGCTGGCGAAGGCCTACGGGCTGCAGTTTGCGGCGCCGCCGCGGGCCATGGATCTGTCGCTGATCTACCGCGCGCTCGCCGACGGACAGGTCGACGTCATCGCGGGCGATGCCACCAGCGCGCTCATCCCCGCGCTCGACCTTGCGCCGCTCGCCGACACCCGCCAGTACTTTCCGCCGTACGACGCCGTGCCGGTCGTCCGGACGGCGTCGGTGCTGCGGCAGCCGGCGATCGGCCGCGCGCTGGCGGCGCTGGCGAACCGCGTGTCGGAGGCCGACATCAGGAGCCTCAACGCCGCGGTCGACATCGACCGCCGCGACGTGCGCGACGTCGTGCGCGAGTTTCTCGAGGGGTAAGATTGCCATCTCGCCATGAACGATGACTGGCCGGCGCTCCCGTACGAGGCCTGGAGGGACACCTACGCCACGCTGCACATGTGGACGCAGGTCGTGGGGACAGTCGCGCTGGCGCAGGCTCCCGCGATCAATCACAGCTGGGGCGCTGCGCTGCACCTGACGAGCCGCGGGGTCACGACCGGCGTTCTTCCCCATGCCGCCCGCAGCTTCACAATCGAGTTCGACCTCATCGACCACCGGCTGGTCATCTCGACCGCCGACGGGGCCGTGCGGACGATTCCGCTGGCACCGCGCTCGGTGGCCGACTTCTATGGCGACGTGATGAGCACCCTGGGCGGATTGAAGCTGCCGGTGCACATCTGGTCCATGCCGGTCGAGATTCCGTCTCCAATTCGCTTCGAAGAGGACACGACGCATCACGCCTACGATCCGGTGTATGCCAACCGCGTGTGGCAGATCCTCCTGCGGGTGGGTCGCGTGCTCACGTCATCGCGCGCCGGATTCATCGGGAAAGCGAGTCCGCTGAACTTCTTCTGGGGCAGTTTCGATCTCGCCCTGACACGGTTCTCCGGACGGCCCGCGCCCCCGCGCGACGGACCGGCATTCATGCGCGAGGCGTATTCGCACGAGGTGATCAGCCATGGGTTCTGGCCGGGCGGCGCGACCGTGCTGGAGCCGGTGTTCTACGCGTACACGATCCCCGAGCCTTCCGGCTTCAAAGAGACGCGCGTGCAGCCGGACGCGGCCTTTTACCACGCAGAGCTCGGCGAGTTCCTCCTTCCCTACGAGGCCGTGCGCCGGGCGCCGTCTCCAGAACGCGCGATCCTCTCGTTCGTGAAGAGCACCTACGCGGCCGGCGCCACGCTCGCCGGATGGGATCGCGCCGCACTCGAGCGGCCCCGGGCTTGATCGACGGGGTCTGTTGAAGTTCGTGGTGCGACGAGACGACGGCAGATCGTTGTAATCGGGCATGTAGGCCTTCAAGCCACGGTTCGCCAGCGTCGTCGAGGATCTGTGCTGCATGCCTCTTCTTCCAGCGGGCACCACTCTTCGGCCAGCTGCAAATCGATCGCAGCATGTGCGTGGTAGCTCTCCGTGAGTTGTTTCCTGAGGTTGGCTCTGGTCTCTTCCTTCACGTAGCGCCGGACCGCTCGGTCGATGAGGCTGCTGCGCTGTCCTTTGCCGGCGACACGGTCCATCAGCCGGACGGTCTGTTCAGGAAGCGTGATGTTCAGGCGCGTGTTCATGTCTTGACCTCGTGGGTGGCTGCGCTGCAGGACGGCGCCAATCGAGCGGACGTCGGCGGGGGACGCGGGGAAGGTCGCCGAGAAACCGCCGGACGTCAGGCCTGCTTGAAAGGATTGACGAAGCGCACGCCCTCGATCTCTCGTCCGTCTTGGAAATCTTCAGAAAGGACGACGGGGGCGTCAGCGTCTCACGCGGTGGCCCAGAGAAGAGCGTCCCAGAACGACAAGCGGTACTGCTCGACCGCTGTCAGAGCCGCCGCTGTCGCAGCTCCGGTCAACGGCAGCACATCGCCCAGATCGTGCCACCGGGAAACAGCGATCCGCACTTCTGAGATAGGCGTTCCACGGCGCAAAGACGTCGAACTGAACTCGTTGAGGCATTGCGCGCTCAGCACGAGTTCCCCGCTCGCACGAAGTTGGTCAATCACTTCAATGGCCTGAGCGCGCTTGACCGGTTCGTTCAGATCGCGCGAATAGACGAGGATGTTGGTGTCAACCAGCGAACGCGCCATGGTCAGGATTAGCGCGTCCGATCATGAAGCTCGTCACGACTAGGGTACGGAGCGCCGCCGAGATTCCAGCCGCCTTCACGAAGCCATTTCAGGGCGAGCTGGCGGCGCGCCGCTCGGTCCGTCGAGTCTCCAGCCGAAATGGCCGTGTCCTGAAAAGTGACGACTACCTCCGCCTCTTCGACTCCCTTGGGAGTCTCCAGTAACACAATGCGGCCGTTACGATACACGCCTTTGACTGTCGTAGACATGGGCACCCTCAGCACCAGAATTATCGCACTGGTCCGCTGTCAGACGCCACGATCCTCGCGATTCGCCGGCCTTCACTCCACAACTGCTCCGTTCTGACGTCGTGCTCGCGTGGGCTCAGAACGCGGGGGCCGTCTTGGTGAGCCACCGCAGATCGCGTTCCCACAGCCCGCGCTCTCGCACTTCGCGCTCGAACAACGCGGCCGTCTTCATCAGGACGAGCGTGAAGGGACGACCGACGCGCCTGGTCGTGTGGCTCACGGGCAGGTCATGGGCGTCCAGTACCTGATGGATGTGCGCCCGCGGGTCCTTGGCGAGCGGCCATTCGAGCCGCGTCTGATCCGGAGCCACGAGAAAACGAGTCAGCGTCCCACAGAGCCTGCAGGCACACCGGCGTTGCGCGGGGATTGACCAGTTGCCCTTCTCACGGACCGGCATGCGTAGGAGGGCCGTGAGCGCCGGTATGCAGTGCTCGCGCAGCGCCGCCAGACCCAGGTCGCGCAACCCTTCGCCTGTCCTGGCCTCGTGAGCCGTTCGCAGCAGGTGAGTCAGACCGCGAATCGGATACTCGGTGTCCGGCGACGTCAAAACGCCAAGCATCTCGCCGTGCAGATCGGGACGGTTCGCGATCCGGCTGCCTTCCAACAGCGCCAGAATCGGATTGCTCATGCCACAGACGGCATCGAGTGTGACCGTCTGATGCGGGTGCTTGCGAAGCTGCTCCCACTGCTGAACGATCCGGGTCCACTCCTCCGTGATAAACCAGCGGGCCAGCTCGAATCCCGGCCCCGATCCACCGGCACACAGGTGCTGGCACAGCGTAGGGAGCGACGCCATCCACGCCTCTCGATGCTTCCCTGACGAGTGGTCGCGACGTCCCTCGGATGCCCACGTTACCAGGAGTGCCCGGCACCATTCGATGCCGTACCGCTGACTGAGCGCGACCAGCTTCGGCGCGGCCTTCGGCGTCAAGCGCTCGAGGGTGAACGGCCGGAGAAGGGCGGCTGCCAGTCCCGGACTGTCGAGTTGTCCAGCCACCCCCAGCGTCCGTTCGAGGAAGCTGCGGCTCTCCTCGCGGTTCGCCACCTGCGTCCAGAAGGGCGCGAGACGCTGCGTCATTCCTCTGGCGCTTTCGACGTCCCCATGCCGAAGCGTTTTCGTCACCTCGTCGATCGCCCAACGCGGAGAGGCCTTCGCGCGGATGACAAAGTTGCGCTCGCGCGGCCAGAGCACGACGGCAGCTCGGTGGTACCACCGGTCGACGGTGTTCCCCCAGTTGCCCATGTACCCTTCGTGCTCCGACGCGAAAGGTTGAAAGTCGTTCGAGGCTGTTGTGCAACATACTTCGTCGAGATCCACCGTCCCCGACACGGCGTCAATCCGACCGTCTGGAGCGACCCAGTGGCGGAGCTCGATGTCGGTGTCGAGGAGATCGACGAGGGCCGGTGCCTCCGTGCCGTTATCGTCTTCCGCCTCGTCGTCTTCCGCTTCTTCGTCGTACCCCCGCCCCCATTCTCGCTGGTAGCCGTACGTGCCGTCTTCGTCCTCGCACGACCAGCTCTCGTGCACATCGGCAAGCGCGAGGAAGATCTCGCAGTCCAGACGCTGCGCAACCTCCCGGAGCGCCGCCACACGCGCGGCATCGGCGTTCTTCAGGCGATTCCAAGCGAGACCTCGCCGCGTGTACTGATGATCCAGAAGATAGGCCAGACGATCTGGAGGCTCCCGCCGTGCGTCATGGCTCCAACGTGGAGGGTGCAACGTCTCGAAATAGCGTGTGATGCTGCCGGCCAGCGCATCTACCTGTGCCGCCGGAACAGGCAACGCCGCGGTTGGCGCATCGCCCTCGATCCTGAGGTTGTAGGTCAGCACGATGCGATGCCCTGTTTTGACCGGGCGAACCTGATGGTGGCAATCGGCGTAGAAAGCGATGAACGTGACCTTGCGGCCGTGCCCACGGAAGGTGACCCGCTCGCCGTCATGCTCGACCTCGATGGCGCCACCCGTAAAGTCCGAGGGCAGGATCACGACCAGCGTGCCGATCATGTCATCGGTTTTCTCGGAATCGCGGTGGGCGGCGAAGAACTGGCCCGGCCCATACACGAGCATGTTGTGCAGCGCGGCTCTGAGGCGGGAGCCGTCAGTGAGTCCGAGGTCGCGCCGCATGCGATCGAGGAGCGGTCGGAACGTTTTCCCCCAGCGAGGTTCGTCGATCCTGATGCGGCTCTTCGGGATCTCCCAGGTATCTCGTACCCGCGGATCGAATCGTGTCTCAGTCTTCAGGCCGTAGCGAGCCGGCCGCGCAATGGCGCACAGCCGCCTCGCCACGGTGCTCGCAACCGGCCAAATGATGCGGCCAACCCCCTTCACCTCGAGGCGCAGGTCGTCGGCCACACTGGTCCGACGCGTGGCGAACGTGCCCGGTGTCTTGATGCTCGCCAGTAGTTCGCTCACGTCCTGCAGTGGGGCCATCAGCCGGTCTTGGACCTCTGGTGGGGTCGATGAAGGCTCGCTGCGCACCAGGTGCGGGGCAGCAGAACGATGTCAATGCATGTAGAGGAGCCTTCGGAGACTCCTTTTCGCCGAGGGTCTTCGGGTGGCGACATAGCCGGCGATTTCGTACTCGTTGAACACGCGCCAGACGACCGCCAGGAATTTCGGGAGCTCCTTGGCGAACTCGGGCTTGTCCTCAGCCGCTTCAGCAAACGTGATGAGCTTTTCGCCGATCAAGTAGTCGAGAGCACTCTTCGCGCCGAAGCTGCCTTCGCTTGATCCTCTTTGTCGCTCGGCACTGCTCCACCCAGATCTTCTCGAACCGCACGCGGAGACTATAGCGCTCGAGACACGTGGTGTGCAATCGCATGCGCGGGTGATGAGAGGGTGTGCTCAGAGAAGGCGTCGACGGCACGACCAACGGGGAAGACGTCGGAGGGGATCACCTCAGAAAATCACCCGGAGCAAATGAAAATTAGAATCTGGAAGTTACGATTCCACAATGCCACGGCTGCCACAGATGCCAGCGATACCGTGGCGCATTGCCCGCCGTTGCCCGCCAGTCGAGCGTGGGACCGCCGTTCCACAACAACGCCACGGCGGTATATCTCGCCGGGTACCGTCGCGCGGAGCCCTTAGCCTGGTCTATACTAACGGTATATATCAAGGAGGGGCCTGTGACCGCCACCGCCAAGCTATTCAAGAACGGACGCAGTCAGGCCGTGCGGTTGCCGCGCGAGTTCAGGTTCGAGGGAGACCGCGTCAGGGTGCGTCGCGCCGGGCGAGGTCTGCTCGTGGAACCGGTGTTCACGGACGTCTCGGCATGGTTCGCCGAACTCGATCGACTGTCCGGTGAAGCCTTCATGCCGGAAGGGCGACAGCAGCCCCCGACGCCCGAGCGAGACGTATTCGAATGACCAAATACTTGATCGACACGAACGCGTGCATCGCGTTGATCAACGGCTCCGAGGTCCACGTGCGCCGGCGATTCCAGCGAGCGGTGGCTCGTAGGAGCGTCATCCTGCTGTCGTCGATCGTCGCATTCGAGCTGTGGTACGGCGTCGCGAAGAGCCAGCGCAAAGACAGCAACACGCAGCGGCTCGAGGCGTTCTTTGCCGGCCCGCTGGAGTGGACGCTGTTTGACGAGGACGACGCGCGCACGGCTGGAACGGTCCGCGCCGAGCTCGAGGCCGTGGGCAAACCGATCGGGGCCTATGATCTGCTTCTCGCCGGCCAGGCGCGACGGCGTGGCGCGACACTTGTGACCTCCAATGCCAAGGAGTTCGCGCGCGTGCCCGGACTGAAATGGGAAGACTGGGCGGTCACTCGCCGCTGAACACGCCAATCCCCGCCGATGAACGCGACATCTGGCCCTCTTGATCGGACGTCACCGTCCCAAGCCAAGATCGCCCTGTTCCGCTCGCTCTTCCGCGGCCGTGACGACATCTATCCGCGTCGGTTCGAAAGCCGGAAGACAGGCAAATCGGGTTATGCGCCCGCCTGCGCCAACGAGTGGGTGCGTGGCATCTGCGAGAAGCCGCGCATCAAGTGCGCCGAATGTCCCAACCGTCGATTCCTTCAGGTGACCGACGAGGTGTGTCGCCGCTCACCCGACCGGCGCGGGACACGTGGATATCGCCATCCCTCGCCACGTTTCCTCGCAGGCGACGAACGTTCTTCTGCCGACGCGTACGAATCCACAAGCGCAGCCAACGGGCCATGGTTGGCTCATGTTACTCGCCTACCGTGGGTTCAAATGTTTCGCGCGTTGCCCACTGTAACCTTGGCCTCCGTCCACTTCCCGAACATCCCACCGTGGCATATACTAATGTATACGGCAGGCATCAGGGAGGGAATCCATGCAGCGACGAGCCAAAGTGTTCATGAACAATCGCAGCCAAGCTGTGCGGTTGCCGAAGGAGTTCCAGTTCAGCACCGATGAAGTATTCATTCGAAAAGAGGGGGAGGACGTGATTCTGTCGCCCCGCCCCACGGATTGGGGGCCCTATCTCGATAGCGGTCCAATAGCGTCAGACGCATTCATGGAGAATGTCGAGGACCTGCCCGTGCAGGAGCGCGAGCCCTGAATGGGCCGCTACATGTTGGACACGGACACGTGCTCCTACATCATGAAGCGTTCGAACCAGACCGTCATGAAGCGACTACGGACGGTCCCTGTCGCGGACGTCTGCATATCAGTCATCACCAAATCAGAGCTCCTCTACGGTGTCGAAGTGTCGCCGCGCCGCGAGCAGGATGGCACGGCGCTGCAGGCGTTCCTTCCGCACGTCGAGGTTCTCGAGTTTCCCGAAGACGCCGCTACCCACTATGCGCAGATACGTGCTGACCTGAAGAAGCGGGGCCAGATGATTGGAGCGCACGATCTCTTCATTGCCGCTCACGCGCGCAGTCTCGGGCTCAGGCTCGTCACCAACAACACTGCCGAGTTCGTCCGCGTGAAAGGGCTGACGCTCGAGAACTGGACGCTTTCCGTTCGTCGTCCTCGTTCGCGAGACGACGAATAGCCGGCGCCGACGAGACCGTCCCCCGCAACGCCGCCGCAGCAGATCCCGCCGTTCACAGTCAAGCAGGGGCAGTATCTCGCGTTCATCTACTACTACTCTAACCTGACTTTCGCAGTTGACCGCCGGCTGAATCAGACCTTCGACGGTTTTTTCGAGTGACGCCATCCATCGTACATCAGATGATCAAGACGCTGCAGGCGCACGGATTCATTGACCGGGAACCTGGGAAAGCGCGCTCGATCACGCTTCGCGCACGCGAGCGCAGTTGCCGGACCTGGAGTAGCGTCAGGGCTCACAGGATGTCGGCAGCGTCCCGTAATTTTGCGGGGATCTTGGGGATGGATGAATTCTCGGACATCTGGATAGATCAGTGCCAGGCCGCGCGCGACATCCGTGAGCGGCCGTAGCGCCGTACTTCCACCGAGGCGAGCTCCTCGAATACGCTGAGGATGGCCCGTCTGAGCTTTGGTCACCACTTGTCTATTACGAGCAGCAAGGAGCCGCCGCTTTCAATTTTCAACAGCTATCGGGACATCCCCGGTTCCGTTCATTGCCAGGGTTGTGCGCAGTCAGGGGTTCGCGCCTCATGTCTCAAGTCACTGTTCACGAAGACTTGAGTGCTCTCGTCTATTCCTGGCAAGCGGGCGGGTCGGTTCAGACCGCAGGCGCCCCACAGCCCCTCCCGCGATGACGACGGGACGGATCAACCAGAAAAACCTCGGAGGGAAATCACCTCAGAGAATCCAAATGACACTCGAAAATGTCACTTGCGCCATTTTGGCGCCAAAAACCGCAGAAATGCTAAGGATTTGCGCGGAAATCGAAAGTTGGCGGAGAGAGTGGGATT
>MEKU01000024.1 GCA_001767195.1 Acidobacteria bacterium RIFCSPLOWO2_02_FULL_67_21
CAATAGGCACGACGCATTGTGATACATACGAGATGTGGTGTCAACACATCTGGGACGGCGCTGCCGATGGTAGGCCATGGATGGCCATATATCCCATGCTTGTGCCCTCTCTGCGCGGCAGGTGTCGCGCAATCATCCCTCCGCCAGTGTGCCATCACATACTGTCAGAGTGGCATAATGAGCGCACTAATATACTAATGTTTCACGGGAGCAGGCGAGGCCGGCCAGAAGGGCCCTTCAGGCGAAGGACGCCGCGCTCGCCTTCGATCGCCTGGCCGTCCTGCCCATACTGATCGCCTCTGTGGAACTCTTGATGACTCGCGGAAGGCCCTGTGGTGGCGCAACCGCACGCTCTGGCTCACCACCCATGCGGAAGTGGCCGAACGCGCCGGTTGTGTTAGCTCAATTCCGGTCCGTGGACATTCAGGCTAGGAGTCTTGACGGTCCGTATATCGTGCGGACCGTTGGGAGGCGGGCCGTTTGGCACGGCCCCTGCTCACCTGTAAGATCGCGGCTGGGCCGGGCTGGTCAATTTGACCCGTCCGGCGCTCTGAAGGATACTGACTCTCTTCGGCTGGTCGCGACGAGCCCGTCCTAGGTCAGAGGAAACGCGAATGGTCGACACACCCACGATGAACAGGCAGATTCCGCTCCTTTTCACCTATCACGACCGGGTGGTCGGTATGGGGTTCACAGCAGTCGTAAGCAGTTACGGGCGCGTCCTCGCGGCCGAGGGCGACGGCGAGGTGTGGATCTACGGTGTTGAGCCAGGTGGAATCGCCGCAAGCGGCTCAGACCCCAAAGAAGCGCTCGAAGCATTCCGGCTGAATTTCACCAACGTGCTGCGTGATTTCGCGAGCAAGGTACGGAGTTTTACGGAATTTGAGGCTCTGGTTCAGGCCTTCTTCGCGGATGTGAACAAACCGAACGAAGAGGATTGGCTGCGTGCCGTTGAGGCTGTCCGCGCCGGCAGCCTAAACATTCCCGATGTGCGTCGTGAGCCTGCTGAATCCAGGCGGTTCGTACAAGTCGACGAACAGAAATCGATCGCCAAGGGCGGCAACTTTGGCGTCGATGGTTCGACCATCAAGTCGTCGGTGGCCGCGTAGGTTCCAGCGGGATGGGGGCGTCAACCTTCATTCCACTGACCCGCGTGTGGGCCATGCTCGACAAATGCGCGCCTGGCTGGACCAAGCGCGATACCCCTCATAACCATCGCATCTTCCTTCCCGGAGGGAAGATCTATCCTTCACTGCCGCTCGGAGAGCATGGACAGCGGCGCGACGCCGAGGTGAAAGGTGGCCACGTCAGAAACATGGCGCGGCAGCTTGGCATCGAGCTTGCGCAAAGAACGAAATTCCTGAGGCGTTCGCATAGAGGACCAGGCGAGGTCCGAAGCGAAATAATCTGACACCCAAACTGACACCCAAACGGACGGACGCGGACGGAATGACCGGACCTGGGTAGACAGAAAACCTCAGTAATTCGTCCGCCGCTGTCCGACTGAGTCCATCCCGTTCGGCCAGTTCGTAACACGGATTTAACACGCCGGCAATCGGAGCGTAATTGGGGTTCGATAGGGTCAGGGCATGTTTCACCTGCACTTTCGCGTTGCCCTCGTTGTCCTGCTTGTTGCGGTGGCGGCCGCCTGCGGCCGCGGCAGCCAGCCGTCCGGGGAAGGCGGCGGCGCGCTCATCACGCTCGACGGCTCCAGCACCGTGTTTCCAATCGCCGAGGCGGTGGCCGAGGAGTACGGGAAGGCGAATCCCGACATCCGGACCCCCACCGTCGGCATCTCGGGCACCGGCGGCGGCTTCCAGAAGTTCTGCCGCGGCGAAACCGACATCAGCAACGCGTCGCGACCGATCCGGCCTGCCGAGATCGAGGCGTGCGGCAAGGCCGGCATCGAATATATCGAGCTGCCGATCGCCTACGACGGTCTCGCGATCGTCGTGAACCCGGGCAACACCTGGGCGACCGAGATCACCGTGGCCGAGCTGAAGACGCTGTGGGCGCCGGAGGCTCAAGGCAAGGTGACCCGCTGGAACCAGGTCCGGGGCTCGTGGCCCGACCGTGAGATCCACCTCTTCGGCGCCGGCGTCGATTCGGGGACGTACGACTACTTCACCGAGGCGACCGTCGGCCAGGAAGGCGCCAGCCGCGGCGACTTCACGTCGAGCGAGGACGACAACGTCATCGTGCAGGGCGTCAGCAGCGACGGGCTCGCGCTCGGCTTTCTCCCGCTCGCCTACGTCGAGCAGAACCGGTCGCGGCTGACGCTCGTGCCGGTCGACGACGGGAAGCCGGACAACGGGGCCGGCCCGATTACGCCGTCCGCCGACACGGTCCGCGGCGGCACGTATCAGCCGCTCTCGCGCCCGCTCTTCGTCTACGTCTCCCGCAAGGCGGCCGACCGCCCCGAGGTGCAGCAGTTCGTGGAGATGTTCTTCAGCCGCGACGACCTCGTGCGCGAGGTCGGCTACATCGAGCTCACGCCGCCGATCTACGAGCTGGCGCGAAAACACTTCGCCGATCGGCGGGTCGGCACCGCATTCGGCGAGGGCGGCTCGCAGGTGGGGATGACGCTCGAGGCGCTGCTCGCCCGCGAGCGATGACGCCTCGAGAGCCTCGGGGCCGCCCCGGGCGAGCGCACGTGTATCGCGCGCGAGTCGAAGGATGAAGCGCTTCGAGCCGCTGATCGAGTGGGCGCTCTTCGCCTGCGCGCTGCTCTCTGTCGGCACCACCGCCGGCATCATCGTCGTGCTGGCGGTCGAGACATTCGCCTTTCTCCGCGAGGTGCCGCTCACCGATTTCCTGTTCGGCACCGAGTGGACGCCGCTCTTCGCCTCGCCGCAGTTCGGGGTGCTGCCGCTCGTGGCCGGCACCGTGCTCGTATCGGCGATTGCCATGCTCGTCGCGCTCCCGATGGGGCTGCTGAGCGCCATCTACCTCAGCGAATATGCCGATGAGCGCGTGCGGCGGGTCGTGAAGCCGGTGCTCGAGATTCTCGCCGGGGTGCCGACCGTCGTGTACGGCTATTTCGCGCTGCTCTTCGTGACGCCGCTGCTGCAGCGCGTCCTCCCGGGGCTGACGGGGTTCAACGCGCTCGGCCCGGGCATCGTGATGGGGATCATGATCCTCCCGCTGGTCTCGTCCCTCTCCGAGGACGCGATGCAGGCGGTGCCGCGGGGGCTGCGCGAAGGGTCGTACGCGCTCGGCGCCACGCGCATGCAGACGAGCCTGCGCGTCGTGCTGCCGGCGGCCTTCTCCGGCATTACGGCGGCCTGTATTCTCGCGGCCTCGCGCGCGGTCGGCGAGACGATGATCGTCGCGATTGCCGCGGGACAGCAGCCGCGGCTCACCTTGAACCCGATGCTGCCGATCGAGACAATGACCGCCTATATCGTGCAGGTGAGCCTTGGCGACACCCCGCAGGGGACGATCGAGTACCGCACGATCTTTGCGGTCGGCATGCTGCTCTTTCTGGGCACGTTCCTCCTGAATCTGGTGAGCGCCTGGCTGCGGGAGCGCTTCCGCGAGGAGTACGCGTGAGCGGCACGTTGGCGGGCGGCGGGGCGGCGGCGAGGCGGCGGCTGCTGGACCTGACCTTTCAGGCGCTCGCGCTGGCCATCCTCTTTCTCGCCCTGGCGGCACTGGGGGCGCTCGTCGCGGACGTCTGGGCCGACGGGGCGTCCCGACTGTCGTGGGACTTTCTGACCGGCTTCCCCTCACGCCGCGCGGAAAATGCCGGGATCTGGCACGCGCTGACCGGCAGCATTTTCGTCATCCTGGTGACCGGGGCGCTTGCCGTGCCGGTTGGCGTGGGGGCGGCGATCTACCTCGAGGAGTACGGCACGCGCAGCCTGAGCGCGCGCATCATCGAGATCAACATCACGAACCTGGCGGCGGTGCCGTCGATTATCTACGGGCTGCTCGGCCTGGGACTGTTCGTCCGCATGCTCGGCATGGGCCGCAGCGTGCTGGCCGGGGCGTCGACGCTCGCGCTGCTGGTGCTGCCGGTGGTCATCCTCTCGACGCGCGAGGCGCTGCGCGCCGTGCCGCCGTCGATCCGCGAGGGCTCCTATGCGCTCGGCGCCACCAAGTGGCAGACGATCTGGTATCAGGTGCTGCCGGTGGCGCTCCCCGGCATCCTGACCGGCACGATTCTGGCGCTGTCGCGCGCCATCGGCGAGACGGCGCCGCTCCTCACCATCGGCGCCTTGACGTTTGTGGCCTTTGCGCCCGACAGTATCTGGTCGCCTTTTACCGTGCTGCCGATCCAGATTTTCAACTGGGTGTCGCGGCCCCAGGCCGAGTTCCAGGTCAACGCGGCGGCCGGCATCCTCGTGCTGCTCGCCCTGCTCCTGACCATGAATGCCGCCGCCATCTGGCTGCGCGATCGCTATCAGAAGAAGCTGACATGAACAGCCCGCGCAGCACGGTCCCCTCGCTGGCGGCGGTCGCCCAGCGCGACGGGCAGCGGCAGGCGGCGCCCGACCGCCCGCCGAAGATCCAGGCGGACGCGCTCAACTTCTATTACGGCGAGACCCGCGCGCTGCAGGACATCTCGGTCGGCATCCAGCCCAACCTGGTGACCGCCTTCATCGGGCCCTCCGGGTGCGGCAAGAGCACGTTTCTCCGGACGCTCAACCGGATGAACGACATCATCCCCGGCACCCGGGTCGACGGGCGCGTGCTGATTGACGGCAGCGACATCTACGGGCCGGGCGTCGACGTGGTGGGGCTGCGGCGCCGGGTCGGCATGGTCTTTCAGAAGTCGAACCCGTTTCCCAAGTCGGTGTTCGACAACATCGCCTACGGCCTGCGCGTGAACGGCATGGCCGGGAACCGCGCGGACGTGGTGGCGCGCGTCGAGGAGAGCCTGCGGCAGGCGGCGCTCTGGGATGAAGTGAAGGACCGGCTCCACGACTCCGCGCTGGCGATGTCCGGCGGCCAGCAGCAGCGGCTCTGCATCGCCCGTGCGCTGGCCGTCCGGCCCGACATCCTCCTGATGGACGAGCCGGCGTCGGCGCTCGATCCCATCGCGACGCAGCGCATCGAGGAGCTCGTGTACGACCTGAAGAAGACCTATACGATCGTGATCGTGACGCACAACATGCAGCAGGCGGCCCGCGTGTCGGACTTCACGGCCTTCTTCTGGCTCGGGCGCATGGTTGAGTACGATCGCACCGATAAGATCTTCACGAATCCGGGCGAGAAGCTGACCGAGGAGTACGTCACGGGGAGATTCGGATAGCGATGGAACGAACCGAACGAGCGGTACGGCACTTCCAGGAGGAGCTCGAGGCGCTCCAGGCGCGCCTGCTCGAGATGGGCGGGCTGGCCGAGGAGCACGTGCGCGTGGCGATCCAGGGGCTGGTCACCCGCGACCCGGCCGCCGTCGAGCGGATCCTCCGCGGCGACGAGCCGATCAACGAGCTGCACATCGAGATCGACAACCGCTGCTTCACGCTGCTCGCGCTCCACCAGCCGATGGCCACCGACCTGCGCGCCATCGTCGCGGCCGTGAAGATCAACACGGACCTCGAGCGCGTCGGGGACCTGGCGGTCAACATTGCCGAGGCCGCCCGCCACTACGTCACGCACCCGCCCGTGAAGAAGCTGATCGACATCCCGCAGATGGGCGACATCGCCCAGGCCATGCTCCGCGACGCGCTCGACTCGTTCGTGCACCGCGACACCGAGCTGGCGCAGCACGTGCTGGACGAGGACGACCGCCTCGACGGACTGAAGACCCAGGTATTCCGCGAGCTGCTCACCTACATGCTCCACGACCCGTCGACCGTGGAGCCGGCCCTCGACCTGATTCTGATTTCCCGCCATCTCGAGCGGATCGGCGACCACGCCACCAACATCGCGGAAGACGTGATCTTCATGGTCTCGGCCCGCGACGTCCGGCACCACGCGCCGGGGGCGTGAGGCAGGCGGTAGCCCGTAGGGGGTGTAGCTGGTAGCCGGCTGCCACACCTTGCCACACTCAAGCTC
This sequence comes from Acidobacteria bacterium RIFCSPLOWO2_02_FULL_67_21, assembly GCA_001767195.1. Taxonomy (GTDB): domain Bacteria; phylum Acidobacteriota; class Vicinamibacteria; order Vicinamibacterales; family UBA2999; genus MEKU01. Next base: position 6,007 of record MEKU01000024.1, read on the forward strand.
ACGCGTTCGGTGCTGATCCTGGCGGCGCTGGCTGCAGCGTGCAGTGGAGAACGCGCGCCGACCGCCCCGACCGTCAACCCGATCCAGCCGTCCCAGCCGGCCACACGGACGCTCTCGGGCACCATCGTGGCGACGCAGACCGCCGCGCCCGTCCGAAGTGTCACGGCTGCCCCGTTCGGGGTCAGCACCAATGACGCTGGGCGTTTACCGCGTCTGGCACAGGCGCGCGCACCACGCATCACGATTGAGGCCAGCGGATACGTGGCGCGATCGACGAGCCTTTAGAAGGAGACTTACGAAAGAGAACCCGTAGCAGATCGACTTAACCAGCCTGTCCACGGAATCGGATCAGGCCCATCCACACCGCTCAGACGCTCTGGTTCGAGGTCTTCCACCGTGCCGCGATGTTCCTGCGGCCCGCCGGCATCGCCCAGTTGCGACTCGCAGACAATGCGGCGAGCGACACGCCGACGGTTCCGGCGTATCGAGAGAGGGTTGGCACGCGCCGCCTGAGTCTATTGACGCATTGGCGTCAATTGATGACCATCGCGGACACGTACCCATTGTCGTTGAAGTTCCAATCGGCGGCACTCCCTGAGTAGCCGCACATGCCCACCTCATACTCGTCTGAAGCCAGACCGATGAAGATGCGTGAGATGCCGACGGTGATGCGGGTGTCCTGCGCCACTTTCAGACCAAAGATTCCGGCCCCGTCAGTCACTAGTCCCCCGGACCTGCCCTTGTAGCAGGGAAACACGTTCAGATCGCCGGCTCCGCCAGGTGCTGTGCTGCCCAGCGCCACGTTCGCCATTACGAGAATTCTGGTCCGCGCCGACAACGACGTCCACCGTGGGGCCGATGACCTCGATGGTGGCTCCAACGCCGCCGCCATTCCGTGTGCGGCCCGATGTTGTAGCTCGCCCCCTGCGCCGTGGCTCGAATCGCGGTGCAGTCTGGCATTCTGATCAGGATCTGCTGACGACGCAAGCGTTTGGGTAGGCAGAAACTGCCACGTCCGGAGACGCGGCCTTCCGAACTGGCGCGATTCCGGAGTTCCCCGCCATTGGCAGGTCGCCCGCTACATCAGGGCGGTGGCCATGCCGTCCGCTCGCTACGAACCCCGGCGTCCTGCCGAGGGCGTGCTCTACCAGATCGTGCAGGCGTCCTTCGAGACCTTCCGCGCGCAAGCGGCCAGCCTGCGCGACGGTGAAGGCCTACCCCGGTTCGTCGAGGAAGAGTTCCGTGCCTTCCTGCGCTGCGGCTCATTGGCCGGCGGGTTCGCGCGGTTTCGGTGTACGGCCTGCGGCCTGGATCGGCTGGTGCCCTTCTCGTGCAAGG
>MEKU01000025.1:0-7350 GCA_001767195.1 Acidobacteria bacterium RIFCSPLOWO2_02_FULL_67_21
GTCAAGACCAATCCGCTCTCCTGGCTTGACCAGGAAGACGGAACCGATCTGCGCGTCCTTCGCCGGCACCTCGCGTGTGCCACCGTCTTCGATCAGCCGCACCGTGTCGGGCGCGATGGCCAGGAGCGCCTCGACGGCACGCCGGGCACGTCCGACGCTCCAGGCTTCGAGGGCGACCGACACCGCGAACAGAAACGCCACGGTCGGCGCCTCGAACCATTCGCCGATCGCCATCGCGCCGACGACGGCGATCACCATCAGCAGGTTCATGTCCGGCCGCAGCGAACGGGCGGCAAACAGGGCCCGAGGGAGGATGTACCATGTGCCGGCAACGACGCTGGCAAGGTAGAGGATCCGTGCGGCCCACGGCACGTCATGGACCACGCCGATTCCTTCCGAGCCCAACGCCTCCGCCACGCCGCCCACGAGCACCGCGTGCGTCACAAACCCCGCAGCCCCGAACAGCCCGCTGGCAGTCGTGAGCACCGTCCGTCGGCGACGTGCGAGGGCCTCTTCGGCCGGCGCCTTCCGCTCATCGTCAGCGGTCCACCGTTCCGCCTTCATGCCGGTGCGGGCCACCGCCTCGATCACGGCATCGGGCGCGACGGCGTGCGCCGCAGTCACACTCATCCGGCCGCGAAGAATGTCGAAGGAGAGTTTGTCGTCGCCGCCTACGACCGGTCCGACAGCGTCGCGCAGAATGGTGCATTCCTCGGCGCAGTCCATACCGTGGATCCGAAAGTCCATGGCGGGGTTCGCTCCGCGTTGCGGCTGCGTCATCTCACAGAACCTGGGGCCCCTCTTCACCCGATCGGATCTGTACGGCCTGTTCGACCCGAACGACGAAGATCTTGCCGTCTCCGGCCCGGCCCGTGAACGCCGCCCGCCTGATCGTGTCAACCACCCACGAGGCCAACTCGGCCGAGACCACGGTCTCGACCTTCGCCATCTGCACCTCGCCGAATTCCGCCGGCCCGGCGCCCCTTGGTCTGCGGCCGACGCCCTCCACGAAAGAGATGGTCACTCCGGGCAGGTCCGGCCGCTCGTGCAGCGCGCTGACGACGTCCGCCACGCGCTCGCGCCTGATGATGGCCTTGATTTCGCGCATTACAGTTCAACCTCCGGACGCTCGCGTTCAAAGCGTCGATAGAGCGAGGGCAGCACGAACAGCGTCAGGGCCGTCGACGTGATCAGGCCCCCGATGACGACCGTGGCGAGCGGTTGCTGCACCTCCGCGCCCGCGCTGGTCGACAACGCCATCGGCAGGAATCCGAGGCCTGCGACGAGGGGCGCCATGATCATCGCCCGCATCTTCTCCATCGATCCCCGCACGGTCGCTTCGTACAGTGACAAGCCGCCCCGCCGCAGCTCGTCGATATGAGAGAGCAGCACCAGTCCGTTCATCACCGCGACACCGAACAACGCAATGAAACCCACACCCGCCGAAATGCTGAACGACATGCCGCGGAGAAACAGTGCGAAGATCCCGCCCGTGGCGGCGATCGGAATGTTGAGGTAGATCAGCACGGCCGGCCTCCACGCGTTGAATGTCGTGTAGAGGAGGATGAAAATGATCGCGAGCGCGATCGGGACCACGATCGTCAGCCGTTGGGACGCGCGCTGTAAGTTCTCGAACTGTCCCCCGTACTCCAAGTAGTAGCCGGGCGGCAGCGTCACCTGGGCGGCAATCGCCGCCTGCACATCGGCCACGAAGCTGCCGAGGTCCCGCCCGCGCACGTTCGTCTCCACCGCGATGCGCCGGCGGATGTTCTCGCGGCTGATCTGCGCCGGGCCATCCTCCACGATCAGGTCGGCGAGCTGCGACAAGGGGATCAGCCGGCCACGCGGGTCGGCCACCTTGAGGTTTCCGATCCGCTCCAGGCTCTGGCGCGAATCGCTGATAAACCGCGCCTGCAGCGCGAAGCGGCGCTGGCCCTCCAGCACGTCGCCCACCTGGCGCCCGCCCATGGTCTGCACCACGTCGAGCACCTGTGAGGCGTTGATCCCGTACCGCGCGATCTCGTCGCGCTTGATGCGGATCCGCAGGTATGGGAGCCCGGCCGTCTGCTCGAGCTTGGCGTCGGCCGCCCCGGGCACGCTCGCCACTACGCGTGCGATCTCCGCGCCGACGCGTTCGAGCTCCTCGAGATCCTCGCCAAACAACGTCACCGCCAGGTCCGATCTCACGCCAGCTATGAGTTCCTGGACGCGCAACTCGATCGGTTGCGAGTAGCTGAAGACGTTGCCAGGCACCTGTTCCTGCAGCTTCTCGTCCATCGCCGCAATCAGGCCTTCCTGGGTCGGCGCCGTCGTCCACTCACCCTGCTCCTTCAGCATCACGTAGACGTCGCTCGTTTCGACGCCCATCGGGTCGGTTGGAATCTCCGCCACGCCTGTTCGGGAGACCACCGTCGTAACTTCGGGAAACTCCAGAAGGGTCTTCTCGATGAGCGTGGTGCTCTTGATCGATTCGGACAGCGCGACGCTGGGGAGTCGCCACGCTTGAAGGGCGATGGTACCCTCGCCGAGCTTGGGAATGAATTCGGTGCCCATGAACGGCACGAGCGCGACGGCGGCCACGAAGACGGCCACGGACGCCGCGACGGTGAGCCATGGGCGCGCCAGCGAGCCCTCGAGCAGGGGCTGATACCTGGCCTTCAGCCAGTGCATGATCCGGGGCTCCTTTTCCTGGACGTTCTTCCTGAACAACAGCGCGGCGAGGACAGGCATGAGGGTCAACGCGAGCACGAGGGAGCCGATCAGGGCAAAGATCACCGTGAGGGCCATCGGCTTGAACATCTTGCCCTCGACCCCCTCCAGCGTGATGATCGGGAGATACACGACCGTGATGATGAACACGGCGAAGAATACGGGTCGTGCGACCTCGCGCCCCGCCTCGCGAATGACGCTCTCGCGCGTCTTCCCGGGCGGAATCGGCTCACCGAGACGGCGGACAATGTTCTCGATCATCACCACCGATCCATCGACGATGAGGCCGAAATCGATCGCGCCGAGGCTCATCAGGTTGCCGGACAAGCCGAACTGGACCATCCCCGTGAACGCGAACAGCATCGACAGCGGGATCGCGGACGCGACGATGAGGCCGCCACGGATGTTGCCCAGAAGGATCAGCAGCACCGCAATCACGAGGATGCCGCCCTCGACGAGATTCGTCACGACGGTGCGGATCGTCTTGCGCACGAGCTCCGTGCGATCGTAGTACGTCTCGATGGTCACGCCGGGAGGCAGGGACTTCTGGATCTCCTCGAGCTGCTCGCGCACGCGCTGGGCGACGACGCGCGAGTTCTCGCCCATGAGCATCATCACGACGCCCGTCACCGCCTCGCCCTTGCCGTCGCGGGTGACCGCGCCCTGCCGTACCCGCGCGGCAAGCCGCGTCTGGCCGATATTCTTGACGTAGACCGGCGTGCCCTCCTGCGTGGCAGCCACGACGATGTTGTCGACATCGGTGATCCGTTCGATCAGGCCTTCCCCCCGGATGACGTACTGCTCCTGCGCCTTCTCGATGTACGCGCCGCCGGCGTTCGCATTGTTCCTCTCGAGGGCCTCGAAGACGCGGTCAAGGGCGACGTTATAAGCGGCCATCTTGTCGGGGTCGAGCTGCACCTCGTACGTTTTCAGCTCTCCGCCGAAGGAGTTCACCTCCACGACTCCGGGAACTGACCGCAGCTTGAACGCGATGTCCCAGTCAAGGATGCTCCGGAGCTCCATCGACGGGAGGCCGCCGCCCCGCACCTCGAATTGATAAATTTCACCGAGGCCGGTGCTGATCGGGCCCATCTCCGGACTGTCGAAGCCCGCCGGGATCGCCTCCCTGGCTTCCGGCATCCGCTCCAGTACGAGGCGCCGTACGAAATAGATGTCCAACCCTTCTTCGAAGTAGATGTAGACCGACGAGAGACCGAAGCGCGACACGGACCGGATCTCGGTGATCCCAGGCAGTCCGCTCATGGCGGTTTCCACCGGGAAGGTGATCGATCGCTCCACCTCGAGCGGTCCGAAGCCGGGTGCCTGGGTCAGCACCATCACCTGGTTGGGGGTGACGTCCGGCACGGCGTCGATCGGCAGACGCAGCATGGAGTAAATGCCGGCGCCGACGTTCACCGCGGTGAACGTCAGCACGAGGAATTTATTTCGCAGCGAGAAGTCGATCAGCTTGTGCACGGCGTCTCCAGTCAGCCTTCTTCGCCGATCCGCTCGCGCAGCAGCGCGGTCTTCAGATAGAAGCTACCGGCCCCCGCGATGACGTCGCCGGTGCGCAGGCCCGATCGGATCTCCACGACATCCCCAGCTGCGGTGCCAACCTCGACGGTGCGCCGCTCAAAACGTACCGAACTCTGGCGGATGAATACGACCGACTGGCCGTCGATCTGCTGGATCGCCGCGGCCGGCACGCTGATCCCCTGCCGGCTGTCGCTGGTCACCAACGCCGCTCTGGCGAACATGTCGAGCTTAAGCGCCCCGTCCGGGTTGGCCACCACGCACCGCACCTTGGCCGTGCGCGTCTGCGGGTCGATGACGTCGCTGATGTAAGTCAGCCGGCCGGCGAAGACGCGATCCGGGTAGGCATCCACCCGGATGCTCACGTCCGTGTTCCGCACCACCTTTGCGAGGTCCTTCTCGTAGACGTCCGCGAGGACCCAGACCGTGGAGATATCGCTAATCGTCATCAGTTCGCGATCGGGCTCGACGATCTCGCCGGCGGCGATGTCGAACCTGGTGACGACGCCGTCAAACGGCGCCCGAAGGATGCTATGAGACGCGGTCCGGTGCCCGCTGCGACCTTCCTCGGGGGTCAGACCGGCCAGATCGGCATCGGACAATCCGAACCGGTGAATCTGCTCCTCGATCTTCGCGACACGCGCCCGCTGGCTCGCCACCGCGGCCTGGGCGTTCTTGAACTCTGCGCGGCGCAGCTCGAGCGTCTGCTGCGCCACCGCCTCGAGCTTGATGAGCGCCTCGGCACGATCCAGGAAGCGCTGCTTGACTTCCAAATCCGCCTCCGCCTGACGCTGTGCGGCAACCTCGCTGAGATAATCGCCGACGAGCGCTCCCAGCTCGATGTTGTCGTAGGAGACGAGCGTCTGGCCGCGGACCACACGCGCGCCCAACGTCACCGCGATCTCCTCGATGACGCCGCGCGCGAGCGGACGCACGTGGGACACCCGTCGCTCATCGGGTGCCACGACGCCGGTGACCTCGATGGTCGCCGGCAGCATCCGGCTGGCGACGGTCAGGACTTCCATCCCGGCGTTGCGCTGGGCCGCTTCTGGCACCTCCACGACACCCGCCGGGAGTGCGTCTGTGCGTGTCGTTTCTTCGGTCGGCGGCGTCGCCACGGCGCTGCCGCGGCAATACTCCACGCTGAAACCGGCCGCGACGCCCAGACCCAGCACGAGCACGAGCGCGGGCAGGCCGAAACGGCGTTCGCGGAACTCCCCTAGCTGTCTGTCACTCATGTCGTCCCTCACTGCTGTCCCGGAGGCTGCGCTGTCGCGGCCGCCAGCTCGAAGAGACTGACGCGCTGCTCGTAGAGCGCCCGGTTGTAGGTCCGCAGCGTGTCGCGGAACGCGCGCTGCGCGTCGAGAAAATCGATGAGATCGGCTGCGCCGACTTTGTACGAGGCGAGCACGATATCGCGCGACTCCCGCGCAGTCGTCAAATACTCACGCTCGATGTACTGGACGCGCTCTCGGTTCACGTCGACGGCGTTCGCGGCCTGCTGAACATCGAGTCGCACGGCCAGCTCGGTGGTGCGCGCTCGGCTCGCAGCCTGCCGGCGTTCGGCTTCGGCCCGTAACACACCGCCCTGGTTGCGATTGAACAAGGGCAGCGGGACCGTGGCGCCAACAACGACGGCATCCGTCCCGAACTCCCGCCGATAGCCGCCGCCGATGGTCAGGTTGGGAGTCCGCGGCGCTCGTTGCAACCGCGTCTCAGTGTCCGCGCGGAGCACCTCGCGTTGTGCAGCGATGACATCAGGACGGCGCACGATCGCGTCGGCAACCAGTGTGGGCGCCTGCGCGCCGATGGCGCCGGTTAACACCGCGGACACGATGCCAGGCGCGGTTGGAGGCGTTGTCGCAGGCGATGCGGCCAGCGGTTCCGTGACCTCGAACGGCTGGCCGAGCGTGGTCACATTCATGAGGACCAGCAGTGCGCTTCGCGCGTTTCGCAAGGCGAGCTCCGCTGCAAAGACATCGTCAACGAACCGAAGCCGCTCCACCTGAAGGCGACGCAGCTCGCCGCCGGATATCTCACCGCCTTCAAACCGGGAGCGATTCAGTCCGATGGCTTGATCGATTTCCTGCAGCGACACGCGCGCCACATCCCGGTCCACGGTCGCGAGCACGGCCTGGAAATAGGCACGCTGCACGTCCAGCGTCAGGAGCCGTCGTGCGTCGTCGGCACGAGCCCGTACCGCGTCCAGTGCCGCATCCGCCACGGCGGTCCGCAAGGCCCGCCGGCCCGCACGCTCGATCTCCTGATCGAAGCGAAACGTCAGCTCCTGGTTATTGAAGAAGGGGGATCGTGCCGTCTGGCCGGTCGGGTGCCATCCTTCCGATTCGAAAGTGAGCGCCGGATTCAGCCGCCGGCTCACGTCAAGCCGCACGGCGTTGGCGATATCGACATCACTGCGCGCCGCCGCCAACGACGGGTTTCTTTCCACGGCTGATCTCACCGCCTCCGCCAGGGTGAGCTTGTCGGGGATCACCGGCTCCTGGCCGGAAGACGGACGGGCGCCGAGAAAGACGGCGCACGAGAACACTGCGATTCGTTTCAACATAGGCCACACACGGCGTGGCCCGGCGCGCGACCGCCGGCCACCCGGACAAGGACAGATTGGTTATTAGAAGAACAGACGAAAGACGGAGTCTGAATTCACGTGCGGACGCGCACGCACCGTGAACGGAGACTCGTCTCGGCTAGCTGCGAGGGGGATGGTACGGGGGGAACGCAGCGGTGAGCGGCGCGCCATCGCCTGGCAATGGGAGATCACTGGCTGCCCATGCGAGCGGCGCCGGAGCGGTAATTGAACTGACGTCAACGCAATGCGAGCAGCAGAAACAATCGTCGATGTGCGCCGGCCGATCCGGGACACCATCATCGCTCGAGCGCTCGTCGATGGCTGCCGACGAAATGGGGATGGGGTCGTCCTGATCGAGCGCACAAAAGCTCGGGAAGCCCAAATCGAGCGCGACCCACACGAGCAGGACACACGCGACGGCACGAGCAGTCGTGCGGAACCAGGCCGAAGGCATGAATAGGTAGTATAGCGGATCGAACTGAATCAATGAACCAGGGGAGAGAAGGTCACGGCGCCTTGGC
>MEKU01000025.1:7362-8043 GCA_001767195.1 Acidobacteria bacterium RIFCSPLOWO2_02_FULL_67_21
ATTCGAGCGACAGCCGCCACTCGCCCGCCATGCTCAACTCGGTGCTGGCAAGGTATCGTCCCGGGACTGCGCTTCGCTCGACATCGACCGGCCCGAACATCGGAGCCATCCCAGCCATCAGCATCGTCGCGTTGGCCTTGACCATCCCGACATCGATGAGGCGGCCATCGGAGACGGCCCTGAACTCGATGGTCACTGCATCCTTGCCGGTCTTGACGGCGGTCTCGGCAGACAGCAGCACCACCTCAAGATTGCCAGACCGGGTCTTTACGATTTCGTTGAGCGGTGTTGGTGGAGTCGATGTCCCTCGACACGCAGCCGACACCAGCGCGGCCAGAACGAGCGTCGCGAAGATACGGGTCATTGCGCCCCTCCACGTACGATAGACGCCGTCGCGTCACGTCTTCGGAACCGGTCCGGCCAGCGCTGTCGAATGTCCTCGCCAATCGCAAACAGGCACGGGATGAGGAACAGCACGTACACGGTCGACGTCATCATGCCTCCAAACGTCGGCGCCGCGATCGGTTTGGTGATGTCCATTCCGGATCCGGTCGCGAACATGATTGGCAGCAGCCCGAATACTGTTGTCGCCACGGTCATCAGCTTCGGCCTCAACCGGGCGGCCGATCCGTCGATGACCGCATCCACATAGGATTGCGCCGGCGTTCGATGAGCGAGCGC
>MEKU01000026.1:0-48411 GCA_001767195.1 Acidobacteria bacterium RIFCSPLOWO2_02_FULL_67_21
GGGGCGGCTCATGGGATGGGCGGTTTCCAGTTGAGAACAATCGTCAAAGGAGACGGCGCTTCGAGCGAGGAGATGGCGAGGAATCGCTCGCCAATCCGGATTGCCGCGGGACTGGTAGCGGCAGCGGTTTGGAACAGCGCCACCGGTGTTCCGGGTTTGAGTGTGGTTCCCCCGCCAGCGATCGGCACCGCCATCAGCCGGCCACCCGGCGCCGGAAAATAGAGTTCACGGCCGTCGGCACTCCAGAACGGAGTGCCGGCTCCGTCGGTGGAGATCCTTACTCGTTCTGCCGGGCCGGGGAAGGCCTGCACGTAGGCCTCAGAGCGACCGGTCTCTTGCGAGATGAACGAGATCCACCGTCCATCCGGCGAGAACCGGCCACAGCACTCGAGCGCCGGCGTCTGTACGACCGCAAACGGCTTTCGGTCGCCAGACATCGGCAGCGCCCAGAGATCGTCGGCCGTCGTCGGCGCGGCATCCTGGTAGAGCAGAAACCGTCCGTCCGCCGACCAGTCGCTGGCGGCTTTGCCGTTGGCTGACTCGAGCAACGGCCGCTCGTCATTACCATCAATTGATTTGATGTACAGATCGAGCACGCCCTTCCGACTCGACGTAAATACGAGATGTCTCCCATCAGGCGACCATGCGCCGGGGGCCTCCCAGGCGGCGCTGGTTGTGAAACGCCGCGACGGCTGCACCCCTGCGACGTCGACGAGCCAGACGTCAGTATTGCCGTTGATGGTGCGCGCCATCGCCAGTGTGCGCTGGTCCGGTGACACTCCTACTCTCGTTGCGAGTGCCTCACCCAGGCTACCGATCTCCCGCCCCGCCCGATCCATCAAGACGTATTGGTTACGGCCGGCGCTCAGTCGATAGGCGAGCATCCCGTTGGCGGATGCCGACACAGCGAGGCTGCCGGCCAGACTCGTGTTCGGCGTCGTCCAGTCCACGGCCACTTGTCCAGCGATCGAAATCGGATTGCCGCGCGGTGTCATGTCCGCGAGGTTGAAGCGCTGCGCGAGCAGGGCCTCCTTGCGGCCAAACAACACGGCGTCTGGTGCGGCGAAGACCGCGGACCCGTCGGAGTCGAGTAGCCGGCGTGTTTCCAACGAATCGACCGAACCCAGATAGAGCCCCTGGCTGTCCGTCGTGCGCGCAAAGAAAATGAAGCGGCGGCCATCCGGAAGAAATTGCGGATAGCGATGCGTCCTGTGTCCCGCCTCCAGCCGCGTGACCGGCGTCGTCTCGCCGCCATCGGCGGAGACCCGAAAGAGCGGACTGCCGTCGCTCGACGGCGCGAACACAATCGTGCCGGCCGCACTCCAGGTGCCGCCCCTGCCCGACGCTCCCGGCAGACCGGCCACGGTGCGAACCACACCTGACGCCAGGTCGATCCGTTTCAGGCGGTTGTCGACGAAGAACGCGACCGACTGGCTATCGGGTGACCAGAACGGCAGCAGCGATTCGTTCAAGGACTGCTCCGTGCCGGCGAGCGGTGTGGCCTCTTCTGACGCGAGCGAACGCAGCCAGAGTTTTCCGTCTGCCTGAAACACCAGGCTGTGACCATCCGGTGACAAGGCGAACGACGTCAGCCGCGCGAGAGGGGGCAGGACGATCTGCAGCCGCATCTCCGGGGCATTGACCGGTGCGCCGCGCAGCGAAACGCCAACCGCGATTGCCAGCGCCGAGGCCGCGAGGAATCCGAGAGCGCTTCCGGTCAGCAGAGTCCTTCGCGCTCGGAACGCACCCGCGAGCCTCGTCGCCCGTGAGCGGCGGGCCGGCCGCGCAGCGGGGGTGATCGTGCCGAGGCTGGCCGCACCCGCGCCGAGCACCGTCATCACTGCCGCCGACAGCTGCGCCAGCTTCGGCGCCATCGGCGCGGGGAAGCCGTCGGTCCAGTGATGCCGGGCGAGGTAGAAGCCGAGTGACTTGTCTGGCTGCACATCCTCGACACGAAAAGTGAAGATCGGCAGCTTCGCTGCGAAGGCGTGGTTGACTTCGTTCTTCACGTACGGCGATCCGTTGGCTGCCGTTGTCAGCACCAGGAGGAAGGCGCCAGCCGACGTGATCGCGTCGACGATCGCCTCATCCCATTGCGCGCCAGGAGCAACGTCGCGCGGGGCGATCCAGCAGCCCACCCCCTGCGCCTCGAGCTGCGCGCACACCTCCAGCGCGACCGCCTGGTCGTCCGAGGCGTAGGAGATGAAGAGAGCGCTCACGCCGGGCGGATTCTAGCCCGGAACGCGCGGCCGCAGGCAGTTTCCGCCGCCCTCACGCCTTTGCGGCGCAGCAGAAACGAACACTGGACGAAGGCGACCGCTCGCATCAGAGCCAGATTGAGCTGGCACAGCTGTCGCTTCAGCCCCGGCGAGAGATGACGATGCTACGATTGACGGAGCGGCGGCGGGCGATACTCGCGGAGAAATTTGGCGACCTGGCCAACATGGCGGTCGCAGGCCTGGTGTTTGGCCAGATTATCGGGTCGGACGCCTTCTCGGTGGGCGTGGCCGTCGCAGGGTTTCTGATCTGGTCGGTGTTCCTGGCGGGCGCATATTACATGGCGGGAGAATCCCAATGACAACCGCCCTCTTCATGTTGAGCCTCATTGCCCTCGCGGTTCTGATCATTTCGCTGCTCGACTGGCTGGGCCGTCGCAAAGACCGCCAATCAAAGGAGCGGCGCGGCGCAGCCTGACGACCCGGCCGGGCTGACCACCTTCGCCAAGGCTATGGTGGTCCGCCGAAGCTTCATGCGAAGGCGGAAGCCCGGCACCACGTACTGACCGATCCGCCGATGATGGATTGTGACTCCGAACGCGACGGTGATATTGTCGCGCGGCCGTGCCACTTCCCTACGAGCTGCGGATCGGCGTCACCGGCCACCGGAGCGTGTCGGACTGCTCCGGCGTCGCCGCCGCCATCGACGCGCTGCTCGATCGCATCAAGGGCACGCTGGCCGCCCCCGGCACCCCGCTCGCCTGCGTCCTCGTCTCCCCCCTTGCCGCCGGCGCCGATCGCATCGTCGCCCGTGCGGCCATGGAGCGGCTCGGCGCGCGGCTCGAGGTCGTCACGCCGTTTCCGGTTGACCAGTACCGGATGGACTTCGAGACGGCCGCCGACCGCGCCGAGTTCGACGCGCTGCTGGCGCAGGCGGCGGTCGTCGATGAGCTCCCGGGGACGACGACCGGCGGCGCGCCGGCGTCGATATCACACGCGGCGCGGCGCGATGCGGCCTACCACCGGGTCGGCGAGCGCGTGGTCGATGCCTGCGAGATGCTCATCGCCGTCTGGAACGGCCGCCGCGCGGCCGGGACCGGGGGCACCGCCGACATCATCGAACACGCGCTTCGGCGCGAGCGGCTCGTCATCTGGATCAACACCGAACATCCGGAGACCCCGCCTCGTCTCGTGCGACACATCGCCTACGCCGATCATGGCGACGAAGCGCTGGTGGAGACGACGGAGCTGCCGACGCAGGCGAAGGAGCTGTCACTCGGCTTTCATCAGCAGTCGGCGTATTTCTGCGATTGCGCGCTCGACGAGCGGCGGGTGGAAGCGACGGCTGCCGAGGTGCGCCAGCGCTTCACGCGCGCGGCAGCGAAGGCAGGAGTTCCCGAGGGCGCGCTCACGGGCGTGGTCGAGTCGATCGTGCCCGAATTCGCGCGCGCCGACTGCCTGGCGCTGCGCTATCAGTGGCGGCACGTGCTGGTGGTGAACGGCGTGCTCCGCATTGCGGCGTCGGCCGTCACCGTGGCGACGTTCCAGGTGTTGTTCTTCCCCGAGCATCTCTGGCTGATTGCGCTCGAGATCGTCGCCATGCTGGCGGTGCTCGGCCTGTGGTGGGGCGGCCGTCACGGTGCGTGGCACGAGAAGTGGCTGCACGACCGGTTTCTGGCCGAACAGCTCCGCGCGGCCATGTTCACCGTGGTCGCGGGCGCGCACCGCGGCGCTCCCGACGACCGCACGCTCGCGTTCTACCGCGGCCCCAGGCACTGGCTCACACACGTCGGCGATGCCCTGGCCGCCCAGGCGCAGCGCGGAATTTCGCCCGTCCCGCTCGGTCCGCTGCGGCGGCTGCTCGTCGACGGCTGGATGAAGGATCAGCAGGCGTTTCACGAGCGGAACGCGCGGCGCAAGGCCCGTCAGGCGCACAGCCGCCACCGGATGGGATTTGCGCTCTTCGGCGGCACGCTGCTGATGGCGCTGCTCCACCTGCTCGGCGTGGGCCACGCAGCGGAAGGGGTTCCGCCGGTTGCGGATCCGAGCGCCTGGATCACGTTCTTCGCGCTGGTCTTCCCCGTCTGGGCCGGCGTGGTCCACGCGATCACGGCGCAGCTCGAGCTGGAACGCGTGGCCGAACGATCGACGCGGATGGCCGCCACGCTCGCGGGCCTGGCCGATCGTGCGGAACGGGCGTTGACCCCGCTGGAGCTCGACGAGACGGCGCGCGAAGCCGCATCGCTGATGCTGCGCGAGACGCACGAGTGGTGGGTGCTCCTCAGCTTCCAGGACGTGCGGCTGCAGGTGTAGACAATGTACAATGTACATCCATGAAGCGGTACACCGTATCGGTCGTACGGGAACGGCTCTCGCAGGCGCTCGACGAGGCTGAACGGGGTCTCCCCGTGATCATCGAACGGAAGGGCGTCCGGTACCGACTGGCCGTCGAGAAGCCGCCCCGGAAGCGGCGGAAGCCCCAGTTTCGCATCGAGATCCTCGACCCGGCCATCGAAGCCGGCCAGTGGACCTGGGACTGGACTCCTGACGGGCTGCGGTTCAGAGATACCCGTCCGAAGTGATCCTGCTCGACACGAATGCGCTGATCTGGATCGCCACCGGCCATGCGAGATCGCGCCCGCTGCTCAGGCAGCAGGCGCGGTTGTGCGTCTCCCCCGCGTCGCTCCTCGAACTGCAGATTGCCGTCGAATCCGGCCGCGTGAACCTTCCGCAGCCAATCGAGGCGGCGCTTCAGGACGAACGGTGGCTGGTCGACGATCCGCCGGCATCCGCGTGGTTCCTGCAGGCAGCCGAGGTGAGCTGGACGCGGGATCCGTTCGACCGGCTCCTCGTAGCGCACGCCCGGCTGCGCCGATGGCGCCTCGCCACCGGCGACACGCGCATCGTCGAGCACCTTGGCTCGGCAGCAATGGAGCTGTAGCGATGAATGGGGTCGGGAGTCATTTTCGCGGAAAGGGTGAATGCGAAAATGACTCCCGACCCCATTTATCGCGGCGACCCTACGTACAATAAGCAGACATGACCGCCAACGAGATCCGCCGCTCCTTTCTCACGTACTTCGAGCGGCAGGGGCACCGGGTGGTGTCGAGCTCTCCCCTCGTCCCGCACGACGACCCCACCCTGCTCTTCACCAACGCGGGGATGAACCAGTTCAAGGATCTGTTCCTGGGCCGCGAGACGCGCGACTACCGACGCGCCGCCAGCGCACAGAAGTGCATGCGCGTCAGCGGCAAACACAACGACCTCGAGAACGTCGGCCCCTCGCTCCGCCACCACACGTTCTTCGAGATGCTCGGGAACTTCTCGTTCGGCGATTACTTCAAGAAGGATGCGATCCCGTTTGCCTGGGAGCTGCTGACCACCGAATGGAAGATCCCCGCCAATCGCCTTTTCGCGACGGTGTTCAAGGGGGACGCGGCCGTTCCGAGAGACGGCGAGGCGTACGACGTCTGGGCGAAGTTCCTGCCGGCCGAGCGCATCGGCGAGCTCGGCGCCGCCGACAATTTCTGGCAGATGGGCGAGACCGGCCCCTGCGGCCGCTGCTCGGAGATCTATTACTGCCGCGGCTCCGACATTTCGTGTTCCGAGGAAGCCGCCGGCGGGCGCTGCCGCGGGCTCGAGTGCAGCTGCGACCGCTATATCGAGATCTGGAACAACGTGTTCATGGAATTCGACCGGCAGGCCGACGGCACGCTCAAGCCGTTGCCAGCGCCGTCCATCGACACCGGCATGGGGCTCGAGCGGATCACCGCCGTGCTGCAAGGGCACCTGTCGAACTACGACACGGACCTGTTCATGCCACTGCTCAACGCAATCGGCGAACGGGCGGCGGTGGAGTACGGCGGCACGGCCCGGCTGAAGCCGGGCACTACGTACGGGAGTACGTACGATGCGCACGATGCGGATACGTCGATGCGGGTCGTGGCCGACCATACGCGCGCGATGACGTTCCTCATCGCCGACGGGGTGATGCCGTCGAACGAATGGCGCGGCTACGTGCTCCGCAAGATCATGCGGCGGGCCATGCGGCACGGCATGCGGCTCGGCATGAAAGAGCCGTTTCTCTACACTCTCGTCGACACGCTCGTCCGGGACTTCGGCGACGCCTACCCCGAGCTGACATCCGGCCGCGACACCCTCGTCCGGGTGATCCGCAGCGAGGAGGAACGCTTCGACGCCGTCCTGGCCGAGGGCCTGCCACGGCTCGAGGAGGTGCTCGACGCCGCAGCTGCAGCTGGTGGCACTGTGGCCGGCGACGCCGCCTTCCGTCTGTACGACACCTACGGGCTGCCGAGAGACTTCATCGAAGACATGGCCGATGAGCGAAAGCTGACGCTCGACCGCGAGGCGTTCGAGCGCGCGATGGAGGGGCAGCGCGACAAGGCACGCGCGAAGAGCAAGTTCAAAGGCTCGAAGGCACCAGATATGTGGGTCGTACCAGAACGTGAAGAGGTTGACCTCCTGAGAGACACCTTCGAGGGATACGACACGACCCGCGCGCAGGGTATTCCGATAGCACTCTTGTATGACGACCGGCCTGTGACTGTGCCTGTGCTCAAAGCGAATCAGAGCGGTTATGTCGTGCTGCCGAAAACGCCGTTCTACATCGAAGCTGGCGGTCAAGTATCGGATGTTGGATGGATCAAAGGTCCCGCGGGAGAGGCGGAGGTCGATGCCCTAATTCGTATTCCCCTCAGGCCTGATTTTCCTCGAGCGCACCATGTTCGGGTAACTGCCGGTGAAATTCGCAGAGAGGACATTGTTACAGCCGAAGTCGACGTCGCCGCCCGCGACGCGACCCGGCGCAATCACACCGCCACGCACCTGCTGCACGCCGCGCTCCGGCAGGTGCTCGGCGCCCACGTCAAGCAGGCCGGGTCGCTCGTCGCGCCCGACCGGCTCCGCTTCGACTTCGTCCATTTCGCGCCGCTGACGCCCGGGCAGCTCCTAGAGATCGAACGGATCGTCAACGAACACGTGCTCCGGAACACGCCCGTGCAGACGGAGATCAAGAACACGCAGGAGGCGATCGCCGCCGGCGCCATGGCGCTCTTCGGCGAGAAGTACGGCGACCGCGTCCGCGTCGTATCGGTGCCCGGCTTCAGCGTGGAGCTCTGCGGCGGCACGCACGTCCGTGCCACAGGCGACATCGGGCTGTTTGCCATCGTGTCGGAGGGGGGCGTCGCAGCCGGCACGAGGCGCATCGAGGCCATTACCGGGCTCGACGCGATGCGCGCGTTCCAGCGGCAGCGCGACGAGCTGTCGGCAGTGGCGGCCACGTTGAATGCACGGTCCGGAGATCTGGCAGCGAAAGCATCCGCTCTGCTCGACGAAAGCAAGCGTCTCGCCCGCGAGCTGCAGCAGGCAAGAATGAAGGCCGCGCTCGGCAGCGGCGCCACCGGCGGTCAGGAGGACGCGATCGACGTTGCCGGGATCAAGCTGGTCGCCCGCGAAGTGGCCGGCCTCGACAAGGACGGCCTCCGCGCGCTCGTCGACCAGCACCGCTCGCGCATCAAGAGCGGCGTGGTCATCCTCGCTTCACCCTCGGACGGGAAGGTCACCATCGTCGTCGGCGTGACGCTGGATCTCGTCGAGAAGGCGCCGGCCGGGCAGATCGTGAAGCAGATCGCGCCGATCGTCGGCGGCGGGGGCGGCGGAAGGCCGGACTTCGCCGAAGCGGGCGGCAAGGATCCGTCGAAGATTGCCGAGATGCTCGCGGCGAGCCGCGGGATTGTCGAGAAGATGTTGAACGCCGAGCCGGGCCGATAGCCGACGTAGTGCCCGGCTTTAGCCGGGCTGAAGCCCGGCACTACGTACACGGTTCAAACGGTCACACGGCCTCCAGAATGCCTGAGGGAACTATGACTACGACACGACATCGCCTGCTGTTCACCGTTGCCTTCTGCGCGTCGCTGGCTCTAGCTGCCTGCGGCCGCGGCGAGACACCGGCCGCGCCGCCCGAAGACGCAGCCATGCCGGCCGGACACGTCATGGGCGGATGGACGGTGACTGACGGCATCGAGACGCCCGAGAGCGTCTGGGTCGATACGGTCAGCGGCACGATCTATTCGTCACAGATCGCCGGCGCGCCCGACGGCCGCGACGGCAACGGCCGGATCGTGAAGCTCGACGGCCACGGCCAGATGGTCTCTTCCACCTTCGTCACGGGCCTGAACGCGCCCAAGGGGCTCCGCGGCCACAACGGGACGCTCTGGACGTCCGACATCGACGAGGTGATCGGGATCGACATGGCCAGCGGCGACATCACATCGCGGGTGAAGATCGACGGCGCGATGTTCCTGAACGACGTCGCCGTCGGGCCGGACGGGACGGTGTACGTGTCGGACATGATGGCGAACCGGATCCATGCGGTGCGCGACGGCAAAGCGTCGGTGTTCGCCGAAGGAGAGCAGCTCGAATGGCCGAACGGTCTGCTGGTCGATGGGAACCGGCTGATCGTCGGCGGATGGGGCAAGCCGAAGCCCGACTTCACGACCGAGGTGCCGGGACGCCTGTTCGCGCTCGACCTTCAGACGAAGGCGAAGACGCCGATCACGCCGGAGCCGTTCGCCAACATCGACGGCATCGAATCGGACGGCCGCGGCGGGTTCGTGGTCACAGACTATCTGGCTGGCAAGATCCTCCACGTCGGCGCCGCGGGCGAGGTCCGGGATCTGCGGCAGTTCATGCCCGGCACGGCGGATCTGGCATTCGTTCCCGAGGGCAACGTCGCCATCGTTCCCCACATGAACGAGAACAAGCTGGCGGCGTACGACCTGTCTGGTGTATTGAAGTAGGAGAAGTGCCGGGTCTGCGGCTCGATATATTGTCGCTCGCCGCAGGACCCGGCCCACGTACAACCTTGTTTGTGGGGCGGGTGCCGCCGGAGACTCGGTCGCATCGACCGGCGGACCCGCCGGCCTAAGTCAGATTCACCAGCCCCAGCAGCTCCTGGCTGTACTTCTTTCGCGCCTCGCCGTAGACCGGGTTCACCGCTGCGACGAACATCTTGTGCTGTTCGGGCGTCAGGTCGATGATCTCGCCGCCCACCTTCCGAATCGCCGCGGCGGCCTCGTCTTCCTCTTTCAGGTGCAGATCGCGTTGGTACGTGACGGCGTCGCCGATGGCGGCCCGCATCTCCTCCTGCAGCGCGCGTGGCCAGGCGTCAAACGTCGGCCGGTGCACGAAGATCGGGCGCGTGAGGTACGAGTGATTGGTGGCGGTATGGAACTTGTGCACGTTGTGAATGCCGTACGTCACCGTGTTCGCAAACGGGTTCTCCTGGCCATCGAGCGTGCCGGCCTTGACCGCAGCCAGCGCTTCGCTCAGGTCCATGATCTTCGGCGCTGCACCGAGCAGCTCGAACGCGCGCGCGAGGATCTGGCTCGGAAGCACGCGAATCGACAGCCCTTTCAAGTCGGCCGGCGTCCGAACAGGGCGCACACGGTTGGAGACGTGCCGGAATCCGTTTTCAAAGTAGCCGAGGATCCGGTAGTTCATGCCGGCTTCGATCCGATCCGTCAGCCCGCTGCCGAAGCGGCCGTCGGTGGCCGCGCGCGCCGACGCCGTGTCGGAGAACAGGAACGGCAGATCGCCAACCGCCACGTCCGGCACGCGGTCGGCGAAGTAGCTGCTCGCCATGTACGAGAGCGTCAGCACACCGCTTTCAACGAGCCAGAGAAGGTCCTCCGCCCGATAGCCGAGATCGAGAATGTTGTAGACGTATTTGACATCGACCTCGCCCTTGAACTTCCCGGCAAGTCGATCGCCGATCCGCCTCAGCGAGGTGCTGAAGCCGCTGCTCTGGGGCGCATATCCCGCCAGGATGATCGGCATCGGCTTCCTGGTGGACACCGCCGGCGCGCGCTGCGGGCCTGCCTGGGCCGACAGCACGCCGGCTCGCCCCGCCAGGGTGCCGGCTCCAATCACCGCTGATGTCGTCAGAAAGTCGCGCCTGCGCATCGTTGCCTCCTGCGGCATTCTACTGCCGTTCGGCCCGGCTGAAGCCGGGCACTACGTACGGTCTTGCACCACGACGCTCTGTTGTACGTAGTGCCCGGCTTTAGCCGGGCCACGTACCACGCGACACCACCACATCGCGAGGCCGGTCGCGAACATGACGGCCGGCACCAGTCCGATGATCACCCAGACCGCCTTCAGCGTGTGGCTGCGCCACCGCCCGAAGTGCAGCCGTACGAGCCATTCCAGCACCACGTCGCCGGACCGTGGATAGCTGGAGAGGTCCTCGCCCCAGCCCCAATCGACGAACCGTCCGAACGGATCGGGAAACGCGAGATAGATCCCTGAGACGGCCCACAGCGCGATCACCGCGAAAAACCAGAAGCCGGTGGCGCTGTGCAGGTCGAAGCTGAGACGCGGCCACGGCACCCGCCAGTTGATGGTCATGCCTCGCGCCCAGCCGGCAACGCCCCGCCACCAGATCATCGCGCCCGTGGCGCAGAGCAGGGTCACAAAGAGGCTGCCGAGGCCGTTCCAGTACCGTCCGCGTCCCCCATCGACCATCAGCAGGTCGTCGTGGAGGTCCGCCGTCCAGAGGAGCGCCCGTGCGAGCCGTGGATACGGGTCTCCGAGATCCGCGCCGGTGTAGGCGTTGAACAGACGCTCGAAAGTGTCCTCGCCGCGCGCGAGCGAAATCCGGACCACGGGACTGCGCCGCTCGACGGCGCCGACGCGGGTCACCGTATGCCCCGGATAGGCGCGCCGCGCCGCCTGCGCCAGCGTCTCCTCCGGCAGCAGCCGCAGCGATTCGTTGAACACGGGCCGTCGCGGACTGAAGGCCCGATCGAGCTCGCGGCGGAACACGAGCGCACTGCCCGTGACGCTCAGCATCACGACGTAGAGCCCGGTCGCAAGCCCGATCCAGAGATGGAGCTGAAAGGAGACCTTCCGCAGCCGTGTCGAGTGGGGCCGCCGCAGCCACCTCGCCCAGATACCCATGTGCGGCGAGCATCGTAACAGGCGTTAACGGCGGCGTGCCGCCGGACCGATACAATGTGAGGCTTGAGGCCTGTGCCCTGAGGCCTTCCGTGAGGTAAACTCTTTCAGCTCAGCTGTTTCCACATGACCCCCATCCGGACGCTCGTTGTGACGGCCGCGGCAATGCTGTGGGCGATGCCTGCGGCGGCGCAGATCTATGCGTGGCGCGACGCCGCCGGGACGCTCGTGCTGTCCGACCGCCGGCTCGACCCGGCAGCGGCCACGGCCACCTACGCGGTCCCGGACGCCCCGGCCTTCCGGGCGACCCGCCCCGCGCCAGACGACGGGGGCGATGGGAAGTTCGAGCCGATCGTGCAGGAGCACGCTGCGCGGCAGGGGCTGCGTCCGGACCTGGTGCGCGCGGTCATCCAGGTGGAATCGGGGTTCAACCCGCGCGCGACGTCGCCGAAGGGCGCGATGGGCCTGATGCAGCTGATGCCGGCCACCGCGCGGGAGCTCGGCGTGCGCAACCCATACGACCCGGTCGACAACGTGCGCGGCGGCACCGCGTACCTGCGGCAACTGCTCGACCGCTATGAGGGCAATGAAGAGCTGGCGCTCGCCGCGTACAACGCCGGCTCCTCGGCCGTGGATCGGCACGGCGGCGTGCCGCCGTACGACGAGACGGTCGATTACGTGCGGAAGGTCGGCTCAGCCGCCGATACCGCCCCCACGACCACGGCACGCGGCAAGCGCGTCATCTACAAGGTGGTCGACATTGTCGGCGGCCGTCCCGTGGTGCGCTACACGACGGAACGTCCGGCGTCTAGCACGTACGAGATCGTTCAGCGATAAGCACTTACGCTAGAATTTACGGATTGACGAATTTACGAATTGACGGATTTCATTGCGGCATTTCAGTTCGTAAATTCGTAGATTCGTAAATTCGTAAATTCACACGAGGTCTTTTTTGGCAAAGCGTACGAAATCGGCTCTGAAGGCCAACCGGCAGAACATCAAACGGCGCGCGCACAACCGTCAGATGCGGTCGACGCTGCGGAGCGCGCTGAAATCCATCCGCGCATCGCTCGACGCCAAGGATCTGACCGGCGCCAAGGCGGCGCTGCGGCGGACGGTCTCGATCGTCGACAAGATGGCGACGAAGGGGATCATCCACCGCAACACGGCCGCCCGCTACAAGTCCCGCATCGCGGGGCGCCTCACCAAGACCGCGGTGTAGACGAAGCGGTGTGCACGTAGTGCCCGGCTTCAGCCGGGCCGGTGCACGTAGTGCCCGGCTTCAGCCGGGCCGGCCTGAAGGCCGGCACTACAGCCTGACCGTCTTACAGCGCGCGGATCTGCACCTTCCGGAACCTCACGGTTCCCGGACCCCCATACTGCAGCGTGACGTGGCCCCGGGCGAACTGCGTGTGCTCGCCCTCGGCGGTCTTGGTGCCATCGATCGAGACCATCATGCGCGGGCCGCGGGCGTTGATCACGATCGTGCCCCACTGCCCGGCGACCTTCATGGGCGTGATCACCTTCGCGACGTTGACGATGCCGCCGGTCGCGTAGTCGCCCTCGGGACGCCCGTCCCAGATGTTGACCTCGTAGCAGCCTTTCGGGCTGATCGCCTTCGGGTCCTGGCAGCGGATGAAGATGCCGCTGTTCGTCTTCGCTGATTCAACCCAGAACTCGGCGGTCAGCTCGAAGTCACCGAACTGGTCCTGCGACACCAGGTGCCCGCCCTTGCCCTCGGTCGCCTGCACGGCGCCATCGGCAATCGTCCAGTTTGCGTCGCCCACCGGGTTCCACCCGTCCAGCGACCTGCCGTCGAACAGCGTCCGCGCACCCATCTGCGCCGACACCAGGCCGGCCATGAGCAACCCGAGCACCACCACCATCATCAACGAACGTTTCATGTGTGCCTCCAAAACAGCGTTAAGAGATTCATCGAATGGCTGCGAGATCGAAGTAACGTGGAACGTCTGGTTTCGTGTCCCGCAGGATCTCGACGATCGCGCGCCGATCGGCGGCCGCCAGCCGCCCATACTTCGGGTCGGTCTCCTCCCCCGACAGGATCCGCCACATCCGGGCGTACACGGCATCACTCGCCATGCCTGGCAGAGCATCGAACGCCGGCGAGTAGATCAGATAGCTGCATCGATAGCGCAGCAGTCGTGTCGTGAGATCGAGCTCGCGCAGCGAGCGACCCTTCTGATCGCGCGGCCCGCGCGCCGCAAAGACCTCCGCGAATCCGGACGTTCCCCGCACCGGGACGGGCAGCGGCGCCTCGTCCACGAACAGCAGGTAATCCACCAGATCCCGGGCGACCTGCATGACGCGCCCGCCGAGGAACCCTTCGTGCTCGACGAGCCGCGCATCCCTGGCGAGCCGCGTGAGCAGGTTCACCATGTGAGTCTGATGGTTCAGCACGAGGAGCGCCGCCACGTCGCTTCGCTTCGACGGATAGGTCTCGTCGACGTCGACCTCCTCGACGGCCGGCGCCGCCGGCCGTCGGGCGTACGAGCGGTCCGCGCGATGGACGGGCACGTTGCCGAGGTGCACCCGCGGCACCTGGCCACCGGTCACGAACCAGCCACCCCACCGGTCATCGATCGGGGTCCGGTGGTCCACAGGCCAGCCTTGCGCGTACTCAGATGGATTGTCGGACAGCGGCAGCATGCTCATGGTCAGCAGCCCGGGCACGCCCGCCGTGAACGCCGTGTCATGGCACTGCAGGCACCGCAGGTCGCGCTCGAACTGCGGCGCCGGCTTGCTCTGCTGGTCGAGCGCGTAGAGCGCCATCCCTTTCCCGGGTTCGAGCGCGGCAACCTCGAGCACGTCCCCGCCGTTCACCCATCCCACGGCCACCGTATCGTTGAAGTAGAGCGCACGAGGATTGCCGGGGTGGATGTACTGCGGCTGGAAGCTCGTCTCCGAGAACACCAGTGTCTGGGATTCTACCGGAACGTCGAGCGCCTTCAGGACCGACGTGAGATAGCCGCGCGGACCGTCAAAGGCGACCCGCACCTGCCCGGCCTGAATCGCCCGGTTCAGGACAGCCACCGGATCTTCAGGCGGCTCGCCGCTCCGCGCCTCGAGACTCGTCTGCTCAGGGGTCTGTCCGACCCTCTCGGCCTGCGTCGCGACAACCGTCGCCAGACCCGCCGCCGCGGTCAACATCCACCATCTCGCTGTCGACATGCCTTGGAAATTCTTCTGTACGCGACGTCTGTTTGCAAGGGGCCAGGTTCACGCCGGTGAACAGGCCGAGGTTTCTGATATAACTCCCCGACCGAGATTCTTATGTGGCAGCACAACTACGCGCCCGTCGCCGGCAGCATGGGCCTGTCCGCGATCGTCGCGGCGATTCCGATCGTCGTCCTGTTCGTCATGCTCGGCGTGCTGCGGCGGCCGGCATGGATGGCGGCCCTGAGCGCGCTGGGGTCGGCGGTGCTCGTGGCGCTCGTCGCCTACGGCATGCCCGTCTCGCTGGCGATCGTCTCGGCGCTCTACGGGGCGGCGTTCGGCCTCTTCCCCATCGCCTGGGTCGTCTTCGCGTCGGTCATGCTGTACCGCCTGGCGGTCGACACCGGCAAGTTTGAAATCATCAAGGACTCGGTCGGCAGCCTGACCAACGACCGCCGTCTGCAGGCGCTCTTCATCGCCTTCGCCTTCGGCGCGTTCATCGAAGGGGCGGCCGGGTTCGGCGCGCCGGTCGCGGTGGCGGGCGCGATGCTCGCCGGTCTCGGCTTTTCGCCGTTCTACGCGGCCGGCATCTGCCTGCTCGCCAACACGGCGCCGGTGGCGTTCGGGTCGATCGGCATCCCCGTCATCACGCTCGCCAACGTCACCGGGCTGCCCGTCCTGCCGCTGAGCGCCATGGTGGGACGCCTCTCCGCAACGGTCTCGATCATCATCCCCGCGTACCTGGTCGTGGTGATGGCCGGCGGCCGGCGCGCCCTCGAGGTGCTGCCCGCGATCGTCGCCTGCGGCGTGTCGTTTGCCGGCATGCAGTTCTTCGTCTCCAACTACATCGGCCCCGAGCTCACCGACATCATGAGCTCGCTCACGTGCATCGTCGTGATGGTGATCGTGCTGAAGGTCTGGAAGCCGAAGACCATCATGCGGCTCGAAGGCGACACGCCGGTCATCGCGGCCGTGTCGCATCGGACGCCGGGGGAGGTCTTCATGGCCTGGGTCCCCTACGTCATGCTCGTGGTGTTCGTGCTCGTCTGGGGCGAGGCGGACGTCAAGGCGGCGATCGACCGCCTGACGCATGCCCTGCTGCCCGGCTTTCTGCCTGTCAGCCCCACCGTGCTCAACGGGCTGGAAGTACCGTGGCTGCACAATGCGATCACCCGCGTCCCGCCGGTCACGGCGCAGGCGGCGCCCTACGGCGCCGTCTACACGCTCAACTGGCTGAGCGCGTCCGGCACCGCGTGCCTCCTGGCGACAATCGTTGCCGCCGGTGTACTGAGGGTGAAGCCGCGCCAGTTTGGCGCCGTCTACCAGTCGACGTTCAGGCAGCTGGCGCTGCCGATGCTGACCATCGCGTCGATGCTCGGCCTGGCCTACCTGATGAATTACTCCGGCATGACGTCGACGCTCGGGCTCGCGCTCTCAGGGACCGGCGTCGCGTTTCCGTTCTTCAGCGCGGTGCTGGGATGGCTCGGCGTCTTCCTGACCGGCAGCGACACCTCAGCCAACGCGCTCTTCGGCAACCTGCAGGTGGTCACCGCCAACGCGCTCGGCCTCAACCCGGTGCTGACCGCGTCGGTGAACTCGGCGGCGGGCGTGATGGGAAAGATGATCTCGATTCAAAGCATCGCGGTCGCGGTGGCGGCGACCGGCATGACGACGGCCGACGAGAGCCGGCTGTTCCGCTTCACGATCAAGCACAGCCTGCTGCTCATGCTCGTGATGGCGGTCATCTCGATGCTGTACGCGTACGTGTTCCCGGAGTTCGTGCCGGTGGTGGGGAGATGACGAAAGTCAAAAGGCAAAGGTCAAGAGTCAAAAGTACGTTCAGTACCTTTGACCTTTGACTTTCGACCTTTGACCTGCGGCAGTGGTCAGTTCGACTACCAGTCTCTCCAGCAGCACGCGCGGCTCCCCGGCCGATGTCTTCAGCGCCAGGTCGGTGCGGAACACCGCTTCGATTCCCGCGCGCACCCGGGCCGCCGGCAGCCGCTCGGCCGCCACGCGAAGCTGGCCGAGCACCATCACGGGGACGGCGCCGGCGTCGAGCGCCAGGTGCAGCTCGTGCAAGGCTTCGGCGGCGTCGTTCTGTGAAATGGCCTTCGCAATGCCGAACTCGGTCTGCGCCTCGGCCCCGGCGGGTACCGCCTGCCGGACGTCCTCGGCGGTGATCGTCTTCTGGCCGAGCGCATAGAGGGCCAGCCGCTCGAGCCCGCCCCGGAGCCTGGCGATATCGAGCCCCGCGCGCTGCACCAGCGCCCGCACCGCGCCGGGATCGAGCGGGGCGCCCAGGGTCGCGGCGCGCGTCCTGACCCAGCGCTCGGCGTCGCCCTCGTCGCCGATGGTGCCGCAATCGACGACCTGCGCCTGCTTCATCAGCAGCTTCACGGCCCGGCGCCGCAGGTCGAGCGTCCCGCAGACGAACACAATCGTGGCGTGCGGGGGCGCGTCCTGGATGAACGCCTCGAGCCGCTCCTGCTCGGCTTCCGCCGCCTTCGACTCGCGCTTCGGGATGAGCAGCTTCTCGGCGTCATTGACGATCACGAGCCTTCGAGGGGCCATCATGGGCAGCGTCGCGGACGCCCCGATCAGGTCGTCGACGCTCATCTCGCCGCCGTACAGGCGATCGACGTTGAACGCCCGCAGCCCTTCGTCCACCATCTCCATGAACTCACCGGCGACCGCGGACTTCTCCACGTCGTCCTCGCCGACGAGCATGTAGAGCGGATCAGTGGCGCCGGACGCGATCTGCTGACGAAGGGCTGCAGGAGTCAGCGCGGGCATCTACCTCGGCGTCGCAAATGGGTCCGCCGGCGGCGGGGCCGTCTTCGGGTCCTTCAACCGCGGCCGCGCGGCGTTGATCGCCGCCACCGTGCTCCGGATCATCTGCCATCCCTCGCCGACGCGCCTGACGATGTCGTCGGCCGTGTTTGCGGTGATGTTGCAGGCGATCTTGTGGGCCCGGCACGCCACCAGCACCTTCTGACGGGCGGCCTCGACCTCGGGGTGGTCGATCGGCAGGCCCATCGCGTGCGCCAGGTCGTTGCCCGCGCCGAGGAAGAGCGACCCGACGCCCGGCGTGGCGGCGATCGCATCGAGATTGGCGATGCCGTCAAGCGACTCGATCATCATGGTCGCAAGCAGATCGCCGTCGGGATTGAGCGGCCAGAGATCGGCATGCCGCTCGTACTCGTCGGTGGTCAGCCCCCAGATCCAGATCGCGTTGCCCGCCGCCGATCCGCGCACGCCGCGCGGCATCGGAATCTTCGAGTCGCGCTTCGGCGGATACCGCATGAAGCTCACGGCGCGCCGCGCCTGCTCGGCCGTGTCGACGCCGTTGAAGATGACGCCGTGCAGGCCCATGTCGAGCGCCTGTTTGACGACCCAGTCCGACTGATCCGCCTCGGGCGGAAACCGGGCCATCAACGCGACGTTCGGCTGCAGGTTGCCCTTCTTCAGCACCATCGCACGGTCGGCCATCGCCAGATGAAACTGGTAGAGACCGGGAAGATCCAGCGGGTTGTGCTCCAGGTCGACGTAGATGTAGTCGGCGGGCGCCCGCGCCGCGGCGCGGGCCGACCCGATGGACATGTCGATGCCGGCCTGCAGCCCGTACACCGTCCGCCCTTCGGCCAGCTTGGCGATCACGGGGTTGAGGTGCAGCCGCTGCTCCGCGATCTGGGCGGACGGCGCCTGGGCCGTCAGCAGGATCACACCGATCAGCATCGTCACGAGTCTCGTCATCGGTCCTCCATCAAAATGCCTCGAGGATTGCCGTCACCACCGTCCGCGCCACATCGTCGGCGATCCGGTCGAAGGAGCTGCGTTCCTGGCTGAGGAAGGTCGCCCCCTCGAGCGCAACGTTGCTGCGGGTGCTGAGCTCGTACTCTTCGCGGAACGTCAGCGCGCTGTTCGACCAGAGCACCTGGCTGGTCCGCGCGTCGGTGAACTGCACGTTCATGGTCAACGTGAACTGGTAGCGTGAGGCGAGCTGCTGCTCGGTGAAGCCGACCGGCTGCACGTTGATCGACGTGACGGTGCCGGTGACGACCGCGTCGCCCCCCTCGGCGTCGGACATCACCGTATAGCGCCCGCGGCCGATGAACTCGGTCCTGATCTTCTCGGTCAGGATCTGCTCCACCTGAAAGAAGGCCGTGTTGTTGACGAGCGCCGGAATCCCGACGACACGGATGTACGCGGGCAGGAACGACCCGCGGCCCGACAGCGCGTACCCGCAGCCGGACGTCGCCCAGCCGGCACATATCGCGAGGAGAACCAATTTTTTCACGATTATTGAACCACCAGCGAGACGAGCCGTCCGCGCGCCACCACAACCTTCTTCACGGTCTTCCCGCTCGTATACGACTGAATGGCGGGGTCGGCGAGCGCCAGCCGCTCGAGCTCCCGCTCGGACACCTCAGCCGGCACGGTCAGCCGGCTCCGCACCTTGCCGTTCACCTGCACCGGCACGACGATCTCCTCGGCCTTCGCGACCTCCGGATTGAATGCCGGCCAGGCGGCTTCCGCGATGGGCTGTGCATGCCCGAGGCGTTCCCATATCTCTTCCGCGGTGTGCGGAGCAAACGGCGACAGCATGCGCACCAGGGCCTCGAGCGCCTCGCGAACCACGCAGATGGCCTCGCGCCGCTCGATGACGCCCGCGCGGTCCACATCTTCGTCCGCGCGTCGGCCCGGCGCCCCGGTCACCGTCTGCTCGCTGAACGCGTACAAGTCGTTCACCAGCTCCATCATCGCGGAGACCGCCGTATTGAGCTGCTGCCGCTCCTCGATGTCCGCCGTGACGCGCCGGATGGTGTCGTGCGCCTTCCGGCGCACGGCGCGTTCGGCCGGGTTCAGCTCCCGGCAGTCGTCCGGGCTGCCGACCCCCTCGCCCCCCACCGTCTCGCACCAGTGATCGACCAGGCGCCACACACGGGCCAGGAAGCGGAAGCTGCCCTCGAGGCCGGCATCGTTCCACTCCACCTCCTTCTCGGGCGGCGCGACGAACATCACGTACAGCCGCAGCGCGTCCGCCCCGTACTTCTGCAGCATCGTATCGGGGTCGACGACATTCCCTTTCGACTTCGACATCACCGCGCCGCCCTTCAGCACCATGCCCTGCGTGAGCAGCTGCGCGAACGGCTCGCTGTGGTCGACGAGCCCGAGGTCGCGAAACACGCGTGCGAAGAACCGCGAGTAGATCAGGTGCAGGATCGCGTGCTCGACCCCTCCGCTGTAGAAGTCGACCGGCAGCCAGTACTTCACTTTTGCCGGATCGAACGGCATCCCGTCGTTTCGGGGATCGGCAAACCGGTAGAAGTACCAGGACGAGTCGACGAACGTGTCCATCGTGTCGGTCTCGCGGCGGGCCGCCCCGCCGCACGTCGGACACGACACGTTGACGAACTCGGGGACCTGCGCCAGCGGCGAGTCTCCGCGGCCGGAGAACTGCGCCACCTTCGGCAGCACGACCGGCAGCTGCTCGTCCGGCACCGGCACGATCCCGTCCTTCTCGCAGTAGATCATCGGAATCGGGGTTCCCCAGTACCGCTGACGCGAGATGCCCCAGTCCTTCAGCCGGTACTGCACGGTGGCTTCCGCCAGCCCGCGCTCGCGCATGGCCGCAGTCATCCGCGCCTGGGCCTCGGCCGACCCCAGCCCCGAATACGGGCCCGAGTCGACCAGCGTGCCGTACGCCTCCGCCGCCTCGGTCAGCGAGGCCGCGGGCAGGGGACGGCCGTCCGGCGTGACGACCACGCGGATCGGCAGGTTGAACTTCCGGGCAAACTCGAAGTCGCGCTGGTCGTGGGCGGGCACCGCCATCACCGCGCCGGTGCCGTACTCGCCGAGCACGAAGTTCGCCACCCAGATCGGCACCGGCTCGTCCGTGAACGGGTTGATCGCCCGGAACCCGGTATCAAACCCCTGCTTCTCGATCTCGCCGCTGATGCGCGCAGCGCGATCCTGCGTCCGGAACGCCTGCGCCTGCCGGCGGAACGATGCTGGATCGGGTGACTGCCCGGCCATCGCCGCGACGAGCGGATGCTCCGGCCCCAGCAGCACGAACGTGGCGCCGTGGATCGTGTCGATGCGGGTGGTGAAGACCTCGATGGCGTCCGCGGCCGCGCCGGCGCCCTCCACCTTCCGTTCGAGGGGAAACCTGACGCGCGCGCCCTCCGACCGGCCGATCCAGTTGCGCTGCATCGTCAACACCTTCTCGGGCCAGCGGGTCAGCGTCGCGGTGTCGCCGAGCAGCTCGTCGGCATAGGCGGTAATGCGGAAGAACCACTGCTCGAGATCGCGCGTCTCCACCGGGGTGCCGCAGCGCCAGCACCCGCCGTCGACCACCTGCTCGTTGGCGAGCACCGTGTTGCAGCTGGGGCACCAGTTCACCGACGACCGGCGGCGGTACGCGAGCCCCTTCTCGAACATCCGGATGAACAGCCACTGGTTCCACTTGTAGTACTCGGGATCGCAGGTCGCGAGCTCGCGTTCCCACGCGTAGCTGATGCCGAGCCGCTGCAGCTGCCCCTTCATGTGTGCGATGTTGCTGCGCGTCGACACGTCGGGATGCAGGCCGCCCTTGATCGCGGCGTTCTCGGCCGGCAGCCCGAACGCGTCCCAGCCGAACGGATGCAGCACGTTGTAGCCGCGCATCCGCTTCGTCCGGGCGACCACGTCGCCGATGATGTAGTTGCGGACGTGCCCCACGTGCGCGTGGCCCGACGGGTACGCGAACATCTCGAGACAGTAGAACTTCGGACGCGAGGGATCCTCGGTGACCTCGAAGGCGCGGGACGCCGCCCAGCGCTGCTGCCACTTCCTGTCGAGTTCCTGCGGGTGGTAATCCATGAGCGGCTTCGGGCTTCGGACTTCAGGCTTCGGGCGGGGTGCAGACTCAAGGCCAGAAGCCCAAAGCCTGAAGCCAGAAGCCGGTGAGCGTCAGTTCCCGATTATATCGTCCAGAAGTGGCGCAGATGTTCGCGCGCGGCTGTGATCGCCGCGTCGCCGCGGCGCGACGAACCGCCCGGCGCAGGACGCACGGCCGCCGGCGTGGAGGCGCCGTCGAGCGCGTCGACGACCGCACGCAGCGACGCGGCCAGCGCCGCCAGATCGTACCCGCCCTCGGTGACCGCGACGACCCGCCCGCCGCAGCACGCGTCGGCCGCACCCGCGATCCGGGCGGTCAGCCGGCCGAACTGCGGCGCCGAGACGCGCATCCCGCCGAGCGGATCGTCGGCATGCGCGTCGAACCCGGCCGAGATCAGCACCAGCTCCGGCCGGAACTGCTCCAGGAGGGCCGCCGCCGCGCCGTACACGCACTCGTAGTCCGCGTCGGTCGCGCCGGCCTCGATCGGAAAGTTGACGGTAAAGCCCGCGCCGGCCCCGGCGCCCACCGCGTCGGCCGCCCCGGTACCCGGGTAATAGGGGTACTGATGCGACGAGATGAACAGCACGGCGGGATCGTCGTAGAAGCTCCGCTGCGTGCCGTTCCCGTGGTGGACGTCGTAGTCGACGATCGCGACCCGGCCGAGCCCGCGCGCGCGCGCGTGCGCGGCGCCGATCGCGATGTTGTTGAAGAGACAGAACCCCATCGCACGGCCGCGTTCGGCGTGATGGCCGGGGGGCCGCACGAGCGCGAGCGCCCGCCGCTGCGGCGCGTCGAGCACGTGGTCGACTGCGGCGATGACCGCACCGGCCGCCAGCCGCGCCACGTCGTACGAGTCCGGCGACGTAAAGGTGTCCGGGTCGAGGGCCACCGCCCGGCCGGCCGTTTCCCCGATCAAGCCGACGTAATCCGGGTCGTGTATGCGGAGGAGGTCCTCCTCAGACGCCGGACGCGGCTCCTCGACCGCGCCGCCTCGCCGCCGGAACTCGGAGGCCACGACCTGCATCACCTCCGCCCGCTCGATCCGCTCGGGGTGACCCGGCGGCATCAGGTGGTCGGCAAAGCGGTCGGACGTGAAGATCGTGAGCGTCAATCTGTGAGCGCGGCGGTGAGATCCTGCAGGTTGTCGGCGGCAATCACGAGCCGGTTGCGCGTTGCCAGATAGCTGAACCGGATGTTGACCTTCGCGTCGGCAATGCGGCGGAATATGGACGCTGCCGAGCCGGCCCGGTCCTCCACCTGTACCAGCACGACCTGCTGCTCCCGCACCACGCGGAACCCGGCCGTCTCGAGGGCGTCGCGGGCCGCCTCCGGATCGGTCGTGAGCACGTGGACCACGCCTTCCATCTCGGCGTGCCCCTCGAGATTGATTCCCTCGCCGCTGAGCGCGTGGAGGGCCTTGAGCAGCATGCCGGGGCGATCGTCAGGCAGGGTCACGGCCAGGTCGGTGGCAATATGGGCCATAGGCATTCCTCTAAGATACACTTCTCCGGAACATTGCCAGGAGCAGGCAGATGACCAAGACAGGACGCAACGACTTGTGCCCGTGCGGCAGCGGCAGGAAGTTCAAGAAGTGCTGCGAGGCCAGGGAGCGCGGCACCCGCAGCCGGGTGATGATGCTGGTGGTGGGCGGCGCCGTGGTCGCGGCTATTCTCGTCGGCATTGCCTCGTTCACGGGCGAACGTGCAACCGGCCCGTCACGCGCCTGGTCGACCGAGCACGGCCACTACCACGACGCGAACGGCATGGCGGTTCCCTAGCATTTTCATAGCGTAGTGCCCGGCTTGAGCCGGGCTGAAGCCCGGCACTACGTACAAATCACGGAGAGCCGCTTCCTACGACAGCAGCTCGATCGCTCTCCGTTCGAGCGCGCGAAGCCGGATCTCGAGCTCGACCCGCCACCGCTCGAGGTCTTCGTCTGCCGCATCGGCGGGCACCGCCATCGGCTCGCCGACGACCAGCGCCACCGTGCTGAACGGCTTGGGGATCTGCGTGCGATCCCAGCTGCGCATCGACCAGTGGCGCGAGGCCTCGAGGTGAAACGGCAGGAGGGGGTTGCCGGTGGTCCTCGCCAGCCAGAGCGCCCCGGGCTGCGCCACCATCCGGGGGCCTCTGGGGCCGTCAAGCGTGAAGCCGGCCGGCTTCCCCTGCTGCATGTCACGCACCAGTTGCAGCATCGCCTTGCGCGCCCCGCGCGAGGTCGACCCGCGCGCGGTGCCGTACCCGAACCGCTCGATGATTCTCGCGATCCACTCGCCGTCGAAGTTCTCGCTCGTGATGACCACGATGCCGCGCCGCCGGAAGTAGTACGTCGCCGGCAGGATGCGGCCGTGCCAGAACGCCATCACCGGCTGCCGGCCCGCCGTCCGGATCGCATCGAGATGATGCAGCCCTTCGACGCGCCACCGCAGCGTGTGCCCGAGAGCGTTGATGATGCGGTAGCCGAGTGCCGCGATCGCGGCCGCCTGGAAGCGCTTGAACCGGAACTGACGCCAGTCTTCAGACATCAACCACGAATGCCACGATGATCACGAAGTGCACGAAAACCATCCAGATCGTTCGTGGTCTTCGCGTCCTTCGTGGTCGTCGTGGTTGAAGGACTACATTCCATTGTACTGAGGACCTCCGCCGCCTTCGGGCGGCACCCACGTGATCACGCCGTACGGGTCCATGATGTCGCACGTCTTGCAGTGCACGCAGTTCGAGGCATTGATCTGCAGACGCGGTCCACTGTCCTCCCGAACGATGTCATAGACGTTCGCGGGACAGAACCGCGTACACGGATGGCCGTACTCGTCGCCGCAGATGGAGCCGCATACCTCGGTGTGCACGAGCAGGTGCGACGGCTGATCCTCGTCATGCGCGGTGCCCGAGTAGTGGACGTTGGTCAGCTTGTCGAAGGTCAGACGACGATCGACCATGGCGGGTCCGCGGCTCGATGACTCGTCGCTCACCGCGGGACCCGCCCCACGGTAATACTGTAGGAGCGTCTGCATCCGATCGTGGCCGGCGTGGCCGTGCAGATCCCCAAACCACCGGCCGCGCGTCAGCAGCGCGACACCGGCGAACGCAAGGCCGGCGACAAGCCCCACGTCGAACGCCTGATGGACGTTGCGCACCGGGTAGAGCTCCGATCTGACCGCACTCCGGTCGATCCGGACCTGGTATCCCGCCAGGCGTGCCGCCGACGTGTCGCCCGCGCGCACCGCCTCAAACGCCGTCTCGGCGGCCAGCATGCCGGTTCGCATCGCCAGGTGGATGCCCTTGAGCCGCATCGAATTGAGAAAGCCGGCCGCGTCGCCCGCAATCAGCGCCCCGTCCACGTACGGCTGCGGAATGCTGTTCCAGCCCCCCTCGGGCAGCGCCTTGGCGCCGTACCGGATCATCTGCCCCCCCTCGAGCAGGCGGGCCACCAGCGGGTGCTGCTTGAACCGGTTGAACGCCACGTGCGGGTCGAACAGCGGATCACGGTAGTTCAATCCGGCGACGAACCCCACGGAGGCCCGTCCCTCAGGCAGCCCGTAGATGAAGCCGCCGCCGAACTCTTCGCGGCGCAGCGGATAGCCCATGGAGTGGATCACCGTCCCCGCCTCGAGGCGCCCGTCGGGAAGCTCCCACAACTCCTTGAGCCCGAGGGCGAACTGCTCCGGCTGCCGCCCGCGGCCGAGCTGAAAGCGCCGCAACAGCTCCTTCGTCAGATTGCCACGCACGCCGTCGCAGAAGATCGTCACCTTCGCATGGATGTCGACGCCAGGCTCGAACGCCGGCTTCGCCTCGCCCTGCCGGGTGAGGCCGCGATCGCCGGTGCGAACGCCGACCACGCGCTCGCCGTCGGTGAGGACGTGCTGACCCGCAAAGCCGGTGAAGAAGTCGATGCCCTGCCGCTCGGCACGCTCGGCCAGCCAGCGCACGAACTGATTGAGGGAGATGACGAAATTGCCGTGGTTGCGGAGCGGCGGCGGAATGACCGGAAACCGGACGCCCGCATTCCGGGTCAGGAAGTACACCCGGTCGCGGCGGACCTCGGCGGTCAGCGGCGCGCCCTGCTCCCGGAAGTCGGGGATCAGATCTCGAAGCGCGGACGGATCGAGGACGGCGCCCGACAGCATGTGCGCCCCCGCGTCGCGCGCCTTCTCCAGCACCGCGATCGAAAGCCTCTCGCCGCTCTGCTGCCGCTGAAGCTGCGCCAGGCGCAGCGCGGCGGAGAGCCCCGCGGGGCCGCCGCCGACGATCAGGACGTCGACGTCGAGGGAATCACGATTCAACTGCCTACTTCTTCTCCAGCTCCGCGACGAGCGCGGGCACAATCTCAAAGAGATCGCCCACGATACCGTAATCGGCCACTTCGAAGATCGGGGCGTCTGCGTCCTTGTTGATGGCGACGATCGTCCGCGAGCCCTTCATGCCGACCAGGTGCTGAATCGCCCCGGAGATGCCGAGCGCGACGTAGAGCCGCGGCGCCACCGTCTGGCCCGAGCTGCCGATCTGCCGCTCCATCGGCAGCCAGCCGCTGTCACAGATGGGACGCGACGCGGCCAGCTCGGCGCCGAGCGCCCGCGCCAGCGACTCGGCAACCGGCAGCTGATCCTTCGACTTGATGCCCCGCCCCACGGCGACGATGCGGGCGGCCTGACTCAGATCGACGGCCCGCTGTGCTTCCCTGAAGGGCGGCTCCGGAACCTGCCGCACCGTTCCGGCCTCTATGGCCACCGGCCTGGCCGTCACGGCGGCGGCGGCGGCCTTCTGCAGCTGGTCGGCCCGAAAGGCGCCAATCTGGACGGTGACGAAGCACGGGCTGCCCCCGGTGGGACGGACGTCGGCCGACAGCTTGCCCTGAAACATCGGCCGGCTGAAGGTCACGCCGTCCGCGCCGGCTGCGATCCGGGTGACGTCCGCGATCAGGGGCCTGTCGAGGCGCGCGGCCAGCGCCGGCACGTAATCGCGCGCCTGATAGGTGTGCGCCAGCATGACGAACCGGGCGTCGAGAGACTGGATGACGTCCGCGAGCGCGGCGGTATAGGCGTCCGGCGTGTACGCCTCCAGCGCGGGGCTGTCGACGAGCAGCACCTCGCCGGCCCCGGACCCCGCGAGCGTCTCGGCGACGGCCCGGTTGCCTGGCACGAGGACCCTGACCGGCACACCTCCGGTCAGTGCGGCGAGCTGCTGGGCGGCCACGAGCGCCTCCCAGGTCGCGCGGTTGAGCTCGCCGCCGGCGAGCTCGGCGATGACGGCGATCACAGGACGCGCGCCTCATCGCGCAGGCGCCGGACGAGCTCGCGTGCGGCGTCGGACGCCGGGCCGCCGATCATCTGTGTCTGCTTGGCCCGCACGGGAAGCGTCAACGCGACGATCTGCTGCCGGGGCTCCAGGCCGGCCGGCAGCGGGACGCTGCGGATCTCCTTCTTCTTGGCCGCCATGATCCCCTTGAGCGTCGCGTAGCGGAGCTGGTTGATCCCGCTCTGGATCGTCAGGACCGCCGGCAGCGGCATCGCCACCCACTGAAACCAGCCGCCCTCGAGCTCGCGCTTCACGCGGAGGGCCGCTGCTGCGGGATCCACCTGGACCTCCATGATGATGGTCGAGTGCGGCATGCCGAGCGTCTCGGCCAGCACCACCCCGGTCTGGCCGTGCCCCTGGTCGTCGGACTGGAGCCCGGTCAGCACGAGATCGAAGCGCTCGCCGGCCATGGCGGCCGTGAGCGCGCCGGCGGTGACGGCCGGATCGGCCGCGCTCAGCGACTCGGCGTCGACGTGGATGGCCCGGTCGGCGCCTCGTGCCAGCGCCTCCCGCAGCACCTGCTGGACGCGCGGCGGCCCCGCCGAACAGACGACCACCTCCCCGCCGTGCTTCTCGCGCAGACGCAGCGCCTCTTCGAGCGCATACGCGTCCGGCTCGTTCATCTCGTAGCTGACGTCCTGCTCGCGGATCCACGTTTTGTCGTCGCGGAGCCGCGGCTGCCACTCGCGCGACGGGACCTGCTTGATGCAGACCGCGATCTTCATGGCGCTGCGATCACTCCAAACCACGAAGGCACGAAGATTACGAAGAACACGAAGAGCAAAGAAGGATGCTTCGTGGCCTTCGAGACCTTCGTCTCTTCGTGGTTGATCACCCTTCGTATCGCTTGAACAGCAGGGCTGCGTTCGTCCCGCCGAAGCCGAACGAGTTCGAAAGGGCGTACTGCATGGGGCGCTGGCGGCTCGTGCAGGGCACGTAGTCCAGATCGCACTCGGGGTCGGGATGGTCCAGATTGATCGTCGGAGGCACGACCTGGTGGTGCACGGCCAGCGCGGTGATGCCGGCCTCGAGGCCGCCGGCGGCGCCGAGCAGATGCCCGGTCATCGATTTGGTCGAGGAGATGACCAGCTCCCGGGCGTGGGCGCCGAAGCACTTCTTGATCGCAAGCGTCTCGAGCCGGTCGTTGTGCGGCGTCGAGGTGCCGTGGGCGTTGATGTAGTCCACCTGATCGGGACGCACGCCGGCCTTCTGCAGCGCGAGGCTCATGACGCGCACCGCACCCTCGCCGTCCTCCGACGGCGCGGTGATGTGGAAGGCGTCCGCCGACATCCCGTAGCCGACCAGCTCCGCATAGATCGGGGCGCCGCGGCGCCGTGCCTGTTCGAGCTCCTCCAGCACGACAATCCCGGCCCCTTCGCCGATGATGAAGCCGTCGCGATCGCGGTCGAACGGCCGGCTCGCCCGGTGCGGCTCGTCGTTGCGCGTCGACAGCGCGCGCAGCGCCGCAAACCC
Organism: Acidobacteria bacterium RIFCSPLOWO2_02_FULL_67_21; assembly: GCA_001767195.1. Classification (GTDB taxonomy): domain Bacteria; phylum Acidobacteriota; class Vicinamibacteria; order Vicinamibacterales; family UBA2999; genus MEKU01. The sequence goes on from MEKU01000026.1 coordinate 28,018, forward strand.
GCCGACGCCCATCGGCGTGATCGCGGCCTCGGATCCGCCTGCAATCATCGCGTCGGCATCGCCGCGGCGGATGATCTCGAACGAGTCTCCGATCGCATGCGCCGACGCGGAGCAGGCGGTGCAGGTTGCCGAGTTCGGCCCTTTCGCGCCGAACCGGATGGACACCTGTCCGGCGGCCAGGTTGATGATGGCCGAGGGAATGAAGAACGGCGAGATCTTCCGGGGACCGCCCTCGAGCAGCGCCCGGTGCTCGCGTTCGATGGTGCTGAACCCGCCGATGCCCGAGGCGATGAACACCCCGGTGCGCGGCGCGCTCTCGGCCGTGATCGGCAGCCGTGAATCGTCCATCGCGAACTGCGAGGCCGCGATGGCGTACTGGATGAAGACGTCCATCTTCTTGACGTCTTTCTTCTCCACGAACTGGAGCGGGTCGAACCCGCTGACTTCCGCCGCGATCTGCGCCGGGTAGTCGGTCGGGTCGAACTTCGTGATGCGCGCCACCCCGCTCGTTCCCGCCAGCAGCGCGCCCCAGTTCGCGCTGGTACCGATTCCGAGCGATGACACCAGCCCGATGCCCGTGATGACGACCCGCCTGCTCAATCCGGCTACTTCTTTCCCTTGGCGTGGGCGTCGATGTACTCGATCGCTTCCTTCACGCGCGTAATCTTCTCGGCGTCCTCGTCGGGAATCTCGATCCCGAACTCCTCCTCGAACGCCATGACGAGCTCCACCGTGTCCAGCGAGTCGGCGCCCAGATCGTCCACGAACGAGGCATCCGGGGTCACTTCCTCTTCATCGACGCCCAGCTGCTCCACGATGATGCTCTTCACTTTGTCTGCAACGGCCATTACGCCTCCAGTCGCTAGTCGGTAGTCGGTAGTCGGTAGTCGGTAGTCGGTAGTTGACAGTTACAAGCTACCGACTACCGCCTACCGACTAGTCACATGTACATGCCGCCGTTTACGGCCAACACTTGCCCAGTAATATACGCTGCCTCGTCCGACGCAAGGAAGCAGACGGCCGCCGCCACGTCCGACGGTTCGCCGAGCCGGCCGAGCGGAATCCGCGCGGCCCAGTCGCCCTGGGCCTTCCCGGTGATCGCGCGGGTCATGTCCGTATCGATCAGCCCCGGCGCCACGACGTTGACCGTGACGCTGCGCGACGCGACCTCGCGGGCGAGCGCCTTGGTGAAGCCGATGAGCCCCGCCTTCGAGGCCGCGTAGTTCGCCTGGCCGGCATTGCCCGTCTGCCCCACCACCGAGCTCACGCTGATGATCCGGCCGCTCCGCTGCTTGATCATCGGCCTGATCACCGCCTGGGCGCAGACGAACGCCGCGGTCAGGTTCGTGGCGATCACCTGGTCCCATTCGTCGCGCTTCATCCGCAGCAGCAGCTGGTCGCGCGTGATGCCGGCATTGTTCACGAGCACATCCACGCGGCCGTGCCGGTCGAGGACGGACGCGACCATCCCCTCGATTGCGGCGCTGTCGGTGACATCGAGCGACACCGCCTCCGCCCGGCCGCCCGTCTGCTGAATGGCGGCGGCCGTCTCGGCGGCATGGTCGCCGCGGGCGGCGGCCAGCACGTGCGCGCCCCGCGCGGCGAGCAGCGTGGCCACCGCGCGGCCAATCCCGCGCGACGCGCCGGTCACGATGGCCACTTTACCGGAGAGGGTGAACATTCCTACTTTGCACCGGCGAGCACGGCCTCCAGATCCTCTGGCTGGCCGAAGGCGAGCACCGTCGCATCCCGGTGGATCTTCCTGACGAGCCCTCCGAGCACGCGCCCCGGACCCACCTCAACATACGTGGTGACGCCTGCCGACGCAAGGCGGCGAACGGACTCTTCCCACCGGACCGGCGCCGACACCTGCCGCACGAGCGCCTCGATCGCGCTCCGCGCATCCTCCTTCGGCTGTGCGTCCACGTTGGCGACGATCGCGACGCGCGGGTCGCGGGCGGCCAGCGCGCGCAGCTCCGGCGCGAGCCGATCCTCCGCGGGCTTCATCAGCGCGCAATGGAACGGCGCGCTGACGGGCAGCGGCAGCGCCCGCTTCGCGCCACGCGCCCTGGCCCGCTCGATGGCCCGCTGCACGGCGGCGACCGCCCCGGCGATGACGATCTGATCGGGGCCGTTGATGTTGGCGGGGCTCACCACCTCGCCGCTGGCGGCCTCCTCGCACGCCCGCTGGACGCCGGCGAGGTCCAGACCCAGAATCGCCGCCATCGCGCCCTGCCCGACCGGCACCGCCTCCTGCATGTAACGGCCGCGCCGCCGGACGATTCCAACCGCATCGCCAAACGCGAACGTGCCGGCGACGACGTTGGCAGAGTACTCGCCGAGGCTGTGGCCCGCCACGATCTGCGGCTCGAGGCCACGCGCCCCCAGCACCCGCGCCGCCGCGACGCTCATGGTCAGGATGGCCGGCTGCGTGTGCTCGGTGAGCATGAGCGCGTCCTCCGGCCCTTCGAAACAGAGCGCGCTCAGGGCGGGACCGGCGCCGGATCCCGCAGCCGCAAACGCCGCATCCGCCTCGTCGAACGCGGCACGCGCCTCGGGGAAGGCGTCGGCGAGCGCCTTGCCCATGCCGACCGTCTGCGAGCCCTGCCCGGGGAACAGAAACGCGATCATGGATGCGGCACGGAGGCGGAGGCGATGTCCTGCTCGACCCGGCTCAGGAAGTCGCTCGAGGCCAAGCGGTGCGCCATCGCAATGGCGTTGCGCACGGCCTTGGCCGACGAGCGCCCGTGACCGACGATGACCAGCCCGGCGACGCCGAGCAGCAGCGCCCCGCCGTACTCCGAGTAGTCGACGCGCCGCCGGAACCGGCGAAAGGCGCGGCGCGAGAGCAGGTAGCCGACCTGGCTCGAAAACGTCCCCTGGAGCTCGTCCCCGAGCATCGTCTCCACGGCGTCGACCAGCCCTTCGCTCGTCTTGAGCACGATGTTGCCCGTGAAGCCGTCGCAGACGATCACGTCCGCGATACCGCTGAAGACCTCGCGCCCTTCGACGTTGCCGATGAACGTGATCGGCGCCCCCTTCAGGAGCTGGTGCGCCTCGCGGGTCAGCTCATTCCCCTTGGTCTCTTCTTCGCCGATCGAGAGGAGTCCGATTCTCGGCTGCTCCACCCCGAGCGCCACGCGCGCGAATACCCCGCCCATGACCGCAAACTGCAGGAGGTGCCGCGGGCGGCACTCGACGTTTGCGCCGGCGTCGAGCAGGACAGCCGGGCGGCGGCAGGTGGGAATCGCCGTGGCGAGCGCCGGCCGGTCGACGCCGGGGATTGTCCCGAAGGCCCCGTAGGTCGCCATCACGGTCGCCCCCGTGTGCCCTGCGCTGAAGAGCGCCGCCGCCTGGCCGCCGGCCACCAGATCGGCGGCCACGCGGATCGTGGCACGGGGCTTCCGACGCAGCGCTGCCGCCGGCGGCTCGTGCATCTCCACGACATCCGGCGCGTCGACGATCTCGAGCCCGAGCCTCCTCCAGTCGGGGTACGGCTCCAGGGCGCGTTCCACCTCTGCGGCCGGGCCGACGAGCGCCACCTGCACCGCCAGATACCGCGCGGCCGACAGCGCTCCCTCGACGACGGCCGCCGGGGCGTGATCGCCGCCCATCGCATCAACCGCGATGCGAATCATCTAGTTGGGAGACTACTCTTCGTTGACCGGTCTCACCTGGCGCTGCCGGTAGTAGCCGCAATGAGGGCACACGCGGTGCGGCGCTTTCGGTTCGTGGCACTGGGGGCAGAGGCCCGTGGCGGGCGACCGGAGCGCATCGTGCGTCCGGCGCTTGGCCGTCCGCGTCTTGGAATGTCGGCGTTTTGGATTTGGCATAACCTTCTCAGGACGTGCGGCTGCTCTTCAGATTCTTGAGGTTCGCCAGCCGTGGATCCTCCCATACCGGAGCACACTCACAGGTCCCCGTATTCAGATTCGTCCCACACTGCGGGCAGAGGCCCTCGCACTCCTCGCGGCACAGCGGCTTCATCGGCAGCGCCAGATAGAACTGCTCGCGCAGCAGCTCGTTCAGATCGACCCGATCGTCGCGGTAATAGCTCATTTCGAGGTCGTCGTCCGCCACCTCGTGCTCGGCCTCGATCGACGCCTCCGACGCGGGCAGATACCGGATGTCGAAGGGCGCATCGATCCGGAGCCGATACGGGTCGAGGCACCGGCCGCAGGACAGCTCCAGCTCGGTCTCGACGTGTCCCACGAGACGGAACTTCTCCTTATCCTTATGAATATCGAAGCCGAGCTGCACCGGCGCGGCGATACGGTACGGGTCGCTGTCGTCGGCCACCTCTTCCGGGCCGAACGTGCGGTCGAACCGGTCGAGCGGCCGCCGATAGCGCGTGAGATCCAGCTGCATCGGAAAAAAGGGTCAGAGAAACCCCATAATCATAACTGATTCCACGAGATAGGCCCGATCCAGGGTTTGGGAATGAAGAGCCGCTCATAGAGCATCACGGCGTAGCGATCGGTCATACCGGCCAGGAAGTCGCGCGCCGCCACGTCCAGCCCCTCGGCCTCGATGATCTGGCGGTCGAGAAACCCCTCCGGCCGATCGCGCACCTTCTCCCAGAGGCCGGTGAGGATCCCTGACGCCTTCTTGAATTCGGCCGTGGCCACGTCGTTTTCGTACACGGCGTCAAACAGAAAGCGGCGCATGGCCAGCGTCGCCGCCAGCACGTCGTCGCTCATCCGAATCTCGGTGAGACCGCTCCGCTGCGTCTCGGTGACGACATCCTTGACCATCCGCGCGATGCGCGACGACGAGGTCGAGCCGAGCGTCTCGACCGGCGCTCGTGGCAGGTCCGCCGCGTTCAGCATGCCCGCCCTGATCGCATCGTCGATGTCGTGGTTGACATACGCAATGAGGTCCGCCACCCGCATGATCTGCCCCTCGAGCGTCCCCGCGCGCTTGGAGGCGTCGAGGCCAACCGGCGACCCCTCCCTGCCCTTGGAGTGCCGCGCGATGCCGTCTCGGACCTCCCACGTCAGGTTGAGGCCGTGGCCGTCGTTCTCGAGCACGTCGACGATACGGAGGCTCTGCTCGTAATGGTTGAAGCCGCCGGGGATGAGGCCGGCCAGCACCCGCTCGCCCGTGTGGCCGAACGGGGTATGTCCGAGGTCGTGGCCGAGCGCGATCGCTTCGGTCAGCTCCTCGTGGAGCCACAGCACCTTGGCAATGGTCCTGGCAATCTGCGAGACCTCGAGGGTATGCGTCAGCCGGGTTCGGTAGTGGTCGCCGGCCGGCGCAAAGAACACCTGGGTCTTGTGCTTGAGACGACGGAAGGCCTTGCTGTGGATGATCCGATCGCGATCGTGCTGAAACGCCGGCCGCACGTCGTCTTCGGGTTCAGCGCGCAGGCGGCCGCGCGACCCGGCGCTCTTGGCCGCCTGCGGCGCGAGCGTGTCGTGCTCGCGCTGCTCCAGCGCCTCACGGATGTTCGACACGTCGCGCCTCCAGCACGTCGTCGAGGAAGCTGGTGCCCTGCGCCAGCCGCGGGACGCCGAAGTTGTCGGCAATCGTCTGTCCGAGATCGGCAAACGTCGGGCGCGTCCCGAGATTCACACCCGCCAGGACCTGCGGGCCGGCCAGCAGGACAGGCACGTATTCACGCGAATGGTCGGTGCTCGGTGTGCTCGGATCGTTGCCGTGATCGGCCGTGACGGCGAGCAGATCGTCGCGTCGAAGCATCGGCAGGATCCCGGCGAGACGCGCGTCGAAGCGCTCCAGATTCTCCGCATATCCGTCCACGTCGTTCCGGTGCCCGTACACCGTGTCGAAGTCGACCAGGTTGACGAAGATGAGCCCCGACGGGGTGTCGGCCATCGCCGTTTCGAGCTGGTCGAGGCCGTCGCTGTCGCTCCTGCTCCGCAGCGCGCGCGCAATGCCGCGGCCGCCGAACAGATCGTGAATCTTTCCGATCGCCACGACCGGAATCTGCTGCGCCGCCAGCCGATCCAGCAGCGTGTCGCCGGTGGGCTCGAGCGCGTAATCGCGCCGGTTGGCGGTGCGGGTGAATGCACCGGGGGCTCCGATGAAGGGACGCGCGATCACGCGGGCCACGCCGATGCCTGTCACAAAGAGGTCGAACGCCGTCTCGCACATGCGGTACAAGTCGTCGACGGGGATCACCGCTTCATGCGCCGCCACCTGAAACACGCTGTCTGCGGACGTGTACACGATCGGATTGCCGGTGCGAAGGTGCTCGGCGCCGAGTCGCTCGATGATTTCCGTGCCGGACGCCCCGACGTTGCCGAGAATGCGGCGGCCGATGCGGCGCTCGAACTCGGCGATCAGATCGGCCGGAAACCCTGAGGGAAAGGTCGTAAACGGCCGATCGAGCACCAGCCCCATCAGTTCCCAGTGCCCTGTCACCGAGTCCTTCCCCGGCGAGGCCTCGGCCATACGCCCGAATGCACCGCGCGGGGCATCGGCGGGTCCGCGGCTCGAGATACTCGTTGGCTCGCCGCGGGACCCGCCCCACGTACGTTCTTGTTCGCCCAGCGCCACCAGCCGGTCCAGGCCGAGCGACCGCAGGTTCGGGATTCGCAGCATCGTCTGCCGGGCTATGTGGCCGAGCGTGTTGCTGCCCTGGTCGCCGTACGCGGCGGCATCGGGCAACTCACCGATCCCGACGCTGTCGAGCACGATGAGGATGACACGCGCGAACGGGGGGACACGCGTCACGCGGTCAGGCGTGCTGAGTCGGAAGGTAGCTGCCGAGCCCGCGCGGGGTCGCAATCGTCGCGATGGCGTGCTTGAAGACGAGCTGGTCGGCGCCCTCCACCTCGAGCACGACCGCGAACCGATCGAAGTTCTTGATCCGGCCGACGAACTCCCGTCCGTCGAGCAGGTGCACGATCACCGCGAGCCGCTCGCGGCGGACATGATTCAGAAAGACGTCCTGAATGTTCGGCGGGGCTGAAGAGGCGCGCGATTCCGAAACCTGGGTCATCAGGCAGCTTCTCCTCGCGGCTAACCGGCGGGGGCCGCGCCGCGCGCGGCGAGCGCTTCCTGCACACGGACCAGCGTCTCAGGCCGCTCGCCGGGGCCGTCGAGCCAGACTAGATTAGGCTCTTTACGGAACCAGATCAACTGGCGGCGCGCGTAGCGGCGATTCTCCTGCACGATGAGCGCGCGCGTCGCGGCTTCGTCGCGCACGCCGTTCAGCATCTCCATCACCTGCCGGTAGACGAGCCCACCGAACGGACGCGCCGTGGCGGGTACGCCCTGCGCCAGCAGCTGCCGGACCTCAGCCACGATGCCGCGCGCGAATTGTTCGTCGACCCGGCGCGCGACGCGCTCCGCCGTCCGCGCCGCCGGCAGCCGCAGCGCCACGGCCACCACCTCACAGTCGGCAATGAGCGACGCCGTGTCGGCGAAGTGGTCAGAGAGCGGACGCCCGGTGGTCAGATACACCTCCAGCGCGCGGATGATCCGCTTTCGGTCGCGGGGCATGATGCGGCCGGCCGACTCGGGATCCGCGCGTGCAAGGATGCGGTGGAGGCACTCGACGCCGCGCCGGTCGGCCACGCGGCTGAGGCGCCGGCGCAGCTCCTCGTCCGCACCAGGGCCCGGAAACAGCCCCCGCGTCAGCGCCCGGTAGTAGAAGCCGGTCCCCCCGACGAGAATCGGCAGGCGTCCCCGCTCGTGAATGTCGCGGATGGCGCGGGCCGCGTCCCGGGCATACTGCGCCGCCGTGTAGACCTCGGTCGGCTCGGCAATGTCGATGAGATGGTGCGGAATGCCCCGGCGGGCTGCCACCGGCGGCTTGTCCGTCCCGATGTCGAAGCCGCGATACACGGCCGTCGAGTCGCAATTGACGACCTCGCCTTCGAAGCGCTCGGCAAGCGCCAGGCCGAGCGCGCTCTTGCCCGACGCGGTCGGGCCGAGCACCGCCAGGACGAGCCGGCGCCCTGCCTCCGAACCGCCCGTCACCATGCGACGCGAAGGAGCACGTAGACGACGAACGCCGTCAGCAGGATGAGCAGGCCAAGCTGCTGCACGCGCGTGGGCATTTCGATCTAAGCCACAGAGTCACAGAGACACAGAGGCACATCCACTAGATGGCTTCCTATCTCGGTGTCCCTGTGTCTCTGTGGCTCGTGATTCACGGCTGCGTCAGTTCGGCGGCTCCTCGTTGTAGTAGAAGGTCACGGTAAAGAGCGCCTTGTCGGTCGGGTACTCCGGCGGCAGCGGCGCCGTCGGGTTCGACGAGACGATCGCGCCGTAGGCCGCGTTCGTGAACGCGTCGATGGTGGACGGCTGGACGACGACGAGATCGGTGATCGAGCCGTCGCGGTGGATGTTGAACTGCAGCACCACGTGGCCGCTCAGCACCATGGCCGCCTGCGGGATGAACCAGTTGCGGCGGACCTGGGCGACGAAGCGGCGGAGCCACGGGCCGAACTCGACGCCCATCGTGTCGAACTGGATGGTGGCGCCCGGGCGATCGTTCCCCCCCTGCGGGTTGTCGAACCGCTCGTTCTGCACGTACTGCTGCAGATTGCGGAGCGCTTCGCCAAGCGATCCCCCGACCTTGGGGAGCGGGGTCAGTGGCGGCCGATATCCGGTCTCGGCCCGGGGGAGCGCCCGCGTCATCTCGCTCTCCGGCTTCGGCTCCGGCGCCTCGCCGGCGCCCCTCGCGCGCTCCGCCTCCGCCTCTTCCACCCGTTCGGACGAATTGCCCCTGGAGTACGGCAGCGGGTTCTCGGGGGCGCGGGCGATCACCGGGTCCTGCGCCTGGCGGTCCAGATCGGACAGTTCGCCCCGCTCCGGCGGCTGCAGGGCCGGCATGTCGACGCGAGGCTGCACGAACACCATCCGCCGGAACGCCGCCTCGCGCTGGCGCTCCAGCTCGGCCTGCCGGCGCTCGAGATCCTCGGCGCTCGGCTGAAAAATCGACAGCTGCGGCCCGAAGATCAATCCGACGGCAATCAGCGCGTGAAAGATCGTCGACAGGAGAAGGCCGTCGCGCGGGGCAATCGCGTGGCCGACGACGTTGTCGTCCTGATACCGATCATCGAAATCGAAATGAATCACGCGCGTGAAGGCGCATTATAACATCCAGCAGGACAAGGACTTACAGGTGCGATTGCGCCGCTGCGCTGGTGCGATGGCACCGGCAAATCAGTGCAATCGCACCCCCAGCGTCAGCGCCCTCGCACCCCCGTATAGAGATAGACGATGCCGAGCGTCAGCGGGTCTGCGCGAACGGCGCGGAAGCCGGCGCGCGTGAGCATGGCGGCGAATTCGGCGGGGGGCGGGAAGGCGCCGACCGAGGCCGGCAGATAGGAATAGGCCGCGCGGTGGCCCGAAACCAGCCGGCCGACGAACGGCAGCAGGTATTTGAAGTACGCGAGATACAACGCGCGGAGCCCCGGCACGCGCGGGACGCCGAACTCGAGAATGGCGAGCCGCGCCCCCGGGCGCATGACGCGCGCGAGCTCGGCGCAGGCCCGGTCCGGCCGTTCGACGTTGCGAATGCCGAAGGCGATGGTCGCCGCATCGACCGCGGCATCGGGCACCGGCAGTGCCGTGGCATCGCCGCGCACGAGCGTCACACGGCTCGCCTCCCGGGCGGCGTTCACCTTCTGCAGCCCGATACGCAGCATCGCGGCGGCAAAGTCCACGCCCACGACGCGCGCTGCTCCCTCGGCCTGCAGCGCGACGTCCGCGGTGCCGGTACAGACGTCGAGCAGCGTTTCACGTCCCGTCAGCCGGAGGGAACGGATGGCGCGCGCCCGCCATCGGCGATCGATCCCGAGGCTCAGCGCGTGGTTCAGAAAGTCGTACCGCGGGGCGATCGCGTCGAACATGCCCGCGATGCGGTCGGGGGCCTTGTCGGGACCGGCCTGGTGGGTCATCCAACCACGAGCGAGAGTGCGATGGCGGCGAAGTAGACGATCCCGACGTAGCCGTTCAGGTCGAAGGCCCTCTTCACCTGGGAGAGATCGCGCGCGCTGACGAGCGACTGTTCGTACGCGAGCAGGCCTGCGACCACGGCCACCCCCCCGAGATACAGCGGCGACAGGTCCGACGCCCCCCAGAGCGCCGCCATGGCCACGATGGTCGCGACGTGCATCACGCGGGAAAGGCGGATCGCCGCCGGGACGCCGAATCGCACCGGGATCGACCGGAGCCCCTGCGCGCGGTCGACGTCGGCGTCCTGGCACGCATACAGAATGTCGAAGCCGCCGACCCAGAGCCCGATGGCAAGGCCGAGCAGCCACGGCTCCATGCCCCCCTCCCCGCCCGCCGCGATCCAGCCGCCGACCGGCGCAACCGCCATCGCCAGCCCGAGGAACAACTGCGTGTACGACGTGTAGCGCTTCGCGAGCGAGTACCAGAACACGATGGCGAGCGCCACCGGCGCGAGCAGGAGGCACAGGACGCTGAGACGTCCGGCCGCAAAGACGAAGAGGACCGAGACGGCCACCACGAACACGATCGCTTCGCGCGTCGACATCGCCCCCGTGGGCAGCTCGCGCGACGCGGTGCGGGGGTTCAGCGCGTCGAACCGCGCGTCGACGAGCCTGTTGAAACCCATCGCCGCGCTGCGCGCCGACACCATGCAGACGACAATCCAGACCACCTGCCACCAGGAGAACGGATGCGTGCGCCACGCGAGCAGCGAGCCGGTGAGCGCAAACGGCAGCGCGAACACCGAATGGCTGAAACGGACGAACGAGAGGTATGTCTGGAGCTTACGCATATCTCATGTCAAATCCCGGTTTGGTCATTGGGATTTGGGATTTAGCGATCCAGCCACGTGATCGCATCGGGCTGGATTCCGCTGACGAGGTATTCTTCCACATCATCGACGCCCACCGGCACGCGGACGGAGATGAGCGATGCCTCCTTCCCCCCTTCGAGGGTGCCGAGGCGATCGCCGAAGCCGAGCGCGCGCGCGCCGTGCCAGGTGGCGCTCTCGATCAGGGCGCGCGCCGGCACACGAGGGGCCAGCGCCCTGGCCCGCGCCAGCTCCTCAAACAGATTCAGATCGTCCACGCTGGCCAGGCTGTCGGTCCCGAAGGCGACCGGCACCCCTGCCCCATAGAACGCGTCGAGCGGAGGATCGCCGGCACCCACCCAGCGATTGCTGCGGGGGCACGAGACAACCGTCGCGCCCAGCGCCTTCAGGGCGGCCAGATCGTTGCCGGTGCACTGCACCGCGTGCACGGCCAGGACGCGCGAGTCGAGGAAGCCGAGGGTCGTCAGGTACGCCACAGTCGACAGCCCGGGCGGCTGCCAGCCGTCAGGAAGGACGCCGAGCTCGCTCAGGAGCTCACGCCACACGCCGGTGCCGGCCTGCAGGAATTCGGTCTCTTCTCTGGACTCGGCCAGGTGCACGCTCGTGACCTCGGACGGGTGGGCATCCAGGTCCCGGCGAAGCGCCGTAAACAACCCGGGCGCCACCGAGTAGGGCGCGTGTGGCGCCAGGCTCACCCGGACACGGCCTGACCCGTCGCCCAGCGCGCCGAGCGCCCCACGGGCCGTCCGCACGCAACCGGCCGGATCGTCGGCATTGAAGCCGAGGAGCTCGTAGAACACACGGGCGGAGACGCCCGCCTCCTCCAGCAGCGTCACGGTGACGAGCGTGTTGCTGATATCCCCCAGCAGTCCCGTACCGCTGGCCTTCGCCTCGCCGAGCGCAGCCCGCGCGGCGCCAAGGATCCGTCGATCCTGCGGATCCGGATACTCCCGGCGCGCCGCCATGACGGCGCGAATCCAGTCGACGAACCGGCCGGCGGGAGGAACGCAGCCGCGCAGATACGACAGCTCGAGATGCGTGTGCGCGTTGACGAGGGCGGGAAGGATCGCGGCGTCGCCCAGATCGATCGCATCGGGCTTCGCGCCACGGCCGACGCCGGCAATCGATCCGCCCTCAACGGCCACCCAGCCGTCGCGCATGGGCGGCGAGGCGATCGGCAGAACCCACGCCGCGCGGAAGACGGTCATGTGATCACGAGCCACAGAGACACAGAGGCACAGAGTTTCGCCAGAAGCGGTTGCATAACCGACGTAGTGCCCGGCTTTAGCCGGGCTGAAGCCCGGCACTACGTACCGGATCGGAGCGGCCCGTCTCAGTGCGCCAACCGCAGCTGCTTGCCGGCGCGGCTGCGAGCCTGGTATCGCTGCAGCTCCTCGGGCAGGGAGGCGTCCCCCTCGGCGCGGGCCGTGCCGAGCGCGAGCATCCGCGGGAGGTCGCGCTCGCGGAAGATCGGATCGCCCAGGATCTCGTAGTGCATGTTGCGGCGCTTCGGGATGAAGCCGGCATCCTCGATGTTGGTCACGATCTCCACTTCGTCCATGCAGTAGCTCGCGCCGGCCGCGCGGACGACGTTCTCCTCGATCATGACGCTGCCCATGTCGTTGGCGCCGTAGGCGAGGCTGAGCTGGCCGACCTTTCCACCCTGCGTCACCCAGGAGGCCTGCAGGTTGTCGAAGTTGTCGAGCACCAGCCGCGCCAGCGCGAGCGTCCGCAGGTACTCGACGCCGGTAGCCTCGGTTCCCCCGCGCTCGGTGTGCTCCGGCTGATAGCTCCAGGTGATGAACGCCGTGAACCCGCGGGTTTCGTCCTGCAGATCGCGCAGCCGGAAGAGATGCTCGACCCGCTCCTCATCCGTCTCGACCGACCCGTACATCATCGTCGCCGTCGAGCGGAGCCCGGCGCGATGGGCCTGGCGCATGACGTCGAGCCATTCGTCGGCCGACGCCTTGCTGTAGCAGTTCAACAGCCGGCGCACGCGGTCGACGAGAATCTCCGCGCCGCCGCCGGGGATGCTGTCGAGGCCCGCGGCGACCAGGCGTGCAATGACATCGGGAACCGGAATGCGATTGATCCGCGAGATGTGCAGCACCTCAGGCGGAGACAGCGCGTGAAGCCTGAACGCGGGATAGCGCGCCTTGACGGCCCGGAAGAGATCCTCGTACCAGTCAATCGGCAGGTCCGGGTTGTGGCCGCCCTGCAGCAGCAGCTGATTGCCCCCGACCGCAACGGTGTCATCGATCTTGCGGAAGATCTCCTCGAAGCCGAGCACATAGCCCTCGGCGGAGCCGACCGGGCGGTAGAACGCGCAGAAATTGCACCGCGCGAGGCACACGTTCGTGTAGTTCACGTTGCGATCGATGATGTAGGTGACGATCCGGCCCGGATGTTTGCGCGCGCGGATGGCGTCGGCCGCCCGCCCGAGCGCGAGAGTGGGCGCCTGACGATAGAGCGCGAGCGCCTGCTCGCGCGTGATCCGCGCGTCGTCGGCCGCCCGGGCGATGAGCCGTTCCACCATCAGAAGAATTCCAGGCCGCGCCGGCGCGGCGCCGCACCGATCTCCACGGCGTAGTCGAGGAAAGTCTGCAGTCCCGCCGCCTCTTCGGGACCGAGGCCGTACCGGACATTATGGCGTAGATAGACCGCGGCCCGCGCCGTCGCCGCCGGATCGCCGGCGCCGTATTCCTCGGCGATCGCGTCGGTCGACGCGGTGCCTTCGACCTGCGCCGCCTGCAGCGCCGCCACATCCCCGTCGTCCACGGCGCCGGGACGTCCGGCCCAGGCAGCGTAGATGAAGGGCAGCCCGGTCATCGCCGTCCATTCCTCACCGAGGTCCACCTTCTGAGCGCCGAGTGCCGCATGGTCGGCGTCCAGCGCCGGATCGCCAATCAGCAGCGCGGCGTCGAACCCGCGCAGCATGGCCTGCAGATCGGGCCCGTGCGGCACCAGCTCGGGCGCGATCCGGAACCGGTGGCGGCACAGCACCTTCAGCAGGGCGACCGACGTCCGCGAGCTGGTGTCGGCCGCAATCCGCCGAATCGACGCGACCGGGACGCGCGAAAAGAGCGCGACGGAGGCCACCGGACCGCGCGACCCGACCCCGACGCCGGGGACGAACCGGTAATCCGAGGCGCTCAGGTACTCGATCGAGGGGATCAGCCCGAGGTCCACCTCTCCGGCGTGCAGCAGCGCGGCGCACACCGATGGCACGTCGTACCGGATCTGCCAGCGTTCGGGAGCGCGGTCGAGCGCCCACGTCAGCGGCCGGGCGTTCAGATAGCCGACCGCGCCCAACCGGACGGGGTTCACACTCCCAACTCCCAAAGCGGCCAACACCCACCGTTGGAAGTTGGGAAGCTGGGAGTTGGCAGTTGGCTCATATCACGTTGAAGCGCCCGTCGCGCTCGGCGGGCGAGAGCGCCGCCGCCTCGATGTTGCGGCGGACCTCCTGCACGGGCGCGCGCCTGTGGCCGTCAGGCGCGGCGTCGGAAGCGGTCACGTTGTCGAGATCGTCGGCGCCAAAGGTCAGCGCCACCTGCGCCAGCTTCGGCCCATAGCGCAGCCAGTCGACCTGAATGGTGGGAATGTTGGGCGCGGCCAGCCGGGCCAGCGCGACGGCCTTTACGTCCTCGTATCCGGTCGTCGGCCGCGCGGACGTCACGACCGTGGGGAGAGGGTTCAGCACGTGGATACCGCCGGCCCGGTCCTGAGCCGCCGCGGCGCGCAGCAGCAGCGCCGTTCGCTCGGCGGGGGGCGCCTGCGCGCAGGTCAGCCGCAGGCGCTCGAAGCCGGTCTCCGCCAGCACCGCGACCACGGCGTCCAGGTCGGTCACGCCATCGATCGGCACTTCGGCGAGCGCGTCGAGCCCCGCAGCGCGCAATTCCCGCAGCGCGTCCGGCAGTGCCGTGCGGCCCCGTGCGGCCAGCGCCTCCACGTCCGGCCAGGAGAAGCCCGACACCGTCCGCTCGCCGGCAATCGCCCTCGCGCTGCGCACGGCGGCGACGGCGACGGCCAGCGTGCCGGGCGCGCCGCCGATCCGAATCTCGCGCGCCGCCGGCGGCACGCACTCGGCAAACGACGCGTCGAAGGCGCAGCCGGCGACGCGCAGGTAGGTCACGCGGGTACCGTGCAGCCGCCGTCGGACGGTGTCGGCCATCATGCCGAGCGCCAGGATGTCGGGCGTGGCCGCGAGATCCGCGATCTCGGCGGCCGAGAGCCGCTCGCCGGCGCCGACCCGCTCGAGCAGGCGATCGAGAGCGGGTGCCATCTCCATCTACATCAACTCCGCCACGCGCGTGGCGAGCTCCAGCGCCGCGCGGCCGTCAGCGCCGGTGACGACCGGCCGGCGCCCCTCCCTCACCGCGGCCACGAAATCGGCCAGCTCCCGCCGCAGCGGCTCGTCGTGCGCGACATCCACCGGCCCACCCTCGATGGACGGCCGTCCGCCGTTCGAGGCCACGAGGCGATACATCTCGAGCTCCTGCGCCGCGTAGTCGATGGAGATGTAGGCATCCTGCTGGAAGAATCGCGCCTTCCGCACCCGGTCGCGGCTGATCCGGCTGGCGGTCACGTTGGCAATGCAGCCCGAGTCGAACCGGATCCGGGCGTTGGCGATATCGACCTTCGGCGTCAGCACGTTCACGCCGACCGCCTCCACAGCGGCCACCGGCGATCCGACCGTCGTGAGCAGGATGTCGAGATCGTGAATCATCAGGTCGAACACCACGTCGATGTCGAGGCTGCGCTCGGGGAACGTTCCCAGCCGGTGGACCTCCACGAACCGCGGCGACGCGACAAGCGGCAGCGCGGCCGTCACTGCCGGGTTGAAGCGCTCGGTGTGGCCGGTGGCGAGCACGGCCCCGCGCGCGGCGGCGGCCGCCACGATCCGATCGGCCTCGGCCAGCCCCGACGCCAGCGGCTTCTCGACGAGCACCGCGGTCCCCTGCGCGAGGAACGGAAGCGCCACCTCGACGTGCGACACCGTCGGCGTCGCCACGCACACCGCGTCGACGCGGCCGATCAGGTCACCGCCCCTCGAAAAAGCGGCGGTGCCGTACTTCGCGGCAATGGTGCCGGCGCGCGCCGCATCGATGTCGGCGACCCCCACGAGCTCGACGTCGGGCATGGCCGCCAGGATGCGGGCGTGATGCTGGCCGAGATGACCGACCCCGATGACTGCGACACGAAGCCTGTTCATCTGGAGGCCCGGCCAACGATTGAGATTCCTGCACTGTCCGCCGCGGCCATTACCGCATCCCCGTCGATCACGAGCGCGCGCCCGGCATCCACCGACAGCACCGCGGCCCCGGCCGCCTTCATCGCCTCAATCGTCGCCACACCGACGACCGGCACGTCGAAGCGCATGTCCTGGCGCGGCTTGGCGACCTTGACGATCACGCATCCGGCACCGGCAAGGCGCCCGGCCCGCGCAATGACCTCGTCGGTCCCTTCCATCGCCTCGACCGCCACGACGGCCTGCTGCTTGACGGCCACCGTCTGGCCGACATCCAGGCCGGCAATCGTATCCGCCATCCGATAGCCGAACGCCAGGTCGTTCTGCTCGTCGGCGGTCGGCGCGCGGCGCGTCAGCACGCCGGGCCCGGCCAGCAGCGGCTCCAGGAGCGCCGTCGAGTCCATGACCTCGATCCCGTGCTGGCCGAGCACCCGGGCAACGGCGCCGATGACGCCATCGGTATTCTTCGACACCAGCTGCCTGAGCACGCTGAGGAACAGCATGTCGGGGACGATGCCGCTGGAAAAGATCTTGTTGTGCTTGACCTGCCCGGCCATCACGGCATGGGTGACGCCGGCCGCCTTCAGCAGATCGATGCAGGCGCGGAGCTGCCCGAGCGAGATCCAGTGGATGGGCGCCGCATGCCGCGCGGCGGCGTCGGTCAGCTCCGGACACGTCTCTTCCGTCGCCGCGATGATCGTGACGTCGTACCCCTGCGCGCGCGCCGCGTCGAGAACCAGGAACGGGAAGCGACCGTTGCCCGCGATAAGCCCAATATGCATTGCCGAATCTACGAATTTACGGATTTACGAATTTGATCCACGCCGCACAATCCGTCAATTCGTAAATTCGTAAATTCGTAAATCTCATTCATCTGCCACCAGCTCCTCGGTGCGCCGGCTCGGCCGGCGCAGAATCACACCGCGCTGGGACGTGCGGATGAAGTCCACGAGATAGCGGACCTCGGGCGACGCCAGGCTCGCATCCCGCTCGATCTGCACGAGCGCGCGCGACGTGTTCAGCTTCGACTGGAGCAGATACCGGTACGCGCGCTTGAGCTGGCTGATGGTGTCGGCGGTGAAGCCCCGCCTCGCCAGGCCGATCGTGTTCAGCCCGTACATCCGCGCGCGGTTGCCCACCGACTTACCGAACGGCAGCGCGTCCTTCGTAATCACCGAGTAGCCGCCCACGTACGCGTGGCGGCCGACGCGGCAGAACTGATGTACGCCCGAATAGGCGCTGACGGTGGCGAAGTCCTCCACGTCCACGTGGCCGCCCAGCGTCGCGCCGTTGCCGAAGATGGTGTGATGGCCGATGTGGCAGTCGTGGGCCACGTGCACGTACGCCATGAACAGGTTGTGGTCGCCGATGGTGGTCTGCCCGCCGCCGCCGAGCGTGCCGCGGTTGATGGTCACGAATTCGCGGAAGGTGTTGCCGCGGCCGATGGTGAGCCTGGTCCGCTCGCCCTTGTACTTGAGATCCTGCGGGGCCAGACCGATCGACGCCATCGGGTAGATCCGTGTGTCGTCGCCGATCTCGGTCCAGCCGTCGATCACGACCGAGGCGCCGATCTGACAGCGGGCCCCGATCGCGACCTCCGGGCCGATCTGGCAGTGCGGGCCGATGGTCGCGGCGGCGCCGACCCGGGCCGACGGATGCACGTGCGCGGTCGGATCGATATACGCCGCGCCGGGATCGATGGCGAGCAGCAGGTCCGCCTCGGCGACCATCTGCTCGTCCACGTGTGCGATCGCGCGCGCCCGCGCCAGCCGCGACCGGGTGCGCCCGAGCGCCACTTCCAGCCGGAGTCGATCGCCGGGCACGACCTGCCGCCGGAACTTGGCGTTGTCGACCCCCCGGAGCCAGACGCGGGCGGTTCCAGGCGCGTCCGACCGCTCGAGCAGCAGCACGGCGGCCACCTGCGTCAGCGCCTCGATCATCAGCACCCCGGGCATCAGCGGCGAGCCGGGAAAGTGCCCCTGGAAGAACTCTTCGTTGACCGTCACGTTCTTGACCGCCACGAGCCGGACGCCGGGATCGTGCTCGGCGACCGTATCGATCAGGAACGAGGGATAACGATAGAAGACGCGGTCGAGGAGGGCGGGGAGGTCTATCGCCACAGAGAACCTGTCGTTCACCCCTTCTATGTGCTCGCGTCGCGACGGTTCGCGGCGCGCTCAGTTCGCCGGCTTCGGCGGAGCGGCCGGCGCGGGCTTGGGCGCGGCGGCCGCCGGCGCCGGCTTCGGCGCGGACGCCGCGGCGGCCGGCTTGGCCATCGCATCGAACTTCTGGATCACCTCGGTCGTGATGTCGAGCGACGGATCCGCCCACACCAGACCGCTGTCCACGACGCTGAACAGAAGATGCAGCCCCTTCTCGCTGGCGATGGCATCGATGACCGGCGAGAGGCGCCGCTGAAATTCCTCTTGGAGCTGCGCCTGCAGCGTATTGACGTCCTGCTGCGCGTCTTCCGTGAAGCGCTGGATGTCGATCTGCATGCGCTCGACCTCCTTCTGGAGCTGCGCGGCGGCGGTCGGGCTCATGACGGACGCGCCGGCCTCCAGCTTCTGCTGCGCACCCTGGAGCGCCTTGTTCTTCTCGTTCAGCTCGGCGACCTTCTGCTGGTTGAGCGCCGACACTTTGGCCGTCGACACCTTGCCTTCGGCCGACTCGGTCGCAATACGCTGGATGTTGACGAAGGCGTATTTCGTGCCGGTGGGAAACGGCCGCTGGACCTGCGGCGCGGGTGCCTGCGCGGCGGGCGCAGGGGCGGCGGGCGTCTGACCCGCGGCAGCCTGGGAGGCCGAGGCCGGTCCCGTTGCCAGCGTCAGGGACAGCGCCACGGCACCAATGAACACTCTCATATCAGTCGTCGTCCTTTCGCATTAGGCGGACCTGAAGGTCCGCCTCTACACACGTAGAGGCGGGTCTTTAGACCCGCCTTAGAATGTTGACCCTACCGCAAACCGGAACGTGAAGTTCTTCGCGGGACGGAAGCTGTTGTCGAGCACGCCCGCGCGCTGCGGGTTCGCGGCGAAGATCAGCCGGAACGGCACGTTCAGCACCGGCATGAAGAAGCGCACCTCGGCGCCCGTCGAGGTCCGGAAGTTCTTCATCGCAAACGGCTGCCGGTCGTCGGCCACCTGGCCCGCATCATAGAAGGCAATCAGCCTGACCTGCGAGACGATCGAGAACAGGTACTCGGCATTGAAGAGCAGGCTCTTGTTGCCGCCGAGCACCAGGCCGGTGGTCGGATCGGACGGTCCCACCGACCGGATGTCGAAGCCGCGGATGGTGTACTCGCCGCCCATGTACAGCTTCTCGAAGATCGGGAGCGTCGTGGTGTCGCCGACCGGGGCGATGAACTCGTACAGGCCGCGGAAGCCGATCGAGGTCCGCGACGTGTGGCGGAAGAACTTGATGCCCTCGACGCGCGGCTTGTAGAACTGCGTGTTGCCCCCGAGCATCGCCAGGTCGATCGAGAGGGTCAGCCGCTCGCCCACATTCGGGAAAATGGGGTTGTCCACCGTGTTGTGCACGAAGCTCGGCACGATCTTGCTGACCGTCCGCCGCCCGCCCGCGCCGAGGAGCAGCGAATCGAACACGAAAGGGTTCCGCCGCAGGTTCTCGAGCGTGTCGGCGTTGATCGTCGACAGGTCGGTGAGCGAAATGGTCGTGCAGCCGCCCTCGCGCAGGAAGCAGTTCGGATCGATGAAGGCCTCGTTGAGGTCCGACATCCTGGTCGCTTCGTACGCGTACTGGACGAAGACCCGGCTGAAATCGGCCACCGGGAAGCCCGTCATGATGTTGCCGCCGGTCGACTTCTGCGTGTAGTAGCCGATGTACTGCAGCGAACGCTTGAAGACGTCGAAGCCGGCCGTGATGTTGCGCTCGAAGAGAAACGGCTCGGTGAACGCCAGCTGGTAGTTCTGCGCGCGGTCGCCGGCCTGCAGCGACAGCGTCAGGCTCTCGCCGCGGCCGAGGAAGTTGGCCGTCTGGAACGCCAGCTGGCCGAAGACGCCTTCGTACTGCGACACGCCGGCGCCGAAGGTCAGCTGGTTGCGGTTCTGCTCCTTCAGCGTGAGCGTGACGTCCATCTGGTTCTCGCGGTCGGCCGCCTTCTCCGTCTTGATCGCCTGCTGGTCCTGCTCGTTGATCTGCTCGAAGTAGCCGAGCTGATTCAGCCGCCGCACGCTGTACTTGAGCGCCTCGGTGTTGAACACCGCACCCTCGACGAGCCGCATCTCGCGCCGGATGACGTTGTCGCGCGTCGTGGTGTTGCCGACGAAGGTAATCCGATTGACGAAATACTGGGTCCCTTCCTGCACGCGCATCGTGACGTCGGCGGTCGGCGGCCCTTCGGGGGCGACGACGAGGGCCG
>MEKU01000026.1:48419-60302 GCA_001767195.1 Acidobacteria bacterium RIFCSPLOWO2_02_FULL_67_21
GCTCAGCTTGAGATCGGGGAAGCCGGTGAATTCCATGTAGCCGCCGGCGCCGTAGATTTCACGGGCCTTGATGAGTCCATCGCGGATCTTCTTCTCGTTGTACCACTCGCCGGTCTGGACCTCGAAGAGCGGCCGCAGCGCCTCGCTCCGCACCACCTTGTTGCCGTCGACGGCGAATTCGCCGACGCGATACCGCGCCCCTTCCGTCACCGGAATGCGGAGCTGAATCCATCGCGTCTTTCCGTCCCTCGCGTCCTCGAGCGTCCGGATCTCGGGCTGCCCCACCTGCGCGCGCACGTAGCCTTCGTTGCGGTAGTAGCTGACGATGAGATCGGCGTCGGTCTCGAACTTGTCCGCCTTGTACGTGCCACCGCGCGTGATCCAGCCCCAGAAAGGATTCGGCGTCTTGTTGTCCTTCATCCGGCGCCGGAGCGTGCGATCGCTCTTGGCGGAGTTGCCGACGAATTCGATCTGCCGGATCTTCAGCTTCGGGCCTTCGCCGACATGGAAGGTCACGTTCACGAGCTTGGGCCCGCCCGCCACCGCCGTGACCGTGTGCGACACCTCGGCGTTGGTGAAGCCCTTCTCGGCCATCATCTCCCGCAGCACGCCTTCGATCCGCCGGACCGCGCCGCGATCCAGGAACGAATCGAGCCTGAGCTCGATCCCGCGCGCGCGCAGCTGCTCGTCGACCTTGGCGCGGTCGATCTCCTTGCTGCCGTCGTAGTTCACGATCTTGACGCGCTCGCGCTCTTCGATGTTGTAGGTCACCAGCTTGCCGACGACCCCGTTGGAGAAGATGTAGTCGTCCACCTGAATCGACAGGTCGAACAGGAAGTTCGTCGCCCAGAGGCGCCTGTGGTCCGCGATCGCGATCTGCTCCAACTCTTCGGTCCACGGCGTCCAGATGTTCTGCGAGGGCTGGCTGACCTTCTTCGTCAGCTCCATGTAATAGAGGTAGGTTTGCGGCTCGATGGTCGAAACGTTCCCCTGAGCCGGAAAGCAGGGGCCGATCAGCCACAGAACCGGTTCCGAACCCGCTGGAGGCAGGTTGGCGGGCGGCGGCACGGATGCGCCGCAAAAAATCGGCGGCGCAGGCGTCCCCTGGGCCGCCGACCTGTCCGCCGGAGCTTGAGCGGAGGCGGAAGCCAGAGGCGTAGGCGCCTGCGCGGCCGCCGACGCGGCGACGCCAAGGAGCAGCGCGGCCGCAAGTACGCCGGAGCTAGCCATCCACTTCATGTGAATCCTCAAAACGTCTTAGTGTACAGAATTTTAGACGGAAGGGACCAGCAAACGGCTTGCCGGCCGGCGGGTCCGCCGGTCGATGCGATCGGGTCTCCGGCGGACCCGCCCCACGTACCAAAAGGGGTGTGTGGGGCGGGTTTCGCGGCGAGGGACACCCCCTCGAGCCGCGGACCCGCCGGCCCTACGAAAGCTTCCGCCCGGCCGTCAGCTCTCCGGCCGACCGGTAGGCCAGCTGGCCCTGCTCGAGGTACACCTCGACGTCGCCGTCGCGCAGGTTGCCGCGAATCAACTCTTCGGAGAGCGGGTCCTCGACGTACCGCTGGATCGCACGGCGCAGCGGGCGCGCCCCGTACGACCGGTCCTTGCAGGTGATGTCGATGATCCAGTCGATCACCTCGGGCGACAGCGCGATCTTGATCCGGCGGTCGTTGAGATTCGCGTTCAGCTGATCGACCAGCAGCGCCATGATCCGCCGCAGGTCGTCGTCGGTCAGCGCCTCGAAGACGATGATCTCGTCGATGCGGTTGATGAACTCGGGGTTGAACGTCCGCTTGACCTCGCCGAGCACCATCTCCGTGACGTTCTTGTCGATCGTGCCCGCGTCGCTCGACTGGAAGCCGAGCGACGCCTTCTTCTGGATGAAGCGAGCGCCGATGTTCGACGTCATGATGATGATCGAGTTCTTGAAGTTCACCCGATTGCCGAGTCCGTCGGTGAGATGGCCGTCCTCGAACACCTGCAGCAGGATGTTGAAGATGTCGGGGTGCGCCTTCTCGATCTCGTCCAGCAGGACGACGGAGTACGGGTTGCGCTTCACTTTCTCGGTGAGCTGCCCGCCCTCCTCGTGGCCCACGTAGCCGGGCGGCGAGCCGATGAGCTTCGAGACCGAGTGCTTCTCCATGTACTCGGACATATCGAAGCGGATGAGCGCGTTGTCGCTGCCGAAGAGGAAGTTGGCCAGCGCCCGCGCCAGCTCCGTCTTGCCGACGCCGGTCGGTCCCAGGAAGATGAAGCTGCCGACGGGCCGGTTCGGGTTCTTCAGCCCCGCCCGCGAGCGCCGGATGGCGCGCGCGATCGCCGAGATCGCCTTCTCCTGGCTGATCACCCGCCGGTGCAGATCGGCCTCCATCCGCAGCAGCTTGTCGCTCTCGTCCTGGTTGATCGACGCGATCGGCACGCCGGTCCACTTCGACACCACCTCGTCGATGTCGGTCTTGTTGACGACGATGCGGCGCGCGCTCGACTTCACCTCGAACTTCTCGCGCACGAACTGCAGGTTCTCGCGCGCCGAGACCTCCTGCTCGCGGTAGAACTGCGCGCGCTCGAAGTCCTTCTGCGAGACGGCATTCTCCATCTGCTCCACTGCCACGCGGATGCTCTTGTTGATCTCGCCGAACTCCTCGCTGTACCCGGCTTCTTTCAGCTTGGCCCTGGCGCCCGCCTCATCGACGAGATCAATCGCCTTGTCAGGCAGGAAGCGATCGGTGATGTACCGGCTGGACTGATAGACCGCCGCCTCGATTGCCTCGGGCGTGTACTCGACGTGATGGAACTCCTCGTAGCGATCCTTCACGCCCATCAGGATCTCGATCGTCTCCTTCTCGGCGGGCGGGTCGACCTTGATCGCCTGGAAGCGGCGCTCGAGCGAGCGATCCTTCTCGATGTACTTCCGGTACTCGGCGGGCGTCGTCGCGCCGATGCAGCGGATCTCGCCGCGCGAGAGCGCCGGCTTGAGAATGTTGGCGGCGTCGAGCGAACCTTCCGCCGACCCGGCGCCGACCAGCGTGTGGAGCTCGTCGATGAACACGATGATGTTCGGGTTCTCGGTGAGCTCCTTCATGATCGCCTTGAGGCGCTCCTCGAACTGCCCGCGATACTTGGTGCCCGCCACGATGAGCGAGATGTCGAGCGCCAGAATCCGCTTGTCGGCGAGGAAGTGCGGGACGTCGCCGTAGACGATCTTCTGGGCGAGCCCCTCGACGATGGCGGTCTTGCCGACGCCGGGCTCCCCGATGAGCACCGCGTTGTTCTTGGTCCGGCGGCAGAGTACCTGCTGCACGCGCTCGAGCTCGTACTCGCGCCCGACGAGCGGGTCGAGCTGGTTCTTCATCGCCGCTTCGCTCAGGTCGCGGCTGAACTCGGCGAGCAGCGGCGTCTCCTTCACCCGCGTCAGCGTGGTCTTCTCGTTGAGGAGCTGGACGATGTCCTCGCGGACGGTGTGGAGGCGCATCCCCTTTTCCATCAGGATGGACGCGGCCACCGATCGCTCCTCGCGGAGGATGCCCAGCAGCAGATGCTCCGTGCCGATGTAGTTGTGCAGGAGGCGATCGGCCTCTTCGGCGGCGAACTGCAGCACGCGCTTCGTTTCCGCACTGAAGGGGATCTCGACCGACGTCGACACCTTCTCGCGGAACACGGTGCGGCCTTCGATCTCCTTCCGGATGTTTTCGAGCGACAGATGCGAGCGCGCGAAGATGCGGCTGGTCAGCCCCTTCCCTTCCCGGATCAGGCCGAGCAGGAGATGCTCGGTCTCAATGGAGATGCTCCCGAGCTGGCTGGCTTCGTAGCGGGCGAAGAAGAGAACTCGTCGTGCTCGTTCCGTGTAGCGTTCGAACATCCGGCCCGCCTAAGGGTTAAAGGAATGGTGAGAACACCTGAGACGTCTCGCTGGTCATTATAAGGCAAAGCGCTGGCGTCACCAACGGCTGATGCTCGCTAAGTGACTCTCGGAATTAGGTTTCGAGCGACGCCTCGGGCACATGCCCCGCCTTCCGCCGCTCCCTCCTATACTTTGGACGCATGAGAGATACCGTTGGATTCATTGGTCTGGGCGTCATGGGACGGCCCATGGCGCTCCATCTGCTCAAGGCGGGTTGGCCGCTCGTCGTGCACAGCCGCAGCCGCGCGCCGGTCGATGCGCTCGTCGAGGCCGGCGCCGCGCGGGCATCCTCCCCGGCGGAGGTGGCCCGCCGGTCCACGCGCATCATCACGATGCTGCCGGACTCGCCTGACGTCGAGCAGGTCCTTGAAGGCCCCGATGGGGTCTTCAGCGCACTGACGCCTGCCACGATTCTGATCGACATGAGCACGATCGCCCCGCTCACCGCGCGCCGTCTGGCGCAGCGCGCGGCGGCACTCGGGGCCGCGATGCTGGATGCGCCGGTCAGCGGCGGGGAGATCGGGGCGGTCAACGCGACGCTTTCGATCATGGTGGGCGGCAACGAGGCGGCGTTCATGACCGTCACGCCGATCCTCGAGGCCATGGGCAACCCCGAGCGCATCGTCCTCATCGGCGAGTCGGGGGCGGGACAGATTTGCAAGGTCTGCAATCAGATGGCGATCGGCGGCGCACTGGCGGTCGTGGCCGAGCTTTTCGCGCTGGCGCGCAAGGCCGGCGTGGACCCAGCCAAAGTGCGCCAGGCGCTGCTGGGCGGCTTTGCGGCCAGCCGGGTGCTCGAAGTTCATGGGGAGCGGATGCTCACCGGCAACTACAAACCCGGCTTCCGAACCGCGCTCTACGCGAAAGACTTCCGCATCGTGGCCTCCACACTGGCCGCGTATCACAGCCCGGCCCCGGTGAGCGCCGTCGTGCAGCAACTCGTCGAGGCCACGATGGCGGCCGGACACGCCAACGACGACTACGCGGCGCTTGGCGCGGTGCTCTTCGAGATGGCGGGGCTCAACCGGGAGCCCGCGGCGCTGTAGATCCGAGGTCGCCGGGTCCACGGCTCAATGGCCACATGCTCGCCGTGGCACCCGGCCCACGTACGTGGTCGTGGGGCGGGTCCCGCCGGAGGCTCGATCGCATCGACTGGCGGACCCGCCGGGCACGAGCATTGCGACCATCGTCCTCCTCATGGCTCGCCCGCCGCGCGTCTCAGGCTTCGACTATCGGGGTCAATATCGCTATTTCCTGACGTTCGGTACATTCGAGCGACGGAAGTACTTCCAGAATCCGGATGTGACGGCGATGGTCCTATGGCATCTTCGTCGTACTGCTCGCCGGGAAAGGTTTGCAATTCTTGCGTACTGCCTGATGCCCGACCATGTGCATCTGCTGGTCGAAGGCACAACGCTGGAGTCCGATGTACGGCGGTTCGTCAAGCGCACGAAACAACGCAGCGGGCAGGTGTACTCGCGCACAAACGAACACCGGCTCTGGGATGAGGGATATTACGACCGGGTCCTGCGAAGCGACACTGACGTCAGAGAAGTGGCGCGCTACATCGTCTGGAATCCGGTCCGGGCGGGACTGTCATCCACCCCTGGAGAGTACCCGTACCTGGGATCAGACCTGCTGTCAGCTGAAGATTTGATTCGGATCTGAACTGGCCGGAAGTGTCAGGTCCGCGGCTCGATGCGAATGACACTCGCCGCGGCACCCGCCCCACGCATGAAACGTGGGGCGGGTGCAACCGGAGACTCACCCCCACACCTATGTCGTGGGGCGGGTGCCGCCGGAGACTCAATCGCATCGACCGGCGGACCCGCCGGTTACGCCGGGTGCAACCTGCCCTGCTCCAGCCGCAGCACGCGATCGCAGGCGCCCGCGAGCCGCGGGTTGTGCGTGGCCATGACCGACGTGAGGCCGTGCTCGGCGTGCATCTCGCGTAGCAGGTGATGCAGGGCGTCGGCCGTGTTCTCGTCCAGGTCGCCGGTCGGCTCGTCGGCCAGCAGCAATGATGGCTTCATCACGAGGGCGCGTGCGACCGCGACGCGCTGCTGTTCTCCCCCCGAGAGCATCCCCGGCCGGTGCTTCAGCCGCTCGCCCAGGCCGACGCGCTCCAGCAGCTCGACGGCACGCGCGCGTGCCGCATCGCGCGGCAGCCGGGCGATGCGCATCGGCATCGCGACGTTCTCGGCCGCGTCGAACTCCGGCAGCAGGTGATGGAACTGGAACACGAACCCGACGTGCCGGTTGCGGAACTCGACCAGCTGCTGATCGGGCAGCGTCGCCAGATCGGCATCCGCAATCCGCACCGCGCCGGAATCGGACCGATCGAGCCCCCCGAGCAAGTGCAGCAGCGTGCTCTTGCCGACCCCGGACGCGCCGACAATCGCCACCATCTCCCCTGCCGCCACGTCGAGATCGAGATCGCGCAGCACGTGAATGCGCTGCGCGCCGACCTTGTAGGACTTGTTCAGCGCGCGGGCAGTGACGAGCGGCATGTCAATTCGGGTCGATCACTCGAATCGAAGCGCCTGCACGGGATCCAGGCGCGACGCCTGGCGGGAGGGATAGATCGTGGCCAGGAAGCAGATGACGATCGCCGAGATGACGACGACGGCGAAGTCGAGCGGCTGCACGACGAACGGGACGTAGGCGATCTGATAGACGTCCATCGGGATCTGAATCAACCGGTATCGATCGAGCACCCAGCAGAGCGCGAGGCCGGCGGAGGCCCCGGCCGTCGTGCCGACCACGCCGATGACGAGGCCCTGCAGCATGAAGATCGTCATGACGCGTCTCGGCGAGGTGCCCATGGTCTTCAGGATGGCAATGTCGCGGCTCTTCTCCATGACGAGCAGGACCAGGGAGGCAATGATGTTGAGCGCAGCCACCATCACGATGAGGCCGATCGTGATGGAGATCGCCATCTTCTCGAGCCAGAGCGCCGAAAAGAGCGCCTCGTTCATGTCGGCCCAGTCCTGGCTCACGTAGTCGCCGCCGAGCTCGCGCGGCACCCGGCTCGAGATCGACGGGGCGTCTTCGATGTCGGCCACGCGCAGCTCGATCAGATCGGGTGCGGCTTTGCCGAGCAGCCGCTGGGCGAACTCGAGCGAGACGAACCCGTACGCCGCGTCGAATTCATACAGCCCGAGCGTATAGATCCCCGCTACGCGTACCCGCCGGCTGCGTGGAATCATGCCCATCGGCGACAGCGTCCCCTGCGGGGTCAGCAGGGTCACCGTGTCACCGACGGCGACACCGAGCTGCTCGGCGAGATTGCGGCCCAGCAGAATGCCGGGCAGGTCGTCGTCGGTTGCCGGCGCCAGCGCCCCGAGACTGCCGCGCTGCATCGCGCGCTCGATGTCGGTGACATTCGGCTCGAGCGCCGGGTCGATCCCTTTGAGGCTGATGAAGGCGTCGCCCCGATCGGTCGAGATCAGCGCCTTGCCGAGAATCGCGGGGCCGGCGCCGATGACGCCGTCGATCCGGGAGAGGCGCGCCACCTCCGCCCGGTAGTCCTCGATGCCGCCCGACTTCCAGACATAGACGTGCGCCGTCGATCCGAGGATGCGATCGCGCAGCTCGCCCTGAAGACCCGTCATGAGCGCCAGCGCGATGACGAGCGCCATGACTCCGACCGCGACGCCGATCGTCGAGATCAGCGAGATCAGCGAGATGAACGCCTGCTTGCGGCGCGCAAGGAGGTAGCGGAGGGCGATGAAGAGCTCGAAAGACATGTGGTCAGCCAGTAGCCGGTAGCCGGTAGCCACGTACGGCTACCAGCTACCACCTACCACCTATTTTGGCCTCATCAGCGGGAACAGGATCACGTCCCGGATCGAGTGGCTGTTGGTCAGCAGCATGATCAGGCGGTCGATGCCGATGCCCTCACCGGCGGCCGGCGGCATGCCGTACTCGAGCGCGCGCACGTAATCCTCGTCCATCGCGTGCGCTTCGTCGTCGCCGCCCGCGCGCTGCCGCAGCTGCTCCTCGAACCGTCGCTGCTGCTCTGCCGGATCGTTGAGCTCGCTGAAGGCGTTGGCGAGCTCGAACCCGGCCACATACAGCTCGAACCGCTCGACCGTCTCGGGGTCGTCGGCCTTCTGCTTCGAGAGCGGCGACACCTCGGTCGGAAAGTCGTAGACGAAGGTCGGCTGCACGAGGTCGCCCTCGCACAGATGCTCGAACAGCTTCATCGTCACGGCGCCGGCCCCCATCGCCGGCGTGACGGCCACATCCAGCTCCGAGGCAAGCCCCGCCGCGCGGTCCCGTGAGCGCAGCTCGCCAGGATCGACCACCCGGTTCAACCGTGCCGACGCGGCCGCCCGAACCGCCTCGCGGAGCGACACACGGCGGAACGGGGGCGTCAATGACACCGTGTGGTCGCCGTACGGCACCACCTCGGCGCCGGCGGCCTGACGGGCGACATCGCCCAGCAGCTCTTCGGTCAACCCCATTAGGTCCAAATAGTCGGCGTACGCCCAGTAGAACTCGAGCATCGTGAACTCGGGATTGTGCTGCGCCGACATCCCCTCATTGCGGAAATTCCGGTTGATCTCGAACACACGCTCGATCCCGCCGACGGTCAGCCGCTTGAGGTACAGCTCGGGGGCCACGCGCATGTACAAGGGGATGTCGAGCGCGTTGTGATGCGTCACGAACGGGCGCGCGAGCGCGCCGCCGGGAATCGACTGCATCATCGGCGTCTCGACCTCGAGAAACCCCCGCCGGGTGAGGAACTCGCGCACGGCCGCAACGACGCGGCTGCGGATCTCGAAGACACGGCGGACGTCGGGATTGACGATGAGGTCGAGGTAGCGCTGCCGGTAGCGCGTTTCGATATCGGTGAGGCCGTGCCACTTCTCGGGAAGCGGCAGCAGGCACTTGGCCAGAAACTCGATCTGCGAGGCCCAGATGGTCAACTCGTTGGTCTTGGTCCGGAACAGCCGGCCTTCGACGCCGATCCAGTCGCCGAAGTCGAGCAGTTTGTAGATCCGGAAGTCCCGGGGCGACAGCGAATCCTCCCGGATGTAGACCTGGATGCGCGACCGGCCGTCGGAGAGCACGAGAAAGTTGGCCTTGCCGAACCCGCGAATCGCCAGCACGCGGCCGGCCGTGCGCGTCGTGATCTGCGCCGCCTCCAGCACGTCGGCGCCCTTGTCGCCATGCGCCTGGACGAGGTCGGCGGCGGCGGCCTGCGGATCGAACCGGTGCGGGTACACGGGCACCCCGAGCTTGCGGAGCTCCTCGAGATTGGCCCGCCGCTGCAGAATCTGATCGGATTCCTGAGTCGTGGTCATTCGCGTTGAAGGCGGCGGCGGACGGCATCCAGCACGCCGTTGATGAAGCGCACGGCATCGTCGCCGCTGAAGGTGCGGGCCAGCTCGAGCGCCTCGTTGATGACCACGCGCGACGGGGTGTCCGCCTGGTGGACGAACTCGTAGACCGCCAGCCGCAGGATGAGGCGATCCAGCACGTTCATGCGTTCGAGACGCCAGTGCTCGGCGGCCTCGGCAATGATCGGGTCGAGGTCTCCGACGGCCGCGGCGGCGCCATCGGCAAGCTGTTCCGCAAAGGCGCGCAGCTCCTCGGAGAGGGCGCCCGCCCCCTCGGGGTCGTGCAGCCAGAACGTCCGCCGGACGTCCGGCATCGAGGCTCGCCCCACCTCCCACTGATAGAGCATCTGCAGCGCCACCTCACGGCCGCGATGCCGCGATTCCCGGGGCAGCCGCGGCGTCGTCCGGCGCTCCGTTCGCGTCGTCACTCGGCCCGTTCCTTCTGCATCCGGCGAAAGAGCGTGGCCATCTCGATGGCCGCGAGCGCCGCTTCACGGCCCTTGTTACCCGGACCGTCCGCAGCACGCTCCCGCGCCTGCTCCTCGGTCAGCGCCGTCAGCACGCCAAGCGCGATCGGCACGCCGGTCGACAGCGCTGCCTCCGCGATTCCGCTGCACGCCGCCGTGGCGATGTACTCGAAGTGCATCGTGTCGCCCTTGATGAGGCAGCCGATGCAGATGACCGCATCGAAATTCCGCGTTCGCGCCGCCTGCAGCGCCGCCACCGGAATCTCGAAGGCGCCGGGGACGTGCAGGACGGTGATGTCGCCGTCGGACACCTGTGCGTCCGAGAGCGCCTGCCGCGCCCCCCTGAGCAGCCCCTCCCCAATCTCCTCGTGGAAGTGCGACACGACAATCGCGAAGCGACACCCGGGCGCGGTTCGAGATCCCTGCAGCTCCATGCGGCGCCGGCCTACCGGCCCTTGAACTCCGGCTTGCGCTTCTCGAGAAACGCCGACGTCCCTTCCCGCATGTCCTCCGTCGACGCCACCAGCCCGAACAGCGTCGCCTCGAGGAACTGCGCCTTGTCGAATGACATCTCGAGCCCGCGGTTCACCGCTTCGATGATGTACTGCGCGGCGACGGGCGCCTTGGACGCCAGCTCGCCGGCAAGCCTGCGCGCGGCCGTCATCAGCTCCGCAGCGGGCACCACGGCGTTGACGAGGCCGAGCTGCAGCGCCTCGGAAGCCGTCACCTGGCGTCCCGAGAGCAGCAACTCCAGGGCGGCCCCCTTGCCGATGAGGCGCGACAGCCGCTGTGTCCCGCCGTAGCCGGGGATGATGCCGAGATTGATCTCGGGCTGCCCGATCCGCGCCGTGTCGGCCGCCAGGCGAAGCGTACACGCGAGCGCGAGTTCGCACCCGCCGCCGAGCGCAAAGCCGTTGATGGCCGCAATCACCGGCGTGCCCATGTTCTCGATCAGGTCGAACACATGCTGGCCGCGAAGCGCGTGCTCCTTGCCTTGCGCCGGGCTCTGGCGCGCGAGTTCGTTGATGTCGGCGCCGGCGACAAACGACTTCTCCCCTGCCCCCGTGATGACGACAGCGCGCACGCCGCGGTCGTGCTTCAGCTCGAGCACGGCTCGGCGAAGTTGATCGATGGTGGAGGTATCGAGGGCGTTGAGGACCTGCGGGCGGCTGATCGTCAGTACGGCAACCGCGCCGTCTCGCTCGAGAAGGAGATTGTCAAAGCTCATCGCGCGAGGCTGGCGAAATTATACCCCACGCCCAGCACGCCGCCGTGCCGGCAAACACGCCGACGGTGTCGGCCACCAGGTCGCGCACGTCGGCCGTGCGGCCCCGTACGAACGACTGATGGATTTCATCGCTGACGGCGTACGCGATCCCGATCAGGATCGACCAGGCCGCCGTCCTCGGCGCGATCCGGCGAGGCAGCCCCGCGGCCACGGCGCGCACGACGAGGACGGCGAGCCCCATGTACGCCATCAGGTGCCACGGCTTGTCCCCTCCGGGCGGCATCGGCGGCCGCGACAGGGAGGAGGCGTAGAAGATCCCCGCCATGTAGAGCACGACGGGCGCCCAGAGGCTCAGAAGGGCAGCGGGTACAGCAGCCATCCGGCCGCAATCCCTCCGCCGACGAGCCCGGCCAGCAGGCGAATGCCGAGCCGGAGCTGGTCCGCGGGCTCGTCGCGCATCAGCGTCGCAAACACGACCGACACGAACAGCGCGAATACGGCCATGATGCCGAGGTGCGACATCACTTGCGTCCTTGTGCGACGTCGAACGCGTCGAGCACCACGAGCATGTTCAGCAGTCCCGCCACGATCAGAAAGGCGTTGCCGTACTCGAAGCCCTGATCGGTGACGCGTCCGGCGCCGGCCCCGGCGGCCCTGGCGACGGCATACGGAGCGCCCACGCCGACGTCGGCGAACGCCGCGAGCGCCACGAGCGGCTGCGACGGCTCGAATGGAAAGAGGCGGCCTCCGAGCCAGAGCCCGATCGCAAACATCAGCGGCAGCGCGATCAGAAAGACGAGGCCCTTCTGCCGGCGTCCGAGCCACAGATGCCCGGCGCCGGGCAGCGCCCAGGCGGCCGCGCAGATCGCATAGGTCTCGCCCGATGAACGGGTGGAGTCAGCGGTCACGAATGCGTGGCTAGTGTACTAGAACGGC
>MEKU01000026.1:60313-84578 GCA_001767195.1 Acidobacteria bacterium RIFCSPLOWO2_02_FULL_67_21
TCGATGCGAACCAGTCTCCGACGGAACCCGCCCTACGTTCCGTGCTATCGCCGAGCGATCGGCGCCGGCGGCGTCGCGATGTAGCCGGCCCGCGTCCGGGCGCGTGCCTCCGGACGCTCGATGCGCACGGTCACGCGCCGGTAGGCGCCCGCCGGCTGCGGATTCTTCGACACGTAGCCGACCGAGTACTGCGTCGCCAGCTCGCCCGCGATCGTTCCGTAGACGCCGGCCAGCTCCTCGATCTTCGCCGGAAAGAAGGCCCGGGCGCCGGTCTCCTGTGCCAGGGCCTTCATCGCAAACTCGATCGCCGTCCGCGACTCGGTATCGACCAGCGCGTCGCTCTGCACCGGCAGCGGGGTCTGCAACGTGATGGTGTAGATGCCGATCCCCGACTGCTTCGCCAGGTCCATCACGTCGTCGAAGCCGATCAGGCTGGAGGTGTCGTCGCCGTCGCTGAGCACCACGAGGGCCTGGCGCCGCACGTCGCCGGCGCTGCGGCGCTGCTTCATCATCTCCTTCAGCGTCATGTAGAGACCGTTATAGAGCGACGTGCTGCCGCGCGGCACCATCGAGCGGATGGCGGCGCGCGCCCCGGCTACGTTCTCGTCGAGCGGGTGCACCACGCGCACGCTCTCCTTGACGTCGACCACGCTGATGCGATCGCCGGGACGGACCACCTCGGTGAACCCGACGGCCGCCTTCTGCACGGTTGCGATCTTGTCGGTCATGCTGGCCGACGTGTCGAGCAGCAGGGCCAGGTCAACCGGGACGGGCGTCCCGGCGAAGCACGCAATGTCCTGCGGGATGCCGTCCTCGAGCACCGCGAAATCCCGGCTCGAGAGTCCGGAGATGAGTTTGCCGCGGCCGTCGGTGACCACCACGTTCAGGGCGACGATGTCGACGCCGCCGTGAAAGCGAGCGGCGTCCTGCGGCGCGGCACCCGCCGCGGCGCCGAAAACGCACAAAAGCGCGATGCTGGCGACCCGACGCATGTGGCCCCCGCCGTTCAGTTGCGTGCCACGACTCGGCGGCACGGCTAGCCCCAGGGGTTTGCAAGCCATGTTCCCTCGAGGTAGGGAATCCACGACTTTTCAGCTATTTAACGACAATAGAAAACTGAACACTGTTTAGATTATGATTGATGTTCATGGGAATCAAGGAACGCCAGCAGCGCGAGCGTGACCGGATCCGCGAAGCGATCCTCACCGCGGCCCGCGAGCTGTTCGTGAGCGACGGCTACCGCAATGTCTCGATGCGGAAGATCGCCGATCGCATCGAATACAGCCCGGCTGCGATCTACAGCTACTTTCGAAGCAAGGACGATATCTTCTTCGAACTGGCCGAGGAGGGGTTCCGGAAGCTCGCCGAGCACATCGTCGGCGCCGTGGAGCGCGTTCCGGACCCGCTGAACCGGCTGCGACAGGGCCTGCTCGCCTTCTACGGGTTTTCCAAGATCCATCCCGAGTACTTCGAGCTGATGTTCGTGGATCGCTCCGTTCCACAGATCAGCCAGGACTTCCAGCGGTTCGAGTTCTTCCAGGCCACCACCGCGCGCGCGGCGGCCGACATCCGCGCCTGCATCGAGCGGACGGAGTTCTCGGCCGGCCTCGATCCCGCCGCGGCGCTTCACATCCTCTGGGTCGGCATGCTCGGCGTGGCCATCATCGGACTCGCCAAGCGGCTGGCGCCCGGAGAGGACCCCGACGCGCTGGCCCACGACCTGCTCGAATTGATGCTGGCCGGATTTTCGACGAGTGTCACGACGACATTCGTCGCGTCCGAATGTGCGTTTCACGCCGCGGACGCTCTCGTCGCAAAGGATGCACACGACCATGCGTGATCGCGGCTCTGCTCTCATGTCCCGCAGCGGTGGCCGGGGCCGATTCGCGATGCCGGCTCTTCTTGCCGCCGTCATGACCGCGGCGAGCGTCGCCGGCTGCCGCAGCACCGAACCCGCGGCCGCCGCCTCGGCGGCTCCAATCGACGACCGGATCGACGTGGCTGCCGTCAGGGTGACGCCGGCCGACGTGGAATCGACGCTCGAGATCTCCGGCAACCTCGTTCCCGAGACACGCGTGGCCGTCATGGCGAAGCTGCCCGGCACGCTCTCGCAGGTGACCGTCGAGATCGGCGACCGCGTCCGGGCCGACCAGGTCGTGGCCGCGCTGGACCGGCGGGAGGTTGACGCTCAGGTTGACGCCGCCGCCGCGGCGGTCGGCGTGGCCGAGGCCGGTGTCGAAGCGGCCGACGCCGGGCTGGCACACGCGAGCCTGGAGCACGAGCGCGCCAGCAACCTCTTTACGCGAGGAGCGGTGCCGCGTCAGCGGCTCGACGCCGCCGAGACGGCCCGGCGCGCTGCGGCGGCGCAGCGCGACCTGGCGACCGCCAGCCTCGCACAGGCTGAGGCGGCGCTTCGACGGGCGCGCGAGGTGCAACGCGATACGACGCTGACCGCGCCCGTCAGCGGGGTCATCGTCGAGCGCAACTACGACCCGGGCAGCCTCGTCGGGCCGGGCGACAAGCCGGTCGTGGTGGTCGCCGACCTGCGCGTGATGAAGCTGATCGCCGGCGTGTCCGAGCTCGAAGCCGGCCGGCTGCGCGTCGGCATGCCGGCGCGCGTGGCGGCGCAGGCACGGCCTGGCGAGGTGCTCGAAGGCCGTCTGGCCGCCATCGCCCCCGAAGTGGACGCCCGCAACCGGCACTTCAGGATTGAGGTCCGCATCCCAAACCCCGGCGGCGTCCTGCTGTCGGGCATGTACGGCACGGCAACGATCCCGCTCCAGCGCGCCGCACGGGCGCTGGCGGTCCCGCGTGAGGCGGTGACCACACGCGGCGGCAGCCGCGTCGCGCTGCGCATCGACGGCGACACGGTCCGCGAGGTGCCGGTGAAGGAAGGTCTCAGCGACGGCCGCCTCATCGAGATCGCCAGCGGCCTTCGGGCGGGCGACGTGATCGTGTCCGACGCACGGCAGGACGTGTCGGCGGGCAGCAAGGTCAACCCGATTCTCAAGTAGGCCTCGCCATGTGGATTTCTGACGTCTCCATCCGCCGGCCGGTCTTCGCGACGATGGTCATCCTGAGCTTCATGGTGCTCGGCGTGACGTCGCTCGGCCGGCTCGGCATCGACCTCTTTCCCGAGGTCAACTTCCCGTTCGTCAACGTCAGCGTCGTCTATCCGGGCGCCTCGCCCGAGGAAGTCGAAACGCTGGTCACGAAGCCGATTGAGGACGCGGTCGCCGGGATCAACGGCGTCAAGCGCGTGATCTCGAGCTCGACGGAGTCGTTCTCGCGGGTGGGGCTCGAGCTACGGCTCGAAGCGGATCCCCAGGCGGCCGCCGCGGAGGTGCGCGAGAAGGTCGCGGCCATCCGCAGCCGGCTGCCCGCCGAGATCGAAGACCCGACGATCGTGCGATTCGACGTCGCCGCGCTGCCGATCATGACGTTTGCGGTCGGCTCGTCCCAGCGCTCGGACGTCACGCGGCGGCAGGTCGAAGACGACCTAAAACCGCTGCTCGAGCAGATCGACGGCGTCGCCGCGGTGGAGGTCAACGGCGGACAGGTCCGCGAAATCCAGGTGGAGCTGGATCCCGGCCGCCTCGAAGCGCTGAACCTGCCCGTCGCCGCCGTCGCGGACCGGCTGGCGGCGGAGAATCTCGACGTGCCCGGCGGGCAGATGCAGCAACCCGGCCGCACCATCTCGCTCCGCACGAAGGGCGAGTTCGAGAGCGTCGATGAGATCGAGAACGTCATCCTGCGCTCCGTCGGCGGCTCGACGGTCCGCCTCCGCGACGTCGGCCGCGTCGTCGACGGCTTCGAGGACCGGACGTCGACCACGCGTCTCGACGGCGCCGACGCGGTCTCGTTCTCGGTGAAGAAGCAGTCCGGCGCGAACACGGCGGCCATCGCCGACCGGGTGCACGCCGCGCTCGACCGGATCCGCGCCAGCTTTCCGCACCTGCAGATCCGGGCGGTCCATGACGACTCCGAGTTCATCAAGGAGAACGTCGCCGACGTCCGCGAGTCGATCGTCTTCGGAGCGCTCATGGCGGTGGCGGTCATCTTCGTGTTCATGCGCGACTGGCGCTCGACGCTCATCAGCGCCCTGGCGCTGCCGACGTCTGTCATCTCGACCTTCTTCTTCATGTGGATGGCCGGCTTCACGATCAACATGATGACGCTGATGGCGCTGTCGCTCGTCATCGGCATCCTCATCGACGACGCGGTGGTCGTGCGCGAGAACATCTACCGGCACATGGAGCACGGCGCGGATGCCGTGACCGCCGCGCGGCGCGGCACGGCCGAGATCGGGCTGGCGGTGATGGCCACCACGCTCACGATTCTGGCCGTGTTCCTTCCGGTGGGGTTCATGACCGGCATCGTCGGTCAGTTCTTCAAGTCGTTCGCGCTCACCATCGCGTTTGCGGTGGCGATGTCGCT
This sequence comes from Acidobacteria bacterium RIFCSPLOWO2_02_FULL_67_21, assembly GCA_001767195.1. Taxonomy (GTDB): domain Bacteria; phylum Acidobacteriota; class Vicinamibacteria; order Vicinamibacterales; family UBA2999; genus MEKU01. Next base: position 64,751 of record MEKU01000026.1, read on the forward strand.
GCTCGTCGCGTTCACGCTCGACCCGATGCTCTCGTCGCGCTTCGTCCGCTACATCCCGCCCGAGGAGCGGATGCGGACGCGGGCGGGCCGCCTCTTCGAGCGGTTCGGCCGGGTGTACGACCGCCTCGATGCGCGCTACCACCGCGTCCTGGCGGTCGCGCTGAACAACCCCTGGAAGACGCTGGGCGTGGCCACAGCAGTCTTCCTGGCGAGCCTGAGCACGCTCACCGTGATGGGCACCGAGTTCGTCCCCGCCGAGGATCGGGGCGAGTTCCAGGCGATCGTGGAGCTGCCGCCCGGCACCTCGTTCGATGAAAGCGTGGCGACGGTGGCGCGCGTCGAGCAGGCGGTCATGACCATCCCGGAGGTCCGGCAGGTCTTCAGCATCGTCGGCGTGGACGGCCAGGTGCGGACATCGACCCTGCGTGTGCGGCTGACGAAGAAGATCGACCGCGAGCGCGGCATCGGCGCGATCAAGGAAGAGGTCCGCCGCCTGATGGCGGCGATGCCGTTTGTCGACGGCAAGGTGGCCGATCCGGAGTTCATGCAAGGAGCGCCCTACGAGCCGCCGATCAACGTCTTCGTGCGCGGCGACGATCTGGCCGCGCTGCAGCGGATCACCAGCGAGATCCAGTCGAAGGTGCGGGCCATTCCGGGCGCCGTCGACATCAGCAGCAACCTGGAGACCGGTCAGCCCGAGGTCGTGGCGCGGATCAACCGGTCGCTCGCCGCCGACCTCGGGTTCAGCGTCGGCAGCGTCGCGTCGCAGCTCCGCGGCATGGTCGAAGGGATCGTGCCGACGCGGTTCCGCGAGGGCGATCGCGAGTACGACATCCGCGTGCGGCTCGCCGAGCCGGCCCGGAACGATCCGGCGGCAGTCCTCCGCACCCCGCTCTACTCGCCCGCCGGCGCCGCCGTCCGGACCGGTGATGTCGTCGAGTTCGCTCCCGCCGTCGGCCCGAGCAATATCGACCGCGAGCAGCGGCGGCGGCAGGCCAAGATCGGCATCGACCTGGCGCCGGGCTATGCGCTCGGCGACGTCACGGCGGGCGTGCAGCAGGCGGTGGAGTCCGTCGCCATGCCTCCCACCTTCGAGTGGGGGTTTGCCGGCGATGTCGAGCTGATGCAGGAGTCGGCGGCGGCCATGGCGCTGGCGCTCGTCCTGGCGGTCGCGTTCATCTACATCGTGCTCGCGTCGCAGTTCGAGTCGTTCCTGCAGCCGGCCATCATCATGCTGGCGCTGCCGCTGGCGCTCGTCGGCGCGCTGCTGCTGCTCTTCGTCACCGGCAAGAACCTCGGCATGCCGGCCATGATTGGCGTCGTCATGCTGATGGGGCTCGTCACCAAGAACGCGATCCTGCTGGTCGACTACAGCAACCAGCTCCGGCGTGAGGGGCGGCCGTTGAAGGAGGCGCTGCTGGCCGCGGGGCCGGTGCGGCTGCGGCCCATCGTGATGACGACGACGGCCATGATTCTGGGCATGCTGCCGTCGGCGCTCAAGAGCGGCGACGGCAGCGAGTTCCGCTCGCCCATCGCGATTGCGACGATTGGAGGGCTGATCACCTCGACGCTGCTGACACTCGTCGTCGTACCGGTCTCGTACCTGATCCTCGAACGGACCGTCGAGCGCGTGAGAGCCCGGCTGCGGCGGCCGCTGCCCGCCGGACTGCAGGCGGCCGCCCGCGTGGCCGGCGCGCTCATCCTGCTGGCGATGGTCGGGGCGTTTCTGAGCGTCGCGTCGGCGTGGGCTCAGTCACCGGCGCCGGCTCAGGTGCTCACGATCGATCGGGCGCTCGAGCTCGCCGCGGTCCGCAACGAAGGCCTGAAGGTCACGCGGGAGCGGCTGCGGGAGAGCCAGGCGAACGTCCTCGCCGCGCGCGCCGCCTTCCTCCCGTCGCTCGACCTCAACTATCTGTACACCCCGTCGCAGGAATCGCCCCTGCTGCGCATTCCCGGCGGCGTGTTCGGCCCATCGGAGCAGACGTTTCGCGCCAATCTCATCCGCGAGAACGTTGTCCGGCTCGATGTCGCGCAGCCGCTCTATACCGGCGGCCGGCTCACGCAGGCGTATGCGGCGGAGGCGGCCTCGCAGGAAGCGAGCCGCCTGGACGTGGAACGCGCGCAGCAGGCGTTGAGGCTGCGCGTCTACGAGACGTTCTACGCCGCGCTGATGGCCGATCAGGGCGTGCGCACCACCGAAGAAGGCGTGCAGATCGCCGAGCGGCACCTCGAGCTGTCGCGGGCCCGGTTCGACGCGGGGACGGCGGCGCGGCTCGACGTGCTGCGCGCCGAAGTCGAGCTCGCCAACGCGCGCGCCCGGTTGATCCGGGCCCGCAGCAGCGCCGAGACGTCCTATGAGGCGCTCCGGACGGTGCTCGCGCTGCCGCCGGGCGAGCGTCTGCAGCTGGGGGGCACGCTCGATGAAGTGCCGACGCTGCCCCCCGTCGGCGAGCTGCGGCAGGCGATGACGGCACGGCCGGACATCCGCGCCATCGGCCAGCAGCGCGAGGCGGCCGAACGGACCGTCGCGCTGGCCGGCGCCGAGCTCAAGCCGTCGGTGGCGCTGACGGGCAACTTCCAGTACCAGGAGGACGGGGTCGATCGGCTCTTCGACGGCTCGAACCGCAGCTATCAGTTCGGGCTGGCCGTCCGCGTTCCGCTGTTCAACGCGCCGGCCGTGGCCGCCCGGCGCGCGGCCGCCTCCGCCCGCGTGCGGCAGGCGGAGCACAGCGCGAACTCCGCGCTCGACGGCGCGCGGCTCGAGCTCGCGTCGGCGTCGAACGAGCTCGAGGCCGCGCGGGAGATCGTGATCACCCAACGGAAGGCGGTTGACCTGGCGCGTGAGGGGCTGACGATTGCCGAGGTGTCGTACGAGAACGGCGTGATCACGGCTGCCGAGCTGAACGATGCGCGGCTGTCGCTGCTCGAAACCGAATGGGAGCTGACCCAGGCGCAATACGCCCAGATCGTGGCGGCGGCCCGGACGCGCTTTGCCGCGGGACTCTAGCTGTTTACGGGCCACAGAGGCACAGAGACACAGAGAGCCGAAATGAGTTACTTATTCTCTGTGACTCTGTGCCTCTGTGGCCCGTCTCATGAGTGACCTCCTCGCACTCGTCCGCGGCTGCACCTTCGACGACTTCCTCTTCACCCCGCAATACAGCGTCGTCGAGCGCCGCGACCCGTCGGCCATCGACCTGACGTCGCGCGTCTCGCGGCGCCTGTCGATCAGGCGCCCGATCGTGTCGGCCAATATGGATACGGTGACGCGGTCGGAGATGGCGATCGCCGTGGCCGAAGAGGGAGGCCTCGGGATCATCGACCGCGGCTTTCGAAGCGGCGAGATCGACCCGCAGGTCCGCGAGGTGCAGATCGTCAAGCGGAAGCAGCATGGCATCATCGGCGATCCGTACACGATCGGCCCCGAGGCACGCCTCACCGAGGCCGCGGGGCGGATGCGCCAGACCGGTGTCGGGACGCTCGTCGTCGTCGATGGTGCCCACCGCGTGCAGGGGCTGCTGACCAGCCGCGACCTCCGGTTTGCCGATGACAGCGGCACCGTCGCATCGCGCATGACGCCGCGCGAGCGGCTCATCGTGCACACCGGCGCGCTGGACCCGGCGAGAGCCGAGGCGCTGATGCGGACGCACAAGATCAAGAAGCTGCCGCTCGTCGAGGCCGACGGCACGCTTCGCGGCCTCATCACCGCCAAGGACCTGGTCGTGCAGCGCCAGCTGCCGTTTGCCACCCGCGACGCGCAGGGGCGGCTCCGCGTGGGCGCGGCGATCGGCGCCACGGGCGACTACCTGGAGCGCGCGGCCGAGCTCCTGCGCGCCGAAGTGGACCTCATCGTCATCGACATCGCACACGGCCACTCGGCGGTGATGGCGCGCGCCGTTGAGGCCTTTCGCACGCGCTTCGGCGACGCCGAGCTCGTGGCGGGCAATGTCGCCACCGGCGACGGGGTCCGCTTCCTGCTCGACCTCGGCGTCGACGGGGTGAAGGTCGGCATCGGGCCGGGCGGCGGCTGCACGACCCGCCTGAACACCAACTACGGAGTGCCCCAGGTGCAGGCGCTCGCCGAATGCCGCGCGGCGGCCGACGGCCGCGTCCCGCTCGTGGCCGACGGCGGGGTCCGCCGGCACGGCGCCTTCGTCCAGGCGCTCACCTTCGGCGGCGACACGGTGATGCTCGGCGGCATGCTGGCCGGGACGACGGAAACTCCGGGCGATGTTGTCCAGAAACCGGTCGTCGTGCCGGATTCGAACAAGACCGTGCACGTTCCCTTCAAAGTGTTCCGCGGCATGGCGTCCCTGCAGGCGATCGTCGACCGTCTCGATGTGGAAGACGCCGAGGCGGCTGACGTCGAGGCGCTCGGCGCAGAAGGGATGGAAGTCAGCGTGCCCGCGCGCGGCTCGGTGCGCCCGCTGCTGCGCGACCTGGTCAAGCACCTGTGCTCGGCCGTCAGCTACAGCGGCGCACGCAGCCTCAACGAGATGCAGGAGCTGTTCCGCAAGAATCCGGAACGGTTCGTCATCCGGCTGACCGAGTCGAGCCGGCGCGAGTCGTTCGACCGCTGAGGACTCGGGCCGCAATCGACTTCACGTCGGCTTCCGGCCGCGCGCCATAGTGGCCGATCACCTCGGCGGCCATCGCACATCCGAGCCGTCCGCACGTCGCCAGGTCGCAGTCTCTCGTGTAGGCGTACAGAAACCCGGCCGCGTAGGCGTCGCCCGCGCCGGTCGTATCGACGACCCGGACCGCCGGCACCGCATCGATGACGTGGACCTCGCCGCCGCCCAGCACCACGGCGCCCTTCTCGCTGCGCGTCAGTACCGCCACGTGACAATGCGGGCGCACGCATTGCAGCGCTTCGTCAAACGTCCGCACCTGGTAGAGCGACAGAATCTCCCCCTCGTTGGCGAACAGCACGTCGACGTGATGCTCCACCAGATCCAGGAACTCGTCGCGAAACCGATCCACGCAGAACGCGTCCGACAGCGTGAGCGCCACCGTCACGCCGGACGCCTGCGCCCGCAGCGCCGCGTCGCGCATCGCCTGCTTGGCACGCGGCTGATCCCAGAGATACCCCTCGAGGTAGACGACCCTCGACGAGGTGATGTACTCCATGTTGACGTCTTCAGGGCCGAGCTGCGTCGTGGCGCCCAGAAACGTCTGCATCGTCCGGGCCGCGTCGGGCGTCACGAAGATGAGCGACCGCGCGGTGGAGAGCCCCTCGGTGAGCGCCGGCGTGTCGTAGGTCACGCCGATCGCGCGAATGTCGTGCGTGAAGACGTCCCCGAGCTGGTCGTCGGCGACCTTGCCGATGTAGGCGGCGCGGCCGCCCAGCGCCGCGATGCCGGCGACCGTATTGGCGGCCGACCCGCCGGACACTTCGCGCCCGGGACCCATCACCCGGTACAGCCGCTCGGCATCGGCGGCGTCGATCAGCGACATCGCCCCTTTGACGAGCTTGTGCTCGACCAGCAGCGCCTCGTCCGCCGCCGCGATCACATCGACGATCGCGTTGCCGATGGCGGTGACGTCGAACCGGCGGCCGCTCACGACGCAGACCCGGCAGGCAGGTACTTGCCGACGATCGGCGCCAGCTCGCGCTTGAGGCCGGCAGGCACCGCTTCAGGCCGGGTCACGAGCGCATATTTCAGCGCCGACGCGCATTCGCAGGAGCGCTCGAACGGCAGCCGCTCGACGGCGCCCGCGATGATGGCACGCGCCGTCTTCGCGTTCTGGACCAGGTTCGCTATGACCATCTCGACCGTCACCGAGTCGTGATCGGGATGCCAGCAGTCGTAATCGGTCACGAGCGCAATTGTCGCGTAGCAGATCTCCGCCTCCCGCGCCAGCTTCGCCTCCTGCAGATTGGTCATGCCGATGACGTCCATGCCCCACGACCGGTACAACGTCGATTCGGCCAGCGTGGAGAACTGCGGCCCCTCCATGCAGACGTACGTGCCGCCCCGGTGCACGGTGGCGCCCGCGCTCCGGCCCGACTCGTACGCCAGAGCGCTCAGAATGCGGCAGAACGGGTGGGCAAAACCGACATGGGCCGCCAGGCCTCGACCGAAGAACGTGCTGAGGCGGCCCTTGGTTCTGTCGAAGAACTGGTCCGGGATCACGATGTCGAGCGGCCGGTACTCCTCCTTCAGGCTCCCGACGGCGCTCGCCGACAGGAGGTACTCGACGCCGAGCATCTTCATGCCGAAGATGTTCGCCCGGAAGTTGATCTCCGACGGAAGAATCCTGTGCCCGGCGCCATGGCGCGCCAGAAACGCGACGCGGCGGCCGCGCAGCGTACCGACCACGTAGGGGCCCGACGGGTCGCCGAACGGGGTGCTGAGGGTCACGTCTTCGCGAGCGGTCAGATCCTCCATGTCGTACAGGCCACTGCCGCCGATGATGCCGATCTGCGCATGCTGCATAGTGGATAGCCGGTAGTCTACAGCACCTGTTCGACGAGGCGCCGTCCGTTCCGCTCGCGGATGTATCCCGCGGCAACGAGCGGGTCGTGTTCGAAGAAGATCAGATACTCGCGCTCGATCGCCTCGCGGATGAACTGCTTCTTGAACGCGAGCGTCTCCATCGGAAACAGGTCGTACCCCATGATCCAGGCATCGCGGACGTGCGCGGTCGTCGGGATCAGATCTGCCGTGAACACGGCCGTCCTGCCGTCCGATTCGATGAAGACGATCTGGTGCTGCCCGGTGTGCCCTCCGGTGCGCACCACCCGCACTCCGGGGACGATCGCTCCATCCTCCTCATAGAAATCGACGACGCCGGCATCCTGCAACGGGACGAAATCCTCTGGCAGATAGCTCGCGCGATTGCGCTCGTGCGGGTGCGTCGCATCGTGCCACTCCGCCCGGCGGATGCGATAGCGGGCGTGCGCGAACCGCGGGGCGAGGCGGCCATCGTCGACCCGCCGGGTGGCGCCGCCGAAATGATCGAAATGCAGGTGCGTCGCCAGGACGATGTCGATGGCGTCCGCGCTCAGCTGCGCGTCGGCCAGCGCGTGACCCAGGTGCCTGGTGCGATCGAGCGCGTAGATCTCGCGTCGTTTCGCCGGCATCTTGTCACCCGCGCCGCAGTCGATCATCAGCCGGCCCCATCCGCCTTCCACCACGAGCGGCCGCATCGCCAATGGAATACGGTTGCGATCGTCCGGTGGCGACTCAGCCGCCCAGAGCGTCCGCGGCACGACGCCGAACATCGCGCCGCCATCGAGCCGGAACAGGCCGTCGTGCAGGGTCACGAGCGTCAGCTGTCCCCACGGCAGACGAGCGGGAGTGAGCGCCGACCGCGGTGGACGCGCCTGCTTCAGCTCGACGAGCACGCCGTGGGCCGCGGAGGGGTGGATGAAGGCCACGAGCGACCCTTCGGCGCCGGGCCGCGGCTCCTCGTCCACGAGGCGAATGCCGCGCGACCGGAGATGGTCCAGGGCAGCGCGGATGTCGTCCACGCGGAGCGTGATGTGATGGAGGCCCGGGCCTCGTCTGGCGACGAAACGGGCGATCGGCGACGTCGCGTCAGTGGCCTGAAGGAGCTCGAGCGACGCGTCGCCCACATCGATCGGGTGCGCACGCACGCGCTGCGAAGGCACCTCCTCGGCGGGCTCAATCTCGAGGCCGAGCACGTCGCGATAGAACGCGAGCGCCTGATCGAGGTTGTCGACCGCGATGCCGACGTGGTCGAGGATGGCTCTCATGGACGTCCGGCGGGGCCACGGCTCGATGGTTCGGTGTCTCGCCGCGGCACCCGCCCCACGTACTCATCGATGAGCTGCGAGGCGGCGGAGTACGGGTCCACCTCGTGCCGAGCCACACGCTCCACGGTCCGATCGAACGCTCCAGGAGCCAGCATGCCTTCGAGGCGACGGAGGAGTTCCTGGCCGAGCAGCTCCCGCAGATGGTGTTCATGCCGCGTCCGGCGCCGGGTTTCGCCGGTGGCCGCCCGCGAGCGAAAGTCTCCAATCGCCGCCCAGAGCTCCGGCAGCCCTTCGCCGGTCGTGGCGACCGTCTTCACGATCGGCGGCCGCCAGCCCTCCGGCCCGAATGCCTGCAGCGACAGGTTGGCGGAGATCGATTGAACGAGCCGCTCGGCTCCGTCGCGATCCGCCTTGTTCACCACGAAGATATCGGCAATCTCCATGATGCCGGCCTTGAGCGCCTGCACCTCGTCTCCAGTGCCGGGCACCAGGACGACGACGGTGACGTCGGCGGTTCGAGCAATCTCGACTTCGTCCTGCCCGACGCCGACCGTCTCGATGAAGATCAGGTCCTTGCCGGACGCGTCGAGGATCACCGCCGCATCGGCGGTCGCGCGCGCCACGCCGCCCAGATGTCCTCGTGTGGCCATGCTGCGAATGAACACCTCCTGATCGGAGGCGTGGCGACCCATTCGCACGCGGTCGCCGAGCACGGCGCCGCCCGTGAACGGGCTGGTCGGATCCACGGCGATCACTCCGACGTGGCGGTCCTCGCGCCGCGCTTCGATGGTGAGGTGGTCGACGAGCGTGCTCTTGCCCGCCCCCGGCGGACCGGTGATGCCCACGAGGTAGGCGCGTCCCGTGCGGTTGAAAACGCGCCGGACGAGATCGACGCCCGCCTCGCGGCCGTCCTCGACCAGCGAGATGGCGCGCGCGACGGCCCGGGCGTCCCCAACGAGCACACCCTCACAAATGGGGTCGGAGGTCATCTATGCGGCAAGGAGCTGGCGGGCGATGACCAGGCGCTGAATCTCGCTGGTGCCTTCGCCGATGGTGGTGAGCTTGACGTCGCGGAAATACTTCTCGGCGGGGTAATCCTTCACGAATCCGTAGCCGCCGTGAATCTGCACGCCGTCCTCGGCCGCCCTCACGGCAATCTCGCTGGAATAGAGCTTCGCCATCGCCGCCTCCAGCGTCGTCCGCCGGCCCTGGTCGCGCATCGACGCCGCGCGGAACGTCAGCAGCCGGGCGGCCTCGATGCGGCCGGCGTTGTCCACGAGCTTGGCGCGGATGCCCTGAAACATGCCGATCGGCTGGCCGAACTGCCGCCGTTCGAACGCGTACTGACAGGCCGCGTCGTGGGCGCCCTGGGCGAGCCCGACCGCCAGGGCTGCAATCCCGATGCGCCCGGCGTCGAGCACGTGCATGGCGTTGATGAAGCCCTGCCCTTCGAGCCCGAGGAGCTGCGCGCCCGGAACGCGGCACTGCTCGAACATCACCTCGCTCGTCTCGCTCGCGCGCATGCCGAGCTTGTCCTCCTTCTTCCCTGCCCGGAACCCCGGAGTGCCTCGCTCGACAATGAACGCGGAGATGCCTCGGCTCCCCTTGCCGCGCGCGGTCACCGCCATCACGACCATGATGTCGCCGGTGCGCCCGTGCGTGATGAACTGCTTGGTGCCGTTGATGACCCACCCGTCGCCATCCCGCGCCGCGGTCGTGCGGATGGCCGCCGCATCGCTTCCCGCGGACGACTCCGTCAGGCCCCAGGCGGCCAGCTTCTCTCCCCGGGCGAGCGGGACGAGGTACTGGCGCTTCTGTTCTTCGGTGCCGAAGGCGGCAATGTGCGCCGCGCCCAGGCCGTTATGCGCGGCCACCGACAGGCAGATCGAGGGGTCGACGCGCGCCAGCTCTTCGATGCAGATGCAGTAGTCGACGGCATTCATCGCCGCGCCGCCGTACACCTCCGGAAACTGAATCCCCATGAGGCCGAGCGCCGCCAGCCTGGGCATGAGCTCGGGCGGATACGACTGCGCCTCGTCCCACTCACGGACGTGCGGGCGGATCTCCGCCTCCGCAAACTCGCGGATGCTCCGGCGCAGCAGTTGCTGATCGTCGCTGAACCGCAGGTCCACGAACTGATCGTATCATTCGGTATGCTGCGCCTTCGACCGCTGCTCGCCGCGCTGGCCCTCCTCGTCTGCTCGACCCCGGCGTTTGCCGACGCGACGCTCTTTCTCGGCAGCACCACGACGCCGGCGAACCGGACCGCCAAAGGCATCGCGCTTGGCGCCGGCCTGCTCGTCGTCGGATTCGAGTTCGAGTTCGCCGACACGAGCGAAGCGCCGGAGGATGCCGCTCCCTCGCTGCGCACGGGCATGGGCAACGTCCTGTTGCAGACGCCCATTCCGGTGGCCGGCATGCAGTTCTACGTGACGACGGGGACGGGGCTGTACCGGGAACGGCTGGGGGAGCGGCAGGAAACCAACCTCGGCTTCAATACCGGTGGCGGTGCGAAAATCTCACTGCTCGGCCCGATCCGCGTCCGGCTCGACTATCGCGTATTCAAGCTCCGCGGCGATCCGCTGCACTCGACCGTGCACCGGATCTACGCCGGACTGAATCTTGCGTTTTGAATTGACGAATTTACGGATTTGCGAATTGCAACACTCACGAACCAATCCGTCAATTCGTAGATTCGTAGATTTGTAGATTCGTAAATGATTAGGGGATCGCCGGCGTTGTCGCGGGCGGTGGTCCTGGGACGACGCCGCCGGCTGGCGGCGCGGGCCTCGTCACCGGCGTCGACACCGGCGGGACGCCGGGCGGCGGCAGCGGCGGCGGGTCGACCGGCGTGAGGTTGAGCAACGTCTGGCTCCCCGCGCCGGCGAGCGCGCCCTGATAGAGCTTCCAGATCTGCTCGATCTGATCCGGGTAGGCGTCGCTCAGGATCGGGCCGAGCGCATAGTCGGTGCCGGTCACGGCCGGATCGAAGAAGAAGACGTACAGCACGGTGCCGTTGGGCCCCGGCTCGGTGGCCTTGAACATGCGCCACCCCTGCGCCTGCGCGCGCACCTGCGAACTGGCCGACTTCTCGAGCGCGGCCTGCACGTATCCGATCACCAGCTCGAAGTCGATCACTCGTTCGGGACGCACCGCGTTGAAGATGATGCCCGTCGGCGCGGTAAACGTCCTGCCGGGGAGCGGCGCGACCGGAACGACGGGCGGCGGGACCACCGGGGCGACGCCGCCTGGCGCCACCGGCTCCTGGGGCGCGGCGGGCGCTGCCGGCTGAGGCGCCGGCGGGGGGGGCGCGATCTGCGCCGACACGGTTGCGGCCGTCAGCAGCATGGCAAGCGCCATGCCCGGTCCGCCAAAGCACACCATTCGCATGAAAGCTACTCTATACAAAAAGAGCCACGAGCGGCGCTCAGCCACTCGTGGCTCCTTTTGAGGGCACTCGCAGGGTGCCGACTACTTCGACAGGTCGGCGGCGGTGGTGAACCCCCCACCGCCCAGAGCCGCGGCAAACGCATTGCGGTACTGGTCGTACAGCTTCCGCTGCTCACCCGGATCGGGATTCCCTTCGTACAGGATGGCGAGGATGCCGTAGTCGGCGCCCTTGACGACCGGGTCGAGCAGATGCATGTACACGATGTTGCCGTCGGGCATCGGCGTGGCGCCTTTGACGACCTTCCACCCCGCTGCCTGCTGCTTGCGCTCCGGCTTCTCGGACTTCATGAGCGCCTCGCGGACCTTCCCCATGAGCTCTTCAAACGCTGCCGTCTGGTCCGGCTTGATCGCGATCGTCAGAATGCCCACATCGCCATTGAACGTCAGCGCCTGCGGTTCCTGGGCGCGCGCGCCACCGTCACCCTGCGAGAACGCCGGCAGCAACAGAATCGCGCCAGCCAGTAGTAACCCGGACAGTCGTCGCATCTCAAGCCTCCTGGGACGGAAAGCGGACAGCAAAGGCGGATAGCCTACCGTACAGTTGAACGGATGAAAACAGCCATCACTTCGTTGGCGAGAAGCATTCCCGGCCTCGTCATCCGAAGCGACCGGCCATCATAAATCAGAAGCCCCGCCTCCACGAAAGGCTGGAGCTCGCCGCCGTGCCGGTCCCACACGTCGACTCCATAGCGGCTTTTCAACGCCGGGACGTCCAGGCCGGCATTCAGGCGAAGGCCCATGAAGAGCGCCTCCTCCAGCCGGTCCTCGCCTTCCAGCCGCCGATACTCGATCGCCGTCTGTCCCCCGGACGCCACAGCCGAGATGTACTCGTCGGTTGCCGATCGGTTCTTCCAGCGGACGCCGCCCCGCGTGGAGTGGGCGCCGCAGCCGAATCCGAGCCACTCGCCGTCGGTCCAGTATTTCAGGTTATGACGCGACGCGCGCCCCGGGCGCGCGACGTTGCAGATCTCGTACTGCATATATCCGGCCCTGTCCATCCTGTCGAGACCTGACAGATACATCTCCGCCGCGTCCTCGTCGGCCGCCACGGACCATCGGGCGCGAGCCATCTCGTCCCGAAGCGGCGCGTTTGGATAGATTTCGAGCAGGTAGAGCGAGGCGTGGTCCGGACCGAGCGCCGTCAACGCCTCCACCGAATCAAGCCAGTCGGCCACGGTCTGCTGGGGCAGCCACATCATCAGATCGAGCGAGATGTTCTGGAACCCTTCCGCGCGCGCGTCCTGAAAGGCCTCTTCCGCCCTCGCCGCCGAGTGCAGGCGGCCCAGGCGCCGAAGCTCGGTGTCGTGAAACGACTGGACGCCCAGGCTGAGGCGGTTGACCCCGGCGGCGCGGAACCCGGCGAGCCGTTCGCGTGTGATGGTCTCGGGGTTCACCTCCAGGGTGATCTCGGCGTCGGGCGCCAGCGCCCATCCCCGCGCGCAGGCCTCGATAACGGCGGCGACCTCCGCCGGCTCGAGCAGCGAGGGCGTCCCGCCGCCGAAGTAGATGGTGTCGGCCGCCGATCCGTCACCTGCCCGGGCGATCTCGGCACGCAGGGCCGGAACGTACCGCTCCTTCTGCGCCGCGTCGAACAACCCGCGGTTGAAGTTGCAGTAGTTGCAGATGGCCGAGCAGAACGGGATGTGGACGTAGAGCCCGAGGGACATCAATGCTCAATGCACAATGCTGAACCTCATTGTCGCATTGGGCATTGGGCATTGGACATTGGCTCAAGACCCAGCCCTGCCGCCCGGCCACTTCAGATCGGTCTTCCCTTCACGCTCGCGGCCAATCCGGAGCTGCGCGCGCGCCTGCCCGGTGGCCTTGGCCGGCAGGCCCCCGCGCCCGCGGTTGCGCGGCGAGGCCGGCGACCGCTGCTCCCAGTCGACGATGTCGGTGGCGGTCGGGTGCGGTCCGACCTCGCGCGTGTCGACACCCTCGACCTTGACCCAGTCGCACATCTCCTTCAGCCGCGAGCGGATGCGGAGCCCGAGCTGGAAGGCAAAGGAGGTCGGCTCGGTGTTCTCCAGATCCGCCAGATTCGACGTGAAGACGGTCAGGCGCCGCTCGCTGTAGCGGGTGTTCACGACCAGCCCCAGCGTCTCTTCGACCCATGCCGACTTGTTCTCGCGCCCGAGGTCGTCGAGCACGAGCAGGTCCGCCTCGAGCACCGGCCGCAGCACGTCGAGCTCGGTGGTCTCCACCTGCTTGTTGTAGGTGTCGCGCACGACCTTGAGCAGCTCCGGCGTCTCGTAGAACACGGCGCGCGCGCCCTTGCGCCGGATCAGCTCGCGCATCAGCGCGATGGCGAGGTGCGTCTTGCCCACGCCGTGGTCGCCGAAGAGCAGCAGGCCGCGATCGACCGTGGGAAACTCCTCCACGATGCGCGCGGCCTTCCGCTGCGCGTTGCGCTGGCTGTCGGTGTGCGTCTCGAAGTTGGCGAACTCGCAGTGCGCGTAGCGGCGCGGCACGCGCGCGTTCTTCAGGAGGGATTCCGACAGCCGCTCGCGCCAGCAGTCGCAGCGCACCACCCGCGCGACACCGTCAAGTTCAACCGGCTTCCATCCGGTGTCTTCGCAGATTGCGCAGGGCACGCGTAATCGTAACTCACTTTTGATTCTTGACTTTTGACTTTTGACTTTCCGCGTCGGCGTCTTTGGGCGTGTGCCTTACGAGATCGGTCGGCGCGGACTTCACGAGCGCCGTGCTCAGGCGCTGCTCCCAGTCGTCGATGCCGCGCGCGAGCTCGCGCTTCACGTAATCCATGAACTCGTTGACCTCGTGCTGCATCTGCTCGATCCTGCGCCGCATGTTCAGGATGATCTCGACGCCCGCGAGGTTCACGCCGAGGTCGCGCGTCAGCGCCAGGATGGTCTCGAGCTGCTCGAGGTCCTCATCTGAATACAGGCGGGTGTTGCCCTCGGTGCGCGACGGCTTGAGCAGCCCCTCGCGCTCGTACAGGCGCAGCGTCTGCGGGTGAATGTTGTACTTCTGCGACACCGCGCTGATCATGTAGTAGGCTTTGCCGCGCTCAGCACGTTTCGCCATATGCATTCACCGAAGGCGGGGCTGACGATCCGCCACTACGACCGCAGAGGCGGACCTTCAGGTCCGCCTTCCACCTGATTGCGCACGCTTTCGCCATTGAGCCGGCCGAACTCGCGCAGCAGCTCCTTCGATCGTTCGTCGAGCACGCTGGGCAGCATCAGCCGCGCTTCGATGATCAGATCGCCGCGCTGCCCGCTACGCGCCGACACCGCCCCGCGGTCTCGAAGCCGGAAGCGCTGCCCCGACTGCGTTCCCGGCGGCACGCGCAGCCGGGCGGCGCCGCCGTCGGGGGTCGGCACGTCAATCCGGGCGCCGAGCGCCGCCTCGTGGATCGCAATCGGCAGCACGAGGTGAAGGTCGTCTCCTTCACGCCGGAAGAGCGGATGGGGCGCCACCTGCACCGTGATGTACAGGTCGCCCCATGGACCTCCCCGGAGACCGGCGTTCCCCTTGCCGGGGACACGAACGCGGTCGCCGTCGCTCACCCCGGCCGGAATGCGGACCTGCACCGTCTCGCTGCGCGTCTCCTGCCCCGTGCCCCCGCATGGCTCGCAGAGCCGCGGCCGCTGCTGGCCGGCGCCGCCGCAGCCCGGACAGCTGCGTGAGAACACCATGTGGCCGCGGACGGACCGCACGGCGCCCGATCCGTGGCAGATGAGGCACAGGCCAGGGCCGACCCTCGTCCGACCGGTCCCCGCACACGCCCGGCAGGTCTCGCGGCGCGTCACCGCGGTCGTCCACGTCGCGCCCCCCAGCGCCTGCTCGAAGGTAAGCTCGGTCGTCTGATGCAGATCCGCGCCCCGCTCAGGTGCCGGCGCCCTGGCGCCGCGGTCCGCCAGGGCTTCGGCAAACAGATCCCCGAACGTGGCGCCGGGGTCGCCGCTGCCGACCGAGAAGTCGAACCCCTCGAAGCCGCTCGTGCGGCGGTCATCGGCGTCGACCGCCGTCCCCGCGTCATACCGCGACCGCCGATCCGGGTCGATCAACGTCTCGTACGCCTGCACGATCTGACGGAACCGCATGGCGGCGGCGCGGTCACCCGGGTTGATGTCGGGATGAAAGCGCCTCGCCAGGCGCCGGTACGCCCGCTTGATCTCGGCGTCGGTCGCGCCATGCGAAAGGCCCAGGACGACGTACAGGTCCATAGCGTCACGTCAACTCCCAACCTCCAACTCCCAACGCCCAAATGTTCGTCGGGATTGGGAGTTGGGAGTTGTCTATTTCTTCTCCTCATCCACCACTTCGGCGTCGATGACGTCGCCCTGCGATCCGCCCTCGCCGGGCGCCGTCGACGCGCCGCCGCCGGGCGCCGCCCCGCCGCCGGCCGCCGCGCCGGCGCCGGCCTGCTTGTACAGCGCCTCGGCGGCGCGATGCTGCGCCTGCATCAGCTGCTCCATCGACCGGCCGATCGCGGCGGTGTCGTTGGCCGACAGCGCGCTCTTCACCGCTTCGATGGCGGACTCGACGGCCGACTTGTCTCCCGCCGCCAGCTTCGGCCCCATGTCCTGGAGCATCTTCTCGGCGGCATAGACGGCCTGGTCGGCGCGGTTCCGCGTCTCGATCTCCTCGCGCCGCTTCCGGTCCTCCTCGGCGTGCGACTCGGCATCCTTCATCATCCGCTCGACCTCGTCCTTGGCGAGGCCGCTCGACGCGGTAATCGTGATCTTCTGCTCCTTGCCGGTGCCCATGTCCTTCGCCGACACGTTGACGATGCCGTTGGCGTCGATGTCGAACGTGACCTCGATCTGCGGCACGCCGCGCGGCGCGGGCGGCAGGCCGACCAGCTGGAACCGGCCGAGCGTACGGTTGTCGCGCGCCAGCTGCCGCTCGCCCTGCAGCACGTGCACTTCCACGCTCGTCTGGTTGTCGGCCGCGGTCGAGAAGATCTCGCTCTTTCTTGTCGGGATCGTGGTGTTGCGCGGGATGAGCGCGGTCATCACGCCGCCGAGCGTCTCGATGCCGAGCGATAGCGGCGTCACGTCGAGCAGCAGCAGGTCCTTCACCTCGCCGGCCAGCACGCCGGCCTGGATGGCCGCGCCGATCGCCACGACCTCGTCGGGGTTGACGCCCTTGTGCGGCTCCTTGTTGAACAGCTCGCGGACGATCTGCTGCACGCGCGGAATCCGCGTCGAGCCGCCGACCAGGACCACCTCGTCGATCTTGCTCGCGTCGACGCCGGAGTCGCTGATGGCCTGCCGGCTGGGCCCGACGGTCTTCTGCAGCAGATCCTCGACGAGCTGCTCGAACTTCGCGCGCGTCAGCCGCATCTGCAGGTGCTTCGGCCCCGTCTGATCGGCGGTGATGAAGGGCAGGTTGATGTCGGTCTCCATCACCGTGGAGAGCTCCATCTTGGCCTTCTCGGCCGCCTCCTTCAGGCGCTGCAGCGCCATGCGGTCCTTGCTCAGATCGATGCCGTCGCTCTTCTTGAACTCCGAGGCGATCCACTCGATGACGCGCTGATCGAGGTTGTCACCCCCCAGGTGCGTATCGCCGTTGGTCGCCTTCACCTCGACGACACCCTCCCCGACCTCCAGGATCGAGATGTCGAACGTGCCGCCGCCGAAGTCGTAGACGGCAATCGTCTCGTCCTTCTTCTTGTCCAGTCCGTAGGCGAGCGCGGCCGCGGTCGGCTCGTTGACGATGCGCATGACCTCGAGGCCGGCAATCTGGCCGGCCTCCTTGGTGGCCTGCCGCTGCGCGTCGTTGAAATAGGCGGGGACGGTGATGACCGCTTTGGTCACGGGCTGCCCGAGATACTCTTCCGCGGCCTGCTTGAGCTTCTGCAGCACCATCGCGGAAATCTGCGGCGGCGCGTACTGCTCGTTCAGGATCTTCACCCGCACGTCGCCGTTCGGCGCCGACGCGACCGAGTACGGCACCATCTTCATTTCCTCGGTGACCTCGTCGAAGCGGCGCCCCATGAAGCGCTTGATCGAGAACACCGTGTTTTCGGAGTTGGTGACCGCCTGCCGCTTGGCCACCTGGCCGACCAGCCGCTCGCCGGTCTTGGTGAACGCCACGACCGACGGCGTCAGCCGGCTCCCTTCCGGATTGGTGATCACCACCGGTTCGCCGCCCTCCATGACCGCCACCACGGAGTTGGTCGTCCCGAGATCGATGCCGATGATTTTGCTCATGTCGCGTCCTTCGCTCTGTCGTCGCCAGAATCTGTGAGTGGTGTTAGCTGATTTCCACTATTAAATCTGAGTGTATTATAGTCAAGGCGTGACCCGTCCACCTGAGGCTCAGCGCCCCCGCCGCGAGCGTCGCGTCGTCATTCGTGTCGCCCGGCAGGCCGCCCTCGTGGCGCTTTTCCTCCTGGCCGCGGTCGCGGGAACCCTGACCGGCGTGCTCTTCGCCTACGCCGAAGACCTCCCGCAAATCAGCGCACTCGACAGCTACCAGCCGCACACCATTACCCGGCTGCTCGCCCGCGACGGTCAGGTCATCAGCGAGTTCGCGACGGAGCGGCGCGTGGTCGTCGACTATGACGGCATCGCCCCCGTCCTGCGCCAGGCCATCATGGCCAGCGAAGATGCCGACTTCGAACAGCACTTCGGGCTCAGCGTCTCCCGCATCGTGATCACGGCGGTCCGGGACGTCGTCTACGGCCAGCGCTACGGGGCGAGCACGATCACGCAGCAGGTCGCGCGGATGCTCTTTCTGCAGGACTACATGCAGGGCGGCATCTTCCAGCGGTCCGGCGTCCGCGGGTTCGAGCGGAAGATCAAGGAGATGATCGTCGCGATCCAGCTCGAGAAGCGGTACACCAAGCGCGAGATCTTCACCTTCTACGCCAATCACGTCACGATGGGGCACGGCGCCTACGGCGTCGAGGCCGGCGCACGCCTGTACTTCGACACGTCCGCGAAGGACGTGACGCTCGAGGAGGCGGCCACGCTCGCCGCGATCGTGCAGACGCCGGCGCGTCTCAGCCCGTTCGTCAATCCGGACCAGGCGCTGGCGCGGCGCAACAACTACGTGCTGGCACGCATGGCCGACGAAGCGTTCATCTCCCGCGAAGAGGCCGAGGCGGCCGCCGCGCGGCCTCTCGACGTGCGCGGGCAGCCGCTGCCCGAGCGGCCGGTCGCGCCCTATTTCGTTGAAGACATCCGGAAGATGCTCGCGCAGAAGTACGGCGCCGACGACCTGTATCAGGCCGGCCTCAGGGTGCAGACGACGCTCGACATCGAGCTGCAGCGGGCGGCCAACGTGGCGGTCGACCGCGGGCTGCGCCGGGTGGACAAGCGGCGCAGCGGCTACCGCCGCCCGGCGCGCAACATCGTGGCCGAGGGGCGCCCGCTCGATCGCGTCACGCTGCCGCGGTGGTCTCAGCCGCTTGCCGCCGGGGACATCGTTCCCGCCCTCGTGGTCGCGGCGCCGGCGGGCGCCGGCGGGACCGCGCGGATCCGGATCGGCCCGCACACGCTGGATCTGCCGCCGGCGGCGTACGCCTGGACGCGCCGGACCGCCGCCAGCCTGTTCCGAGTGGGCGATCTGATCGAGGTCGAGGTGCGGCAGCTGCGCGACGGCGCGCCGCAGACGGTCCTGCTGGAGCAGCCGCCGGAGCTCGAGGCCGCGCTCGTTGCCATCGACAACCACACGGGCGAGGTGCGCGCGATGGTCGGCGGCTTCAGCTTCGAGCGCAGCAAGTTCAACCGCGCGACGCAGGCGCGCCGCCAGCTCGGCTCGGTGTTCAAGCCAATCGTATATACGACGGCGATCGATCGCGGGTTCACACCGGTCTCGGTCTTCGTCGACGAGCCGGTGTCGCTCGAGGCCGGCCCGTTTCAGCCGCCGTACGAGCCGCTGAACTACGACCGCCGCTTCGAGGGACCTGTCACGCTCCGCCGCGCGCTCGAGCAGTCGCGCAACATCCCCGCCGTGAAGGCAATGCTCGAAGTCGGCCCGCAGCAGGTGGTGACCTACGCGGCGCGGTTCGGGTTCGGCGGCACGCTCTCGCCGTACCTCTCGCTCGCGCTCGGCGCGGCGGAGGCGACGCTGCTCGAGACGACGGCCGCGTATTCGGTGTTTCCCAACCAGGGCGTGCGGATGACGCCCTACTCGGTCATCAGCATTGCCGATCGCGAGGGCAATCTGCTGGAAGAGCACCGGCCCGAGGCGCGCGAGGCCATCCGCGCGGACACCGCCTTCGTCATGACGAATCTGCTGCGCGGCGTCGTTCAACGCGGCACCGGCGCGGCCGCCTCGTCGCTCGAATGGCCGGTGGCCGGCAAGACCGGCACCGTCGACGACTATACCGACACGTGGTTCCTCGGGTTCGACCCGAACATCACGGTCGGCGTCTGGCTCGGCCATGACGAGAAGAAGCCGATCGGCGGAAGCAGCCAAGGCGAGACCGGCGCGTCGGCGGCGCTGCCGATCTGGATCGACTTCATGCGCGCGTACATCGAGCTGCGGGGGGATCGCGACAATCCTCCGGCGTTCGAGCCGCCCGGCAACATTGTCTACGTGACGCTCGACTCCGGCATGGTCGAGGCGTTCATCAACGGCACGCAGCCGCAGGGGCTGGCCGCGGTGCCCGTGTCGGAGTAGCCGGCGGGCCCGCGGCGAGGCTCAGGTCAGCGACCTTCGTAGGTGGGGCGG
>MEKU01000026.1:84621-97356 GCA_001767195.1 Acidobacteria bacterium RIFCSPLOWO2_02_FULL_67_21
CGCGTACAGCCCGCCGGAGCACCAGCGCCCCCAACGTGAGCACCGCCGCAACGCCCACCCCGATCAGTACCGTCGCGGGAAAGAAGAACACCGCGAAGATCGCCGGGATCAGGAAGACGGCGTCGAGCGCCAGAATCCACCAGGCCCCGTCGGCGCTGATGTGGTCGTCCCAGAACCGGAAGATCCCGCCCACCATCTCGCGGACACTGAGCACGCCATGGCTCTCCATCTCCAGCCCTCCTGTCCGGAGTATAGCGCGCCGCCTGTCGGGCGTCAGTCCTGGTCGTCTGCGGCGGGCGCCCCCAGCGTGCCGTCCGCCTTGCGCATCAGATACGCCTTGATGAAGGGATCGATATCGCCGTCGAGCACGCGGTTGACGTCGCCGACCTCCAGCTTCGTGCGGTGGTCCTTGATCATCTGGTAGGGCTGCAGCACGTAGCTGCGGATCTGGCTGCCGAACCCGATCTCTTTCTTCGCGCCGGCAATCTGGTCGAGCTTCGCCTGCTGCTCCTTGAGCTTCAGGTCGAAGAGCCGCGCCTTCAGCACGCGCATCGCCTGCGAGCGGTTCTTGTGCTGCGACCGCTCGTTCTGGCAAGAGACGACGATGCCGGTGGGCAGATGCGTGATGCGCACGGCCGAGTCGGTGACGTTGACGTGCTGCCCGCCGGCGCCGCTCGACCGGTACGTATCGATTCGCAGATCCTTCTCGTCGATCTCGATGTCGACATCCTCCGGCAGCTCCGGCCAGACAAACACGGACGCGAAGGAGGTGTGGCGCCGCGCGGCCTGGTCGAACGGCGAGATGCGGACGAGCCGGTGTACGCCGGCCTCAGCCGCCATCAGGCCAAAGGCGTAGTCGCCCGTCAGCGTGAACGTCGCGCTCTTGATGCCGGCGTCCTCGGCGAGCTGATAGTCGATGACTTCGCGTCCGAAACCGCGGCGCTCCGCCCATTTGAGATACATGCGGAGGAGCATTTCGGCCCAGTCCTGCGACTCGGTGCCGCCCGCGCCGGGATGAATCGTGACGATCGCGTTCGCGCGGTCGTGCTCGCCGCCGAGCATCTTGCGGGTTTCGGCCGCCTCGACCTCCGCCTGAAGCTCGTCGAGGCCGCGCGCGAGATCCGCCCCGACATCCTCGCCGGCATTCCCCCACTCGACCAGAACGCCGAGATCGTCCGCCCGCCGCCTGAGCGAGAGCCGCAGCGCCTGGTCTTCCTCCAGGCGGCGCCGCCGCTGCATCACTTTCTGGGCTTCGGCCTGGTTGTTCCAGAAGCCCGGCTCACCGATCCGCTTTTCGATGTCGGCCAGCTGCGTGTCTACGCGAGCCCCCTCAAAGATGCCTCCGCAGTTCGTCGGCACGGCCGCTGAGATTCTCGTACCGCCGTACCAGGTCTTCCAGTTCAACTGCCAAATCGATCTCCTCTCATGTCGCCGGGTCCGCGACTCGATGAGTCGACACTCGTCGCGGCACCCGGCCCACGTACAGAAGGACGTGGGGCGGGTTCCACGGCGAGGCGCTAGTGCTTCGAGCCGTGGACCCGCCGTACTGCCACCAGCGCCAGCAGCGTCAGCGCAATGGAGGCGTAGGCCGCCACGTCGCCGATCTGCGCGTATATCGTACGTCGGGTCAGGACCCGCACCTCCTCGACCAGCCCGACCTGCTCGAAGATTGGCGACTGGCGCACCACGCGTCCGTACGGGTCGACCACGCCGCTGATGCCGGTATTGGCGGCCCGCGCCAGATACCGTCCCTGCTCGATGGCCCGCATCGACGCCAGCGCGAAGTGCTGATAGGGCGCCGACGAGTCGCCATACCACGCGTCGTTGGTGATGGTCGTCAGGAGCTGGCTGCCGCCGAGCACGGCGCTCCGAATCAGCGACGGGTACACGACCTCGTAGCAGATCGCCGTGTTCACGAGGTGCGGCCCGACGGGAAGCATCACCATGGACGTCCCGGGCGCAAACTCCGCGAGCCGTTCGACCAGCGGCGAGACGAAATACAGCCACCGCTTGAACGGGATGTACTCGCCGAATGGCACCAGGTGCATCTTGCGATACACGGCCCCGATCGCGCCGTCGGGCGTCAGCAGGAACGCCGAGTTGAAGAGCTGGACCACCGGCCCGCTCCGATCGACCTGATCGCTGCCGAACAGGATCGGGACGTTCACCTCCCCGGCGAGTGCCCGCAGCGCGGCTGCGCCGGCCTCGTCTTCCTCGAACATGAACGGCGTGGACGACTCGGGCCAGACGACGAACTCGGCGCCGCGGCGGACGACGTCGCGCGTCATGGCGATGTAGGTCGTGAAGATGCGGCGCGCCTCATTCGGGTTCCACTTGTCTTCCTGCGCGATGTTGCCCTGGACGAGCCCGATCCGGATCGGCGCCCCGTCGCGTGTCAGCGACCCGTCCGCGACGCGCCGGGCGCCCCAGCCGCCGACGCCGATGAGAACGATCGCGGCCGCCGATACGGCGGCGATACGCCGGCGGCCGGCCGCCACCGCCGCGAGGGCCAGGGCCGCATTGACAAAGGCCACCAGCGCCGACAGCCCGTACACGCCGAGCACGCTTGCCAGCTGCGCCACCGGCAGCACCGTGACCTGACTGTTGCCGAGCGGCACCCACGGAAAACCGCCGAAGAGATATCCGCGGGCGAACTCGGTGCCCACCCACACGGCAGGCGCCAGGAACACCGCGCGCGCACCCATTCGGCCGGTGAGATGGGAAATGATGAGCGCACAGAGTGCCGGAAAGAGCGCCAGATAGAACGCGAGCAGGAGCATCGCCAGTACGGCCAGCGGCGCGGCAAGCCCCCCGAAGGTCTGGAGCACCGCTCCCGTCCAGTAGATCGTTCCGACGAAATAGACCAGACCCGACACCAGCCCGAGCCCGAAGGCACGAGACGCCCGCGGGCGGCCGCGCAGCGCGACGAGCAGCGGGACGAGCGCAATCCAGGCGAACGCTGGATGGCCGTAGCGCGGAAAACTCAGCGCGAGCAGCGCACCCGAAAGGAGGGCCAGGACGTAGGGCAACCGGATCAGCGTACAACAGGTGTGCGCTTCGGACTCAGTCGCACACGCCGCGCACACGTGTCGTATTTGACCAGCTGCCTGAACCGCCGATACGCGTTATCGTTGAGGGCGAGCGATGTCTCCCGATCCGGCGGCTCCAGCCGCAACGCTCGTTGCGGTCACCGTGGAAGCGAAGCGCGCGCTCGGCGGCGCGTCGGCGGCGCGCATCACGCGCTTCCCCTTCAAGGTCGGACGAGAGAGCCGGCTGTCGGCGGCTGCCGAGGCCCGCGCGCGCGAATCGCGTCTCGGCCTGCTGCCCGAGCTGAACGACCTGTATCTCCTCGAGCCGCAATGGTCCGACCTGATGCGGATCTCACGCGAGCACTTCACCATTGAGTACGACGGCAGGCAGTTCTGGCTGGTCGATCGGCACAGCGCCTGCGGGACGATTGTCGGCAGCCAGCAGGTGGGCGGCAACCGGAGGGGAGGCCGCGTCCTCCTGCGTCCCGGCGACACCATTGCCGTGGGACCACCCTATTCCGAGTACGTCTTCCGGTTCGAAGTGGCCGCCGCCCGGTAGGCTTGTGCCGGCCACTCCTCATGCTTCATACTCCGGCCATCGTGGAGGAGGACCGACATCATGAGAAACAAGGTGCTGACCCTGGGGATGGCGGCGGTGGCACTCGGCGTCTTCTGGAGCGCCGCTCTGACCGGGGCCGGCCGTGCCCAGGTCGCGGCTGAAGCCGTCCGCGTCGACAACGACGATCTCGGGGGCGTGGTCACCGGGCCGAAAGGGCCCGAAGCGGGCGTCTGGGTCATCGCGGAAACGACAGACCTGCCGACCCGGTTCAGCAGGACGGTCGTCACCGACGATCAGGGCCGCTATCTCATCCCCGATCTTCCCAAGGCGAACTACAGCGTGTGGGTCCGCGGGTACGGACTGGTGGACTCGCCGAAGACCCAGACCGCGCCGGGCCGGAACCTGAACCTGACCGCGGTGATCGCGCCGACGCCGCGCGCCGCGGCCGAGTACTACCCTGCCGGGCACTGGTATTCCCTCGTGCAGGTGCCAGCCAAGAGCGAGTTCCCGGGCACCGGACCCGAGGGCAACGGCATTTCCCCCAACATGAAGAGCCAGGCGGACTGGATCCGGATGATGAAGAGCGGCAGTTGCACGATCTGTCATCAGGTCGGCACGAAGGGCACCCGCACCATACCCGCCTCGCTGGGCACGTTCGATTCGTCGGTGGCCGCCTGGGACCGCCGCATCCAGTCGGGACAGGCCGGCGGCCAGATGAACAACGCGATCAACCAGATGGGCCGCAAGCGGGTCCTGGCGATGTTTGCCGACTGGACCGATCGTATTGCCGCCGGTGAAGTCCCGCCCGCACCCGCGCGCCCGCAGGGCGTGGAGCGCAACGTCGTCATCACGCAGTGGGACTGGGCGGATCCGAAGGCGTACCTGCACGACATCGTTTCGACCGACCGGCGGAATCCGCGCGTGAATGCCAACGGCCTGACGTACGGCACGCTCGAGCTCAGCGCGGACTACCTCCCCGTGCTGGATCCGGTGCGCAACGTGATCAGCCGGGTGCCGCTCACCGTTCGCGACCCGAAGACGCCGCCGGCCTCGGCCCCGACGATGCTGCAGCCCTCGCCGTACTGGGGCGAGGAAGTGGTCTGGACGAGCAAGAACAACGTCCACAACCCGATGATGGACGAGCGCGGGCGCGTGTGGATCACGTCAGCGGTGCGCCCGCCCGAGAACCCGGCGTTCTGCAAGGAAGGCTCGAGTCATCCCTCGGCCAAGCTGTTCCCGATCGCCAGCGCGGGGCGTCACCTTGCCGTCTGGGATCCGAAGACGCAGGAGCTCACGCACATCAGCACCTGCTTCGGCACGCACCACCTGATGTTTGCCGAGGATGCCAACCACACGCTGTGGACGAGCGGCGGCGGCCAGGTGGTCGGCTGGCTGAACCGGAAGATGTTCGACGAGACGCGCGACGAGGTGAAGTCGCAAGGGTGGACCGCGCTCATCCTCGACACCAACGGCAACGGCAGGCGCGATGCGTACGTCGAACCGGATCAACCGGTCGATCCCACGAAGGACAAGCGGCTCGGCGGCGCGTTCTACGGCGTGTCACCGGCGCCTGACGGCTCGGTCTGGGGATCCCAGCTGGGTCTGCCTGGCGCCGTCGTCCGGCTGAATCCCGGCGCCAACCCGCCCGAAACGGCGATCGCGGAAGTGTACGAACTGCCGCTCGACAACCCGCGCGCGAAGGTGCAGGGCTTCACGCCGCGCGGGTTCGACATCGATCGCAACGGCGTCGCCTGGGTGGCGCTCGCCAGCGGTCACCTGGCGAGCTTCGATCGCCGCAAGTGTCAGGCACCGCTCAACGGGCCGAAAGCGACCGGGCAGCACTGCCCCGAGGGCTGGGCGTTTTATCCCGAGCCGGTGCCGCAGTTCAAGGGCGTGACCGACTCGGGCAGCGCCGAGGCGAGCTACTTCACCTGGGTCGACCAGTTCGACACACTCGGGCTCGGGCGGAACGTGCCGATCAACACGGGCAACGCCGCCGAAGGCCTGCTGGTGCTGAAGGACGGCAAGTGGGTCGTGCTGCGCGTCCCCTATCCGACGGGCTATTACACGAAGTGGCTCGACGGCCGGATCGACGATCCCAACGCCGGATGGAAGGGCCGCGGGCTCTGGACCACGGTGAGCACGCGGGCGCCGTTCCACATGGAGACGGGCCGCGGCACCACGAGCAAGGTGGTGAAGTTCCAGCTCCGGCCCGACCCGCTGGCCCGGTAGTTTGACTGCGTGGGAGGGCGAACGGCTGCCCGCCTGATCGCCAGCCTGATCGTCTTTGCAGTCTCTGCCGAGATCGTCGGGCTGGCCGCCTACTATATCGACACCGGCGCGCTGTTCTACACGCATCGCCGCGCGTACGAGGAGCCGCTGCCCGCACCGGAGGATCGACTGGTGCTCAGTGAAGCCGTACATCCGTACTTCGGCTTCACACATCGGCCGGGCGCGCCGTTTGACATCCCGGAATCGCTGCGCAGCGATCCGGCGGCCTCGTTGCGCCGGCGCACGAACAACTTCGGGTTCGTCTCCACACACGATTACCCGTTTGCGAGGACCGGCACCAACCAGCTGCTGCTCGGCATCTTTGGCGGCTCGGTCGGCGTGTGGTTCTGCGAAGTGGGGGCGCCGCGCCTGGTCGAGAGCCTCAAGCGCCACCCGTACTTCGCGGCCAGGGAGGTCGTGCCGCTCTGCTTCAGCCACGAGGGCTACAAGCAGCCGCAGCAGTCCATCGTGCTCGATTACTTCCTCGCGCGGGGACAATCGCTCGATCTGGCTGTGAACATCGACGGCTTCAACGACGTCGCGCTGGCCGTCCTGAACAACCGGCGTGCGATCGACTTCTCCATGCCGAGCGTGCAGCATCTCGACCCGCTGCTCGGCGTCGTGAACCAGTCGGCGCTGACGCCAGACAAGCTGCAGTCGCTCGCCGCCATCTGGCAGGATCGGCGGCTGATGCTCGATTTGATCGCGCGGATCCGCGCCACCCGATCCGCCTCGGTGGCCGTGGTCATCGATCGGTACTACCGCGCGGTTCGCAGCCGATATGTGCGTGAGCTCGGGCGCTTCAGCAATCTGCCGTCGAACCCGGTGGACAACGCGTTCGTCCAGGTGGCCCCACCGCTGCGACCCCTGGAGGGCAGCGCGCTCTTCGAGGACATCGCCGGCGTCTGGGTGCGATCCTCCGCCATCATGCACGAGCTGCTCACCGAACGCGGTGCGGGCTACTTCCACTTTCTGCAGCCGAATCAGTACTACACCGAGCGGACGTTTACGCCTGCGGAGGCGGAGGTGGCGCTCAACGATGCGTCTCCGTACAAGGCGAGCGTAGCCGAGGGCTATCCGATTCTCGTGCGGGCGGCCGGCACGCTCGGGCGGCAAGGCGTTCGGTTCTTCGACGCCACGCACGTCTTCGACCACGAGCGGAAGCCGGTCTACATGGACAACTGCTGTCACTACACGCTGGTGGGCAACCAGGTGCTCGCTGACTTCATCGCGGCGTCCATTCTCGGAACACCTGGCCCCTGGCGGAACTGACATGCCTCACTCGGTGGGGCAGGTTCCGCCGGAGACTCGGTCTCAACGACCGGCGGAACGTGGGGCGGGTTCCGCGGCGAGCCTAATTGCTTCGAGCCGCAGACCCGCCGGCGTGCCGCTGCTCCAGCCGAATCTGCGCGGCCCGCGCGCAGCTTTCCAGCACCTTGAAGTAGCGCTGCACTGATTCGGCGCCGATCTCATAGGGATGCGGACCGTTGCCCCACCCCGCCAGCACCCGGTTCTTCTTGACGGCGCTGTCGAACTCCGAATGGTTCGACAGCAGCACCGTGGCGCCGGCGGCGGCCGCGCGTGCGGCGAGCTTCCGCTGCGAGTCGATGTAGGTCTGGAAATTCCTGATGCCCGGGTCGGGCGCGTTGTTGACGAAATTGAACGCCGTACCGCCCGAGTACACGACCGTCACACGACGCCCGCGATCCTCCACGGGAAAGATGTACGAGATCGTCCCAGGCGTATGACCAGGCGTCGTCCAGACTGTCACCGTGGTGCCGCCAAGCGTGACGGGCATGCCGTCTGTGGCCACGAGGTCCCGTCCCGGCGCCATGGTCTTGAAGCGGTTCGGGAATCTCTCGACGCTCTCCCAGTCGGCTCCGCCCATCACCACTCGTGCACGGTATCGCTTCTGCAGCAGCTCGGCGCCGCCGATGTGGTCTCCATGTGCGTGTGAGATGAACACGTGCCTGATGCGCGCCGGATCGAGCCCGAGCTTCTGCAGGCCGCCCACAATCAGCGGCTCGGAGTTGTAGGGATAGACGGTATCGAAGAGCAGGATGCCTTCGCTTGTCGTCAGTGCCCAGGACGAGTGGATCTTTCCCCCGACGAAGTACAGATTGTCGAACACCCTGGCCGGCTCGGCATCCCAGCTCTCGCGCGCGGGCGCCTTCGACGGATCGGCTACGTAGGCCGGCACGTTGTCCGTGGTGTTTTCGCCGCCGCTCTGTGGCAGCAGACAGGTGCGCACGAGGGCGCCCAGGTGCTCGACGCCCGCCGCCTCCTTCGCGGCCTGTACCGCGGTGCGGTACTCGGCGTCGAAGTCGCGGCGCGCGGTGGGCGACGATTGCCCGAGGACTACCGGCCCGCACACAATCGCAAGCGCGACCAGGACCTGCCCGCTCCGGCTGCTCATCGATGCTCCTTGTCCCGGCTGACCGACGAGATCAGCGGCGCGCCGGATACTGGCGGGCCAGGTGCCCCAGGAGCGCCTCCGTATCCGACGTCGTCAGGACCGCGCCCCATCCGATCATCTTCTCCAGCTCGCGCCGCCAGCCTGCGGCATCGAGCCGCTGCTGCTCGACCAGATCCAGGCCGTGGCAGCCCGTGCACCGGGTCGTGAGGATCGCGGTCGCGGCGCCGTCGGCGGCAGCGCTGACATGCTGACGCGGGGTGATGCCGAATTCCACAGCGAGATAGGCGAGCAGGGGTTCACGGTCCGTCGTGTCAATCACCGCGCCCCATCCTGCCATCTTGTCCAGCTCACGGGACCAGCCGTCGCGAGACAGCCGCTGCTGACGGATCACGTCGGGGCCGTGACACCCGAGGCATCTGGAGCGGAGGGCGTCGGCCCCGCCGCCCGGTGGCAGATCCTGCGCGGCCACGGCGGCGCACGAAAGCGCCGCCACCAGAACGCCGGGCGCCAGCCTACGCGCCCACATCGATGCGCACCCGATCGATCGCATTCCACGCATACCCCGCCGGGTTCCACTCGCCGATGATGGGCTGGCTCTCGCCGCGGCGGTCAGTGGCGCGTGAGAGGACGAGGTAGGACCCAGAGCCGGCAGGACGCCAGACATGTTCGAACTGGCGCCATGCATACCGCGCCCGATCGCGCCCGAGACGAGCCGGCGACCACGTACGACCGCCGTCGGTCGACACGTCCACGCGGGCAACGTCCTCTTCGCCGGCCCAGGCGAAGCCGCTGATCCGGACAGTCGCGCCGTCCACTGATGCATTATTCGCGGGCGACGTGATCAGCGATTTCACAGGCAGCGCGCGAAGCGGCACCGTCTCCGATGCCGGAACGAGAGTACCGGGCGGAATGGGACGCCGGGGGTACCGGTAGCCTGCCTGCACGAATGGACCGTCGTGATCCTGCGCGCTGGCCTGGATGTGCGTGAGCCACTTCACGGAATAGGCGCCCTCCCACCCCGGGACCATGGCGCGGAGCGGAAATCCGTGCGCCATGGGGAGCACCTCGCCGTTCATCTCGTACGCCAGCACCGTGTCGGTCTGCATCGCCTTGTCGATCGGAAGGCTGCGGACAAAATCCGGAGCGCGGCCCATTCCGCGATCCGCCCCATCGAGCCAGAGATATCGCGCCGATGCTCGCACGCCCGCCCTGCGAAGGACGTCCGCCAGGCGAACCCCTGTCCATGCAGCTGTCCCCACCGCGCCGCGTTCCCACTGGACGCCCGCCACCGGCGGGTCGAACAATGCCCGGCCGTTGCCGGCGCACTCCAGCGTGACAACCCGCGTGGTCGAGGGGAGGCGGCGAATGTCGCCGAGGGTCAGCTCGATGGGATGATCCACGTCGCCGTCGATCCGCAGCGTCCATGCGCCAGGCTCGATCGAGGGGGTATAGAAATGCGAGCGGACGTAGAAGAGATCGTTCGGGGTGATCCACGAGGTCAGCAGGTGCACCGGCGTCTCGAGGTCCTCCGGCCGGGCGGACCGGGCGATGAGACGCGCTTTGGACAGGGCCTGCCCGGCGTCCGCGATCGACGGCAGCAGGATCGCCGCCGAGGCACCAGGAACCGCGCGGCCGACTGCTGCGAGGAATGTACGTCTGAGCACTTTCCGCGTCTGTCAGGTGGAGTATCTCACACTCGAAGAAATGGTATCGTTCGCGCGCTGAGCGCCGAATGAGCACCATCGTCGACCTTCGCTCGGATACGGTCACCCGTCCGCCCGCCGGCATGCGCCGCGTGATGGCGGAGGCAGAGGTCGGTGACGACGTGTTCGGCGACGACCCGACCGTCAACCGGCTGCAGTCACAGGCGGCGGACCTGTTCGGGCTCGAGGCCGGACTCTTCTTTCCGTCGGGCACGCAGTCGAACCTCGCCGCGCTGATGGCGCACTGCGGGCGCGGCGACGAAGTCCTGCTTGGCCAGGAAGCGCACACGTACGTCCACGAGGCCGGCGGGGCCGCGGTGCTCGGCTCGATCCATATGCACACGCTGGCCAACCGTGCGGATGGCACGCTCGATCTGGACGAGGTGGCCGCCGCGATCAAGCCCGACGACCCGCATCTCGCGCGTACGCGGCTGCTGACGCTCGAAAACACGATCGGGGGCCGCGTCCTGAGCAGGACGTATCTGGAGCAGGCGGTCGGGCTGGCCCGGCAGCACGGACTGGCCGCACACCTCGATGGGGCGCGCATCTTCAACGCGGCCGCGGCGCTCCGGACGGACGTGAAGACGCTCTGTGCCGGGTTCGACTCGGTATCCGTCTGCCTGTCGAAGGGGCTCGGCGCGCCGGTGGGCACGCTGCTGCTGGGCAGCGCGGGGTTCATCGCGTCGGCGGTCCGCATCCGGAAGATGCTCGGCGGCGGCATGCGGCAGGTCGGCGTGCTCGCCGCCGCGGGTCTCTATGCCCTGGAGCACAACGTGGGGCGGCTGCACCTCGATCACGCGAGCGCTGCGCGGCTGGCCGAGGGGCTGTCGGCACTGGGCCTGCCGGCCGAGTGCCATACGAACATGGTGTTCGTCCGCCTCACCGGCGATCCGCAGGCGCTCGCCGCGCACCTCGGGCGGCACGGCATCCTCGTGCTGCCGGAGCGGCGCATGCGTCTCGTCACGCACCTCGACGTCGATGCCGCCGGCGTCGAGCGTGCGGTCGCCGCATTCGGAACCTACAGATAACCTCGAAGACACCCGTGCACGTGAGCCGGTTCCGTCTGGTCCCGCGCGCAGGCATCGCTGTTGCCTGTTCCGACGATGTCAAGCTGGCCGGCGCACGGCGTCAGATGTCCGCACGCCGCACGAGCCGGCCCGAAATCGACTCGGAGGACAGCCGGTAGATGTTCTGGAGATGGAATCGCTTCTCAAGAACGTCGATCGAAGGCTGCAGCGGGTTGAACAGATTCTGCCAACCCTGGCGACCAAGGACGATCTTCAAGGGTTTGCGACCAAGGACGACCTTCAGCGGTTTGCGACCAAGGACGATCTTGTGCAGTCCGCCGAGCACACCCGACGGTACTTCGATATCGTGGCCGAGCGGCTTCGAGACGACATCCGACTCATCGCCGAGGGGCAGGCCCACCTCGCGCGGCGCGTTGAGGAGTTTCGCACTGAGCTCACGACGGACATCGCGGGCCTGGACCGCCGCGTCATGCGGCTCGAGGCGGCCGTCACTCTCCGGTCGGCGAAAGGGCGCAAGCCGACACCGTAAGCGCGGCGAGGCTGCCGCCGGCGTCCTGCGTGACTTCCCACCTGATTTCGTTCATCCCGCTGTGGAAGTTACTGAGAGCCGCGGTGTCCAGGACAAACGGCGGTGACAGCGCCCGTAAACCCGATTGTCCGTGCCACCATTGGATCTCCTTGTCGTTAAGGCCGATGTCGTGTCGCGGCCCCAACCTCTACCAACGCAACCCGGTTCAGGCCGCTGCAGACCAGCACGAGATTCCCTCGGGCGTCGCCATCATGCGCAGGGCGCGGCCAGCCGTGATGTCGCCGCTCGCGATCGCGTCCCCATGATTGATGGCCACCAGTGCTCGCCACCAAGGGAAGAGAAATGCGCCTTGGGCCTGGGGCCGATGTCACCAGCCAGTTGACGGCACCCCTGACGATCCGGGTTCGCGTCAGCTGAGTATCCGCGAGCCGCAGGCCACCCTCTGCGGCTCGCGCTCTCCGGGCCCGTTGGTGCCCCTGTGCGATGATGTCATTGGTCAATGCCTCCGAAGCCAGCCCTCTCACCGTCCACCCTGCCGCTCTTCGACCTCCGCGAATTTCTCGACTCCGCGGGCATCCGGCGAAAAGTCAGCAAATACGCCCGATCCGCCGTCATCTTCTCGCAAGGGAGCCCGGCCGAGCACGTGTTCTACATCCAGCAGGGGAGCGTCAAGATCTCGGTGCTGTCGCGAACCGGCAAGGAAGCCGTCGTCGCGATCCTCGGGGCCAGGGACTTCTTCGGCGAGGGGTGCCTGGCGGGCCAGCCCCGCCGCATGGCGACGGCCTCCGCGATGAGCGCCACCACGGTCCTCGTGGTCGACAAGCCGAAGATGCAGGAGCTGCTGCACCAGGAGCCCACGCTGGCGGATCGATTCCTCACGCACATGCTCGCGCGCAACATCAAGATCGAGGAAGACCTCGTGGACCAGCTCTTCAACTCGAGCGAAAAGCGGCTGGCGCGGACCCTGCTTCTGCTGGCGCGCTACGGCAAGGACGACCAGCCGCTCCGGCTGCCGAAGATGTCTCAGGAAACGCTGGCCGAAATGGTCGGCACGACTCGCTCGCGTGTGAACTTCTTCATGAACAAATTCCGGGATCTCGGATTCATCGAGTACAACGGCGAGATCAAGGTCAACCGGTCGCTCCTGACCGTCGTCCTGCACCAATAGGGGGAGTCGCCGGGGCCGGGCTGAAGCCCGGC
>MEKU01000026.1:97363-112625 GCA_001767195.1 Acidobacteria bacterium RIFCSPLOWO2_02_FULL_67_21
CGCTACGACGGAATGAACGACGCTGCGCTCTGCTAGAAGAAGCGTTCCGGCACGATGATCGTGTCCAGCGGCAGGACGTCATCGGTCAGGTTGACCGTGATTTCCTGTTTCTCTCCGTCGACGATCCGGGCGATCCGGATCCGCCCGGTCGCCCCGCGATCCGTCACGCCGCCGGCCATCGACAGCGCCTGCAAGACCGTCGTGTTCGTCTGCTGGAGAGGATACGCCCCTGGATTCCTGACCTGGCCGAAGACGTACACGTGTTCGGCACGGAGCACGAAGATAGTGTCCCCGGCGCTGAGAGACACGTTCTGGGAGAGGGCGCCGTTTGCGAGTTCGTGGAGATTGACACGGATGAGACCGTCGGCGCTGTCGCCGGCCGATTCGCCCGGCGCGGGGGCGCACGGGTCCGATGGGCCACCCGTCGCCGCTCCGTCGGCGGCATGCAGGATGACGGCCTCGCCGCTGGCCGTCGGCAGCGTCGAGCCCGCGCGAGCCAGCGCCTCGACCAGCCGCATCCGGCCGGACATCAGATAGGCGCCGGGCGTGCGCACTTCGCCGACGATGAAGACCTTCTGGCTGCCGTACTCGTCGATCGCCACCGCCAACTGGGGATCTTTGAACAGGCCTTCGTCGATCAGCCGCTTCTTCAGCGCCGCCTCGACCTCACGCAGGGTCATCCCTCGCACCGCCACGCGCCCGATCAGGGGAAACGTGAAGGTGCCGTCGGTCTCGACCGCAAACTTCCCCGTCAGCTCCGGCTGGTCGTACAGGGTGATGAGCAGCACGTCCTGCGCGCCGACGGCATAGTCAGCCTCCGGCGCCGGCGCCTGGCCCAGGACAGGGACCACCGAGGCCAGCATCATCGCGATCGCAAGGATCTGATGTCGCATATCGGAACACGCTGCAACTGACGTGCCCCGTGGCACGTCAAGCTTCCCGGTGTATTCCCTCGCGGCCCACGCCGATCGACGCCAGTGATGTAAGAAGTGGACGGTTAGCGTGTAATCCGCAGGGACCATGGTCCTCTTCGCCTTCTTGATGGCCGACAGCAGCTCGCCGATCCCGTCCTGCGGCTGGATGAGCAACTTCAGCACGGGACCGCCTCGGCGAGCACCCCGACCGCCGCTCCCGGGTCGTCCGCGCGCTGCTGGAGGCCGCACAGCTCGGCATAGAAGCCGCCGGACGCCAGCAGCGTGTCGTGCGTACCCCGTTCCGCGAGCGTGTGGTCCTTCACGACGAAGATCACGTCGGCCTGCCGGATAGTCGCCAGATGATGCGCGATGACGATCGAGGTCGTCCCTTCCATCAGCCGCGCCAGCGCCTCGAACACGATCTGTTCGGACTGCGCGTCGAGGCCGGAGGTCGGCTCGTCCATCACCAGGATTCGCGTATCGCGGATGACGGCGCGGGCGATGGCAATCCGCTGGCGCTGGCCGCCGGAGAGCGTCACGCCCCGCTCGCCGACCATCGTGTCGTAGCCTTCGGGCATCTGCGTGATGAACTCGTCGGCGTTGGCCGTCACGGCGGCGGCGATGATGTCCGCGCGCGTCGCTTCGGGACGGCCGTAGGCGATGTTCTGCCAGATTGGCGCATGAAACAGGAGCGTCTCCTGCAGCACGAAGCTGACCTGCTCGCGCACCGATTTCATCGTGTATCGGCGGATGTCCGTGCCGTCGATCGAGACAACCCCTGAGGTCGGGTCGTAGAACCGGGCCACAAGGTTGATGATGGTCGACTTGCCGCCCCCGGTCGGCCCGACGAATGCCGCCGTCTGGCCCGGTTCGATCTCGAAGCTCACGTCGCTCAGGATCACCTGCTCGGGCCGGTAGGCAAACGAGACGTGATCGAAGCGGATGGCTCCCTTGACACGGGGGGCCTGCCGCGCGCGCGGGAGGTCGCGTACTCCGCTCTCGGTCTCGAACACGTCACGGATGCGCTCGAGGCTGACGCCGGCCTTCGACACGGCATCGGTCATCTTCGAGAGGTCGCGCATCGGCTTGTACATCTTGCCGAGATACAGGAGAAACATCACGAGCGAGCCGGCCGTCAGCGTACCGGCCATGACGAGGCGGGCGCCGTACCAGAGCATCAGGCACGTACCGGTGGCCACGATGATCTCGACCACCGGCGGGAGCAGCATCTTGATGTTCCGGGCCGCAGCGTCGTCTCGACGTTGTCCAGGCTCTGGATCTCGAACCGCCGCTGCTCGTAGTCCTCGCGCGCGAACGCCTTGACCACGCGGATCGACGACAAGACCTCCTGCACGATGGACAGGAGCTCGCCTTCCTTCTTCCGCACGTCCCGCGACGCCTTCTTGATCCGCCGGGTAAACACGTACACGACGAGGAACAGCAGCGGCGCGATCGAGAGCGAGATCAACGTGAAGCGCCAGTTCAGGTAGAGCATCACCCCGACGATGCCGACAAGCGTCAGGGTGTTTGTCAGAATCCCCAGGAGCGCCGAGGTGACGAAGTCCTGAATCGTCTGGATGTCGCTCGTCACACGGCTGATGAAATCGCCGGTGCGCTTCTTGTCGTGCTCGGCGAGCGATAAGCGGTGAATGTGGTGATACAGCACCAGCCGGAGGTCGTGCATCACCCGCTGTCCGACGGTGGTCGTCAGGTAGTTCTACAGGTAGGAGCTCGCGGCCGCTGCCACGGCGATGGCGGCCACGGCCACCACGGCGACGTTGAGCACGGCAAGCTTGTCGTCTCCGAACCAGCGGCTGCCGGCGGCCATCCAGCCGTCGAGCGGCTTGCCGTGCAGGAGGTAGTCGATGACGATCTTCAGCGGCCACGGTTCGAGCAGCTCGGTCGCCGCCGCCCCCGCGACCCCCACCATCGCCAGCGTCATGGCCTTCCAGTGAGGCCGGAGCAGCCCCACGACGCTCAGCACCGGCGGCGGCGCTATCGCGCGCATCGCGCTACGCCCGAGCCATCAGCGGCTCGAGGCTGTCCTTGATCTGGTCGCCGACGTCTCCGATCTGCGCGGCGGTGTCCACGACGCGGAATCCGTATTCGCGTGACATGGCCTCGAACACGTCCAGCAGCCGGCTCTGGTACTCCACGAAGCTGTCGTACATGTCGGCACCCAGGTTCAGATCCATCCCCGATTCCCAGTAGTTGAACCCGGTCGTCTGGACCACACGCCTCACCAGCTGCTCGACATTGGCGCTCAGATAGATGACGATGTCCGGCTTGAGCGCGAACTCGTACACGTCTCTGACCCACCGCGGATCGGCGCCGCGGACGATCGCGCGGGCCATCAGCGAGTAGATGTACCGATCCGTCAGGACGACGAATCCGGCACGCAGCGCGGGAATGATCTCGTTTTCGAGCCGATCGGCGAAGTCGGTCGCGTAGAACAGGCTCATCGCGATCGGCCCGAGCGTGTTGCCGTCGGTCGCGGCCTCCAGGCCCTTCCCCGCCAGCGCCGATCGAGTCCTGCCGGTATCCAGCACGGCATGGCCGGTCTTCTCGAACCACTCCTTGAGCAGCGCGATGTGCGTGGAGCGGCCGACGCCGTCGGCTCCTTCCACCACGATCAGCCGGCCCTTCAGCTCGCTCGCGTCGATGGCCGGAAGGCCGGGTCCGTACGAGGCGAACCGCGTCATGACCGGGGCTCCATTCTCGGGGCCCCGTCGAGCGTCTTCGCGACCGCGTCGCGCATCTGCGCCTGCTGGTCCTCGATCGACTGGTTCGCGTCGATGACGACGAGACCGAACTCGTCGACCATGCGGTCGTACTCGTCGATGACGGATCCCTGAAACACGCGAAAGCTCTCCTCGATATCCTCGATATGGGTGCTGTCGATGCCGGCTTCGTAGTAGCTGATGGCATCCCGCCCTCCGACAATGCGCTTCACCGCCTCATCGGCGGAGATGCGGAAATAGAAGCCGATCGTCGGCGTCACGGCGAATCGATAGAGATTGCGGACCCAGCGGGCGTTCACGCCGCGGGCCACGTCGCGCGCGAACGCCGTGTACGCATACCGGTCGGCGAGCACGATGGCGCCGGCTTTGAGCGGCGGAATGATGTGGCGCTCGCTGCGGTCCGCGAAATCGGTGGCGTGGATCAGGCTGAACGTCATCGGCGTGAACATGCGCTTCTTCTTGGCCCGGCGCGTCACGTCCCGCACGAGCGGCGACGAGTTCCATTCGCTGAAATACGTCCCGTACCCCTCCGATTCGAGCCACTTCTGCAGCAGCGACAGCTGGGTGCTCTTTCCCGATCCGTCGATCCCCTCGACGATGAACAGACGGCCCGGAAAGTCCTCCTGGTCCGCCCTCATACATATCCAATACTCATGACCGGCCCCGTCCCGCGCGCGATCGCGCTCAGTCCTGCAGCACCACGCTCAGCATCGAGCGGTGTACCTGGAGTCCGCCGTTCCGCTCGCTGTTGCGGATGAGAAAACCCAGCTTGCGGAACTTGTTCATGAACAGGTCGACCTTCGAACGGGTCATACCGCTGATCTCGGCCAGCAGATCCCTGGAGACCCTGGGCAGCGTGTAGGCAGCGGCCTGATGGTCGTCGACCTGTGCCAGCAGCAGCAGCACGCGCGCCAACCGGCGCTCGCCGTGGTTGAACGTGTTGTGCACGAGATCGGCCTCGACGCGAACGTGGTTCGCGAGAACCTGCGACCGGAACCAGTCGGCCAGCGCCCACTCCTCGTGGAGCTTGCGACGCATTTCGGCGGTCTTCACGATGGCGATGCGGCTGTTCGTCAGGGCCCGGGCCGTCGACGTCCGGCGGCGCTGGCCGGCCAGCACGGCTTCGCCGAAGATCGCTCCCGCGCTGAGGTCCGCGACGACAGCGCTTCTCCCCTGGCCCAATGTGACCGTCAACTGCACGCGGCCGCGCTCGACGCACATGACGGCCGTGCACCGGTCGCCCTGCGCGAAGATCGTCTCTTCGGGCGCGAATCGAACGCTCGCATGCTCGACGTCCAGTGAGTCGAGCAGCCTGCGGGCGGTGCGCCCGGTCGCACGAGCATCCCTCGTCCCCATTTCGCGTACCTTCCGATGGATCGGGTTGACTCCGCTGAACTGTGAGCCACTCTACCAGCCCCGTTCGGAGTTCGCTGTTCCAAACGGCACACCGGCGGTACCCTGCGTCGGGAATTGCGTAAACGCGTAGACGAATTCCTTGAATTCACGGTGGAGGAAACTGGCTCCGAACCGGTACCGCTTCATTTCGGCAAACGCCTGATCCGCCGTCCACTTGTCGTGCGTCATCCGGTATACGGCGGTCATCACGCCCGTGCGATGACGTCCCCCGACGCAGTGCACATAGACAGGCTGGTCGGCCTCGCCGCCGACCACCGCGAGGAACTGTGCGATCTGGGCCGGAGTAGGCGAGACATGGGTGGTCATCGGAATGTGGACGTAGGCCATGCCGGCCTGCTCCACCAGCGGCCCTTCATTTGAATCGCCATCGGCGCTCGTGAGATTGATGATGGTCCTGATGCCGAGAGCGGCCAGTCCCGGATACTCGGCCGGCTCCGGTTGTTCGCCGCGGTAGTACCCCGGGTTCACCCGTCCGAAGTTGCCGATGCCGATGGGCGCGGACGTCTGAGCTGTGGCGGCAGACGCCAGCGACATCGCGACGAGGAGCGAGGCCGCATACGTGCACGCAGACATGCGAGGAGCCTACTGGCAGTCCGACCCCGCGGGGTGTTCACAAGTGGACAGCTCCAGCCCTGCCCTGACGCGGACCGCTGATGAGGTGGGACATGGGCAACAGTGAACATCACGATCGGCTCGCGCTCGTCGCCGACCTCCCCTTCTCCCACGTCCTTTACGGCCAGGACACGGGTGTGAGCACCACGCCCACCGACACCTGGCAGTTGTCGCTGACGAAGTAGCGATCCGGGGAGTCTGCGCCGGCGCGCAGATCCCCGGGCCCTCAACGGGCACATCCGGGCATGCGCGGCTGATGCCGACGCCGCTCACTCACGTCCGCATCGAGCTCAAGGCGGACATCGCGGGGCTGGACCGTCGTGCAGCTCGAAGCCGCAGTCACGCCCAGGTCAGGGAAGGCACGAAAGCCGAAACGGTGGACGGCTACAGGGTGCCGACAAAGATGGCATCCGGACCCGCAACCACGTGGCCCGGGTTCGCAAGATACTCGACAAGGTTTGCCGGCGCGTAATTCGCGGCCGCATCGGCCGCCCGGCCGGCGGCGGTGTGCCACA
Organism: Acidobacteria bacterium RIFCSPLOWO2_02_FULL_67_21; assembly: GCA_001767195.1. GTDB lineage: Bacteria > Acidobacteriota > Vicinamibacteria > Vicinamibacterales > UBA2999 > MEKU01. The sequence goes on from MEKU01000026.1 coordinate 103,562, forward strand.
CCGCTTCTCGGCCGCTCGAATCGCGCCCGATCGGCCGGACGTGCGCCGGTGTGAGCCGATACATGCCGGTCCTCGATTCGTGCAGCCTGGCGCTCGCATGTGCTGCATTCGGTCTCTTCCGGGTGCGCCAGATCGACGCCGAGCTCATCGCGCAAGTAGCGATGGCGCCGCCGCTGATGCGATCGACGAAGTTGCCGGTCCCGACACCGGGGTCGTGCAGAACTACCTGCGGGATGCCGCCAGCGGCAATCGGCGCGATCGCCCGCGCCATGTACGTGATGTTGGTGACCGTGACCGATTCGGCCGCCTTCCAGGTCCCGTCGCAGCAGACAATGAGGCGGCGCATGGCCGTGCATTCTCTCGGCCCGCATCACACGGCAACAATCTGCCGGCCGATATCTCCGTGCAATTCCTGCTATTCGAGGCCTTCGATATCGGCGAGGTCCTTCGTTCGTCCCACCGCCCGCTTGTTCCTGATGAAGGCGGCCAGCGCGCGCATGACGCGTGCGGCGTTCTCGGAGGTGGCGTCGACCCAGACATCCAGGTCTCCCGTCGCCCGCGGGCGCCCGTGGAGCGCGAGCGCATAGGCGCCGACCACGAGAAACCGCACATCAGCGGCGACGAATGCGCGCAACAGATCGACAAAGTCCGGGTTCATGCGGCTCCCCGCGGAGGCGCCAGATCTCTTCGCTGAGCTGCCAGGCCCATAACACGCGCTCGACGTCTGACATGCGGCGCCAGAACGCGAGGTCGTCTCTGTCGGCCTCCGCTGCCGACGCGTAGCGCCGAATGGTGACTCGAAAGGTTCGAGAGGTCATGGGCAGCCGGAGGGGCGCGACGCTACCGCGTGGTCCAGGGCTTGAGACGCATCATACGAGTTTGCTCAATAAAATCAATGTCTTCTTGAGTCGATCCGCGTCACTGTGGACGACGGACCGCGTACCGGACGCAGCCCGCCAGAGCGCGATCCTTACGATTCATTGAGGCACACCGATCGGTCCGGCTGAAGCCGGACACTACGTACGAACGTGAACACGAACGGGGAAGCGAGAAGTCAGAAGCGAGAACGACCGCGCGGCAGCGCAGCTACCGCGTGATCCAGGGCTTGAACTGCTCTTCGCGCTGGAGGCGTCCGGCGATCGCCTCGGCCTGGCGGCGGTCGTCGTACTTGCCGACGCGGATGCGGAAGTTGGCGCCGGCCGTCGTCACGAATGCGGGATACCCCTTGGTGCTGAGACGACGGGCGATGCGCTCCGCTTCGGCACGCTGGCGCACGGCTGCCACCTGAACGACGAACCCGCTGCCTGTAGGTTCAGTGAGGGACGAAGCGTCGACCGCCAGCGGTGCGGGTGAGGGCGGCGGCACCGCGGCAGGCGCGGGAGGTGCCGGCACCGGGACGGGCTTCGGGGCGACAGCCGGCTTCGGCGCGGGGGCCGCAACCGACGATGCTGGCGCACTGGCCGGCTTCGGGGTGAGCTGCGATGGCGGCACGCTGGATGGCTTCGGCGCCGACGGCATCGACCGCGGCGTGGCCGCCGGAGCTGCCGGCTCGGCCGCCGGAGCCAGAGTCTCGGACACCGGCGCCGGGTCGGAAAGCCGCTCCGGGTACGTCAGCGTCTCACCTGCCGTCGTCGGCTCGATTCCGGTGCTCGCCACCACCGCGACCGGCGCGGCGTGCGCCCCGGCTGTGGGATCGATGGCAGCCTGCTGAGGGATGTCGCTCGAGGGAGCCGCGCGCTGTGGAACGCCGCGGCCCACCATGACGCCGCACAGGAAAATGACGACCGCCACCACCGTGGCAGCCATGAAGAGAAACACGAGCTGCTTACCGTCTAGCTGAATCTCGTGAAATCCCTCATCCTGCATGATTTAGGTGCTGCGCATTTTAGCACAGATAAGCTCGGCGGGTCCGCCGTTCGATGCGATCGCGTCTCCGGCGGAACCCGCCCTACTTCAGGCTCCCGAGCAGCGCCTTCGCTTCGGCGTTGCCGGGATCGCTCCAGATCGCGATCGTCAGCGCTTCGATCGCCTCCTGCTCGCGTCCCGTTCGCAGGTAGATGCGGCCGAGCAGCAGGTGCGCGTCGCTTTCGTACGGCGAGAGGAACACGGTCCGGCGAAGCTCCCCAATCGCCTCCTCGTCGTGACCCTCGTCGAAGAGCCGGCGGCCGCGCTCGAGATGAAACGCCGCAATCGCCTGCTGGTCGCGCTGTTCCGCGGCGACGACGGCGGCCCCGACGCGCATCGACTCCGGCACATCAATCTGCTGTTTGATCCGCTCGAGGCCTCCGGGCAGGGGGCTGCCGGCCGGCTGCTTCGCCTCCCATTCCACATAGGTCGAGGACAGGCGCCGCGCCAGCTCCTTCTCACGCGCGGCCTCCGCCGTGCTTCCGGCCGCCTGGAGCGCCACGCCCAGCACGTAGTGCGCCGCATCGTCCGCCGGATTTCGGCGGACCGCTTCCCGAAGCCAGTAGATGGCCCCCTGCGGATCACGATCGAGCCAGTACGTGTATCCGAGGTTGAAGAACAGGTCGGGGTCGTTCGCGTCGAGCTTGATCGCCTCGCCGAAGTAGGAGACGGCACCGCCCGCCGGGCGCGGCGCCGCCGCGCCTGACGGCTGGCCGGCGCGCCGGAGCTGCACGACGCCCAGATTGTTCAGCAGCGCGGGATCCGGCCGATCGCGGTTCAACTCGCTGAACGTGTCGAAGGCGGCCTGAGACTGTCCGAGATGAAGCATCGACACGCCGGCAAGAAATCGAGCCTGCCTCGCGAGACGATGGTCCGGCGGAATGTCGCGAACGAGGTCGAGCGCCTGCTGATGCGCGCCGCGCTCGGTGTGGATCTCCCAGAGCGCCACGCGCGCGCGCTGAAACGCGGGCGCCAGCCGGATGGCCTGAGTGAGAAAGGCCGTCCTGGCCTCCAGCGACTCGGCCAGCAGGCCCTTGATGTACTGCTCGAACGCCGGCAGCGAAGGGTATGGCGGCGGCTGTGCCGCGCCGGGGGCGGCATCCGGCGCGACGCGACCCGCCAGGCGCGCGTAGATGTCGAGGAGGTCCACCAGCGCGCCGCGCTCTTCGAGCTCCGGCGAGAGACGGCCCGTATCCAGCCGGATCGTCCGCGCCCGGACCACGAGCGCCTGGTCCTTCACGTCGAATGCGCCCAGCACGACATAGGCGGCGCCCACCACCTGTCCGATGCGGATGATCGTCGCATGGCTGAGAGTGGCCACGGGCGGGACGCGCAGGTGCTCGAACGCGCGCAGCCTGTCGTCGCGCTGGACCGCCGCCGCGCCGCGCGCGATCAGGTTGTCGGTGAGCACCACGGCGGAGGCCTCGCTCAGCCAGTACAGACGCGCTTCGCTCGAGGCATTCTCGAAAGGCACGACAAGGTAGAGCGGCGACGGCGTCTGCGCCCGGACGCTCTGCGCCGGCGCCACCAGGCTGGCCAGCAGCAGGACGAGCGTGCCGGCCCGCGTCAGAGGACCGGCCGTATGGTCACCTGGCAGTGTCCCGCGCCCGTTGCACGACATTGTTCGATGGATGTCTCGACCTCGATGCCGAACTGGTGCATGAGGCGGGTGAGGACCGCTGCGTAGTAGTGGCACAGCGGCTGCTCCACGCGCTCCCGCACCTCGCAGAAAATCGACCCCCGGATGGTGACGAGGCCGCCGCCGCGACGCCATCTCATGGCGGCCCTGCTGCCCCGGTACGTGCTCCGGATGAGCCCGCGGGCCACGCGGAGAAGCAGATGCACGCGAAGGGCCGCCGGGGCGGAACGGATGAGCCCCCGGTGGAAGCCGCCAAGATCGGCCACCGTCCATTCGGCGGCGTACTCCCCGGCGCGGGCGGTGACGAGCCGGTACGGCTCCCCTTCCTGCCGAAGGAAGCTGAGCACCGCCGCCAGCGGCGCCAGGCCGATCCTGCCGTCGCGCAGCCCCGCCGGATTGAGCCAGGCCTCGTAGAACTCGAGCCGCGTGGGAAGCAGGTCCGCGATTGCCTGATGGAGGCTGGCCACCAGGACCCGTCCAACGCCCGCCTCACTCATGGTGTAATGGGGTCGGAGGTCATTTTTCGAGGACACTTCGGGTGTTGATAAGGTTGGGGTCCAACGTGCCCTCGAAAAATGACCTCCGACCCCCTTTCACAGCTGCGATCCTTGCCGGGGGAATGGCGCGGCGCCTCGGCGGAACCGACAAGAGCGCGCTGCTCGTGGGCGGGCGCTCGATCCGCGACCGCCAGTTGTCGGTGCTGCGCGGCCTCACGCCCCACGTGCTGATCGTCACCAGCGACTCGTCTCATCTCGAGCGCGGAGAGGTTCCGGTCGTGGCCGACCGACTGCCGGGGGCCGGGGCGCTCGGGGGGCTGTACACGGCCCTGATGGAGGCCGCGACCGAGCAGGTGCTGGTAGTAGGGTGTGACATGCCGTTTCTGACCGCGCCGTTTCTGACGTACCTCATGGAACAGGGCCGCACCGCCGACGCCGCCGTGCCCCGCGACAGCCGCGGGCGGCATCCGCTCTGCGCCTCATATCTGCAGCGCACGGCCGGACGCCTCCATGCGCGAATCCTGAACGGCCGGCTGCGGGTGGGCGACGCGCTGGAGGATTTGTCGGTGCGGGAGCTTGGCCCCGATGAGCTGGCACGATTCGATCGTGAGGGTGGACTGCTGCTCAACGTCAACACGCCGGACGACTACGCCCGGGCACAGGCACTGGCCGCGCGGTCATCCACCGGCCCCAGCGTACCATGATCCTGCCCGTCCACGAACGCCTTCGTACGCACCTGGCCGGCGTGCTGCGCGCGCTGTACGCGATGGACGCTTCCGCCGCGCCATCCATCACGCTCGAGTACCCGCCGAGCCGCGATCTCGGCGACCTCGGAACGCCGCTCGCCTTCGAGCTGGCGCGGCGGCTCCGCAAGGCGCCGCGCGCGATCGCCCAGGACATTGCCGGAGCCTTCGGCACGCTCGAGGGCATCTCGCGCGTGGCGGCCGCCCCGAACGGATATCTCAACGTCTTTCTCGACCGGCGCAGCTTCCTCATCGACCGGCTCGGCCGCGCGACTGACACGCCGCCGCGCGAAGCGGGCAAGGCGATCGTCGAGCACACCGCCATCAACCCGAACAAGGCGGCGCACATCGGGCACCTCCGCAACTCGGCGCTCGGCGACACGCTCGTCCGCGTGCTGCAGTTCCGCAGCATTCCGGTCGAAGTCCAGAACTACATCGACGACACCGGCGTCCAGGTCGCCGACGTCGTCGTCGGCTTCCGCGTGCTCGAGGGGAAGAACCTGGCGGCCATCCGCGAGGCCGCCGACTCCACCCGGTTCGACTATTACTGCTGGGACCTCTATGCGCGCGTGACCGAGTGGTACGAGCAGGACAAGGCGAGGCTCGCGCACCGCGCCGACACTCTGCACGCCATCGAGCAGGGCGGGAACGAGGCGGCCGAGATCGGCGCCTTCATCGCCGACCGGATCGTCCGATGCCACCTGAAGACGATGGCGCGGATGAATGTGGACTACGACCTGCTCACCTGGGAAGGGGACATCCTGCGCCTCAAATTCTGGGCGCAGGCGTTCGATGTGCTCAAAGCCAGCGGCGCCGTGTACCTCAAGGACGAGGGCCGGCTGAAGGGCTGCTGGGTGATGCCGATCCAGGAGGACGGGGAATCAAATCCCAAATCCCAAGATCCAAATCCCAAAGCCGAAAGTCCGAAGGCCGAAGCCGATAGCGAGCCCACTGCCGACAGCGAAGACGAAGACACGGGCGAGCGTGAGAAGGTCATCGTCCGCTCCAACGGTGTCGTGACGTACGTCGGCAAGGACATCGCCTATCAGTTCTGGAAGCTCGGGCTGCTCGGCCGCGATTTTCAGTACCGCGTCTTCACCAGCCGGCCGCACGGCCCGCTCTGGGCGACCTGCTCGTCGGACGGCGAGGGCGACCACCCTCCGTTCGGCGGCGCCGCCTACGTCTACAACGTCATCGACGTGCGCCAGTCGTACCTGCAGAAGCTGCTGAAGCAGGCGCTCATCGCCATCGGCCACCCGGAGGGCGCTGAGCGCTCGCATCATTTCTCGTACGAGATGGTGGCGCTGTCGCACGCCACCGCACGCGAGCTTGGCTATGCTCCGCCGTCCGATTCCGAGGAGGCGAAGCGGCCGTTCGTGGAGGTGTCAGGCCGGAAGGGCCTCGGGGTCAAGGCCGACGACCTGCTGGACACGCTCATCCGCAGCGCCGGCCGCGAGGTCTCGTCGCGCAACCCTGATGTGACGGAGGACGAGCGCGATCGGATCGCGCAGATGATCGGTATCGCCGCCGTCCGCTACTTCCTGATCAAGTTCTCCCGGACCAAGATCATCGCGTTCGATCTCGAGGAGGCGCTGAGCTTCGAGGGCGAGAGCGGCCCCTACGTGCAGTACGCGGTCGTCCGCGCCAACAACATCTTTCACAAGGTACGCCAGCGCGACGGCCTCGACGAGCAGGCACTCATGGCCTCCCTGCGCGATCTGCCGGCGGACGAGCTGGACGGCGGCAACGGCAGCCACGAAGTCTGGCAGCTCGTGCTCGACGCCTCCCGGCTCGATGACGTCGTCGACCAGGTGATCCGGTCGCTCGAGTTTTCCGTCCTGGCGAAGTACGCGTTCTCGCTCGCGCAGGCCTTCAACGCCTTCTACCATCGCTCGCCGATTCTCAACGAGGAGCGCGACGACGTCCGGCGCTGGCGGGCGGCCGCGGTGATCTACCTGCGGGATCAGCTGACGCGCGCGCTCGAACTGATGGGCATCGCCGTGCCCCCGCGCATGTGAAGAATGGACGCATCGATGCCCGTCATCGCCATCGTCCGCTGCAGCAAGCTTCCCGACTACGAGGCGGCGGTCCGCCGCGCCGGGGGCGATCCGTGGATCGTGGATCCGGCGACGGCGCCGGCCGACATCGTGGCGCGTGCGGGCGGTGTGCTGCTGACCGGCGGCGGCGACGTCCATCCGTCTCTGTACGGCGAAACGCCGCATCCGGCCTTCGACCCGGCCGAGCCGGGCCGCGACGAGCACGAGATCGAGCTGGCCCGCCGGGCGATGGACGCCGACCTGCCGCTGCTTGCCATCTGCCGCGGCGTGCAGGTGCTCAATGTCGCACGGGGCGGCACGCTCGTGCAGGACATCCCCGCCCATCTGACCGGAGTGCTGTCCCACAAGGCCGGGGCGCCGCACGAGCCATGGGCGCTCGCGCACGAAGTCTGGATCGAGCGCGACTCCGTGCTGGCGCGCATCGTCGAGGAAGGGGGCCAGGATCCCGACCGCTGCCAGGTCAACAGCCGTCATCATCAGGCGGTGCAGCGCGTCGGCGAAGGGCTGGTGGCAGTCGCCACCGCGCCCGACGGGGTGATCGAAGCCATCGAGGCGCCCGGGCGGCGCTTCTGCGTCGGCGTGCAGTGGCACCCGGAGAACTTCTACCGCACGGGCGAATTTCGATCGCTGTTCGAGGCGCTCGTGGGCGCAGTCCGCGGGCTTGGCTGAAGCCAAGCACTACGTACGGAGTACGTCGGCCCGGCTGAAGCCGGGCACTACGTACGTGGTACGTAGTGCTCGCCTTCAGGCGAGCCAGGCCCATCATCGACGGAACACCGCCACGCTCTCCACGTGCGCGGTGTTCGGGAACAGATCAAAGCCCGTCAGCCCGTCGAGCGTGTAGCCGGCGTCGAGCAGCGTGCGGGTGTCGCGCGCCAGCGTCGCCACATCGCATGAGACGTACAGGAGACGCGGCGGCGCGGCACTGACGATTCCGGCAAGCGCCTGCTTCGACATGCCGGTCCTGGGGGGATCGACGATGAAGGTCGGCGGGGCCGCCGCTCGAACCGGCGATCCTCGCGGCGGAACCCGCCCTACAGATTGCGGACCCGCCGCCAGGAACCCTTCTACGCTCCGTCGCTCGACGCGGACGCGATCCAGGAACGGCTCGGCGTTGGCGGCGAGGTCGGCCGCGCTGACCGGATCTCCCTCGACGAGTGTGATGGGGCCGATCCCGGCCGCGGCGGCCGCGAGGCCGAAGAGGCCGACGCCTGCGTACAGATCGACGACCGGACCGGGCGGCAGGAGCGACACGACGTGCCGCGCCAGCGGTTCGAGCAGAAACCGGTTCGCCTGGAAGAACGCCCGCACGTCCCGCCGCAGCCGCAGCGTCGACGCCGGGTCGTCCGCTCGCACGTGCAGCACGTCGGCGACCCCGGGGCATCCTTCCAGCAGCTCGATCTCGCCGCGATCGCCGCGCGCGGCCGACAGGCCGGCGAGCGGCCCCGCGGCGGCCAGCGGCCGGAAGGCTCGCGCGTCGGTGCCGCCCTGCAGCTCCAGGTGGCACGCGCGCTCGTCGCCGCGGACGTTCTCGGCCATCTCGATGGCCGCAAGGCCGGTCAGCCGCTCGCGCGCAATGATCTCCTCGACTTCGCCAATCCACTCACCCGTCGCGGACGCCAGCTGTCCCGTGGACGAGGCGTCGCAGAGCTCGTGCGTGCCCTCGCGGTAGAACCCGAGCCGTCCGTCGCGGACGTGGAGGCGCGCGCGCATGCGGTAGCCCTGTTCGGGCGACCCGGCGACCGGCGGCGGCGCTGGGAGCGGCACGCGGCCGATCCGCTCGAGCGCGTCGCGGACGATCTCCCCTTTCAGCTCCCGTTGCCGCTCGTACGCGACGTGCGCGAAGACACTGCCCCCGCACCGCCAGTCGGCTGACGCCGGGCGTCGATCGGGAGACGATGACAGGACCTCCGCGACCTCGGCATAGAGCACGCCCGGGGTGACCCGGTCGATGCGGGCGCGCACCCGCTCTCCCGGAATGGCGCCCCAGACGAGTGCGACACGCCCCTCGTGCCGCGCCAGCATCCGGCCGCCGGCCACGGCCTTCTCCACGTCGACGGTGATTTCGGAGCCAACCTCGACAGACATGCGATCAAGAAGGGAACTCATAACACACGTAGTGCCCGGCTCTTTAGCCGGGCTCCTGCTTATCCGGTTGTTTCAACAGACCCCAACATGTTGAGGTCACCGCTCAATCAAATCGCGGGCACCCCGAATCCGGCG
>MEKU01000027.1:0-3027 GCA_001767195.1 Acidobacteria bacterium RIFCSPLOWO2_02_FULL_67_21
GGCCCTCCCGGTCCGGACCAGTCCGCCCATCCGCCGTGGTTCTGCATGTAGAGCCGGCCGGGGGCGTCGTCGTGGCGCGCAATCTTGTGCACGCATTGCCCGAACTCCGGATAGGGATCCGGCGAGAAGCCGGCGCCGACGCCCTGATTGGCGGCCGTGAACGTCTGCCCGCCGTCCTCGCTCAGATAGTGGCCACCGGTCGAGATGCCGAGGTGCACGCGATTCCCGTCGCGAATGATCGTGTGCATGCAGAGCCCGCCGTTACCGGGCTGCCACTTGCGAGCGTGTTCGTGGTTGCTGATGCCAGGCACCATCTCCCACGAATCGCCGCCGTCACGGCTCCGGAACAGCGACGCCGGCTCGACGCCGCACCAGAGTTCCCGCTTGTCATTCCCGGTCTCGAGAGACCAGATGTTGACCAGCGCACGTCCGTCGTCCTTGGGGAATGCGGGCGCCGATTTCGTCTCCGCAAAACTCTTCCCCATATTCGTCGAACGCAAGATCTTCATCCCAAAGAACGGATTACAGCTCGAGGCGTACAGCCGCGGTGTCCGACGGACGTCGATCAGTGTCGAGTACACAGGCACGCCGGGACCGAAGGGGCCGCACAGCGCGAAGGAGCGTCTCGGCTTCGCGGCGTCCGCCACGAAGACCCCCTTCTTGGTGCCGATGGTGAGCATCACTCGATCCGCCATTTACCCTCCTGAGACCGCCGGCACGATCGTGACCTCGTCGCCCGCAGCCAGCGGCGTGTCCACTCCGCTCAGATCGCGCATATTGTCAGCATTCACGAAGATGTTCAGATGCCGGCGCACGGCGCCCGTTTCGTCACAGATATTACGGTATAGAGCAGCCTGACTCTGCTCGAGATGCGCAAGGGCCGCTCGCACGGTCCGTGCCGGGATGACGAGCTGGGTTGCGCCCCCGCTGTACGCGCGCAGCGGCCCAGGGAGATACACCGTGATGGTGGGCGTCGGGCTGAGCGCCACGACCGAAGCGTATCGCTGCCGTCGAGATCACGCAAACCCGGGCGAGCATGGCTTGCCAATGGGCCGCGCGCGGAGCCGGGATCAAGGCCGACAGCCCGCGCGAAGCACGGGTCGAAGCGCAGCGGAGAGCCTTCGCGCCAGTCACATTCCGCCCACCACACTGAGCAGGTCACCGTTCACTATCCCTGGCATCCGCTGTATGGCCAGACGATCGTCGTGCGGCGGAGCGTACGGCATGGCCGTGATGTCTGGCTCTGCGATCAGGACCAGCAGACCGCGGCGATTCCTGTGTGGATGACGGATCGTGCGGTCTGCGCCCTACTCTCGACGGGTCCTATCCTCGTCTCGGTCGACGCCTTGACGGAGCTGGTCTCGCTGGTCAACACCACCCGCTCGGCGCACGATCGCATCACCGATCTTCCGCAGGAGGACCCTGATGCGACATCGCCCGCCGAACCAATTACCCATGCCATTCGACCGCGAGCTGCCGGCCGTCGTACTGCCGACCAAGACCGCACAGGCGCTGGTCCAGGCGCTGGCCGATCTGCTGCTGGCCAGCGCGCCGAAGGCCGACGACGATGAGGAGCGGGACGATGCACGCGAAGATCACCGCTGATCATCTCGAGCGGACGGCCCTGGTGTACGTGCGCCAATCGACACCCGGCCAAGTCCGCGGGCATGTGGAGAGTCAACGGCGTCAGTATGCCCTCGCGGATGTCGCGCGCGAACTGGGCTTCAGCCGCGTGGAAACCATCGACGATGACTTGGGCATCTCGGGCAGTGGCTTTGCCGAACGTCCAGGGTTTCAACGCCTGCTGACCACGGTCAGCTCGGGTGCGGCCGGCGCCGTGCTGGCGCTCGAAGCGTCACGTCTCGCGCGCAACGATCGGGATTGGTCGCAGCTCGTCGAGCTTGGCGCGATCACGAAGGTCGTGCTGATCGATCACGATGGCATCTACGACCCCCGGGCGGTCAACGATCGGTTGCTGCTGGGCCTGAAGGGCATCATGAGCGATTTCGAGATGGCGACGCTCCGGCAGCGCGCACTCGAGGCCCAGCGCGCGAAGGCGCAGCGTGGCGAGCTGTGGATGCATTTGCCCGTGGGCCTGGTCTACGGGCCGACCGGGGCGATCGAACTCGATCCGGATGTCCGCGTGCAGCAGGCGATTCGACTCGTGCTGCAGAAATTCGACGAACTCGGCAGCACACGACAAGTGCTGCTGTGGCTCCGCCGCGAGCACGTCTCGGTCCCCGTGACCCGTGGAGGCAAGCACGGCCGCTGCACCGAATGGGCGCCCGCGAATTACACGCGCGTGCACGGCCTCGTCACCAATCCGTTCCTCGCGGGCACGTACGTGTACGGCAAGAGCGAGAGCCGCACGACGATTGTCGATGGCCGGATCCGCCGGACCTCGGGTCACGAGGTGGCGGTCGATCAATGGCCGGTCGTGATTCCGGACCATCATCCGGGTTACCTTGATTGGGCGAGCTATCTCCGTCATCTGTCGATGATTGAAGCCAACGCCTACATGAAGCCAGGGGCGCTCAAGTCGGCGCGCGGCGGTCGGAGTCTCTTAGCCGGGCTGCTGCGGTGTCGCCGCTGCGGCCACATGCTCCAAATCAGCTACAGCGGCCGTGACAGCGCGTCTCCGAACTTTCGCTGTCTGCGGCGCCATCACCAGACGGGCAGTGCGGCCTGTGTGACCTGCTCCGGGAAAGCCGTCGACGATGCGGTGAGGCAGCAGATCCTGCTGGCGATCGCCCCGCAAGCGATTGACGCCGCGATCGCCGCGGCGCAGCGGGCCGGCGAGCGGTATCGTGAGCAGCGACAGGCGCTGCACCTCGAGCTCGAGCAGGCGCGCTATGACGCGCAGCTCGCCGCCCGCCGCTACGAACACGTCGATCCGGAGCAGCGTTTGGTGGCGGCGGCACTCGAAGCCCGCTGGAATGCGGCGCTGGAACGCGTCCGCGAGCAGGAGGCGCGCGTGGCGGCCTTCGATGCCCGAACGGTCCCCGCGCAGCAAGTCGATGCCCGCGC
>MEKU01000027.1:3075-7220 GCA_001767195.1 Acidobacteria bacterium RIFCSPLOWO2_02_FULL_67_21
CACCGACATGCGCCTGAAGCAGCGCGTCGTCCGGATCCTGATCCAGGAGATCATCGTCGACATCGACGATGCGGCGCGCGAGATTCTGCTCGTGCTGCATTGGCACGGGGGCCGTCACACCGAGCTGCGCGTCGCTCGCCCCTGGAGTGGACCCACGAGGCGGTGCACCGATGCCGAGGCGATCGCGCTGGTGCGGCGCATGGCCGGCCGGTGGAACGATGATGCGATCGCGATGCAGCTCAATCTGCTCGGCTGGCGCACCGGCACCGGCAATCACTGGACGCGGATGCGCGTGCGCGAATTGCGCAGTCGGCTGGAGCTGCCCGCCTGTGACCCCACGCAGCCCGCTTGGCTGACAGCAAAGGGCGCGGCCACGCACCTCGGCATCAGTCCCGCCTACGCCGGCCTGCTGCTCAAGCGCGGCATCATTCCGGGGACACAAGCCGTCCCGGGCAGTATGTGGTGGGTCGATCCGGCGGCCCTCGATACGCCGCAGCTCCGTGAAACGCTTCGCGCGCTGAGTGAGCGCCGACGGGTAAAACGAGAGGATGATGATCGCACCCTCAGAATTCCTGGACTTTCTGAGGTGTAGCCTGAGGAGGCACAATGTCGCCCGCGTCTTGAGCCTGGCGAGCACGCGGCTACGATCGGAGCGTCGGCGACCGCGAGGAATCAGACCTCGGCGAGCAACTCGAAGTAGCGCTCGCGGCTCAGCCACACGTGCGCAGCAGGCAGATCGAAACGACCGGTTGGGTAGGAATCGCAGAATGATGCGAAAAGCCCGTCGGCCCGCCAATTAGAAGTTCGCAACGCGGTCGCCTGAATGGCCTCCATGATTGGCGACGTTGGTGCGCCGGACGTTGATATCAGCCGACCTAGCTCACCGTTCAGCCTTTGAGAAAATCCTTCCCACCGTTTCTTCGCAAGGCCCGGGTTCTGGTAGAGGCGATTCAGATCATCACCATTACCAGGATTGCATAGCTGCAACACTGGTCGGATCACTCGCTCGCCTGAGCCATCGATCGTGTAAACGTCGACCAGGCCAAATCGCGGAATCTCACTCTGAAGCCTCGACAGGTCGTTTGTGATCTTAAGTCTCTGGGGTTCACTGAACTCATCTGACATATCGAGCAGGAGTACCAACACTTCGCTTGGTGGCCTGTCAGTAGGGCACAAGGTATTGGGATCGGTTGCGATGTAGGTTTGACACCCTTTTATCAACAGCCAGGCGCCCGCCGTCACGACAGCGGCAATCGTAAGTCCAACCGCCACGATCCGGCCGCGTTCGGGACTCGGTTCACGACGTCCCATCCACTGTCGCGCAGGTCGGTCAGCCATCCACCCCTCCGGCATGCGCTGAATCAACCAGTTCGTTGACAGGCCTGTACCTGTCGGCCTGAGTGTCGTACTCCTTACTGATCGCCCGGATGAAAAACTCCATGCGATCGATCAAGTGACGTATTGCGTCGCGGTCGATAGCCACGTCAACCAAAGGACCAGGCCGCTCTAATGACACCTGTGAAATCGGCATCACGTTGAATGCGTGCGGAGGCGGCGTTATCCGTGCCCTCAGGTTGGCCTCACGGTAGCGCTGGACTAGCCGAATGTGGCAATTCCCCAAGTGCTCCGTAGGCCACATACTGTTGATGCAGCCGAGCGAGCCCATTGACGGACAATTGCACGTCGTGGTCTTTCGTTCGAACCTCTTCGACTATCTGAGACATGTCGGCAATTGCGTCATCCCGTCTTGCTTTGAGGTCGGTTAGGCAGCGCGTCCTTTGGTCCGCATAGTTAGCAACGGCCGCGTCTTTGCGTCGCCCGACGGATCCGTACCCTGGATACGGATCGTCTAGTCCTGAGGCATCGACCGCGGCAATCAGGTTAAAGGCAACGCCAAGCCCAACGAGAATCAATGACCGCGCATCGGCCAGATCAAAGGGTCCGGAAGAAAGACGGTCCGCCAAGTCCGGCAATGTAACGGCGCCCTGATGCTGGATGAAGAGGTCACGAAAGTGACCGATGCTGAGGTTCAACGCGGCGATGCATACAACATAGCTCGCGGTGGCCAAGCCGCCGAAAGCTTTGAGCGCTGGGTTGACGTGGCGAAGGTACGGCAGACCGTAGCGTGCGAAAGAAAAACCGAGACCAACATTGAAAAGAGAAAGGACGACCGCTTGCGCGACTCCGCCGATGAGGCCCAACTCGCTTCCTTCCGCGAAAAAGAGACCGTTCATAACGGACTCGATCGATACCAATAGGACGATCACCATCCATCGCAGAGCCACTCCCTTGGGCAGTCGCGGTAAGCGATCAAGGCGATTCGCGGCGCGGAAGGCCTCGAATTCCTGAAAAGCTCTTGAGGCGCGGCGCTCGATCTCGGCGCGTACGTCACTCTCTGCAGCAGACTCCGAAAATGAGCCGTCGAGAAGCGGAAGATTCGCCTGGCCGTCGTCGCGTCCTCGGGTATCCAACCGGAGCTCCGCCGCTACTTGATCCAGATCGATGGCAGGAAACACTTGAGCGGACGGAAGAACACCCTCGCGGGACCCGGTTAGCGACTGTACGAGGTCAGACAATAGGCCGGACATCTGGAACCGCGGCGATTCTAGTCTGTCCTACGAGTGCCCGCTCCGGTTCGTCTCATGATTCACCGCCCAATACAGTCCCCAGCCGGCCTGAATCCCGCCGCCTCGGCTCCCGCGCGCGTCGCGAACTTCCGCGTGCAGTTCTGGCAGTTGGCGTTGCGGCACGTCAGCAGGTGGTAAACCTTGCTCCTCACATTGCCGACGAAGCCACTCGTCGTCGCCAGCCGAGGAGTCGCGATGGATCCTACCTGCGCTTCGCGCGCGACGCATGCGGGCTGCTGGGCGCCGGCAGCCCAGAAGCCGAGCCGCGCGGCCCGCGCGCGGTCCTGAGCCGCGTCGAGTGCCGAGTCCGATACGTAACGCCGGAAGGTGCACCCTAGCCCAGCCGCAGTGATGGCTTCGCTTGCGTCGGCGCCGTCCACGACAATTCGTGCGACCAACCGGCCGTAGGTGTCTACCTCCTTACCGGTGACCTGCACGTTGCGCGAGAAGATCAGGACCCGCGTGAAGATGCGCGCCTGTTGGGTGAAGGGTTCGCCAGACTCGGGGGTGTCCACGCCATGCAGCCGCACGCGCACGCGGCGCTCCGGCGGAATCAGGATGTCCACCGTGTCGCCATCGATCACACCAACGACCTGCGCAGTGACGCGCTTGTTGACGAGATCGGTCGGACGCTGCGCATGCAGCGTGACGAGTGCCAGCGCTAGGAAGGCACCGGACAAGACTATGCGCGGGATCACTCGGGGGATTATGAACTATACGGGGTTGGCCCGAAGCACGAACTTGGCGGTGTTTTGGCTGTTGTCTGAAGCGTTCTCTGGCGCGGGCAGTAGCGGCTGGTCATCACGATAGCGACGATCAGCACGCATCCAGCCTCGGTAAGACCGCTTGAGTGCGCACCGCAATGCACGTCAACGCGTGTTGAACGCAGTTACAAGCGTGGGGGGAGCGACCCTCGCCGGACCGACGCGGCACGTGGTGCCGGGTCAAGGTGCGGCGAAAAAAGGGGGGTCGCTCCCCCCACGCTTGTGACCCTCGGGTCGCCCCGGGCGGCACAAGACGCCGCCCATTTTTGGCGCTGTGCGCTGGCCGCACAGGGGCCATCAACGGGGCCAGTGCGGGGGCCACCGCGATCCGGAGGGGTGGCGCCCATCAGGCAACCCTGTCGGAGGTGGGAATCGTTCGGTTAGATGGGTCTGCGATGGTCGACGACAGTAGCCAGACCCCATGCGGTAGAGCACCTGGCGGGCGGCCCCGTTTTCGAACCGCGAGATCGTCGGTTGCGAGGCGAGGCGCTCACCGGCGATCGGATCGCGACCCAACAAGAGTTTCTGCATCGGATCGTCCCCCAGTCGATCGGCATCATTCGCGTCGGGATAGCCGCAGGCCAGGCCAAAGATCCGCTGCGCTACCAGATCTGCGAGCGAGTGCCGTACCTTGCCGGTTTGTCGATCCTCCACCAGACACCGCGCGAAGCCGTCGACGAGCTCGTACTGGCGCTCAGCCGCCTTCAGCAACACGGCGCCGCCGTCGGAACTCGCATGCGGTTGATCGAAGGTG
>MEKU01000028.1:0-13718 GCA_001767195.1 Acidobacteria bacterium RIFCSPLOWO2_02_FULL_67_21
CCAGCTCTCCAAGGTGGCTGTAGCGGCCGCTCGCGGCGAACGGCTCGCCGTAGAAGTCGAGCGTGAGATCCGGCTTGAACGTGTAGTTCAAGCGGATCTCGGTCGAGTAGGTCGAGCGGTCCACGTCGGCAAAAATGTAGCGTCGGCCGTAGGTCAGCGCTCCTCCCCCGGCGACCGCCGACACGTACTGCTGGGTCGCGACCTCGCGCTCGTAGCCCGGGCCGATCGAGAGCTGCCACTGCGATCCGGGCTGCACGGTGACTCCGGCGTTCACTTCAAACGCCAGCCCGCCATCTTCGTCGCGGCCGTAGCTCATTCTGACGTCGCTGCGCGTTTGCGACGCATCGCTGCTCTCGACGTCCACAGCCGCCTCCCAGCTCGCCGGCCGTTCCATGGACGGACCGCCGCGGGTCAGACGCATGTCCTGGACCCTCGGACTGTACGACCAGCTGACGTCCGTTTCCCAGAAGTTCGGCCAGATCAGCCCCGCCTCCGATTCGAGCTCCGCCTCCTGGAGGTCCCCGCCATAGTTCCATTCCTGCACCGAGGCCACTCCCACGGCGTACTGGCGCCACCAGCGGCCCGGCACGGTCTCGCGGTATTCGAGTTCGGCCTCTCCGGAGATCCCATCCACCGACGCAATCCGTCCGACGTCGTTGGTTTCGAACCCGGGGCTCTGGGCCTGCGAGCCGAACTCCCACAGCCAGTGGCGCCCGTTGCGCCGCTGGACCCGGGCCGTCGCGGTCATGCCGGTGAGCGATGTCCGTGTCGGGTCGTAGGTGACGTAATCCGCGTCGGAGCGCTGCAGGTAGCGGGCGCTCGCGCGCTGCACGCGGTCGATCGCCGACGCGTCGCCGTCCACGTAGGTCGCGCCGGCATTCACCACCACTTCGTAATCGCCGCCCTGAAGACGAATGAGCGAATCGCTGCTGACGGTGAACGCGTTGCGTGTCAGGAGGGCGGCCAGAGGGTCGCCGATGTCGAGGTTGCGGTGGATCGCGGTGGCCATCAGCGCCGTCGTCGAGCCCGCCTCCCCGAATTCCTGCTGCAGCCGGCCGACGCCGTACGTCGCCTGCGGCGCCACGCGGGTCCGCCCGAACAGGTTCGGCGCGTCGAACGTCCGCGCGAACTCTTCGGCCGTAACCGCGCCCAGCATCCCGATCGACAACCCCGATTCCAGCCGCCCGGTCAGCTTTGCCGCGCCAAGAATCGTGGCGGTCGTCGGGTTGTCGACGAATTCTCCCGAGGCCTCGCCTGACGGGGGGGCGCCAATCCGCCGCGAGTAGAAGTAGTCCTGAAAGGGCCCCGTCAGCAGCTCGCTGCCTTCGACGAAGAACGGCCGGCGCTCGGAGAAGAACGTCTCGAAGGCCGAGAGATTGACCTCTGCCGGGTCCGCCTCAACCTGCCCGAAGTCCGGATTGACGGTCGCTTCGAGCGTGAGGTTCGAGCCGAGGCCGATCTTGGTGTCGAGACCGACGCGCCGGTCGAGATCGCCGCTGCCGGTAAACGGGTCGCGGGGGTCGCGGCCGCCGATGAGATGCGACGAGGTCGCGACATAGGGCAGCAGCTCGAGCCGCCGGCTGGGCCGGATGCCGTCGATGCCGTGCAGGTCGCCGAAGAGCGAGGCCCAGCGCTCCTCGGTCCGCGCCACGGGCGACCAGTACACCTCCTCGTTGCGCGACGGGACCCACCGCTGGATGTTCATGCCCCAGACCTGCGGGCTCCGCTCGGTGAAGCGAAGCTGCGAGAACGGAATCCAGAGCTCCGCGATCCACCCCTGGCCGTCCAGACTCGTACGCGCCACCCAGACGGGGTCGAAGTCGGAGTCTCCTTCGTCCTGCTCGTCGACGGCGTAGTAGCGGTCGAGCCTGACCCCGGCCGCCGTGACCCCGAAGGTCGACGCCGTCCGCCGATCGAGGTACGTGTCGAACGAGAGCAGCAGGTGCTCCGACTGTTCGCCCTCGTCGCGCCGCCCCATGGGCGCCTGAATGGGCGCGCTGGAGTACAGACGGGCGCCGACGTACAGCGCGTCGTCGTCATAGGCGAGGCGCACTTCCATCCGATCGGTCGGCGGCGCTCCCTCGTCCGGCTCCTTCTGAACGAAATCGGTAACGGGCTGGATCGTGCTCCAGACGGCTTCGTCGAGCCGCCCATCGACGTCAATGGCGCCAGCCGCGATCCGGACCGCCCTCGCCTGCTTTCTGACGTCATCGGGCGTGTCCTGAGCTGACGCGACCGGCGCCGTGGCCCACAGCGACACGAGAAGCAGCAGACTGCATCGATGCACAGCCTGTTTACGCCGGCGAACGCCCACGGGTTTACCGCGCCTGCAGCTCACGCTCGAGCCGCGTCACGAGATCATCGAGCTCGGTGGCGACGGCCCGCACGGTGGCCGGATCGCTCAAGTCGATGCCGGCGCGCGCCAGAAGGGCCATCGGATAATCGCTGCCGCCCGCGCGCAGCAGCGACAGGTAGCGATCGACGCCGTCGGCCCGCGTACCGGCATCCGGCGATCGCAGCTGCTGCATCAGCCTCGCGGTCGACGCAAAGCAGGTCGCGTACTGGTAGACGTAGTACGGGGTGCTGTAGAAGTGCGGAATGCGCGCCCACGTCAGGAACGACGCCTCCTCCTCGTCTATCGAATCGCCGTAGTACTCGCGCAGCAGCGCCGCAAACGCCTCGCTGAGCGTGTCGGCCGTCACCGGCTGATCCTGCTCGACCATGCGGTGGGCGCGCAGCTCGAAGTCGGCGAACAGCACCTGCGTGAAGAACGTGCTGGTGATGCTGTTGATGGCGTGCTGCAGCAGCACGATCCGCTCCTCGCGCGAGCGCGATCGCTCGAGCATCAGATCGCGGAACAGCGCCTCGCTCAGCGTCGACGGCACCTCGGCGACGAAGATCGTGTAGCCCGCGTAGACGAAGGGCTGCGACTGATGCGCCAGCAGCGTGTGCATCGAGTGGCCCATCTCGTGTGCCAGCGTGAACACGGCGTCGAGCGTCTCGTTGTAGTTGAGCAGCATGTAGGGATGCGCGCCGTACACGGGCGCGGAATACGCGCCGTGCCGCTTGCCCGCATTCTCGAACACGTCGATCCAGCCCTCGTCCAGGGCGCGCCGCACCTGCCGCTGGTACTCGCGCCCCAGCGGCGCCGCCGCGTCGACGATCCACGCGCCCACCTGCTCGTACGGATACCGCGCGTCGTGCTCGACGAGCGGGACGAACACGTCGAACAGGCGGTAGGTCTCGAGGCCGAGGGCGCGGCGCCGCAGCCGGTGATACCGGCGCAGCGGCTCGACCCCCTCGCGCGTCACGGCAATGAGCGTCTCGACGACGGCGGGCGGGATGTGGTTGCCGTGGAGCGCGGCATCGAGCGTGGTCGAATAGCGGCGGGCCCGCGCATGGAACCAGTCGCGCTGCAGCACCCCGTTGTAGAGCGCCGCGTACGTGTTCTGGTTGTCGGCGTAGGTGCGGTGAAAGGCCCGGTAGGCTGCGGCCCGATCGTCCTGGCGCCGGTTCGTCTCGAGCAGCGCACGGTACTGCGCGTAGGTCAGCGTCACCTGTTCGCCGGTGCTCAGCGTGACGCTCGGAAACTGCATGTCGGCGGTCGTCAGCGCCGCGTAGCTGTCGTGCGGGACGCTGTTGAACCGCCCGGCGTAGGACAGCAGCTGCTCGCCCGGCTCGTCGAGGACGTGCTCCTGCTCGTGAAACAGGCTCTCGACGGCGAAACGGTACACCGCCAGATCGGGATGCGCGTCGAGCCAGTCGCGAATCGTCTCGATGGGGATGGCCAGGACCTCGGGATTGAACCAGGCACTTGCCTGCTGCTGCCGCGCGAAAAGGTTCTGCACCTGCTGGCGCCGGGCGTTCACCCCGTTGTCGCGCTGGTCCTGGTCGTAGGTCAGCGCGGCGTAGTACCAGATGCGGTAGCTGAGCGCGCCCATCTCGTCCATGGCGCGATACGCAGCCAGCAGCCGATCCGCCCCCTGCGCGAGCGTGCCTCGAAACGGCTGGAACCCGTCGATGGCGATTTCCAGCTGCCGATAGATGCGTGCCCAGTCGTCCCAGTCACGGCAGACGGCCGTCAGATCCCACTTGTACCGGGCAGGGATCTCTTCCCGCGACCGCAGCATGGCTACCGCAGTATCAGATTCACGAGCGCCCGGTAGTTCACCGGAAGACGCTCGCTGTGACGCGGGCGCGCCAGCGCGTCGGAGAGCGTCGCCGGAAGCGGCACCGTCCTGCCGATCGCCGGCTCCACTACTTCGCGGAACTTGGCGGGATGCGCCGTGGCCAGGAAGACGCCCGCCGCCGGCTCCGAGGCCAGGAACTGCTGCAGACCGAGCCACGCAATCGCGCCGTGCGGATCCAGCAGGTATCCATGCTCCCGGTAGACCCGGCCGATTTCGGCAATCACCCGGCGATCGTCGAACGCGGCACCGGCAACATCCTCGCGCATCCGGTCGAGATCGTCATCGTACATGGCGCGCATCCGCTCGAAGTTGCTGGGGGCGCCGACATCCATGGCATTGGCCACCGTGCGCAGCGACGGCCTCGGCTCGTAGATGCCGGTGCGCAGATAGGCCGGGACCACGTCGTTGACGTTGGTGGCGGCCACGAAGCGGCGCACGGGCAGACCCAGGCGCTTGGCAATGAGACCGGCCGTGAGATTGCCGAAATTGCCGCTCGGCACCGAGACGACGAGGCCGCCGGGATCTCCCTGTTCGTAGCGCCCGGCTTTAGCCGGGCCCAGTCGCGCCAGCAGGAAGTAATAGAAGACCTGCGGAAGCAGCCGGCCCAGGTTGATCGAGTTGGCCGGCGTCAGCCACACCTGCCTGCGGAGATCCTCGTCCGCAAACGCCTGCTTCACGAGGCGCTGGCAGTCGTCGAAGGTCCCCTGAATGGCCACCGCGGTGATGTTGTCGCCGAGCGACGCCATCTGCGCTTCCTGGACGTCGCTGACCTGTCCCTCCGGGTACAGCACGAACACGCGTGAGTCGGGGACGCGGTGGAACGCCTGCGCCACGGCGCTGCCGGTGTCGCCCGAGGTCGCCACCAGGATCGTGAGCGGCGTCCCGTCCGTGAAGTGATGCAGCAGGCGCGCCTGGACGCGCGCCCCCACGTCCTTGAACGCCAGCGTCGGCCCGTGGAACAACTCCAGCGCCCAGACGCGATCGGTGACCTGGACGAGGGGGATTGGAAAGTCGAGCGCGTCGCGCACCAGCCGGCCGATGTCCGCCTCGGAGATCTCGCCGGCCAGGAGATGGGCGCCGACGACCGTGCCGATGGTGGCGAGGTCGGCCGTACGAAGCTGGTCCAGCGTGGGCGGGGACAGCGGGTAAAAGCGCTCGGGGAAGTACAGGCCCCCGTCGGGTGCCGTGCCGGCAAACAGGGCGTCGATGAAGGGGACCGACGGCGATGACCGCCGCGTCGAGACCCATTTCATCGCAATCGCACTTTCGACGTTACTCTGCACTTTGCACTTTCGACTTTGTACCTGGTACTTGCTCACACCTGCACGGGGTCGGGCCGGATAGGGACCGGCCGTCCCTGCTCGTCGACCGCCACCAGGACCACTTCGGCCTCGGTGACCTTGACCACTTCACCGTGCGGGCCCGTCCGCAGGGCCCCGCCGACGCCCCAGCGCTCCGCTTCCACCAGCACCCGGACCGTGATCGACGTCCGGCCGATGCGCACCGTCTCGGAATAGAAGCTCACCACGTCGCCCAGATAGACCGGTTCGTGGAACTCCACCTCGTGCATGGCGCGCGTCACGTACCGGTGCGGCGCCGTCTTGCGCGCTTCGACGGCCGAGGCCAGGTCGATGTGCGACAGGATCACGCCACCGAAGATCGTGCCGTAGGCGTTGGTATCCTTCGGCAGCAGCACGAGCTTGATGGACGGCACGCGAGCGGACATCACCGCCATTCTCTCCTGATCAAATCCCAAATCCCAATGACCAAATCCCAAGGCGTCACTTTGGGATTTGGGGTTTGGGATCTACCATGGCCCGCGTGAGGAGACCGCAGATGACCCAGCTTTCCCGTCGTGACGTAATGCAGCAGGTGGCGCTGGCCGGGGCCGGCTTCGTCCTCCTGCCGGATCTCGGATGGGCCGCGCAGGGCCGGGGCCCCCAACGCGCAAGCCTGCGCGTTGGGGTGGAGGAGGCCGGACGCGAGCTCGTCCCCTTCGACGACATTCCGGAGGGCTTCAGCACCCGCCGCCCGGGCGAGTTCAAGCTGCCGGGACAGGCCACCACCGGACTCGACCTGCGCCAGCTGACGTCATGGAAGACGGCGCCGGACGACATGTTCGTGATCGCCCACTACGACGTGCCGACGATCGACGCCGCACGCTGGCAGCTCCGGGTTGACGGCCTGGCCGGGCGCCCGCTGACCCTCACGCTGGACGACCTCAGGAGGCGCCCGCGGGTGGAGCGGACGGTCACGTTCGAGTGCGGCGGCAATCGCGAGACGGTGCTGAACCGGATGGTCAGCAACGCCACCTGGGTGGGCTGCAGCCTGCAGGACCTCCTGCAGGAGGCGCGGCCGGCCGACGACGTCCTGGAGGCGATCTTCTGGGCCGCAGACGAGGGGCCCGAAACCATCCGCGGCGCCCAGCTGACCATGAGATTCGCGCGATCGATGTCGCTCGGCGACGCCATGGAGAGCGGCGCCATCCTCGCCTATGAGGTCGAAGGCGGCCCGCTGCCGGTCGTCCACGGCTTTCCCGTCCGTCTCATCGTCCCGGGCTGGTACGGCGTCTCGAACGTGAAGTGGCTCAACCGGATCGAGCTGACCCCGCGGCGGTTCATGGGCAAGTTCATGGGCCGCGACTACGTCACCATCATGGGCCGCCAGGCGGGCGATCGGGTCGAGTACACCGAGACCTCCGTCACCCGGATCCTCGTCAAGTCGATGGTGGCCCGCGTGACGCGGCCGTCCGGCGGGGGGGCCGGCGCGTTTCAGGTGTTTGGTGTCGCGTACGGCGACGGCACGCCGATCCAGCGCGTCGAGGTGCAGGTGGACGACGGCCCGTGGCGCCCGGCGAAGCTGGACGTCGCGCCACGCGCGGGTGCCAACCCGCACGCGTGGGTGTTCTGGACGCTGGACCTCGACCCGCTCGCGCCCGGCGCGCACACCGTGGCGTCGCGCGCGACCGACCGCCGCGGCCGGTCGCAGCCGGCCGACCTCTCGCTCAAGAAGTCGAACTGGGAGAACAACGCGATCTGGGTGAGGAAGATCAGGGTGTAGGGGGCGAGGGGGCAAGGGGGCAAGAATTTCTCTTTACATTTGAAGATAAAGCCTTACCCTGTGATCAATGCGAAGTTCTGTTTGTCACTCTGTCATCGATCGCCTCGACCGCTGACTTGATGACCGTGTTCTATCCCTGTTCCCTAGCCCCCTGTCCCCTAGCCCCCTTCTCAGTCGCATGAGCACCCTGACGAACGGACGTTCGTCTCCGCCCGTCGCCAGCACATCGTCCACCCGCGCGTGGAGCGTGCACGACGCGAGCGAGCTCTACGAGGTGGCGCGCTGGGGCCACGGCTACTTCAGCGTGAACGCCGCCGGCCACGTGCAGGTCCATCCGACGAAAGAGCCCGACCGCGCGATCGACCTCAAGGAGCTGGTCGATCGCCTTCAGCTCCGCGGGATCAGCCTCCCGGTGCTGATCCGGTTCACCGACATCCTCCGGCACCGCCTCGGTGAGATTCACGCCGCCTTCCAGGCGGCCATCGCCCAGAACCAGTACCAGGGCGGGTACAGCTGCATCTACCCCATCAAGGTCAACCAGCAGCGGCAGGTCGTCGAGGAAGTGCTCGATTTCGGACGGCCCTTCCGGTTCGGCCTGGAGGCCGGCTCGAAGCCCGAGCTGCTGGCGGTGGTCGCGCTGGCCGACAACGACACGCCGATCATCTGCAACGGGTTCAAGGACGCCGAGTTCATCGAGACGGCGATGCTCGCCCTGAAGATCGGCCGCAACATCATCCCGGTCGTGGAGAAATACACGGAGCTCGGGCTGATCCTCGAGGCGGCCGAGAAGCTCGGCGTCCGCCCGCAGATCGGCGTCCGGGTCAAGCTGGCGGCCCGCGGCAGCGGCCGGTGGCAGTCCTCGGGCGGCTTCCGCTCGAAGTTCGGGCTGACCGTCACCGAGATCATGCGCGGCCTCGACGAGCTGAAGGCGCGCGGCATGCAGGACTGCCTCAAGCTGCTGCACTTCCACCTGGGCAGCCAGATCACGAACATCCGGATCGTCAAGGGCGCCCTGAACGAGGCGGCGCGCGTCTACACCGAGCTCGCCCGGCTGGGCGCGGGGCTGCAGTACCTGGACGTCGGCGGCGGCCTGGGGGTCGACTACGACGGGTCGCAGACCAACTTCGAGTCGAGCATGAACTACACGCTCGACGAGTACGCCAACGACGTCGTCTATCACATCCAGACGGTGTGCGACGAGGCCGGCGTGCCGCACCCGACCATCTTTTCCGAGAGCGGCCGGGCGGTGGTCGCGTACCACAGCGTGCTGGTGTTCAACGTGCTGGGCGTCTCCGGCTTCGGCGACGAGAAGGTGCCGATGACCGCGAACCCGGACTGGGAGCAGCCGCTCGTCGACCTCGTCGAGACCTACAACAACGTGACCGCGCGCAACGCGCTCGAGGCCTTCCACGACGCGCAGCAGTCGCTCGACATGGCCATCAGCCTGTTCAACGGCGGCTACCTGCCGCTCGAGCAGCGCAGCATGGCCGAGAACCTGTTCTGGGCGATCTGCACCAAGCTCCAGAAGATCGTCCAGACGATGAGCGAGGTGCCGGAGGATCTACAGAACCTGGACGAGCAGCTGTCGGACACGTACTTCTGCAACTTCTCGCTGTTCCAGTCGATCCCCGACAGCTGGGCGATCAAGCAGCTCTTCCCCGTGATGCCGATTCACCGGCTCGGCGAGAAGCCGACCAGCCACGCCGTGCTCGGCGACATCACGTGCGACTCCGACGGCAAGCTCGATCGCTTCGTGGATCGGCGCGACGTCAAGAAGACGCTGCCGCTGCATGCGATGAACGGCGGCTCCTACTACCTCGGGGTGTTCCTCGTCGGCGCCTACCAGGAGATTCTCGGCGACCTGCACAACCTGTTCGGCGACACCCACGCGGTGCACGTGAGCCTCGACAGCCACGGCGAGGCCCGCCTGGACACGCTCATCAAGGGCGACACGGTCCGGGAGGTGCTCGACTACGTGGAGTTCGATGCGGAGATGCTGCTCGGCAAGCTCAGGACCGACGTCGAGACCGCCGTCCGCGCCGGCCGCGTCGACTACGAAGGCGCCGGCCGCCTCCTCCGCTTCTACGAAGACGGCCTGCACGGCTATACCTACCTCGAAGGGTAGGCCTCACGCCCACCACGGGCCACAGAGGCACAGAGACACAGAGTTGAGTTCAGGGAGATCCTTTTTGGATCCTTTCTCTGTGCCTCTGTGTCTCTGTGGCTTGTGATCAGGAAACGCGCTTGCGTTGATCGAAGAAGCGGCGGCAGGCCTTCTGGAACCGCGCGTTGAGCGGTCCGGCAATGTCGGGCGGCACGGGTCCGAGGCGCATCCACTGCGCCTGCGCCTGACGCACGTCCTGCTCGGCGGCGCGCCAGCGCGACTCTTCGTTTTCGGCCGTCCGGCCGCCGCCGATCGTGTTGGCGGCCAGCCGCTCCCGCCACTGTCGGGCCAGAAGTTCGGCGGGCGACGCCGCCGCCGCAGGCGGCCCCTGCAGGCCGAGGAACTCCTCCACTCTCGCCACCAGCCGCTCCATGCGCTTCCCTGTCGCCTCGGGATCCATGTCGGTGCCGCTGAACGCCGACGGCCAGACCATGATGAGGCGTCCGAGCGCCTCGTGATAGCGGGCGGCCAGATCCTGCTGCATGTGCCGGGGCAGTTCCGGCGCCTGCTGCCACCGCTCGCGAATCTGCTGCACGAGCACCGGCAGCCCGTCGGGCGGCGGGCCCGGCTCGGCGTCCGCGGCCGGGAGCAGCTGTTCCAGCTCGCGGATGGCGTCCTCGCGCGGCGCCGCCTTCGCGACCAGCTCGAGCTGGTCGCGGTGCTTGTAGCGCTCGAAGAAGCGGTCGCAGGCGGTGCGGAAGCGCTGCCACACGGCGTCCGACTTCGACTTGCGGACCGGTCCTATCGTCTTCCACTCGGCCTGGAGCCGGCGCACGTCGGCGGCGGCCGCGTCCCAGTCGATCGAGTCGGCGAGCGCCTCGGCCTGCGCGCAGAGAGCTTCCTTGCGCGCCAGGTTGGCGCCCCAGGCTTCCTTGCGCTGCTTCAGGTCGTCCTGGCGGCGCGTGAAGAAGCGGTCGCACGCGGCGCGGAAGCGCTCCCACGTGGCCTTCTCGTGGCCGCGCGGGACGGCGCCAATCGATTTCCACTCGGCCTGCAGCCCCTGAAGCACCACTGCGGTGCGCACCCAGTCGGTCGAGTCGGCCAGCGCCTCGGCGCGTTCGCAGAGCGCCAGCTTTCGCGCCAGATTGGCCGCGCGCTCCTCCGCCAGCACCGCCAGATACGCGGCGGCACGCCCGAACACCTCGTCTTGCGCGGTCTTGAAGCGGCGCCACATCGCTTCACCCTGCGCGGGCGGCGCCAGCGCCACTTCCTTCCACCGCGCCTGAAGCTCGCGCAGGCGGCGGCTCACCACTTCCGCGTTCTCCTCCGCCTTGAGCGCCTCCATCTGCCGGCACAGCTCTTCCTGGACCTGCAGGTTGGCCCACCGCTGCCATTCGTCGGCCTCGCGGAGCTCCTGCATTCTCGGCGTCAGCGTCGCGCGCGCCGCCTCCAGACGCCCGTGGATGTCCTGCCAGTCCTTCTTGCTCGGGAGCGGCGTCCGCGCCTCCAGCGCCGATCGGATCTCGCGCAGGGCGCGGGTGCCGGCCTTCAATGTGATCTCCTCCGCAGCGGCCAGCACCTCGACATGCCGGCAGAGCTGTTGCAGCCTCGCGAGGTTCTGCTGCTCCCGTCGCGCGCGGGCCTGGAGGTGCTGCTGCTCCTTCCCTTCGAGCAGCGCCACGGCGCGGCTGAGGCGCTCGGCGGCCGCCGGGTTCGCCTCGCCGTGCTCGCCGAGCACGTCCGCGTCGCGGCGCAGGCCGCGCCAGCGCGCGATGATCTCGTCCACGCTCTGGTCGGAGGCGGCGAGCTGCTCGAGCTCGGTGGCCAGCGTCTCGAGCCGCGCGCCGGCGGCCTCGGCCAGCATGCGCCGCCGCTCGCGGTCCTCGAAGGCGCGGGAGGCTGCCTGAAACCGCCGCGTCAGCGGCCCGCCGTATTCCGATGGCATCGGAGGAAGCGCATCCCACTGGACCTTGAGCTCGGCGATCCGGTCGAGAGCGCCCGCGCCGGCGAGCCGCTCGATCTCGGCGCAGATCGCCACGCGTTCGGCCTGCTCCCGCGCAAGCGCCTCGGCGCGCTCCTGTTCGGCAGCGCGTTCCTGCTGGCGCTCGGCCACAGCCTCGCGAGCCGCCTCGCTCGCCGCCTCGAACTGCTGCACCAGCGCGGCGTCGACGTCCACGTCGGCCTGGAGTTCCGCCCAGGCGAGCCGCACCGAGGCGAGCCGCTCGGCCGCCTCGTCCGGGTCGGCCACGGTGACCAGGCTCTCGGCGCGATGCAGGACCGCGAGCGCACGCTCGCGGTCGTCCGCGCTCATGCGGACCCCGGCCTCCGCGGCAGGGGCGACCGCTTCGGCCATGAGCCGCAGGCGCGCACGCGCGCGGCGCGCCGCCACCTTGTTGCGGGCGTGCTGCGACACGTCGGCGAGCGCGTCCTGGCTGTCGATCCGCTCGAGCGCGCCGACCGCCGCGTCGGTGTGCTCCGCCTTGAGCGCAACGTTGAGGATCTCGCCGGGCTCGCTGAGGCGCGCGAGCGCCTGCAGCCGCGTGGCGCCGTCCCGCGCGTGCCGGCTGATCGAGCCGAGTGCCTTCGGGTCGTCCACGAGGCCGACGATGGAGGCGCGCACCTCGGCGCTCGAGCTGTCGCGCGCGACGAGCACGAGCTCCTTCGTCCGCCCGAGCGCCAGCAGCTGCCGGGCGGCCTCGATCGCCCTCGGCGCCTCGTCCGCCTCCGCCGCAATGCCGGCCAGCCCGCGCACCGCTTCCGCCCGCACGTCTTCGTCCGGGTCCGTCCTGGCGACTTCGGCCAGCACCGGCACTTCGTCGATGCGCGTGACCGCCGCGCGGCGCACGCGGGCCTCGGCGTCTTCCCGGGCGAGCGCGCGAAGCGCCTCGACATCCTCCGGCCCGAGCTCGTACACGGCGGCCGCCCGGACCGCCGGATCCGCGTGCTTCCACCGTGGCTGAGGACGAAGCTTCTCGAGAATTCCCATCGCG
The DNA here is from genome assembly GCA_001767195.1 of Acidobacteria bacterium RIFCSPLOWO2_02_FULL_67_21. Taxonomy (GTDB): domain Bacteria; phylum Acidobacteriota; class Vicinamibacteria; order Vicinamibacterales; family UBA2999; genus MEKU01. The sequence goes on from MEKU01000028.1 coordinate 12,345, forward strand.
CCTGCACTCACGAAGTCACCATTCCTTGGGGTCGAAATACGTAAAGCTGGTTACCTGCGCCGTGGGCCACCCACGCTCACGAAGGCCTCAGCCTGACTCGGCCGGATGACCAATGCTCGTGGCGTGATCGCGGGGATCACCGATGCAGGCGGTCGCCCGGACGGATTTTTGGATCGCTGCAAACGGATAGCCGTAGATCCCGGGCCGGGCGCCCACGCCAGTCGCATGGCAGCCAAGGTCGGCTGCGCGATATTGCACGATGGGTACCAGAAAGTAGGCAGTGGGCAGTAGGCAGCCGGCAGCCCAAAAGGAAAAGGCCGGCGCAGCGCGCCGGCCCCTTCCTGCTTACTGCTTACCGCCTACCGCCTACCGCCTACTTCACAAACAGCATCTCCCGATACGTGGGGAGCGGCCAGGTCTCGTGCGGGGTCAGCACCTCGATCTGATCGCCGATGTCGCGCAGCTTGGCCATGGCCGGCACGACCTTGTCGCGCATGTACTTCGCGTGCTTCTCGGCCGAGCCGCCGGCGTGGCCGAGAACCGATTCGAGCGCGTCGGCCTGCGCCTTGAAGCGGTCCACGAGCTTCGTGTAAGTCGCCAGCAGCCTCTTGCCCTGGACGGACGAGCCGCCCGCCGATCGCACGGCCGCCACGCTCTGGCCGATCTCCTTCTGATAGGCCAGCGCCGCGGGGAGGATGTAACGGTTCGCCATCAGGACCATCAGGTTGCCCTCGACGTTGAGGGTCTTATTGTAGTTCTCGAGGAAGATCTCATAGCGGGCGTGCATCTCGCGCCCGTTGAGGATCTTGTACTTGTCGAAGACGCCGATCACGTCCTTGGTGACGAGCTGCGGCAGCGCGTCGACCGTGTTCTTCAGGTTCAGGAGCTTCCGCCGGCCGGCCTCCTTCTCCCACTCGGGCGCGTAGTTGTTGCCGTTGAACACGATCCGTTTGTGGGCCTTGATGACCTTGGTCAGGAGCTTGCCGACCGCGCTCTTCAGCTCCTCGCCCTTCGCGGTGGCGTTCTCGAGCTCGGTGGCGACGTAGTCGAGCGACTCGGCCATGGCCGCGTTGAGCGCCGTGTTCGGGAACGAGATGTTCTGCCCGGACGAGACGCCCCTGAACTCGAACTTGTTGCCGGTGAAGGCAAACGGGCTCGTCCGGTTCCGGTCGCCGGCATCGCGCGGCAGCTTCGGCAGCACGCTGACGCCGATGTCGAGCGTTCCGCCCTGCTTGGTCGACTTGGCCGACCCCTTTTCGATCTGCTCGAAGATGTCGGTCAGCATGTCGCCCAGGAAGATCGACAGGATGGCGGGCGGCGCCTCGTTCGCGCCGAGCCGGTGGTCGTTGCCTGCGCTCGCGATGCTCGCGCGGA
>MEKU01000028.1:13728-39346 GCA_001767195.1 Acidobacteria bacterium RIFCSPLOWO2_02_FULL_67_21
GCGCGGATGACGGCGGCGCAGAAGACGAGGAACTGCATGTTGTCGTGCGGCGTGTCGCCCGGGCCCAGCAGGTTGTTCCCGAACTCATCGGAGAGCGACCAGTTGTTGTGCTTGCCCGACCCGTTGACACCCGCAAACGGCTTCTCGTGCAGGAGGCACTCGAGACCGTACCTCGGCGCCACCCGCTTCAGCGTCTCCATCGTCATCATCTGGTGATCGACGGCAAGGTTGGCATTCTCGAAGACGGGCGCGATCTCGTACTGGCTCGGCGCCACCTCGTTGTGGCGCGTCTTGACCGGCACGCCCACCTTGAAGAGCTCGGTTTCGACCTCGGTCATGCAGGCCAGCACGCGTTCCGGGATGGAGCCGAAGTATTGATCCTCCATCTCCTGGCCCTTCGGGGGCTTGGCGCCGAAGAGCGTCCGGCCGGCGTTGATCAGATCGGGCCGCGCGAAGTAGAAGTTGCGGTCGATGAGGAAGTACTCCTGCTCGGGGCCGCAGGTCGCGAACACGCGCTCGGCGGTCGAGCCGAACAGCTTGAGCACGCGGACCGCCTGCTTCGAGACCGCTTCCATCGAGCGCAGGAGCGGCGTCTTCTTGTCGAGCGCCTCGCCGGTCCAGCTCACAAACGCCGTGGGGATGACGAGCGTGGCGCCGTTGCCGCTGACGTGCAGCCAGGGCGGGCTGGTCGGGTCCCACGCCGTGTAGCCGCGGGCTTCGAAGGTGGAGCGCATGCCGCCCGAGGGGAAGCTCGAGGCGTCGGGCTCGCCTTTGATCAGTTCTTTGCCGCGGAACTCGGTGATCGCGCTCCCGTCGCTCGCCGGCACGAGAAACGAGTCGTGCTTTTCGGCCGTGATCCCGGTCATCGGCTGGAACCAGTGGGTGTAGTGCGTGGCGCCGTGCTCGACGGCCCATTCCTTCAGCGCGGTGGCGACGGCGTCGGCGGTCGCCGCGTCGAGCGGCTCGCCGCGCGTGATCGTCGCGCGCAGCGCGCGATACACGGGCTTGGGCAGGCGCTCCTGCTGAACCTTGTCGTTGAAGACGAGCGAGGCGTACGCCTCGATAGCTTTCGACGGGGTTGCCGAGGTACGGCCCTCGTTGATCGACCAGTCGCGGATACTCCGGGCGGCTTCGAACAGTGCTGCTGATCCCATAGTGACGACTATCCTTTCGCGTTTGGGGGTGGAGGCGCCGTGGAGGGGCGACCCTGTGTGGCTTCCGATTATGCGCGAAACGGCGTGCCCTGGCAATCGCCATTGACCGATCTACATCAACATATGTAGATTTATAGATACGATGCAGCGCGTTTCGGCCCTCTTTCGCCTTCTGGCCGACCCCACCCGGCTCCGCCTCCTGCGCGTCCTCTCGCACGATCGGTTCAACGTGAGCGAGCTGACGGGGATTCTCGGGGTGGCGCAGTCGGGCGTGTCGCGCCATCTGGGCCTTCTCAAGGAGGCGGGGCTCGTGACCGAAGCGCGCGAGGGCGGATACGTCTACTACCAGCTCGCCGACGGCCCCTCTACGGGTTCGGGGTCGCTGCGGACGCTGCTCGACGAGCAGTTCGCCGAATCGGAGGCCGATCCCGCCGTCCGCCAGGACGAGAGCCGCCTCCAGGAGGTCCTGCGCCACCGCAAGGAGAATTTCGAGACGCACGGCGACATCCGGCAGCTCGTTCCCGGCCGGAGCTGGGCGGCCTGGGCGCGGGCGCTCGGCCACCTGCTGCCGGCGCTGGACGTGGCCGACATCGGGTGCGGCGAGGGCTATCTCACGGTCGAAACCGCCCGGTGGGCGCGGTCGGTGGTCGGCATCGACCGCTCGGACGAGGTCCTGGAACGCGCGAAGGCGCTGGCCGCCCGCCGGCGCGTCAGCAACGTGCAGTGGAAGAAGGGGGACCTCGCCCACCTGCCGCTCCACGATGCCTCGGTCGATATCGCGCTCCTGTCGCAGGCGCTTCATCACGCCGTGGAGCCCGAGGACGCGCTGGCCGAAGTCGTCCGCGTCCTCCGGCCGGGCGGCCGCGTCCTGGTGCTCGACCTGCGCCGCCACGATCAGAAGTGGGTCAGTTCCCGCTTTGGCGACAAGTGGCTCGGCTTTACCGACGCCGAGCTGGAGAAGCTCCTCCGCGAGGCCGGACTGCGGGAGCTCCGCGTGCAGGTTGGCGCCAGGCAGGCGCGCGACCCCTTCGTGGTGCTGATCGCCTCCGGTACCAAACCCCAAATCCCAAAAGCCAAATCCCAACACCGATGACTGTCACCGACCGCCTGCAGCACCTCCTCGCCACGCGCATCCTGATCCTCGACGGCGCGATGGGCACCATGATCCAGCGCCGGAAGCTCGTCGAAGCCGACTTCCGCGGCGATCGGTTCCACGACCATCCGCGCGATCTCAAGGGGAACGGCGACGTGCTCTGCCTGACGCGCCCCGATGTCATCGGGGACATCCACCGCGAGTACCTCGCGGCGGGGGCCGACCTCGTCGAGACCAACACCTTCAGCAGCACGGCCATCGCCCAGGCCGACTATGGCCTCGAGACGCTGGCGTACGAGCTGAACGTGGAGGGCGCCCGCGTCGCGCGCGCCGCCGCCGACGAGTGGACGCGCCGAACCCCCGATCGCCCCCGCTTCGTGGCGGGCGCGATGGGACCGACGAATCGGACGCTGTCGATCTCCCCGGACGTGAACAACCCCGCGCTCCGGGCGGTCACGTTCGACCAGCTGCGCGACGCCTACCGCGACCAGGTCCGCGGCCTCATCGACGGCGGCGCCCACTTGCTCCTCATCGAGACCATCTTCGACACGCTCAACGCCAAATCGGCGATCGCGGCGGCGCTCGACGTCTTCGACGAACGGGGAGTCGAACTGCCGCTGATGATCTCGGCGACGATCACGGACCGCAGCGGGCGCACGCTGTCAGGCCAGACGCTGGACGCCTTCTACGTGTCCATCCGCCATGCGCGGCCGTTCAGCGTCGGCCTGAACTGCGCGCTCGGCGCGGAGCAGATGCGCCCGTACCTGGCCGAGCTCGCCCGCATTGCCGAGTGCTACGTCACCTGCTATCCGAACGCCGGGCTCCCGAATGCGTTCGGCGAGTACGACGAGCTCCCGCCCGACACGGCGCGACTGCTGCACGACTTCGCCCACTCAGGATTCGTCAACATCCTGGGCGGCTGCTGCGGCACCACACCGGACCATATCCGCGCGGTCGCGGCGGCGGTCACAGATCTTCCGCCGCGACCGGTGTCACATCCCAAATCCCACATCTCCGCCTACGCCACGGGCTCCGGCGAGACCTCGCCGAAGCAACGCGAAGGCGGGCCACATCCCAACGGGTTTACGCAGCTCGCAGGCCTCGAGACGCTCGCCATCCGCCCCGACAGCAACTTCATCATGATCGGCGAACGGACCAACGTGACCGGATCGCGGCGCTTCGCGCGGCTGATTACGTCCGGCCGGTTCATGGACGCCGCCGAGGTGGCGCTCGATCAGGTGCGGGGCGGCGCCAACATCCTCGACGTCAACATGGATGAAGGCATGCTCGACTCGGAAGCCGCCATGACGACGTTCCTGAACATCATTGCGACCGAGCCGGAGATCGCGCGGCTGCCGATCATGATCGACAGCTCGAAATGGTCGGTGCTCGAGGCGGGCCTCAAGTGCATCCAGGGCAAGGGGATCGTCAACTCGCTGAGCCTGAAGGAAGGCGAAGAGGATTTCCTCCACAAGGCGCGCACCGTGCGCCGGTACGGCGCCGCCGCGGTGATCATGGCGTTCGACGAGCGCGGCCAGGCCGATACCGTCGCGCGCAAGGTCGAGATCTGCCAGCGGGCCTACCGGCTGCTCGTCGACCGGGCCGGTTTCGATCCGCTCGACATCATCTTCGACCCCAACATCCTGGCAATCGCCACCGGCCTCGAAGAGCACAACGAGTACGGCATCAACTTCATCGAAGCGGCCCGCGTCATCAAGGCGACCTGTCCGGGCGTCAAGGTGAGCGGCGGCGTCAGCAATCTCTCGTTCTCGTTCCGCGGCAACGATCTGGTCCGGGAAGCCATCCACTCCGCGTTCCTGTACCACGCGATCCGCGCGGGACTCGACATGGGCATCGTCAACGCCGGCCAGCTCGCGGTCTACGAGGACATTCCGAAGGATCTGCTGGAGCACGTCGAGGACGTCATCTTCAATCGCCGCCCCGACGCGACCGAGCGGCTCGTACAGTTCGCCGAACGCGTCAAGGGCTCGGCGGCGCGGAAGGAACAGGACCTCTCGTGGCGCGCCGGCACGGTCCGGGAGCGGCTGGCGCACGCGCTGGTGCACGGCGTGATTGATTTCCTCGAGGAGGACGTGGAGGAAGCGCGCCGCACGCTGCCGCGCCCGCTCGACGTCATCGAAGGGCCGCTGATGGACGGGATGAAGACCGTCGGCGACCTGTTCGGCGCCGGCAAGATGTTTCTGCCGCAGGTGGTCAAGAGCGCCCGCGCGATGAAGAAGGCGGTCGCCTACCTGCTGCCCTTCATGGAGGAGGAGAAGGCGCGGACCGGCGCCGCGAGCCGTTCGCCCGGCAAGGTGGTGCTCGCCACGGTGAAGGGCGACGTCCACGACATCGGCAAGAACATCGTCTCGGTCGTCCTCGGCTGCAACAGTTACGAAGTCGTCGACCTGGGGGTGATGGTCCCGGCCGATCGCATCCTGCAGGCCGCCGTCGACGAGCAGGCCGATCTCGTTGGGCTCAGCGGCCTCATCACGCCGTCGCTCGACGAGATGGTGTTCGTCGCGCGCGAGATGAAGCGGCGCGGCATGACGATGCCGCTGCTCATCGGCGGGGCGACCACGAGCCGGCAGCACACGGCCGTGAAGATCGCGCCCGAGTTCGGCGAGCCGGTCGTCCACGTCCTCGACGCCTCGCGGGCGGTCGACGTGGTCTCCAGCCTCCTGAGCCCGGCCCAGAAGCCGGCGTTCACGGAGGCACACCGCGTCGAGCAGGACCGGATCCGGCAGCAGCATGCCGCGCTCAAGCACCGGCCGCTGCTCCCCTGGCCCGCCGCGCAGGCCAACCGGCTGCGCCTCGACTGGTCGCCTGACGCGGTCGCACGCCCGCAGTTCACCGGCCTGCGCACGCTGGACGACGTGCGGCTGGAGGAGCTGGTGGAGTACATCGACTGGACGTTCTTCTTCGCTGCGTGGGAGCTGAAGGGGCGCTTCCCTGCCATCCTCGACCACCCGCAGTACGGTCAGGCGGCGCGCGAGCTCTACGACCACGCGCGCACGCTGCTCGATCGCATCGTCAGGGACCGGCTTCTCGCGCCAAAGGGGGTCTACGGCTTCTGGCCCGCCAACGCAGACGGAGAAGACGTCGTCGTCTACGATCCGCGTCAATTCCCAACCCCCAAAGAGCCAACTCACAACTTGGGAGTTGTGGAGTTGGGCGTTGGGAGTTCCGCTGAGCTCGTTCGTTTCAATATGCTGCGCCAGCAGGAGCAGATGCCGCAGGGGACGCCGAATCTCTCGCTGGCCGACTTCGTCGCGCCACGCGAGAGCGGCATCGAAGACTTCGTGGGCGCGTTTGCGGCAACCGCCGGACACGGCGCCGACGAGCTCGTGGCGGCGTTCGAGCGCGACCATGACGACTACCACGCGATCATGGTCAAGGCGCTGGCCGACCGGCTGGCCGAGGCGTTCGCCGAGTACCTGCACGCGCGCGCCCGTCGCGAGTGGGGCTACGGCGCGGACGAGCATCTGACCCGCGACGACCTCATCGCGGAGCGGTACCAGGGGATCCGGCCGGCGTTCGGGTACCCGGCGTGCCCGGACCACACCGAGAAGCGAAAGCTCTTTGCGCTCCTTGACGCCGGGCGCGCCGGCATGGCGCTCACCGAGAGCTTCGCCATGACGCCGGCGGCCTCGGTGAGCGGCTTGTACCTGGCGCATCCCGCGGCGCGGTATTTCAGCGTCGGACGGATCGGGCGCGATCAGATCGAGGCCTACGCGGCGCGCAAGGGCGAGAGCGTGGCGGTCGTGGAACGATGGCTGTCGCCGAATCTGGCGTATGAGCTCGTTCAGTGAACCTGCGCCAGATGAATCAGGTACCGTTCGCCGTTTTGGTTGATGGAGACGCGGACGAATTCATCGCCGCGCAGCCGCTCCACGCGCGGCCGCGGGGTGCGGCCCCCGCTGGTGCCGACAGCCACGTCCCCAGTCGGTATCACCTCGGCAAAGTCGCGCGCGACGACGATACCCTTCGCCACGAACTCGACTTCCTGCCCGGCATCATGGGACTGCCCGGGCAGCGGCTCCAGGTGCGTGCCTGTGAGCCGAATCTCATACGTGCCCGGATCCAGCTGCACGCCGCCGGCCATCACCGGCAGCGGCAGGTCGACGGTACCGAGCGAGGCCTGCGGATGATGGGCCGACAGGGGCGCGGCCGCAACCAGGACGGCAAGTAGGAAGCCCAAGTAGAGTGCTTTGGACATGGCTCACCTCGACGCAGAACTAAGCAAGCGACATACCTGATCTAGCATGGAGGGGACGGAACGCCTTTGGAGTATCTGATCAAGCAGTACCCGCTCGAGGGCGGCGCGCTGGAAATCCAGTACATCGAGGAGTATTTCGGCGAGTTTCCCCGCAAGAAGACCGCCGATGAGATCACCCGGCGGCTGCAGGATCGCGAGTTCCTCATCCTGATGGCCGAAGCGCCGCTTGCCGACGATCCCGGCACGATCGTGCCGGTATCGTTCAAGGTAGTCCATGAGCTGCGGGCGGCCGAGTCCGAGCCGAAGCTGAGGGATCTGATCGACCGGCTGCGCGGCTGCGTGCGCTTCGACGGCCGGAAAGTGCTCTACAGCTGGATCGGCGGCACGCGGCGCGACTGGCGCGGCCAGGGGCACTTTCGCGCGCTCACCGAGGAGTCGGAAGCCTGGGCCCACGCGTGCGGCTTCCACGAAGTGGTCGTCAAGACGAAGAACCGGTACTACGACATGCGCGGGACGCTCGATCAGCTCGAGTTCGACGTCGTCAAGTACGAGGCGAACCCGGCGGACAACCGCGAGTCGAAGGTCTACCTGAGCAAGCAGCTCACATCCGACGTCGTGCGCAGCCACCGAAGCGCCCGCACCGTCGTCCACGCGCACTGACGATGGACCGTCTCGGACCGCCGGCGGTCGTCACGATCAGCGACCTCCGGCGCCTGGCACGGCGCCGCCTGCCGCGAGTGGTCTTCGACTACATCGACGGCGGGGCCGAACAGGAGGTGACGCTCCGCGAGAACTGCCGCGTCTTCGAGGACGTGACCTTCCGTCCCAGACAGGCGGTGGCCACTCCGCGCTGCGATCTCAGCACCTCGGTACTGGGGACGCCCGTGAGCCTTCCCTTTCTGCTGGCACCGATCGGCAGCAGCCGGATGTTCTATCCACGCGCCGAGGAGGCCGCGGCCCGCGAAGCGGGCGCGGCGGGCACGATCTACATCCTGTCGACGCTTTCCGGCTGCCGGCTGGAAGATGTGAAGCAGGCAACCGCCCGACCGGCCTGGTATCAGCTCTACCTGGTGGGCGGGCGCGACGCGGCCCGGGCCGGCATTGCCCGGGCGAAGGCGGCCGGCTACTCGGCGCTCGTTGTCACGATCGATACGCCGGTGGCCGGCATGCGCGAGCGCGACGTGCGGAATGGCGCCCGGGAGCTCGTCGCCGGCGGCACGGCCATGCTGCCCCACCTGTGGCAGCTGGCTGCCCACCCCCGCTGGTTGCTCGACTTCCTTCGCGACGGCGGGCTCATGGAGTTTCCGAACGTCATCCAGGCGCCACACGATTCGGAGCGGGACGGCAGGCCGCTCCCCTATCTGGAAGTCGGCGCCGCGCTCGAGCAGACCACCGTCACCTGGGACGATCTGGACTGGATTCGCGACGCGTGGGGCGGGCCGCTGCTCGTGAAGGGAGTGCTGACCGGTGAAGATGCCGAGCGGGCCGTCCGCGCGGGCGTGGCCGGCATCATCGTCTCGAACCATGGCGCCCGCCAGCTGGACGGCGTGTCGGCAACGCTCCGGGCCCTGCCGGAAGTCGTGCGCGCCGTCGGCGGCCGCACCGAGGTCCTCGTCGACGGCGGCATCCGCCGTGGCAGCGACATCGTCAAGGCGCTCTGCCTCGGCGCGCGTGCCGTGCTGATCGGCCGCGCCTACGCCTACGGCCTGGGAGCGGCGGGTGGCGCGGGGGTGACGCGTGCGATTGAGATTCTGCGGAGCGACCTGATCCGGACGCTCAAGCTGCTCGGCTGCGCATCGGTCCGCGAGCTCAATCGATCATTCGTGGACGTGCCACGCTCATGGGACCGTGAGCACGATCTTTCCGATGTGCTCACCTGACTCCATCAGCCGATGCGCCGCGGCCGCCTCCGCGAGCGGAAATGTCCGGTAGACGACCGGTGCCACACGGCCGCTTTCGAGGAGCGGCCATACTTCGCGCCGCAGCGCCGCCGCAATGGCACCCTTTTCCTCGACGCTGCGGCTGCGCAGCGTCGACCCGGTGATCGTCAGCCACCGCCGGAGCACCTGTCCCAGATCGACGGTACTCGACGTCCCCTTCCCCATCAGTCCAATCACGACAAGGCGGCCATCGTGGGCGAGCGATTCGAGGTTCCGCGTGAAGTACTCCGCGCCGATGATGTCGAGGATCGCGTCCACGCCCCGGCCGCCGGTCTGCTCGCGCACGACCGCCGCGAAATCCTCGGTTCGGTAGTTGATGCCCCGCGCCGCCCCGAGCTTCTCGCAGGCGCGGCATTTCTCGTCGGACCCGGCGGTGGCGAAGACGCGCGCGCCTCTGGCGGCGGCCAGCTGAATCGCGGTGGTGCCGATGCCGCTGGTGCCGCCGTGCACGAGAAATGATTCGTCCGCCTGGAGACGGCCGCGCTCGAATACGTTGGTCCAGACGGTAAAGAACGTTTCTGGAACGGCTGCCGCCGCCACGATGTCGAGCGGCGAGGGGATCGGCAGGCACTGCGCCGCCGGTGCCACGCACTTCGTGGCGTAGCCGCCGCCGCTCAAAAGTGCACATACGCGGTCGCCGACGCGCCAGCTGGTGACGCCTGCGCCTACGGCTTCGACCGTCCCGGCGACCTCGAGCCCCGGCAGGTCGCTTGCGCCTTCGGGCGGCGGATACCGGCCGCGGCGCTGCAGCACGTCCGGCCGGTTGATGCCGGCGGCCGAAACCGCAATCAGGACCTCGCCCGCCGCGGGCCGCGGATCCGGACGCTCAACAAGCCTCAACACCTCAGGTCCACCCGGCTCCGCGATCTCTACGCACTGCATCTCAGCGGGGGCTCCTTACTTTGGGACTTGGGACTTGGGATTTGGGATTTGACACTCGCTCTTGTACCGCTCCCTGATCGTCGGGATGAGGTACTCCTCGAAGGCGCCCGCGAAATCGTAGCGGGGCGCGAACGCCCAGTCGCGGCGCGCGGCGGAATCATCCACGTCGGCCGGCCAGGAGTCGACGATGCGCTGGCGCTTCTCATCGGTGTTCCACTGGACCGATGCGCGCGGGAACGCCCGCGTCACCACCTGGCAGATCTCGTCGGCGGTGGGGCTGAAGGCGGTCAGGTTGTAGGCCGTCCGGAAGAGCCGCTCGCGCGACGCCGACGCGAGCCGCAGCAGCGCGTCGATCGCATCGGGCATCACCATGAACGGGATGCGGGTGTCGGGCCGCACGAAGCAGGCATAGGCCTGTCCGCGGGCCGCGGCGTGGATCATCTCCGGCGCGTAATCAGAGGTGCCCCCGGAGGGCACCGTCAGCGCCGAAATCAGCCCGGGAAACCGCACGCAGCGGAAATCAACGCGCCCGGCCGGTGGATCGGCCGCCAGCTGCTTGTAGTGGCGTGCGTAGTACCGGCCCAGATGCTCGCAGTACAGCTTGTTGCATCCGTACATCGTCGTCGGCGCGTTCCACTCGTCCTCGCGGACGCGCCGGGCCCGCATTTTTGTTTCGAGATCCGGCAGCCCGTAGGCCGCAATGGATGACGGGTAGACGAACACGACCGGCCGGCCGTGGGATTCGCCCTCGTGATGCGAGAACTCGAGCAGGTTGAGCGTGCCGTCGACGTTCACCTGGTGTGCGGAGATCGGCGTGAACTCGGCGCGCGTCGACAGCAGCGCCGCCAGATGGAACACCAGGTCAATCTCGAACTCCGCGAGAATCCGCTCGAGAAGCCCGCGGTCGGTGATCGATCCGGTGAACTCGCGGCGCACGAGGCCGGCGAGCGACGGCTCGAGCGGCGCGATGTCGAGTGTGACGATCGAGCGCTGCTCGGCGGCCAGCCGGGTCAGCAGGCCGTGGCCGATTTCGCCGTTGGCGCCGGTGACGAGGACCGAAGAAGCGCGCATGATTGAATTTGCGAATCTTCGTATTTACGAATTGACGAATTCCATCGTGAGCTCAAATTCGTAAATTCGTCAATTCGTCAATTCGTCAATTCACTGTGAGTCTTCATCCAGCAGATCACCTAGACCACCAAGAATCGACCCGCCCTCGCGGCGGCTGCCGCCCGCGGCGGGCGCCGCCTTGTAGATGCGGTCGGCTTTCCACCCTGATTGGTGAACACAGTCATGAACAGGTTCATTCCCGTACGCCGCGAAGGGCCTGTCGATCGGCATCGCGTTTCAGCTGCGGAAGTCCACTTCGTACTGCTGTGGCATTCGTCTCCCCGTCAGGCGGGTCTCAAGACCGGCCTCTACGACCGTTCGACCCCGCGTCGAGCCCTGTGTCGTAGAGGCGGACCTTCAGGTCCGCCTTCCTCCTACAGCGCCGTCCTCACCCGCGGCGGCGGCAACACCGGCTTCTCCGGCTCGGGCGTGAAATCCTCCCCCGGATTGATGAACCGGTCGGCCTCGAACCGGTACTGCTTGTCGTGCAGCTGCCGGTACCGCCCGTTCAGCGCGAGCAGCTCGGCATGCGTGCCGCGCTCGACGATCTGGCCCGCCTCGAGCACCAGAATCTGATCCGCGCTGCGGATCGTCGACAGGCGGTGCGCGATCACGAACGTCGTCCGGCCGGCGCGGAGCTGACGGAGGCCGTCCTGGATCATCTGCTCGCTCTCGCTGTCGAGGCTCGACGTCGCCTCGTCCAGGATCAGGATGCGGGGATTGGCGAGAATGGCGCGGGCGATCGACACGCGCTGCCGCTGCCCCCCGGAGAGCTTGATGCCACGCTCGCCGACGATCGTCTGGTACCCGTCCGGAAAGCGCGCGACGAACTCGTCGCAGTGCGCAATGCGGCACGCCTCCATGATCTCCTCGAGCGACGCCCCGGGCCTGGCATAGCCGACGTTCGCGGCGATCGTGCCGTCGAAGAGGAAATTATCCTGCAGGACCGAGGCGAGCTGCTCGCGGTACTCCACGAGCTTGAGGCCCGCCAGGTCCCGCCCGTCGATCAGCACGCGCCCGTTCTTCGGACGGTTGAAGGCCATGACGAGGCTGATGAGCGTGCTCTTGCCCGAGCCGCTCGACCCGACAAGCGCCGTGGTGGTACCCGGTGCCGCGCGGAACGAGATACCGTGCAGCACGGGCTGGCCGGGGTTGTACTCGAACCAGACATCCTCGAATGTGACCTCGCCGCCGATCGATCCGACGCGCGCCCGGGCGGCGTCCTGGTCGGTCTCCGTCGGCACGTCGAGAATCTCGCGGATCCGATCGAGCCCGGCGAACGCCTCCGTGATTTGCGTCCCGATCGAGGCGATCGACACGAGCGGCGCCGCCACCAGGCCGATGAAGAAGACGTACATGATCAGATCGCCCAGCGTCATCTCGCCCGCGATGATCGCGCGTCCGCCGAGCCAGATCATCAGCACGCCGATGATGCCGACGACGACCGTGCTGCCGGCCGTGGTGGCGGATACGCCGGTCATCGATTTCGCCACGTTCCGGAACAGGCGGTGCGCGCCCCTGGCAAAGATGATCTCCTCGCGCCGCTCGGCCGTGTACGACTTCACGACCCGGATGCCGCCGATCGCCTCGGTCAGGCGGCCGGTGACTTCCGCGTTGATCTTGCCGCGCTCGCGGAAGAGCGGCCGCAGGGTTCTGAACGCGTAGGCCATCCCGCTGCCGAACGCGCCCAGCACGAGCAGTGTCACCACCGTCAGGCGCCAGTTGAGCCAGAGGAGCACGCCCATGCCCATCACCGCGGTCACCAGCCCGCCCACCAGCTGCACGAGGCCGGTGCCCACCAGATTCCGGATGCCCTCGGCGTCGATCATGATGCGCGAGACGAGCACCCCGGTCTGCGTGGAGTCGAAGTACGCGACCGGCAGCCGCATGATCCGCGCCTGGACGCGCTTGCGCATCTCGGTGATCGCCCGCTGGGCCGCCACGCCGAGGATCTGGGAGAGCGAAAAGGCGGTAATGGCCTGCACGACCGTCGCCGCGCCGGCGGCCAGCGCAATCGGGAGCAGGAGATCGGTCCGGCTCCGCCCGATGACCTCGTCGATGAGCCACTTCGATGAGGCGGGCAGCACGAGCCCGGCGAGCCGTCCGACGAGCATCAGCGCCAGCCCGAGCAGCAGGCGGCGGCGGTGCCCCCACAGCAGCTCACGGGCCTCGCGCCAGGCGTCCGAGGCCGAGACGCGCTTCTTGGCCGGCGTCTCGGGCCCGAGCGTGCCGACAAGGCTGCGCCCCGAGCGCTCGCCGGTGTGCATCATCCGTGGGTTCAGGTGTGCCATGTAGAATCAGAGACTGACATGAGCGATACGACAACGCGCGGAATCCGGATCCTGGTCAAGAGCACGTATCTGCCGGAGCGCAGCTCGCCGCGCGACGGCCAGTATCTCTTTGCCTACCACATCAAGATCTCGAACGTCGGCAGCGAAACCGCGCAGCTCATCTCGCGCGAATGGATCATCACCAGCGCCGACGGCGATGTGGAGCGCGTCAAGGGCCCCGGCGTCGTCGGTGAGCAGCCGGTCCTCACGCCGGGCGCCTCGTTCGAATACACGAGCTATTGTCCGCTGAAAACCTCCGTCGGATCGATGCAGGGCAGCTACCAGATGATGACGGCCGACGGCGAGAAGTTCGATGCCGAGATCGCCCCGTTCACGCTGGCCGCTCCGCACGCGCTGCACTAGCACCTTGGAATTTGGGCCCGCCTTCGCGAAGCTTCGGCGAGGTCTCGCCGGAGCCTTGGCGTAGGCGGACTTTGGGATTTGACACGTTGTCAGTCCAGGTGTCCTCGCTCTGAATCGCCCATCTCCACCTTCCCTGACGGGAAGTACTCACGCCAGCGCCGGCTGACGAGCTGCGCCACATCGTCCCGGCAGGTCAGCTCCTTCGGAAAACCCGGCTTCAGGCGCGCATCGATGACGATCGGCGCGCGGTACGCCACGTGGTTGCGGACGATCCGGCGGCCGGCCGCGTGGATGTCGGCCGCCGGCTCGAACCGCGTAAACGTCGTCCACAGGAAATTCATGGGGCTGGCGGCGGCGCGGGCCGGCTCGTCTGTCACGACCACGAGCGGCCAGCTCTCGAACGCGCGATCGCCGGCGATCCGTTCCGCAAACCCCGGCTCCGCCGCAAACGCCGGCCCGCCCGCAATCAGACATCCACCACAGAAGACGCGCACGTCGGTCACCCCGGCCGGCGGGATGCCGGAGAACTGCCGCGGCAGCTCGCGCACAGGCTCGCCCAGACCGAGCCACACGCCCTTGGACCCTTCGTTGACGGCCGGTCCCGTGTAGTCGAGCGTGTCCATCGAGAGGTTCGAGAACACGTACAGATCGGTCTCGGGGTTGGTGCGCGCCAGGATGTGCTCGAGCGTCGCGGTAAAGTTGCGGACGTCGACGTACCGATCGGTCACGAGCAGAAACTTCGTCAGCGACAGCTGCCCCTCGCCGAGAATCCGGAATGCGCTGGCCATCGCCTCGCGCTTGTAGCGCTGCCTGACCACGGCGGCGGCCAGCGAGTGATATCCGGTCTCGCCGTACGACCAGAGCCGCTCCACCGCGGGCATGGCGACGGGAAAGAGCGGCGAGAGCAGGTCCTGGAGCAGGTCGCCGATGAAGAAGTCTTCCTGCCGCGGCTTCCCCACCACGGTGGCCGGATAGATCGCATCGCCGCGATGCGCCACTCGCTGCACCTCGAAGACCGGGTAGTCGTGCTGCAGCGAGTAGTAGCCGTAGTGATCGCCGAACGGTCCCTCCGGCTGGCGGACGTGCGGCGGCACCTCGCCGATCAGCGCGAACTCGGCAGTGGCGATCAGCGGGTGTGCCCCGTGGCCACGCACCTGCGGCAGGCGCTCCCCGGCAATCAGCGACGCGAGCAGCAGCTCCGGCACGTTCTCCGGCAGCGGCGCGACCGCGGAGAGGATCAGCGCGGGGGGGCCTCCGAGGAACACCGTCGCCGGCAACCGCTGGCCGCGCGCTTCGGCGACCGCGTAGTGGAAGCCGCCGCCCTTGCCGATCTGCCAGTGCATGCCGGTCGTCCGCGGCCCGTGTGTCTGCATCCGGTACATGCCGAGGTTGCCTGCCCCGCCGGAGCTCTGCGAAGGCGGGTGGCCGCGGCGGTCGGGGTGGCTGGTGTAGACGAGCGGCAACGTGATGAACGGGCCGCCGTCTTCCGGCCAGCAGGTCAGCACCGGCAGGCGGTCGAGCCGTACCTGAGACGTGACCACCTCGGCGACCGGCCCCTTGGGAACCCGGCGCGTGCCGACCTTGAGCAGATCGAGCGCCACGTCGCGTGCGCCCCAGAGCGCCGACGGGGTCGGCGGCAGGATCGTCTCGATCAGCTCGACCAGGCGCCGGACGAGGCGCATCGGCCGCTCGCCGAATGCCAGCTCGGCGCGCCGGGCGGTTCCAAACAGATTGCTGACGAGGCGAAAATCTGACCCTGCGACGTTGGTGAAGAGCAGCGCCGGTCCGCCGGCGGCGACGACGCGCCGGTGGATCTCGGCCACCTCCAGGTTCGCGCTGACCGGCGCCTCCACCGTGATGAGGTCCTCGTCGCGGCGGAGGCGGTCGATGAAGGTGCGCAGGTCAGAGAAAATGGGGTCGGGAGTCATTTTCAGGCCGAGTGTCCTCCGAAAATGACTCCCGACCCCATTTTCCCCATTTACTTCTCGGCGTCCGCGCTGGGGCCGTAGATGTTCGGCACTTTCGAGCCGAGCGGGCGCAGATACGCCGCCAGCTGCCCGCGGTGGTGGATGCTGTGGTTGTTGGCGAACACCACGAAGTTGACGCGCGGCATCTTCATCATGCCGAAAAAGTCGATCGTCTCGGCCATCTTGTCGGCCGGCAGCGCGCGCAGCGCCTTCAGCTTCTCCGGGAAGGTCTTCTGGTAGAACGCCACGACGTCGGCGACCGTCTTGAACTGCGACTCGGCCTGCTTGGCGGCCGTCTCATCCCAGACGAACTTGCCCGCGATGATGCTGTCGATGAACCAGACGTCGGCCGTGGCGATATGCGTGGCCAGCTCCCACGCCGAACGCGACTTTGCATCCGGCTTGTAGCTCCGGTTGTCGTCCTTGACGGCGCCGAGCACCTCGCACGTGGCGCGGAGCTCCCCTTCCCACATCCCGGCAACCATGTCGGCTGCCGCCTTGGCCTGTTCTGGATTCATCGCGTCCTCCTTCAGGCGGACCTGACGGTCCGCCTCTACGTTCATCGCGTCAGTTTCCGGTACTTGATCCGGTGCGGCCGGTCGGCTTCGGCGCCGAGACGGCGTTTCCGATCCGCTTCATAATCCTGGTAGTTGCCCTCGAACCAGACCACGCAACTGTCGCCTTCGAACGCCAGCATGTGCGTGGCGATGCGGTCGAGAAACCAGCGATCGTGGCTGATGACGACCGCGCAGCCGGCGTAGTTGACGAGCGCCTCCTCGAGCGCCCGCAGCGTGTCGACGTCGAGGTCGTTGGTCGGCTCGTCGAGGAGCAGCAGGTTCGAGCCGCGCTGCAGGAGCTTGGCCAGGTGCACACGGTTGCGCTCGCCGCCCGACAGGGCGCCGACCTTCCGCTGCTGCTGTGCCCCCTTGAAGTTGAACCAGGAGACGTACGCGCGCGACGGCACCGCCCGCTTGCCGATCTGCAGCTCGTCCTCGCCGCCCGAAATCTCCTCCCACACGCTCTTGTTGGGCGACAGCGCATCCCGGCTCTGGTCGACGTAGCCGACCGCGACGGTCTCTCCAAGACGCAGGGTCCCGGCGTCGGGCTTCTCCTGCCCGGTCATCATCCTGACGAGCGTCGTCTTGCCGGCGCCGTTCGGCCCGATCACGCCGACGATGCCGCCGCGCGGAAGCGTGAAGGTGAGATCGTCGATGAGCAGCAGGTCGCCGTAGGCCTTGCGGATTCCGCGCGCCTCGACCACCGTGTCGCCCAGCCGCGGACCCGGCGGAATGTAGATCTCGACCTGCTCGATCTTCTGCGCCGTGTCTTCGTTGAGGAGCTGCTCGTAGGCGTTGAGGCGCGCCTTCCCTTTTGACTGCCGCGCGCGCGGCGACATCCGGATCCACTCCAGCTCGCGCTCGAGCGTCTTCTGCCGCTTGCTCTCGGACTTCTCCTCCTGCGCGAGCCGCTGCTGCTTCTGCTCGAGCCAGGACGAGTAGTTGCCCTTCCATGGGATCCCGGAGCCGCGATCGAGCTCGAGGATCCATTCGGCCACGTTGTCGAGAAAGTACCGGTCGTGCGTCACGGCCACGACGGTGCCCTTGTAGTCCTTGAGGAAGCGCTCGAGCCACGCCACCGATTCCGCGTCGAGATGGTTCGTCGGCTCATCGAGCAGCAGCAGATCGGGCGATCTGAGCAGCAGCCGGCAGAGGGCCACGCGCCGTCGCTCGCCGCCCGAGAGCGTCGTCACATCGGCGTCCGGCGGCGGACACCGGAGGGCGTCCATCGCCAGCTCGAGCTGCGAGTCGACGTCCCAGGCGTTCACGGCGTCGATGCGGTCCTGGAGCCGGCCCTGCTCCTCGAGGAGCTTGTCCATCTGCTCGGGCGTCATCTCCTCGCCGAGCTTCATGTTCAGCTCGTCATACCGCTCGAGCAGCGCCTTGATCCCGGCCACGCCCTCTTCCACGTTGCCGAGCACGGTCTTGGACGCGTCGAGGCGGGGCTCCTGCGGGAGGAAGCCGACGGAGATCCCGTCGGCCGGGAACGCCTCACCGATGAACTCGGTGTCCTCGCCGGCCATGATCCTGAGCAGCGAGCTCTTGCCGGCGCCGTTCAACCCGAGCACGCCGATCTTGGCGCCGGGGAGGAACGAGAGCCAGATGTCCTTGAGTACGACGGCGTCGGGAGGGTGCACCTTCCCGAGCCCTTTCATCGTGTAGATGTATTGCATTGAGTTCCGGCGGGTCTCGAAACCCCGAGTATATCAGGCCAATTCCGACTGTACGTAGTGCCCGGCTTCAGCCGAGCCAAACCCGGATGTAGTGTCCGGCTTCAGCCGGACTCCCTCGTAGTGCTCGGCTTCAGCCGAGCCTGATGGTCTGGTGTGACCCCGGGTGGTGGTCCGCGGTCGCCCCCGGACTATCCCGCAGCTCCGGATGACTGATGTGACCTCCGAGGTACGCGGTCCAGGCGAGCAGCACGGCGGCGGCAATGGCAGCCATGAGCGTGGATCGCCGTGTCAGGTCAGTCACTCCCCTTGATGACCACAGCACGCGTTGGCGCCTCGTTGACGATCAACTGAAAGACATCCGGCCGGCTGTAATGTCCCGCCACATCGAAATCGAACTTACCCCGGCCAATCTCGTTGAGATCGAGCGGCGCGGTCAGGATGGTTTCGCCGTCGAAGTGGGGACCGGCGAGCACGTTGCCGAAGGGGCTGATGATGGCGCTGCCGCCGCGCATCAGCACGGCGTCCGGTGAATCGCCGAGCGACACACGCACGGTGTCGGGGAAATCCTTCCTCCGGACGAACTGACACGCCGTCAGGACGAAACAGCGCCCCTCGAGCGCCACATGCTGCATCGAGGGGAGCCACGTATCTCGATCGTCGGCCGTGGGCGCGCAGTAGAGCGCCACGTCTTTCGAGTACATGGCCATCCGCAGCATCGGCATGTAGTTCTCCCAGCAAATCACCGAACCGATGCGACCGTAGGGGCTGTCCACGACCGTCAGCGTGGACCCATCGCCGAAGCCCCAGATCATCCGTTCCAGGGCCGTGGGCATGAGCTTCCGATGCTTCCCCAGCAGCTGACCGTCCGGAGCGAAGAAGAGCACCGTGCAGTAGCAGGTCCCGTGTTCCCGCTCGATGACGCCCATGACCACGTAGCTGCCGTGTGCTGCCGCGGCCTTGCCCAGCCGCCGCGTTTCCGGGCCGGGCACGTCGATCGCGGCGTCGAGGTACAGCCGGAATTCTTCGCGGCCGGCCGCGTCGCGTGCGCCTACCGCAAGGCCGTAATTGAGGCCCTTTGGATATCCGGTGATGAATGCCTCCGGAAAGACGATCACCGTCGCACCGGTGGCTGCAGCGTCTCCGATGAGGTGGACCGCCTTCTCGACGCAGGCGTCGGTGTCAAACGGCACGGATCCGGCCTGGACGACCGCAACATTCACCGTCGTGGCGGTGGCGTTCGAGATCACCACGCTCCCGCCCTGATCGTCACCCACCAGTTGCGCCCTCGCGCCAACACGTAACTCTTAGTAGCCAAGCTTCAATTCGCCTTCGGACGTTCCGTTGACTGTGCCGTGCTTCAGCCATTCGAGCGACGCCTTGAAGAGCAGCACGCGGTTCTTCTCCCACATGGCATTGTGGGATGCACAGGCCAGGTCGACGATGACCTTCTGCGTGGAGCCGAGATCCGCGTAGAGTTCCCGAACCCGCGCAGGTGCTACTTGCTTGTCGTGTGCGCCCGCCACCATCAGAAAGGGCGTCTGCATCCTGGCAACGACGGCCTGATTGAAACCCCATGTCGGCACTTGCGGCGCGCGGCGGACGCCAGGGCCCCAGGTGGCGCCGACAGGATCGGACGCGAGCATCTCAGACCAGACAGCAGCGCTGACATCGGGGTCGTACTGTTCCGGACAGCCGACCTGCCGATCCCAGTTGGCTGTGAAATCCGCTTCGGACTGCGCAGTCATTGAACTGTTGCTGGCGGGGAGCGGCCTTGGCGCGTCGAGCGGTCCAGCGCGATTATAAGCAGGGGCGAGCACAACCAACCGCGCGACCTTCGCCGGATTCCGCGCCGCGTAGCCGCCTGCGCGCGGGCCACCTTGCGACCAGGCCACGAGCGAGACCGTCTCGACCCGTCGGAGCGCGCGCAGATACTCGACAACCGCTCCGATGTCGTTCCAGTCCGACGCCATCGTTGTGATCGGCGTCGGATGAGAGGGCCCGCACGGTGCCGCGATCAGGATCGGGATGAACTGCGCCTGCTGCTCCTTCGCGACATTGCAGGGGTCGTTCATGGGCGGTGGGCGCGTGGAGCGGCCGTAGCCGGTCATGTCCATTGAGAAGACATCGAGGCCCGCCTTGGCCAAGTACGCCATCCAGCTGTAGTCCGTGTATGGCACATCGAATGCGACTTCGGCTGGCGTTCCCGCGCCGTGTAGAAACAGCACGACGCCGTCCGGAGCCGGACCGCCACGCAACACCGTGCCCGCGAGCACGACCTCACGAACGTAGACCTGTGCCACCTGGCCCGCGCTGGCTGGTGCAGTCGATGTCACCCGCACGTAGTGATCCACGGAAATAAGGCGCGAGCTATCCTCGCCAGACGCGGCGGCGGCTACCAGCAACAAGGAGAGCGTGCCGAGCTTGCAGACACTGCGACGCATCGATCCTCCTATCTGCTCAATCGGGTCCTTGCCATGCGGAGTGGAGACAGCACCGCATAGCGACCGCTCTGCCTGCCCGACCGATACGCTCGCGTGGCGTCGCGGGCGTTGCCTCGGCATCGACGTCCCGCTGCCACGCCGCGAGCAACGGCGCGAGTCGCCGGGCCATGTTCGACCGCTCCCTCATCAGATCGTGACGTTCCCCCAGGTCCGTACGGACGTTGAAGAGCATTGCCCTTCCGCCGTCGTAGAGCAGCTCCCAGTCGCCCGCGCGGACGGCCCGTTGCGGCTGTGCGCCTGTGACACGCCAGAACAACGTCCGGTCGATCTCCGGCACGCGCCCTTCGAGCACCGGGAACAGGTCGATTCCTTCGAGGCGCGCGTCACCCGGAATCGGCGTTCCTGTCGCGGCGAGAATCGAGGCGGCCAGGTCCATCGTGATCCCCACCTGGCCCGACACGCCGCCCGCCGGAATGCGTCCCGGCCAGCGAACGATCGCAGGCACCCGGATGCCGCCTTCCCAGACCGACCCTTTGTGGTGGAAGAGCGGGTCGTTGCGTGACAACCATTCGCCGCCGTTGTCATTGGTGAAGATCACAATCGTGTGCTGCCTCAGGCCGAGCCTGTCCAGTGCCTCGAGGATCTGGCCGACACCGCGATCCGCGCGCTCGAGCATAGCGACGTAGTCCGCGCGCGTGCTCGTCGGATTGTCGAACGGTCCCAGGTGCCTGGCGTTGTCGCGTGCCGTGGACGGCTGCTCGGGCCGCTGGTAGGGCCAGTGTGCGGCGTTGTAGGCGACATCGATAAAGAACGGCTGGCGGGCATTCCGCTCGATGACGCGGATCGACCGCTCCGTAATGAGATCCGTCATGTAGCCCGGCACCTCCACAGGACGGTCGTTCTCGAACAGATCCGCCTTCAACGGGGAATCACCGTCCGCCGTGTGCTGGTAGTAATCGACGAAACCGCTCTTGAACCCGAAGAAATAGTCGAACCCGTGGGCGCCAGGACTGAACTCGCTCTTCCATCCCAGATGCCACTTGCCGACGAGCGCGGTGGCATAGCCGCTGTTCTTCAAGAGCTGCGGCAGGGACCGGCCGCTCGACGGAAGTCCGCGCTCCCAATCGTCGCGGGCATGGCGGCCGAGCGGCTCTTCCAATCCATAGCGTTGCTGATACCGCCCTGAGATCAGGCCCGCCCGCGTGGGAGAACAGGTCGCCCCGTTCGCGTAGAAGTCCGTCAACCGAACGCCATCCCTCGCCAGACTGTCGATGTTCGGCGTCCTGAGGTCCGGCGCACCGTAGCTCCCGAAATCTCCATACCCCACATCGTCGGTGATGATCAGCACAACGTTCGGTCGCTGCGCATTCAGGACCTGAGCCTGCGCCAGCCATGGGAGCGCAACCAAGGCGAGTGACGCCACGATCAGAATTCGCCGCATCCAGCCTCCTGTGTGATCGAGCCCCAGTAAATTGCGGGCTGTCAACGCCTGCGCTTCAGCCGCCGGCGGCTCATCATGGCACCAGCCACCGGCGGCTGCAAACGCTTGTTATGCCTCGGCGAACTACGGCAGCGGGTCGAGGCGGTGAAGTGCTTCCAGCTGGCTCGCCTTCTGCCACAAGGCCCGCAGGTCTTGCTGGTGCAGAGTTGCCCATTCCGCTACCAGTCCCATGGCGCGAGCCGGCAATCTACCCGAAATGACCGCCAAGCTGTCGATCGCGATTCGCGCCTCGTGCTCCGCGTATTCAGCGTGAAAATGGGGTGGTGCGTGATCCGCGAAGTACATCTTGATGACGATGCCGTAGAAGCGGCAAATCTCAGGCATCCGCGTGAACCGACTTGAGACCTGGGAAGATGTCCTCCGGCGACTTGCCCGTTAACCGCAAGTACATCGCGTCCGGACAGATGTCGATGTCGGATTCCCACTCGATCGCTCCGTGAGACCCAAGTCGAACCGAGCCAAAAACAACGAGATCATTCCAGGCCTTGAACACACCATGCCCGGCCAAGTCGGAAAGGTCGACTTCCCCTTGAATTCCGTCATCGTATCGGAGCCAAATCCTGAAGTTCGAGAGAGCTTTGACGTCGACCGGTTGAGCCATAATCACTGCACCTCGATGAACATCAGGATACTCTTGATCGAGTCCGTCGTTGTTCCGTGAACCACAGGTCTCGCGCCTCCGAATTCTGACGGCATCAACGCTGGCGCTCACCCGCGAGCCGCCCATGACGGCGTCCCGAATGCAGCACGGTCACCGGGGCGGCTCGTCGGGTGCAGCGCCTTGTTGGGCAGCTAGCGTGAATAACCGGAGCAGCGTCGGGTCGGTCGGCGGGTTCGCGCGCAACCACTCGTTCTGCTCGTCAACGGACATCGAGGTGATCCTGGCGCTGACAACTGCCCGAGCGTCGCGCATCATTTGCACCGCATCGAATACCTTCGTGGTTGAACTACTCATCGCCGAGGACCTCCCGGGGTGAACGAATTTCGAGAGCCGGATATCCCAGCCGGCGATTCACGTCATGGTAACCATGAATCCGCTGCAAGTTGACGACATGCCGGAAGTTCCAGCTGACCAGTACATCCACGCGTGCGACCGAAGCCATCGCAATGTGCTCGGCGTCCGCCAGCATCCCTGGCCCCAACACTCGCTCTGCCAGGTAGCGCTGAGCGAGTTCCACCGCCGGCGCTGTCAGGCGTAGAAACTCGATGTGGCCATCTGGCACGGCTCGAAGCACTTCGCGGACCGCTGCCGGCGCTGTGTCAAGTTCTCGGAGCGTCAGTTCCGAAAGCACGAGACGTAGGTCGCCACGCACGAACGCATCCAAGAGTCGGCGCGATGGAACCTTAAACTCGTCGTCTTCGCACCCTCCGATGACGGAGGTGTCCGTATAGATCCGATCTGACACATTTCTATTCTACGGCGGCTATCCGAAAAGCCTGGACCTGAGTCCGGTCTGCCCAACGGCCGGCGCTCACCAGCGGCCGCTCATGATCGTACGCGGCCGTCTGGTGCAGCGCCTGTTAGCCCGCAATTTGCGGCGTGCTCACCAAGGAGGACGGTCAGCCCAGGACTCGCGGCGCGTTCGCTCAGTCAGCGGCACACAAAGTTCTCAGCGTCTTCAATGCTGCCGGTCCCTCTATATCGTGCTTGCTGCGGGTACACACACAAGGGGCGAGTGCGCCCGGGCCAAGGCGCCGACATCCTCGCCGCTGCGACGATGCGATTGGGTGCGACGCCTTTCTCGACCCAATCAACCAATGCTCCAAACGCATCGAATTGATCCGTAGCGGGACCACCCGCACAGTGGTTCATGCCGGGCACGGCGAACAATCGGACGAATTCGTTCGCACGGCCGCCGTTGACCCTGTTCAGGTCGTTCCACCAGTTGATGGTGTCGACAATTGAAAACACGGGGTCGCTGACGCCCTGCGCGATGACCAGTTTCCCTCCGTGAGCCTTGAACGCCGAGAGGTCCGTTGAGTCCGCACGCATAAAGTCCGCTGGCGATGCGCGATACACATCCGAGGTGTTAGATATCGCTCGCAGGCTTCCGTCCATGGCAAAGTTCAAGCTGAACGCCACCGCCGAGCCGCCGGTCGTTGGTAGAGGGGTCGGCGGCGTCGTGGCAACCGCCGCGAGCGCGTTCGCACTGAGCCCGACGCTGATCGCCGAATTGGCCGGAGCGCTGTAGGGACCGAGTTTCCACGCTCGCCAATTCTGGCCGCTAATGCCCGCGTCCCACGCCCAAGGCGCGTAGATCATTTCGCCTTTCGACGTACGTGGGCCCGCAACAACGGTTTTGAGGGCGGTCACTTGCGACGGCGATAGACAGGAATCCGTCTTGGAACCTCTACAAGTGATCGTCACCAGCTTGGGTTGCACCACGGCCGTCGTGCATGCGGTGAAATTGTGAATCATGCCGTCTGTCAAGCCATCTAGCCCGTCACAAGCAGCGAGCACCGCGCTTGATGCCAACAGCAGGTCGTCGTCCGTGAAGGTCTTGTTGAGAAACGGCTGTTTGGTGGAATCGTACAGATTGGCCTGACGCGCGACGGCGGCGAACGCCTGCGAGTCCCATGCTTGGGCCACAGCCGCTCGAGGCAGTCGAACGCCCGGCGCACAAGAAAGGATCCCGTCGAAGTAGCTCGGAAAGCGTTGCGACATCATCATGCCCTCGCGGCCGCCTTCCGAACAGCCGACGTAATACGATTTGTCCGCCGCCCGGTTGTAGTAATGCCGAATCAGCGTTTTTGCGACTTGGGTGACCTGATCATACGAGTCATAGCCATAGTCAAGCCGCGCCTGTGGATCGAATCCGAACGCTTGTGCCCCGCCACGCATCGGATCGCTGTTCACCATGTTGTCGTGCCCAGCGTCCTGTGCGACGACGGCATAGCCGAGAGCCAGGGCCACTGTGGGCTGCTGACCTTGCAGTACTCCCAATGCATTCCCCACGATGCCGTTCGTGCCGCCTCCGCCCTGAAAGAAGAAGCGGCCGTTCCAAGCGGTCGGCAGGCGCAGTCGAAAGTTGATCGCGTAGCACTGACCGTTGATGCCGGTGCGCTCGTTCAGTTTCCCGAGGACTTCGCAATGCTCCGGCAGCGCCGGTGTGGGTACCGCCGTCGGATTCGCTGCCGCCTGCGCCGGCCCGGCCGGATTCAGGACGGCTCCCGTGATGACGGTCGTGTGATTCGGCAGACCCGTTAAAGTCAGCAATGCCGCGCACGTCTGAGCGGTGGGTGAGCTGCCGGTCTCGGAGCGGCCGCCATTTTGAGCATTGCCGTTGATCGTCCAGGGTCCGACCATCGTGACCGTCAACGTCGTAGCCACCACGCAGGCCGACCCCACTTGTCCCATTCCGAATCCCCCCAGCTTGGATTGAATCTTCACCTCAGGCTCCTGGCTATTCGCCGTCGGGCTAACGGATTGGTGCGCACCCGCGCCGAACGAGCACAGCGAGTGAGGGCACCGGGCGGCGCGCGCCGCCCGGCGTCGGGTGCAGCACCTGTTAGGCAGATCCTGCCACGAAAATGGCAAACGCCTCTCGCATCTTCGAGACCTCTGGCAGCAGGAAGGTGCCGTGGTCGGCGCCTCCGAGTAGGGCCACCGAGCCCGGGTGATCAAGCCAAAGACGGCCCAGGGCGAAGGCGACCCTCGCGTCGAGGATGTCGTCCGACGGAGGGACCTGGTCTGACACCGTCGACAAGACATCTGCGATGTCGGGAACGGCCATGAGGAGCCGCCATAGTTCGTCACTCACCGAAGCAGACTTCTTGTACTCCCAACTGGCGGAGGGGTCGCGGCGCTCTCGACACCACAACCAGATCGCCACCGCCGGGTGGACCTCGACGACATGGAGACCGGTTGTCGGGGGCGTGTTGGTGTGTAGCAGTCGGAGAGGCAGCTTGTTATCGTTCGCGTCGTACGGCCCCACTCGAGGAAGCCCCAGCAGTGCTCGTGACAGCGCCCAGTGAGGACATCCTGAGTACCCCCTCACCGAAATGCCCAGAGGCGTCTTGAACCCAGTGCCACCCTTCGAGAAGAAGCTCTCAATCGATCGTTGAGAAAACGCCGACCCCCACCCTTCGCCACCGGCTACCGTAGAGTCCGGGGGGCCTGTAAGTGGCGAGTCCCAGCAAACGAGCACGTCCCGGTCGCTGCAAAGCGAGCGGATGAATGCACGCGACCCGTGCAAGGCGACGTGCCGGTCGCCACCGTCGAACGTGTCCAGACCCTTCGTGGGTGCTGGATCGATTCCAACGACCCTCACTGTGATGTCTCGTGATTCTGCCTAGACAGTGCGAATGAGCCGCGCGTCGCCACAATTCAGCGGCGCGTCGGCTCCATTCGCGTGATGCTCATTCAGCCCTCCCCCTGGCCCCTACTC
>MEKU01000029.1:0-5751 GCA_001767195.1 Acidobacteria bacterium RIFCSPLOWO2_02_FULL_67_21
GTCGGTCTACCAGGAAATGGCGACCGCCATGCCGCACGACCTGATCAACGCGAAGCCGGTCATGGCCGCGATTCGCGAGTTCTTCGGGTCGTCGCAGCTGTCGCAGTTCATGGACCAGACGAATCCGCTGTCCGAGATCACGCACAAGCGGCGGCTGTCCGCCCTCGGGCCGGGCGGCCTGTCGCGCGAGCGCGCCGGGTTCGAGGTCCGCGACGTCCATCCGACGCACTACGGGCGGATCTGTCCGATTGAGACGCCGGAAGGCCCGAACATCGGGCTGATCTCGTCGCTCAGCTGCTACGCGCGGATCAACGAGTTCGGCTTCATCGAGTCGCCGTACCGCAAGGTGAAGGACGGCCGGGTGATCGATTTCGTGATCGTCACCAATGCCGGCGGCAACCCCAAGTACAAGGTGGGCGACGTCGTCGAGGCCGACGAGCTCGTCGGCGCCGAGGGCCGGTCGAAGAAGAAGGGGGTCGAGTTCGAGCCCTATTCCTTCTACCTGTCGGCGTGGGAGGAAGACCAGTACATCATCGCGCAGGCGAACGTCGAGCTCGACGAACGCCTCCAGATCGTGACAGACCGCGTGAACGCCAGGAAGCAGGGGAACTTCATCCTGGCGCGCCGCGAGGAGGTCGACTTCGTCGACGTCTCGCCGAAGCAGCTCGTGTCGGTGGCCGCCTCGCTCGTCCCGTTCCTCGAGAACGACGATGCGAATCGCGCGCTGATGGGGTCCAACATGCAGCGCCAGGCGGTGCCGCTGCTGCGGGCGCGGGCGCCGTACGTCGGCACGGGCATGGAGTACATCACGGCGCGCGACTCGGGCGCGGTGGTGGTCGCGCGGCGCACGGGCACCGTCGACTACGTCGACAGCCAGCGCATCGTCGTGCGCGTCGAAGGGCAGAGTGAAGGCGACGACCTGAGCAAGGAGATGGGCGCCGATATCTACCCGATGACGAAGTTCAAGCGCTCGAACCAGAACACCTGCATCAACCAGAAGCCGATCGTCCGGGTCGGGCAGCGGGTGCAGAAGGGGCAGGTGCTGGCCGACGGGCCGTGCACGGAGCTCGGCGAGCTGGCGCTCGGGCGCAACGTGCTCGTCGCGTTCATGCCGTGGCGGGGCTACAACTTCGAGGACGCCATCCTCGTCTCCGAGAAGATGGTGAAGGAGGACTACTACACCTCCATCCACATCGAGGAGTTCGAGATCGAGGCGCGCGACACGAAGCTCGGTCCCGAGGAGATCACGCGCGACATCCCGAACGTCTCGGAGACGTACCTGCGGGACCTCGACGACAGCGGCATCATCCGCATCGGCGCGTCGGTCAAGCCGGGCGACATCCTCGTCGGCAAAGTCACCCCGAAGGGCGAGACCCAGCTCACGCCGGAAGAGAAGCTCCTCCGGGCGATCTTCGGCGAGAAGGCGGGCGACGTCCGCGACGCCTCGCTCATCTGCCCGCCCGGCATCGAAGGGATCATCGTCGGGGTCAAGATCTTCTCCCGCAAGGGCATCGAGAAGGACGACCGGGCCAAGGCGATCGAGGCCGAAGAGCTCGAGATGATGGAGAAGAACCAGGCCGACGAGATCCGCATTCTGCATGACGAGGTGAAGAAGCGCGTCATGCAGATGCTGAACAACCAGACGCTGCGCGCCGACTCCTTCGACGAGTACGGCCGCGAGCGGCTGCTCAAGAAGGGCACGGTGCTGACGCCGGAGGTGATGCAGCCGGTTCCCTACGAGCAGCTCGTCCGGCTGAAGATCCAGAGCGACGACCCGCGGCTCGAGGGCGATCTGCGCCTGCTCGAGGAGCGGACGGAGCGGCAGGTCGAGGTCATCCGGCAGCTCTTCGAGGAGAAGAAGGAGAAGATTCGCCGCGGCGACGAGCTTCCCCCGGGGGTCATCAAGCTCGTCAAGGCGTACGTGGCGATGAAGCGCAAGCTGTCGGTCGGCGACAAGATGGCGGGCCGCCACGGCAACAAGGGCGTCATCGCGCGGATCCTGCCCGAAGAGGACATGCCGTACCTGCCCGACGGGACGCCGGTGGAGATCGTGTTGAACCCGCTGGGGGTGCCGTCGCGCATGAACGTCGGCCAGATCCTCGAGACGCACCTCGGCTGGGCGGCGCACGCGCTCGGTCTCTACTTCGCGACGCCGGTGTTCGACGGCGCGACGGAGAACGAGATCAAGAACTGGCTGGAGCAGGCCGGGCTGCCGAAGGGCGGCAAGACGGAGCTGTTCGACGGCATGACGGGGCAGGAGTTCGAGAACAGCGTGACCGTCGGCTACATCTACATGCTGAAGCTGTCGCACCTGGTCGACGACAAGATCCACGCGCGCTCGATCGGGCCCTATTCGCTCATCACCCAGCAGCCGCTCGGCGGCAAGGCGCAGTTCGGCGGCCAGCGCTTCGGCGAGATGGAGGTCTGGGCGCTCGAGGCCTACGGCTCCGCGCACATCCTGCAGGAGCTGCTGACCGCGAAGTCCGACGATGTGACGGGCCGCGCGAAGATCTACGAGGCGATCGTCAAGGGCGACGCGTCGTTCACGCCGGGCCTGCCCGAGTCATTCAACGTGCTCATCCGTGAGCTGCAGTCCCTCTGCCTCGACGTGGAGCTCATCTCCACGCGGAAGAGGCCGCCGACGGAGCCGCTGCCGGCGCCCGAAGGCGAACCGATCCTGGAGCAGGTGTAAATGAGACCAAGCTTCCACGACAGCAAGACCTCACTGCGCGCCGATTTCGACGCGATCCGCATCTCGCTCGCGTCGCCCGAGAAGATCATGTCCTGGTCGTTCGGCGAGGTGACCAAGCCGGAGACGATCAACTACCGGACGTTCAAGCCGGAGCGCGACGGTCTGTTCTGCGCGAAGATCTTCGGCCCGATCACCGACTGGGAGTGCCTCTGCGGCAAGTACAAGCGCATGAAGCACCGCGGCGTGATCTGCGACAAGTGCGGCGTCGAGGTCACGCAGGCGAAGGTCCGCCGCGAGCGGCTGGGCCACATCACGCTGGCCACTCCGGTGAGCCACGTCTGGTTCTTCAAGGGCCTGCCGAGCCGGATCGGCCATCTGCTCGACATCTCGCTCCGCGATCTCGAGCGCATCCTGTACTTCGAGGCCTACGTCGTCATCGACCCTGGCGAGACGGACCTGAAGCAGAACCAGCTGCTCAACGAGGAGCAGTACCGCAAGGCGCGTGAGGAGCACGGCAGCCGGTTCCGCGCGCAGATGGGCGCCGAGGCGATTAAGGAGCTGCTGAAGCGCGTCCGCATCGAGAAGCTGGCCGAGGAGCTGCGCGTGCGCATGCGCGCGGAGAACTCGGTGCAGAAGAAGCTGAAGTACGCCAAGCGCCTGAAGGTCGTCGACAGCTTCCGGAAGTCGAACAACCGTCCGGAGTGGATGATCTTGGACGTGATTCCGGTGATTCCGCCGGAGCTGCGCCCGTTGGTGCCGCTCGACGGCGGCCGGTTCGCCACCTCCGACCTCAACGACCTGTACCGCCGCGTCATCAATCGGAACAACCGGCTGAAGAAGCTGATGGAGCTGAAGGCGCCCGATGTCATCATCCGCAACGAGAAGCGGATGCTGCAGGAAGCGGTCGATGCGCTCTTCGACAACGGCCGGCGCGGCCGCGTGCTGCGCGGGGCGAACAACCGGCCGCTCAAGTCGCTCTCGGACACGCTCAAGGGCAAGCAGGGCCGCTTCCGCCAGAACCTCCTCGGCAAGCGCGTCGATTACTCGGGCCGCTCGGTCATCGTGGTCGGGCCCGAGCTGAAGCTGCACCAGTGCGGGCTGCCCAAGAAGATGGCGCTCGAGCTGTTCAAGCCGTTCATCTACAACAAGCTGGAGGAGCGGCAGCTCGTCGCCACCATCAAGCAGGCGAAGGAGATGGTCGAGCAGCAGCGTCCCGAGGTGTGGGACATCCTCGAAGAGGTGATCCGCGAGCACCCGGTGCTGCTGAACCGCGCGCCCACGCTGCACCGCCTGGGCATCCAGGCGTTCGAGCCGGTGCTCGTCGAGGGCAAGGCGATCCGCATCCATCCCCTCGTCTGCACGGCGTTCAACGCCGACTTCGACGGCGACCAGATGGCGGTGCACATTCCGCTCTCCCCCGAGGCCCAGATCGAGGCGTCGGTGCTGATGATGTCGTCGAACAACATCCTGTCGCCGGCCAACGGGGCGCCGATCGCGGTGCCGTCGCAGGACATCGTGCTCGGTTGCTACTACCTGACGAAGGCCAAGACCGGGGCGAAGGGCGAGGGACGCGCCTTCGGCAACATCGATGACGTGCTGCTCGCGCTCGACGCGACCGAGCTCGAGACGCTGACGCCGATCCGGCTGCGCTACACGGGTCCGCTGCTCGATCTCAGCACCGCGCGCGACGATCAGGACGTGCTGCACACGGAAGTGCAGGAGGTCTCGAACAAGATCATCAACACGACGGTGGGCCGCGTCATTCTCAACGAGCAGCTGCCGCACCGGATGCCGTTCGTCAACGGCCTGCTCAAGAAGAAGGGGCTCCAGCAGCTCGTCCAGAAGTGCTACCTGGATCTCGGGCTGGAGCGGACGGTCGAGATGCTCGACGCGCTCAAGAACCTCGGGTTCACCTATGCGACGCGCTCCGGGCTCTCCATCGGGATCGACGATCTGATCATCCCGGGGAACAAGCAGCAGCTGGTGCAGGACGCGCGCAACGAGGTGATCAAGGTCGAGCAGCAGTATCTCGAAGGCGCGATCACCAACGGCGAGCGCTACAACAAGGTCATCGCCATCTGGTCGGAGGTCACCGAGAAGATTGCCGACGAGATGTTCAGCGAGATGGCCGAGCTGGACGACTCGGGCCGGAACTTCAACCCGGTCTACATCATGGCCGACTCCGGCGCGCGCGGCTCGAAGCAGCAGATCCGGCAGCTGGCCGGCATGCGCGGCCTGATGGCGAAGCCGTCGGGCGAGATCATCGAGACGCCGATCACGTCGAACTTCCGGGAAGGGCTGACCGTGCTGCAGTACTTCATCTCGACGCACGGCGCCCGGAAGGGCCTGGCCGACACGGCGCTCAAGACCGCCGACTCGGGTTACCTGACCCGCCGTCTGGTCGACGTCGCGCAGGACGTCATCATTTCCGAGCACGATTGCGGCACCCTCGACGGGATCGAGGCCCGCGCGATCGTGGAGAGCGGCGAAATCATCGAGCCGCTGCGCGACCGCATCGTCGGCCGCGTCACGCTCGAGAAGATCGTCGACCCGTTCAGCACCGACGTGATCGTCGACGTCAACCATGAGATCGACGAGGAGAAGGCGTCGGCGGTCCAGGAAGGCGGCATCGAGAAGGTGAAGATCCGCTCGGTGCTGACGTGCGCGGCACGGCGGGGCGTGTGCGCCCGCTGCTACGGGCGCGACCTGGCGACCGGGCGTCTGGTCGAGCTCGGCCAGGCGGTCGGCGTCATCGCCGCGCAGTCGATCGGCGAGCCCGGCACGCAGTTGACCATGCGGACCTTCCACATCGGCGGCACGGCGTCGCGGGTGTCCGAGCAGAACACGCTGGATGCGAAGCACTCCGGGACCGTCCGGTACCAGAGCCTCCAGGTGGTCGAAACCCACAAGGGGGCAGACGGCAGCGGCGGGCAGCTGATCGTCATGAACCGGAACGGATCGCTGGTGGTGGCCGACGAGAAGGGGCGCGACCGCGAGCGCTACCCGATCGTGTACGGCGCGCGCCTCAAGGTGCGCGACGGCCAGAAGGTCGAGGCGGG
>MEKU01000029.1:5760-32295 GCA_001767195.1 Acidobacteria bacterium RIFCSPLOWO2_02_FULL_67_21
GGACATCATCGAAGGCATGACGATCCACGAAGAGGTGGACGAGGTCACGGGCCTGTCGCGGTTCATCATCGTCGACTCGCCGGACGAGAAGAAGCAGCCGACGGTCGAGATCAAGGACAAAGCCGGCAAGACCATCCGCAAGTACCACATGCCGGTGCACGCGCACCTGATGGTGCAGGACGGCGAGTCGGTCGAGGCCGGCGACGTGCTGGCGAAGATCCCGCGCGAGACCACCAAGACCAAGGACATCACCGGTGGTCTGCCGCGCGTGGTCGAGCTGTTCGAGGCGCGCAAGCCGAAGGACCCGGCGGTGATCTCCGAGATCGACGGCGTGGTCAAGGACGGCGGCGTCGTCAAGGGCCAGCGCAAGATGATCATCGTCCCGGACGATGGCAGCGAGCCGCGTGAGTACGCGCTGCCTCGCGGCGTGCACGTCAACGTGCACGAAGGCGAGCGGGTGCGCGCGGGCGAGCAGCTGATGGACGGCCCGAGCAATCCGCACGACATCCTGCGGGTCCTCGGCGAAAAGGAACTGCAGAAGTACCTCGTGAACGAGATTCAGGAGGTCTACCGTCTGCAGGGCGTCAACATCAACGACAAGCACATCGAGGTCATCGCGCGGCAGATGATGCGCTGGGTGAAGATCGAGGATGTGGGCGACACCGAGTTCCTCATCGACGAGCAGGTGGACAAGTTCCGGTTCATCGAGGAGAACGAGCGCGTCATCGCGGAGGGCAGCCGTCCCGCGACCGCGCAGGCGCTGCTGCTCGGGATCACCAAGGCATCCCTCTCGACCGACTCGTTCATCTCGGCGGCCTCCTTCCAGGAGACGACGCGCGTGCTGACCGAGGCGTCGATTTCCGGGAAGGTCGACTACCTGCGCGGCCTGAAGGAGAACGTCACGATGGGCCGGCTGATTCCGGCCGGCACCGGGTTCGAGTGGTACCGCAACGTGCGGATTCCGCCGGACGAGCCGCCGCCGCCGCCGGCGCCGCCGGAGCCGGCGGAGGAGGATCTCGACATGGATCGCGAGATCGAGTACGCCTTCGACACCGACGAGCCGGTCGCCGGCGGGCGCGGGCCGCTCGGCGACATCGAATAGCGAGTACGTAGTGTCCGGCTTCCGCCTTCGCTGAAGCTACGGCGGACCACCGTAGCCTTGGCGAAGGTGGTCGGCCGGACCTGCCCACGGGCCACAGAGGCACAGAGATTCTTCTCTGTGCCTCTTCTTGTTTGTACGTAGTGCTCGGCTTGAGCCGAGCCCGCACATTTCGTACGTAGTGTCCGGCTTCAGCCGGACCGGCGCGGACGTGCCGTCCATCCGCCTCCCGGCTTCCCGCCTTCGCTCTCAGCTTCGGCGCGCAAGCCGCACGCCGGAAACCTCGCTCCACTCGAACCCTCTCGCCGCCGCCGCGAGTAATTGCTGATCCCACGGCCCGGCGTCCGCGCGTCCGCGCCGGGCGCGATAAGCCCCCAGACCGACACGCACGTGCTACACGTGTTTCCCGCGTCGCGGATCTGCCTGGACTCGCGGTATGGTCCGCCGTTGCGGTATCACCTCCATAAATCGGCGATCCAGCGGGCGGTGGCGGCGGCGGCGCGGCGCGCGGGGCTGGCGAAGCGGGTGAGTTGCCATACCGTCCGGCATCATTTACGACGCATCTGCTCGAAAACGGGTATGACATTTGAACGGTGCAGGAGCTGATGGGGAGGCGCTCTGCGTGTTAACATCCCGCCTCCTTGAAAAGTGGGGACGGCCTGCGCTGAGGAACGATGGCGTCGTTGGCTGCGTGAGGGCGTAGCGGTCTACTCCAAGAAGCGTTGGGCTGACAAGATGCGGGGGCTGCGCTGGGGCGTAGAATGCAGACGTGAATTTTGAAGAATTCGAAGCCGAAGCGTTGAAGCTGGCGCCGACGGCTCGGGCTCGTCTTGCTACGAAGCTGCTCGCGAGCCTTGAAGCCTTGTCCGACGAAGAGAATCTCCGGTTGTGGGCCGAGGAAGCGGAGCGGCGGGATCAGGCGTGGGAGGCCAGCGGCGAGGCGGGCCAATCAGCGGAGGCCGTTATTCAAGAGGCCCGGGCTCGGTTGGGCTGAATGGTCGCCTCATTCCACGACCTGGCCAAGGTCGAGTTGAACGAGGCGGCACAGTACTACGAAGCGGAGAATTCGGGGCTTGGCGCGGCGTTTCTTGCTGAAGTCGAGCGTTCGGTAGCGGCGGTCGTTGAGCATCCCGATGCGGGTCAAGTCCGAAGTCATCAGTGGCTTCGTGCGGCGGCGTATGCTTCGGCGGTTTCCGTACGGCCTCCTGTATCGGGTGCGAGGCGACCGGATTCGTATCTTGGCCGTCATGAATCTCAGGCGCCGGCCGGCGTACTGGGTCGGCCGCACCTAATCGGCAGCCCAACATGCGCTGGAGCCGACGCCGTGCGCCGATGCCATGGAGACGGCACGCGGCGCGGCTCATTTGGGCCGTTGGGCCGACAAGCGGGAGGGAAGATGATTTGCTGTCCGACGAAGAAACGCTCATGCGTACTCTAGGACGCACGTTCGCGGGATTGTGCATGGTCGCGGTCGCGACGGGGGCGGGCAGTCAAGGTCAGGATCATCGGCAGGCGGTGCTGTCATCCATTGACGCGAACCGTGATCGCTACGCGCAGATTGCACGCCAAATCTGGGACCTCGCCGAAGTCGGCTATCGCGAAACCCGGAGCTGTGCCCTCCTCCAACAGCAGTTACGGGCGGCGGGGTTCAGAATCGAGCCTGGTGTGGCGGGCATGCCGACGGCATTCGTTGCCTCGTACGGCGCTGGGCAACCTGTCATCGCGATCCTGGCTGAGTACGATGCTCTACCTGGGATCACACAGGACGCTGTTGCCGATCGCAAACCGCTCCCGACCAAGGAGGCAGGACATGCGTGTGGCCACAATCTATTCGGCACTGGGTCGACAGCGGCCGCCATTGCCGTGAAGGAGTTCCTGACGCGCAGCGGTTCCCGGGGCACCATTCGTCTGTACGGAACGCCTGCGGAAGAAGGCGGTGCGGGTAAAGTCTACATGGTCCGCGAAGGACTGTTTCGCGATGTCGATGCCGTGCTCCATTGGCATGCCGGCTCTCGTAATGATGCGAGTCCGGGCAACTCACTCGCAGTTGTATCGGCGAAGTTCCGCTTCCATGGTACTTCTGCGCACGCGGCCGCTGCTCCAGAGCGTGGCCGCTCGGCCCTGGACGGTGTGGAAGCGATGAATCATATGGCTAACCTCATGCGCGAGCATGTGCCCGAAGACACGCGCGTACACTACGTGATCACCAGCGGCGGCGCCGCTCCGAACGTGGTGCCGGACTTCGCCGAAGTCTATTACTACGTCCGTCATCCCGACTCGAAGCAGGCGGCGGAGATCTTCGATCGACTCGTCAAGACATCTGAGGGCGCGGCATTGGGTACCGGCACGACTGTCGAGCACGAAATCATTCACGCCGTGTACGCCATGCTCCCGAGCGACGCCCTTGCCCGTGTCATGGACCGCAATCTCAGAAAGGTCGGAGGCGTGCAGTACACCCCGGAAGAACAAGTGTTCGCCGAACGGATCGGTATTAGTTTTGGGGCGACCGCACCAGCTCTGGCAAACGCAAACCGCATTGAGCAGCTTGAACTGAAGGAAGCGGGCGGCTCGACTGACGTTGCCGACGTCAGCTGGGTGGTTCCGACTGCGGGCCTGTATACAGCGACGTGGGTGCCAGGCACCGCAAGTCATTCATGGCAAGCAGCTGCAGCGAGCGGGACAAGCATTGGAGTGACGGGGATGCTCGTGGCCGCGAAGACATTGACGCTCACCGCGATCGATCTGTTGACCGACGCGCAAGCTTTGAATGAAGCGAAGGCGGAGCACCGGAAGCGCGCTGGATCAGACTTCGTGTACAAAGCCCTCGTTGGTAACCGCCCGCCGCCACTTGACTACCGCGCGCGTTAAACTCCCTGCCTTTGGCGCGGCCTTGTCGATGTGACAGGAGGGGCGACTGATGCTGACTAATCCAAATGGAGCCGACGCGCCTGACGGTCGCTGCGATCCTGTCGCCGTGACGCGCGCCTCATTTGGACGTACGAGAGCTATCCACCGCCGGGAGTTTCTGCTCGCCGCAGGGCTCGTCGTCGCGGCGCCGTCCGGCCGCCTGCTCGCCGGTCAGGCGGGGAGTTACGACCTCGTCATCAAGGGCGGGCGCGTCATCGATCCGGCGGCCGGCCTCGATGCGATACGCGATGTGGCGATTGCTCGCGGACGCATCGCCGCCGTTGCCGTCGATATCAGCTCCGGCGGCCCAAACGTCATCGATGCGCGCGGCAAGCTCGTCGTGCCGGGGCTCCTTGACGTGCACACGCACGCCGGCCGGTCGGCGGATGGACCGCGCGCGATTCTGAGGGATGGCGTGACGGGATGGATCGACGCCGGATCGCAGGGCGCCGATCGCGTAGCCGACATCGTCGCGGTGGCGCGGTCGGCCCCGCAGCCGGGACGGGTGCTCATCAACATCGGACGTGCCGGCATCCTGCCTGCCGGCGATACCCTGGACGTGGCCAATGCGGATGCAGCGGCAGCGCGTGAGGCGATCGGCCGCCACCGCGATCTCATCGTGGGCGTCAAGGCCAGGCTCTCCGACACCGTCGCCGGCAGCAACGACTACGAGGTGCTGCGGCGGGCGCAGGACGCGGCCACGGCATTCGGCCTGCCGGTGATGATCCACATGGGCCAGTCCCTGTCGCCGCTGCCGAAGCTGCTGCCGCTGCTCAAGCGGGGGGACATCGTCACGCACATGTTCGCGCCGCCGCCCAGCAGCATCATCGACGAGAACGGACGTCTGCTTCCGGCCGTGCTCGACGCCAGGCGGCGCGGCGTCTGGTTCGACGTCGGCAACGGCGTCAACGGCCATGTCCGATGGGACATCGTCGACCTCGTGATGAAGCAGAAGTTCTGGCCCGACACGATTTCCACCGACTGGAACACGACGAGCCCGACGACGGGCGTCGTCGATCTGCCGAACTGCCTGTCAAAGCTGCTCAACTACGGCATGTCGGTGCCGCAGGTCATCGCGTGTGCCACGGCAAACGCATCGCGCGTCTTTCCGGTGTTCAAGGACCGAGGCACGCTGACGGTCGGTGCTCAGGCCGATGTCGCCGTGCTCGAACTGCGCGACGGTGCGTTCGAGTTCGAGGACAACTACAAGGGACGGATCACCGGCCGTCAGCGACTGTTTCCGTTTGCCACGGTTCTCGGCGGTGTTCCGGTGCCCCGTTTCTCGTAACGAACTGGCGCGGCGCGGTCTGTGAGCGGCCGCGGGTGAGCGCGAAGGTCAGCCGCGAAGGGGGAGCGAGAGGGACATGGACCTCAAGGCTCATTGGGAAACCGTTTACAGGACGAAGCGGCCTCACGAGGTGAGCTGGTTCCAACGCGAAGCGCGGATGTCGTTGGAGCTGATTCGTCGGATCGCGCCAGAACCAGCGTCCGCGATTGTCGACGTGGGCGGCGGCGCGTCAACTCTGGTGGACGGCCTTCTGGCAGCCGGCTATCGCCGAATCACCGTTCTCGATCTGTCAGCGGCGGCATTGACCGAGGCGCGCCGCAGACTAGGGTCGGCCAGCGCTGAGGTGAACTGGGTGGAGGCGGATATTCTCGCCGCCGATCTTCCACGCGCGGCATTTGACGTCTGGCACGATCGGGCTGTCTTCCACTTCCTGACGACGGCGGGCGATCGGGCACGGTACGTCGCTCAGGCGCGGCTGGCCGTGAAGCCTGGCGGGTATGTGCTCGTCGCAACGTTCGCCGATGACGGCCCCACACGCTGCAGCGGCTTGCCGGTCACCCGGTACACTCCCGTCGAGCTGCACGGCGAGTTCGGCTCCGGATTCCGACTGGTTGAAAGCAGACGCGAAGAGCATGTCACGCCGGCGGGCGCAACGCAGGCGTTTGTCTATTGCCTGTGTCAGGTCGACCCCGCCGTTCCGAGCCACGTCGCGGCCTGACAAGGCGTTTGCAGCCGACGGCGGCCTGTGCCGTCATGAACCGCCGCGGCTGAAGCGCGAGACGGTCAGGCGGCTCTCCGCGGCGCGTTGGGGTTCTCCGCAGACCTGTGACAGGAGCTTGAGTCGGCATTGCCTACCCAGCAGCTCTTGCGGGATGCCGAGGCGGGTCTCAGTGCGCACCACGGTCAGAAGTGTACAATTCTGGCTGTTCTGAAAGGGCCAGGGGGGCGAATGCGCCACGGTCGTAAGTATGTGGTTCATCCCGGCTGGCACCAATGTGCCTCGGCTTGTCATTGCGTGGCAGGAGCCTTCAGCCATGCGTTGTAAGCGAATAGACCCGCGATGGTTGGCGCCGGTCGTTCTCATCGCCTTCTGGACCGGCGACATCTCGAGCGCGCCAGCGGCCGCCCAACTCGGATACACGCTGATTCGCAGCGTGCAGGCGCAAACAGGCGGGTTCTACCACGGGGACGCGTCGGCCGACCTGACGCTGATTGCCGTCGGGCCCTACCTGACCGGCGACCCCTCACGCACCGAAACCCGAGGCTACATCACCTTCTTCAATGCCGAGGGGGAGGCCCTGGCGCGGACCGGGGTCGGCGGCACCGTGTGGAGTGTGGCCATGACGCCGGACGGGACGCGAACGGTCGCAGGGTCCGATGATGAGAAGCTCTATGTGTTCAACCGCACCACGCTGGTCGCCTCGGGCGCCCCCGTCGCGGGGGATGCGACGCTGCGCGGCGTGGCGGTGACCGATGATGGACGGTACGCCGGGGTCGGAGGCACGTGGTTCACGCTACACGACCTTTCGGCCGCCGACCCGATTCGGCCGATCTATACCGACACGACGCCGTCGCAGGTGCGCGCCGTGGCGTTTTCAGCCAGCGGGCGCTACGTCGCGTATGGCGGCTGGAACAACGTC
The DNA here is from genome assembly GCA_001767195.1 of Acidobacteria bacterium RIFCSPLOWO2_02_FULL_67_21. Taxonomy (GTDB): domain Bacteria; phylum Acidobacteriota; class Vicinamibacteria; order Vicinamibacterales; family UBA2999; genus MEKU01. The sequence continues at coordinate 12,695 of MEKU01000029.1, forward strand.
GAAGCCAATCGGCAGGGCGCCGCTCCGACGATGTACCTGGCGGTCTACGATGTCCAGCTGCGACAGCGGGTCTTCACGCACGGCATCACGTACCCGGCCGGCGCCATCGCAGAGCTCAGACACCTGTCGATATCGTCCGACGGCAACAAGATCGTTGCAGGAAACTGGGCCTACCATTTTCTGTACTACGTCCGGTCCGATCCGAGCTCGACCACCTGGGAACTGAAACACGACGTCGAGTTGACCCAGCGCGTCTACTGGACCGCGATGGACCCCACCGGCTCGGTGGCCGTCGTGGGGGAGCAGTCGGGCCTGGTGCGACTCTACGCCCTCGGCGATTCCGAACTCACGCTGTTGTGGGAAAAGAGAGGGAAGATGGACGGCATCAGCGGTGGCCCCCGTACCGTCGGCATCTCGCCGGACGGGCGCCATGTCATGGCGACGACCCGTGGAGGCTGCGGCGAGGGCGACGGGGGACGGTTCACCGTCTGGTCCCGGGACGGCGAGCTTGTCTTCAGCGCCGCGACGGCCGATGTCGATCTGACGTGCACGGGCACGAGCCCGGCGGCCGAGTCGTGGTTCGGGGCCATCGCCGAGTCGGGCACGCACCTGGCCTTTGCGGGATGGGGCGGCTCGGCGTACTTCTACCGGCTGGGATCGCCGTAAGGACGGGATGCAGGACGGCAGGTGTAGGATGCTGCCGAGGCTGGAGGATCGATGAAGCGCATAGCCACGCGAGCGGTCGTGTTGCTGCTGTCTCTTATCGCAGCCGGAGAGAAGGCGCCACGGGTGGTGCAGGCCCAGGCCGATCCTGACCCGATCGCTTCGACGTGCAGCGTCACCGACGAGTTCGTGTTTGCGGACCGCGGGCGGATCATCGGTGCAGAAGAACTCGGGCGGCCGGTGGGTACGCCTGTCGCAGATCACTCCCTCGTCTACACGGCGGATGGACAGATTCGGATGTACTTCCTCGAGGGAGCCGACGGCGGCGCCCGGAGCGCGCTATCATCCGACGGCGGCGCCACCTTCACGCTGGAAGCCGGGTACTTACCGGGACTGACCCGCCCGACCGCAGGACCGCACTTCAAGGTGGTCCCATTGGCCGACAGCAGATACCGCATGTTCATGGGCGGTCTGAACGTCGGCATTCTGTCGTACATCAGCGCGGACGGCCGCGCCTTCGGGCAGGAGCCGGGCGTGCGGCTCAGCAACGCCGAGACCGGAATGAAGTATCCGTCGTGGCTCGCCATTGCGCCAACCGGTGACGGGCGCTACCGGGGTTATTTCAGCGACGTGCCGTTGCCGGACACACCGCCGCTGTACCACATCAGGAGCGCAACGTCTGACGACCTTCTGAACTGGGTGATGGATGACGGCGTGCGGATTGGACCAGGCGCGCCCACGCTGACCGGCGAGGTGCATCAGCCGTTCCCGCTTCCGAGAGCCGACGGCTGTGTGACGCTCTTCTACTTCAAGAGAAACTACAACCCGCCCGTGCCCGCGCCAGTCGGCATGTACTATTCCACGTCGACCGATGGGCTCACCTTCACCGGTGAGAAATTCCTCGGTCTCTCGGGGGGTGGGCCGGACGTGCTGCGGCTGACGGACGGCACCTATCTGCTCACCTACGACGACGGCAATCCCAGCAATGGCTTCTGGATTGGCGCCGGAACGCTCGTGCTGAGAGGGGCGGGTCCGGCGGATCTGTCGATCACGAAGTCGGACTCACCCGACCCGGTCGTGACCGGAACCTACCTGACGTACACGCTGAGGATCCGCAATGCCGGTCCACAGGGAGCCGTCGACGTGGGTGTCGCGGACATGTTGCCCCCTCAGACGATGTTTCACTCGTGTACCTCGGACGGCGGCGGCGTCTGCGGCGGCGGTTCGAGTAACGACCGCACGGTGAGGTTCGCCGCGGTCGACAGCCTCGCCACGAGGACGGTCACGCTGGTTGCCAGAGTCCGGTGCTCGGTCGCAGACCGTACGTTGATCAACAACACCGCCTACGTGGCGGCCGCCACTGCGGATCCGAACACGCTCAACAACCTCGCTTTCGACACGACGACCGCGTCCAACCCAGCGCCGGTGATAGACGACGTTACCGTGGACAAGCCGCAGCTGTGGCCACCGGACCACAGGCTTAAAGAGGTCACGGTCGCGTACGACGTATCGGACAACGTTTGTCCCCTCCCCGTCGATCCCTGTTCGTTGAGCGTGAGCAGCAACGAGCCGGAGAATGGTCTTGGCGATGGGGACGTTTCACCCGACTGGGAGATTGTCGATTCGACGCATGTGCGGTTGCGCGCCGAGCGATCCGGCACTGGAAGCGGCCGCTGCTACGCGATTGCGATCACCTGCACCGACCGCGGAGGCGACTCCTCAACAAGGACCGTGCCTGTCATGGTGCCTCACGGCATCGGGCCCAACTGACGGAACTCGACCTGTCGGTGCTCAGTACCTCTGGCATGACGAGATGACCACTGCTTCATGCGGCCCATGCACGAACACCGGCGACCAGCCGGACGCCACGCCCTTATGAGACTCGTCGCCCTGCTCGCCGTCGTTCTTGCCTGGCCGGCCGTCTCCACCGCGCAGGTCAAGGTGATCATTTCGGGCGGCTTCTCGGCTGCCTACCAGGAGGTCCTGCCGGAGTTCGAGCGGACGGCAGGCATCACCGTCACCACGACGCGGGGCCAGTCTCTGGGAGACAGCCCGAACTCCATCGGCGCGCAGCTGCGCCGCGGTGTGGCTGCGGACGTCGTCATCCTGTCGCGGGAAGGTCTCGATGAGATCATCGCCGAAGGCCGAGTCCTCAGCGGGAGCGACACCGATCTGGCCCGCACTCCGCTCGGAATGGCCGTGCGCCGCGGCGCGCCACAGCCTGATATCAGCACCGTCGACGCGTTCAGGCAGACGCTTCTGCGCGCACGGTCCGTGACGTTTACCAGCAGTACGAGCGGCGTGTACTTGATGACCGTGCTGTTTCCGCGGCTTGGCATCGCCGACGAAATGTCGAAGAAGAGCACGACGACCGGCGTTGCCGCCGTCGCCAAAGGCGACGCGGAGATCGCGATCCAGCCGGTCAGCGAACTTCTGCCGGTGACCGGCATTGACGTCGCCGGCATCCTCCCGGCGGAAGCGCAGAAGATCAATACGTACGCAGCCGCCGTCGTCAGAGGCTCCATGGAAGTGGACGCGTCCAGGCGGCTGATCGCATTCCTGGCCTCGGGCGCCGCGTCGGCGGCGGTTAGAAGATACGGGATGGAACCGTCGAGGCCGTAGAGAGCGTCGCGAACGCCGCGAGACCGAGCCTTGTCGATGCAGAGATGGTTGAGTGCGCCGCTTCTCGCGCTGCTGAGCGTACCGGCCGCCGGCTGGCCGCAGGCCGGCGCCGACCCGTTGCTCTCGAGGATCGACCACCTCGTGTATGCCACGCCGGACCTGCAGTCGGGCATCAATCGTGTGGAACAACTGCTTGGCGTGCGCGCGTCGGCCGGCGGACAGCACCCCGGACGAGGAACGCGCAACGCGCTGGTTGCCCTTGGACCGGGCGCGTACCTCGAGATCATCGGACCCGATCCCGAACAGCCGACGCCACCGCAGGCTCGCCCGTTCCGGATCGACGAGCTGACAGCGCCGACGCTCGTGGCGTGGGCCGCGAAGACGAGCGACCCGGAACGCACAGCGCGTGACGCCGCGCAGAACGGCCTCACGTTGGGCGCGGTGATTGCCGGAAGCCGGCGTCGGACCGACGGCGTCCTGTTGTCGTGGCGCTACACCGATCCGCGAACAGTCGTCGCCGATGGCCTCGTTCCGTTCTTCATCGACTGGGGGGCCACACCGCATCCCGCGGCCACGGCAGCTCCGGGCGCATCACTCGTCGCCGTGCGCGCCGAGCATCCCGAGGCCGTTCGCGCTCGAGCGAAGCTCGCTGAACTCGGGATTCCGCTCGAGGTGCGGCAGGGACCCCGGCCCACGCTGATCGCGACGATTGCCGGTCGGCGGGGCCGGGTCGAACTGCGCTGACCTAGATCGCGCCGGGATGATCCGGCAGGCACGCATGCAGGTCCCGTGTGAGTGAGGTAGCATTCGAGCGCGAATTTTCCAGGAGGACACAATGAGGCGAGCAATCTTGCTGGGCGCGATCGCGGCGGTCGCAATCGCCGCGGCGCTGCCGGGCACGGTCGGGTCGGCGCAGTCGGCAGCCGGGTCGGCGCCGGCCGTCTCGAAGGCAGAGTACGAGCGGTGGAAGACCGAGCTCTCGAACTGGGGCCGCTGGGGCAAGGACGACCAGCTGGGCGCCGTGAACCTGATCACGCCCGCCAAACGGCGCGAAGCGGCCGCGCTGGTCAAGGAGGGCTTTTCCGTATCGCTCGCAAGAGATGCCGATACGGAGAAGGCCATCGACAACGCCCAGCCCTACGAGCATCAGATGCTGGCCATCGGCGCCGACCGGTTCGGCGTGGCGTTCCACGGCATCGCCCACACGCACCTCGATTCGCTGGCGCACATCAACTACAACGGGGTCTTCTATAACGGCTACCAGCCGAACGCCGATGCGGTGATGAAGGCGAACGGCCACGCCAGAAACTCAATCATCAACCTGAAGAACGGGATCTTCACGCGTGGGATCCTGATCGACATTCCCAGGCTGAAAGGCGTGCCGTACCTGGAGCCGGACACGAAGATCACCGTGCAGGACATCGAGGCCTTTGAAAAGATGGCGCGCGTGAAGGTGTCCCCGGGGGATGCGCTGTTCATCCGTACCGGCCGCTGGGCGCGGCGGGCCGCCGTGGGGCCGTGGGATCTCGCTCGCGGCGGGGTCCGGCCCGGGCCGAGCGGCCGGGTGCTGCCCTGGCTGAAGGCGCGCGATGTGGCGCTCATGGGAAGCGACGTGCCGCCCACAGCCATCCCGTCGGATGTTGAAGGGGAGACGGGCCCCGTCCATGACTTTGCGCTCGTGACGCTCGGCATCCACCTGTTCGACAATTGCGACCTCGAGGCGCTCGCCGAGGCGGCCGCCGCCCGCAAGCGCTGGGACTTTCTCCTGACCGTCGCACCGCTGCCGATCCGGGGCGGCACGGGCTCGCCGGTCAATCCGATTGCGACCTTTTGATTCTGTACGTAGTGCCGGGCTTCAGCCCGGCTAAAGCCGGGCACTACGTCGGAAACAGCGCTCTAGTGCGTGTGGGCGTACAGGACGGCGTTGATGGCGAATGCGTAGCCGCGGGGGCTGAAGGCGTAGAAGTAGGAGGGGTCTTCGCCTTCCCGCTCCCATGAGTCGGCGATGTCGGTGTTGTGCGTCATCATCACCATCAGCCGGCCCGTGCGATCCGCGATGCCTTTGAGCTGCGGCACGGCGCTGTCGGCCCCCTGCTCCGACGTACGCCCGCCCGATCGCAGGAAGAACCCGATGTTCGGGATCTGCGGGATCTCGGTGACCTCGTACTGCGTGCGAAACAGGGGGTGATCGAGCGGCACGTCGAAGATGGGGTACTCGCTGGAGGGGAGCACCTTTCGCAGCTGCGTCTGCCAGTGCTGCCACTGGTAGGTGCCCCACGAGTCGTCGGTCCAGAGCATGCCTCCCTTGAGCAGATACTCGCGAAGGCGGGCCGCCACGTCGGCCTCGATGAACGCGCTTCCGGGCGCCGACAGGATCGTCAGCGGGCACTGAAACATCTCCTCGCCGCCGAGCCGCACGAGCAGGGGGTTGGGCGCGCCGCCGCCCGCCCGGCTCACCGGGATTTTCGTCAGCTCCGAGAGCCGCACCGATAGATTGATATCGGCATTGGGATAGTCGGTCGCCCAGCTGCCGCCGCGCCCGAAACGCTCGCCCGTGTAGACGACGCGGCAGTAGTGGAAGCGGCCGTCGAAGTCGCCGGCGGTGGCAATGCGCGATCCGCGAAACGCGCGCCCGAAGCCGCCGAACTGCGCGTGAGCGGCCGACACGGCGGCAATCACGACGGCAATCACGAGCCAGCCCCGCACCATGACCGACAGTGTATACCTCACCTGCAACCGGTAATCGGGATACGTGCCCCCCGGTTCTTTCGTTTACGATGGGGCCGCGGCGGTGACTCGACTCAACGACATGACGGCAGGCCTCGAGGCCCGCTCCGGACTGGACCCGTGGGCGCAGGCCGAGCTGCCCGCGCCTCCCGAGCCTCGCGGGCTCGGCTGGCTGACGGCGGTCGGTCCGGGGATTATCGTCCTCGGTGTCTCGATTGGTAGCGGAGAATTCCTGCTGGGGCCGGCCGCGTTCGTGCGACACGGCCTGTCGCTGATGTGGGTCGTCGGGATCGCCGTGACACTGCAGACGCTGTTCAACACCGAGCTGATGCGGTACACCGTGGCGACGGGCGAACCGGTGTTCACCGGGTTCATGCGTACCCGGCCATCCTCGACGCTCTGGGCGTGGGTGTACGCCGTTCTGTATTTTCTGCAGGTGGGATGGCCCGCATGGGCGGGCACGGCGGCGGGTGCGTTCTTCTTCCTGGCGACGGGCCGGCTCGCGGGATCCGGTGACGCCGGCACGATCTACTACTCGGGGATTGCCACCTTTCTCGCGTGCGTGGGCATCCTGTCGGTGGGACGCCGTATCGAGCGCACGCTCGAGCTGCTGAACTGGATCATGGTCGCCGCCATCCTGGGCAGCTTCCTGGTGCTGGCGGTGGTGTATGTCCCCTCGTCCACGTGGGCAGCGGCGATCGTCGGACTCTCCGGATTCGATCTGCGTCAGCAGCGCTTCAGCTTCTTTCCTCCGGGCACCGATCTGTTCCTGCTCGGTGCGCTTGCCGCGTATTCCGGCGCGGGCGGCGTCACCAATCTCGTGCTGTCGAACTGGGCGCGCGACCGCGGGTACGGAATGGGCGAGCGCGTCGGATATATCTCATCGGCTGTAGGCGGCACGGCCGTGGCGCTGGCGCATTCCGGCTTCATCTTCACGCCGAACCGCGAGAGCATGCGCCGCTGGCACGGGTGGTGGCGGGTCGTTCGGGCGGATCAGTGGGGCGTCTTCTTCACGGGCGCCATCCTGGGCATGATCCTGCCGGCGCTTCTCTACGTCACGTTCCTGCCGGCCGGGACAGACATCCAGGGGTTCGGAATCAGCGCGGCGCTGGCCGAAGGCATCCGTGGCCGGGCCGGTGTGGTGCTCGGCGGCATCATCGGGTTTCTGGGCGCATGGCTCCTGTTCAAGACCCAGCTCGACATCGTCGAAGGCATGGCGCGCGCCATCACCGATATTCTGTGGACCGGCAGCAGCCGGCTCCGCGCGTGGCGCGGCGGCGACGTCCGCACCGTGTACTACGGGGTGCTGGCGGCCGTCGTGGTGTGGGGGATCGTGGCCCTGCGCCTCGCGCAGCCGATCCTGCTGCTTCAAATCAGCGCCAACGTCGGCGGCTTCATCCTGGTCGTCTCGTCGCTGCACCTGCTGTATGTCAATACGCGCCTGCTGCCGCCGCACGTCCGGCCTCCGATCTGGCGGCGCGCCGGCCTGGTGGCGGTGGCGCTCTTCTACGGGTTCTTCGTGTTTCAGTCGGCGCTGACGTTCTTCGCGTGACCGGGTACGTACTCGCGCTCGGGTCGGCGGCGCTCTACGGCGCGGCCGATTTTCTTGGCGGCTTTGCCTCGCGCCGCGCCGGGACGATTGCCATCGTCGTCGTGTCGCAGGCGGCCGGCCTCGTGCTGCTGCTGGCGCTGATGCCGTTCATGCCGGCGGCGCCGTTCCATCGTGATCTGTGGTGGGGCGGCGTGGCGGGGCTTGCCGGCGGGACCGGCGTCGCGCTGCTGTATCGCGCGTTGGCGGTGGGACGAATGGCGGTGGCGGCGCCGACGACAGCCGTCTGCGCCGTCATCATCCCGGTCGTCGCCGATGTGCTGGCCGGTCAGCGCCTGGGCGCGCAGACAGCAGCCGGGATCGCGCTGGCGCTGCTGGCGATCGCCCTCGTGAGCCGGACGAATGCCTCTCCGGCCGGCGGCGCCCCTGCCGGGCTCTGGCTGGCGCTTGCGTCAGGTGTGGCCATCGGCTTCTTCTTTCTCGCGCTCGCCCGGACGCGTGCCGAGGCCGGGTTATGGCCGCTCGTCGCCGCGCGGCTGGTGTCGGTCAGCCTGTTTGTCCTCATCGGCCTGGCGAGCGGTGCGCGGTTCCGGATGCCCGGGCCCGTCATGCGGATTGCCGTCGCCGCGGGTGCCGTCGACATGGCCGCAAACGCCCTGTATCTGTTTGCAACCCGCCACGGGGCCTTGAGCGTGGTGGTGACGCTGTCGTCGCTCTATCCGGCCAGCACCGTTGTGCTGGCACGTGCCGTCGCTGGCGAGCGGTTGAACGGCTGGCAGGCCGTCGGGCTGGTATCCGCGCTGGCGGCGGTGGCGCTGATTGTCGCCGGACCGTAAAGACCCGTAGAATGGGGCCACTTTTCTCGGGCGTCTCTCAATTCAGGGATGGAGGAGCACATGCGAACGGCACACCTCACGCTGCTCGGGATCCTCTTGGCGGCGATGTGCGCAACGAGCCCGCACGCCGCGGGCCTGCAGGCCGGTCCGGCCCGGGTAGTCCCGGCCGTGCAGGTTGCCGCGAATGCCATCGGCGGGACGGTCGTCAACGCCGCCGGTGCGCCTGAAGCCGGTGTCTGGGTCATCGCGGAGACGAAGCTGCCGGTTCCTTACCGGAAGATCGTCGTGACCGACGACCGCGGGCGCTTCCTCGTGCCGGAGCTTCCCCCTGCTTCATATGTCGTCTGGGTGCGCGGGTACGGCCTCAAGGACTCCGAGCGCGTGAAGGCCGAGCGGGGCCGCCAGGTTCGCCTTCAGGTCGCCAACGCGGCCACGCCGGCCGAAGCCGCGAAGATCTATCCGGCCAGCTACTGGGCGGCGATGATTCGGCCGCCCGCCAGGGACCAGCTGCCAGCCGGCTATTCAAGTCAGGAGCACTGGCTCGGCGCGTTCAGGGGCGGGTGCAATCAGTGCCACCAGCTCGGGATGCCGATGACGCGCATCTTCACGACGGCGGAGCAGTGGGACAAGGTGCTGCGCCTGAACAGCGGCATGAACGGCGCCGCCGACCGGCTCGGCCGGGAAGTGGTCGTCAACGCGCTGGTCGACTGGGTGGGCCGCATCCGGGCCGGAGAAGTGCCATCGGCGCCGCCGCGCCCCGTCGGCCTGGAGCGCAATTTCGTCGTGACCCAGTGGGACTGGGCCGCCGGCGATTCCTTCGTCCACGACGTCACCGCCACCGACAAGCGCAACCCGACGCTGTATCCCTACGGCAGGGTCTACGGTGCCGACCGCACCGGCGGCGGGCGGCTCTGGGTGCTCGACCCGGCGGAGAACACCGTCGAGGTGCATCAGCTGCAGCCGAGGGTCACGAAGGGCTTCGATCCGACGCTCGACTACTACCACGATCGCGGCACGCCAGGTACGTGGATGGCCAGCCCGCACAATCCGATGCTGGACGAGCAGGGAAGGGTCTGGATGACACAGCCGATCCGGCCGGGCACGCCGCAGGATCTGCCGGCCTGGACGAAGAGCGCCATTGCCACCGAGACCAACGATCCCGCCGAGCTCGAGCTTGCCTACAAGCTGCGCCAGTCGCGCGGCAACGGCATGCAGCTTGGCTTCTTCGATACCAGGACGCGCAAGTTCGTCGGCGTCGACACGATCTACAACACCCACCACCTCCAGTTCGACAAGGAGGGAAGGATCTGGACCAACGCGCCCGGCGACGTGGTCGCGCTCGGGATGCTCGACAGCAAGAAGGTCGATCCCGCGAACCCGGAAGGGACCGAGGGGGCGGCGCAGAAGGCGCTCATGCGCATCGACCCCGCGACGCAGAAGCCGGTGACCGGACAAGGGTACGGCGTGGCGGTCAACCCGATCGACGGCACGGTCTGGCAGACCAGTCCTAACGTGAACGGACCCGAGAACAAGATCTTCAAGTACGACCCGAAGACCGGCAAGTTCAAGGACTATCCGCTGGCGCCTCCCGGACGGGTCTCACACGGCGCTGACTTCAGCACGGACGGCATGTTCTGGTTCTCGGCGGGCAGCGGCCACCTCGGACGCTTCGATCCGAAGACCGAGAAGTTCACCTACTGGGAGCTGCCGGGGCCGAAATATCCGGGCACGGGCAGCGAGACTGGCAGCGTGGAGTATCCGTATTTCCTCTATGTGGACCAGTTCAACACGCTCGGTCTCGGCAAGGACCTGGTGGTGGTCACCGGGACGACGTCGGACTCGCTCCAGATCTTCGATCCGAAGAAGGAGACGTTCGTCGTGTTCCGGCTGCCGTATCCGATGCCGTTCTATACGCGGGGCCTTGACGGCCGCATCGACAACGCGGACCGCGGATGGAAGGGCCGGGGCCTCTGGGCGTCGTACTCGTCGTACATGCCGGTGTTCACCGAGACCAAGATGGGGTCGCTGAACCATATTCAGATCCGCCCGAACCCGCTCGCGGACTGATGGCTCCTGGCCCGCGGCTCACGAGGCGGCGTGTCCTCCAGGCCGCGGGAGGATTGATTGGCGCGGCGGCGCCGGCGCGCGCTGAGGCGCGCGGCGGCGGCGCCGCTGCCCAGCGCGAGGCGGCTGCGCGCGCCGTCGACATCACCGGCCGGCTCGCCCGCTACGTGGTCACCGCGCGCGACCGCGCGCTCCCTCCGGACGTCGCGCGCGAGGCCAGGCACCGGATTCTGGATACGCTCGGAGCGATCGTGTCGGGTGCGCGCATGAAGCCGGGCGAGGCCGCGATCCGGTTCGTGCGCACGCAGGGCGGCACCCCCGAGGCCTCGGTGCTGACAACCGACATCCGCACCTCCGCGATCGATGCGGCGCTGGCCAACGGAATGTTTGGCCATGCCGATGAAACGGACGACTTCGAGCCGGTGACCAAAGCGCACCCGGGGTGCGCCGTCGTTCCCGCGGCATTGGCGATGGCGGAGCGCGAAGGCCGTTCCGGCGCCGAACTGGTCCGGGCGGTCACGCTCGGGTACGACGTCTGCTGCCGGTTCCTGATGGCGCTTGGCCCCGACCACGTCAGGGCGACGCATCGGAGTGCCGAGGGCACGAGCGCGACCTTCGGCGCCGCAGCCGCGGCCGCCGTGCTGGCCCGGCTCGACGAGGAGCGCACGCGGTACGTCCTCTCCTACGCGGCGCAGCAGGTGTCGGGCATCTGGAGCTGGACGCGGGACAACGAGCACATCGAGAAGGCGTTCGACTTCGGCGGCATGGGCGCCCGCAACGGTGTGACCGCCGCGCTGATGGTGCAGTCAGGTTTCACAGGCGTGAGGGACGTGCTCGACGGCGAGCACAACGCGATCGAGGCGCTGTCGGCCGAGCCGAAGCCGGAGGAAATGGTGGCCGGCCTGGGCAGCCGCTTTTTTGTCACGGAAACGGCCATCAAGACGTTCTCGGTCGGCTATCCGATTCAGGCGCCGCTCGACGCGCTGCTCACGCTTCGCCGGCAGCACCAGCTCACCGCCGACAACGTCGACCGCATCGTCGCGCGGCTGCCCGCCGACGGCGCGCGCATCGTCGACAACAGCGCGATGCCCGACGTGAACTGCCAGTACATCCTGGCAGTCGGCCTGCTCGACGGCGGCGTGTCGTTTGCCGACAGCCATTCGCACGAGCGGATGAAGGATCCGAGGGTGCTCGCCGTCAAGGCGCGCATCGAGCTCGTGGCGGATCGGGGGCTGATGGATCCGGCTGCCCCGCGGAGCGGGGCCGTCGAGGTGACTCTGCGCGACGGCCGCCGCGTCACCCACTTTACGCGGCACGCCCCCGGCACGAGAGAGAATCCGCTGGATACCGAAGGGGTGAGTGCCAAGGTGCGCGATCTGATGGTTCCGGTGATCGGCTCCGACCGCGCCGACGCGGTCATACGGCGCGTCAACGCGTTGGAAGCTGTCGACGACGTCAGAGCGTTTGTCCGGTCTCTCCTGGTCACTTCGCCGTAGCGGCGGGCCTTCAGGCCCGCCGAGGCCGGGCTGAAGCCCGGCCTCTACGACCGAAGAGCCTGTCAGTTGCGGATCCGAAGCGACTCGACGGCCCGTGTGAACGCCTGGCGGTACGCCCCCGCCTCCTCCTGCGGCGACAGGCCGACGATGTAGAGGAAGCTGCCGTCGGAGAGGTGCGTGGCCCACACCACGACATTCTCGAAGTTGCCGGTAACCGCCGACACGCTGCTGAGCGTCGTCGTCACGCCTTCGCGGCCTGCCAACCTGACGCGCTGATAGGCCGGCGTCCATGTGACGTTGCGGTTGCCCTGGGCGAAGTTCGCGAGCAGCACCTGTACGTCGCTGGTCAGTTGTCCCGTGATGCTGCGGGCGACGGCCACCTGCAGGCCGTGTGTGAAGGCGATGGGGCCTTCGAGCACGCGGAGGAAGGCGCCATCGGGAGCAAATGTGACGGCGTTGCCTCCCGGCAGACGCCGCCAGTTCGCCGGGATGTTCAGCTGGAGGACGTCGCCTGCGGTGACGCTGCGGGACTCGCCGGACGGAACGAGAACGCTGTACCCGAGCGTGCCAACCGGAAGCTCCGGATCGCGTGCCGCCGGGGCCGCCGCGGCCGGCCCCAGATCCGCCAGCCACGAATGAATGGACGCAAGCGCTGTCTCAGGCGGTTGTGACGCTGCGATGGGGACGCGTGCCGCCTCTTCCGCGATCAGATCCGACCGGGTCGTGCCTTCGTCCTCCGCCGGGTCCGGATGGCGCAGCAGCCAGAGCACGCCCCCTATCGCGGCGCCCTCGGTGCGGATCGCGTGCAGCATCGTGGCGAGCGCGCGCGGACTGTAGCCGGCGCGCGCCATCAGGTGGACGGCCAGCGTGTCGGCGTCGCGCTCGAACTCCCGATCGGTCATCAGGAAGTAGCTCAGGGCGGCGAATCCGGAGGCGCGCTCCAGGATGTTCGACGTGCCGCCTCTCAGCACGGCGGCAATCGAGTGGCCCGCGATGGGGCCGATCTGGTACTGCTCGCTGGCGGTCAACTGTGCCGTCGAGTGGCGCAGCACGATATGGGCAAGCTCGTGCGCGATGAGGCCCGCCAGGGCGTCGTCGCCTGGAGCCAGTGAGAGCATGCCCCGGCTCACGAAGATGGGGCCGCCCGGCAAGGCCGCCGTGGTGAGGTCGCGAAAGTTGAAGACGGAGAAGCTGTACTCGAACGCCGGTTCCCGCAGGGAATCCGGAATCGCTAGGACCAGCTGTTCGCCGAGTCGGGCCAGGTGCTCGGCAACGCGCCGGTCCGACAGGATCGGCATCTGCCGGCGAATCGCGGCGGCCGCCTCCCGTCCCAGGTCGACGTCTTCCGCAGGTGCGAAGTTGTTGGGGGGACGGGAGATATGGGTCTGCCCGAAGGCCACACCGCTCATCAACGTCAGGATGAGCGGAAGCGCCATCAGGGGAAGTACCACCCAGCGGTGTGGGCCAGTCGGGGGAGCAGCCTTCACCGAATTACGTAAATGCAAAGAATCCACCAACGCATGAGCCGCCCTGCGCCCAAGAGTACCTCGGCCGCCTCCCGTCTGATATGGCGAAGGTGGGGTGTTTTCAACGGTAAGACTCAGGACCGCCGGCTGTCCGCGGCGGCCCTTGCCTCGATGGGCCTCCTGGCGCCCACGGCCAGCGCGCAGATACCGGAGAGCCCCGCGTTCCGCTTCGAGACCGGTGTTCAGGTCGTGGGGCTGAGGTCGGGCGAGTTCGACGCAGGCGATCCGGGATTGGCGGCCGGTTCGCGTTCCGTTGGCGACCGCCTGTTGCGCTACCCGGCACCGGTGTTTGACGACGACCGGCTGATTCATCAGCGCCCCTTCTTCGGCCACGACGCGCGGGTTGCCATGGGAGCCGGCCTCAGGTTTTAGCTGTCGGCCAGAGGGGAATGGCGTTACTATGTGAGCCAACTTTCCCTTCCGTCTCGAGAGGACACAGATGGCCAAACGCGCGAAGAAGTCTGCTCGCAAGCCGAACGCGGCTTTCATGAAGCCGGTCACGCCCAGTGCGACGCTGGCGGAAGTGGTCGGCGCGAAGCCGATCCCGAGAACCGAAGTGACGAAGCGGTTGTGGGCCTACATCAAGAAGAACAAGCTCCAGGACGCCAAGAACAAGCGCATGATCAAGTCCGACGCGGCGCTGAAGCCGGTCTTCGGCGGCAAGTCGACGGTGAACATGTTCGAGATGACCAAGCTGGTGAGCAAGCATCTGAAGTAGGCGCCGGGTTCACGAATCCCGGAGACGGGACGCGGGTCAACGGCCCCGCGACGGCTCTCGTTCCGTCTCCATCCCCACCCCGTTGACGCTCGTTGAATTCTCCGACTTCCAGTGCCCATTCTGCGGCCGCCACTTCACGCAGACCCTGCCGCAGATCGTGCAGGAGTACATCGACACCGGAAAACTGAAGTACGTGTTCCGCCACTTCCCGCTTGAAAGCATCCACCCGGTGGCCTTCAAGGCGTCTGAGGCGTCGGAGTGCGCCAACGAGCAGAACAAGTTCTGGCCGATGCACGACCGGCTCTTTGCCAACCCGAAGCTGCTCGCCCCGGAGCACCTGCCCGTTCACGCGGCGGCCCTGGGGGCCAATGCGTCCGCGTTCGAGCAATGCCTCGCGGCCGGCAAGCACGCGGCGAAGATCCGGAAGGATATGAGCGAGGGGCAGAGCCTGGGCGTGAGCGGGACGCCTGCGTTCATGCTGGGGCGCACGATCCCTGGCAGCCAGCAGCTCAAGGTCGAGATCTTCACCGGCGGCGCCAAGGCGTACGCGGCCTTCAAGCAGGACTTCGATCGCCTGCTGGGCCAGGCCACCCAGTAGGACCTTCCTTCGGCGATATACTCTTCCCGTCGAGGAGGACGTATATGCGTCTCTGGATCATCGCCATTGCCCTGTTGCTGGTGACCGCTGGGACCGTTGCCCAGCAAACGATGCCCGGTCAGGCCGCGCCGCCGGCCGGCCAGGCGCTCGGACCCTTCCCACGCATGGCGCCGCTGCCGGTGCCGGATGCGCCGCGCGAATTCGAGACCATTTCCCAGCCGATCCGCGTCGTTCCGTTCGTGCGCGGGCTGGCGTCGCCCTGGAGCATCGCCTTCCTGCCGAACGGCGACATGCTGGTCACCGAACGGGCGGGACGCCTGCGGATCGTCCGCGGCGGGCAGCTCGACCCGCAGCCGATTGCCGGTGTGCCGCAGGTGCACGCGATGGGCCAGGGAGGCCTGCTCGAAGTCGCCCTCCATCCGCGCTATGCCGAGAACAACCTGATTTACCTGACGTACTCGAAGGCCGGGGAGCGCGGGCACACGACGGCGCTGGCGCGCGGCCGCTTCGACGGCAAGGCGCTGACCGGCGCGCAGGACATCTTCGTTGCCGACGCCTGGAGCACCGGCGGGCCGCTGCATTTCGGGTCGAAGCTCGCCTTCGGGCGTGACGGCACGCTCTTCATGACGGTCGGCGAGCGGAACGATCGGACCCGCGCCCAGGACACCACCCATCACGCCGGCAAGATTCTCCGGCTTCGCGACGATGGCACCGTCCCGCCGGACAATCCGTTTGTCGGCCGCGCGGGCTTCCGTCCGGAGATCTACTCGTACGGACATCGGAATCCGCAGGGGCTCACGATCCACCCCGTCACCGGCCAGGTCTGGGCCACCGAACATGGCCCACAGGGAGGCGACGAGCTGAACCTGATTCAGCCGGGCAAGAACTACGGATGGCCCGTCGTGACTTTTGGCCGCGAGTATTCCGGCGACACGATCACGAATCAGCCGTGGCGCGAAGGCATGGAGCAGCCGGTCACGGTCTGGGTGCCCTCGATCGCGCTCTCAGGGATGGTCTTCTACACGGGTGACCAGCTCCCCGGCTGGAAAGGGGATCTCTTCGTCGGCGGCATGGCCGGCACGCAGCTCCATCGCGTCGCGTTCGCACCGGGCGGGCCGAGGGGCCGCGAGACGATCCTGACGGCGCTGCGCCTGAGAATCCGGGACGTCCGCCAGGGGCCGGACGGATTCCTCTATCTGGCGATCGACGCGAATCCGAACGGGGCCATTCTCAGAATCGAGCCCGCGCCGGGGCGGCCGGCGACCAGCGCCCAGCGATAAGGCGCGGCGTCGTGCCGCATGCCTGTCCGTTGCGTCAGCGGCGTGCGGCCGTCGCAGTGGCGGCGGCCGCCGTCATCATCCTCTCAGCGCCGTTTGCGCAGCAGGCCTTCACCGAGATCAGCGTCCGGTGGCCTGCGCAGTTCCGCGCGATCATCATCAGCGCCAGCGCCGTGCCCGCCACCGGCGCGTTCCTGGTCGCCTGCTGGCGTATCCGGGAGCGCAGGCTGGTTCGGTACACGCTGGCCGCGCTCGGCTTTGCGTGCGGCGTCGGCCTTATCGGGCTGGCCGGGCTGACCTTCAGCGAGAGTTTTCACTTCATCGAATACGGGATGTTGACGGCCCTGTTCTATCCGGTGTGGCGGGCCGGCACCGGGGCTCAGAGCGAGGACTGGTCGGTGCTGGCGTTGCCCGTGCTGGCGGCGGCCATGGCGGGAACGCTCGACGAGTGGTTCCAGTGGTTCATCCCGATCAGGGCGGGGGAGGCGCGCGATATTCTGCTCAACGCGGCGGCGGCCGGGTGCGGCCTCCTGGTGGTCGTGGCGGTTGAGCCCCCGAGGCGCCTGCGCCGCACGCTTGACGCGCATTCCCGACGGCGCGTCGTGGCATACACCGCTGCCGCGCTCGCGGCGTTTGCGGTGTTCTTCATGGTCGTGCACGTCGGTTATGACGTCCGCGATCCCGAGATCGGCAGTTTCCGGGCGCGATTCACGGCCGAGGGACTGGCCGAAGCGGCACGCGATCGCCTGCAGCGCTGGCGTACACAGCCGCCCGTTGTACAGCGGCGGCTTGGGCGCGAGGACCACTACCTCACCGAGGCGCTGTGGCACGTACAACGCCGCAATCAGGCCTGGAGCGCGGGCGACGCCGCAGCGGCGTGGCGGGAGAACCGTATTCTCGAGAAGTTCTACGCGCCGGTCCTGGATGCGCCGACCTACGCGGCGGCGGCCGGGCACCGCTGGCCGGCATCGCAGCGGGCCGAGGCGGCCGGCCGCGGAGTTGCCGCGCCCTATGCCAGCACCGCGTACGCGTATCCGCTGTATGTCTGGCCCGACCGGCCTTTGTGGTGATGCCGGCCGTAGAATTGTCTTGCCTGATTCGTCCATGGCAGGCGTAGAGTTGGCCGTGAGCCGCAGGCCGGACCGTGTCGCGTGGATTGTGCTGGCGTGCGCGCTGATCGGAATCGTGATGCTCGCTCGCGGGCTCGAGCTGATCCACACCGTCGGTCTTCTGGTAGCGGGTGCGGCGGCCGGAGCGTCGATGGCGGCACTCGCGGCCTCCCGGGGGAAGAAGCGATGACACGAAGTGAGATTCGGCGTTGCGCAACGGTCGCGATCGGCCTTGCGTGCGTGGTGGTCACGGCCGGTGCGCGGGCGGCCGCGCAGGCACCGGCGCCCGCGGCGCCGCATCTGGCGCATCCGCACATTCCGCCTGGAAGCGGCATCGATCACGGCATTCCGCGCATTTGCGCATCGCCGGACGTCGTGTCCGTCGCCAGCGGACCGTGGTCCAGCGGGGCGACCTGGTCGACGGGCCGTCCCCCCGTGGCGGACCAGAAGGTCCTGATTGCCGGCGGCACGCAGGTGCCGTACGACATCGTCAGCGACGCGCCGCTGGCATGCGTGGACGTCGAGGGCGCACTGGTGTTCCGTACCAGCATGTCGACGCGATTGACGGTCGGCACCGTGACCGTGCTCGAAGCCGGCCGGCTCGAGATTGGCACGGTCGACGAGCCGGTGGCGTCAGACGCGCGGGCGGAAGTCGTGTTTGCCGACCGCCCCATCGACACCGCGGCGGACCCGGAGCAGTTCACGGGCGGTCTCATCGGTCTGGGCACGGTTCGAATTCACGGCGAGGTCAGGTCCCCGACATTTGCCCGCGTGACGGCCGAACCGCTCTCGGGCCAGACCCGCCTGGAGCTCGACCAGCCGGCATCGGGCTGGCACGCGGGCGATCGTCTTGTGCTCCCCGACACCCGGCAGCTGAGGCAGCGTGAGCGCGGCACCGGCTACGTGCCGCAGTGGGAAGAGCTTCAGGTCGCGTCGGCATCGGGCAGGACGGTCGTGCTTGCCGGTGCGCTTGGCTTCGACCACCGTGGCGCCGCGGACGGCGGACGCGAGTTCCTGCCGCATGTCGGCAATCTCACCCGCAATGTCGTCCTCCGGTCCCAGAACCCGGGCGGCGCGCGGGCGCACGTCATCTTCGTGAAGCGGTCCGACGTCGACATCCGGTATGCGGCGTTCAACCATCTCGGTCGGACGCGGATGGGTGTGCTCGACAATACGCAGTACACGGCCGAGGGAGCGTTGCGGCACGTCGGCACCAATCAGATCGGACGCTACTCGCTCCACTTTCATCACGCGTTCGGTCCCCGCAGCCCGCAGGCAAACGGCTACCAGTTCACGATCGTCGGCAATGCCATCGATGACGCGTCGAAGTGGGGCATCACGGTTCACAACAGCCACTACGGCCTGGTCCGTGACAACGTCGTCTACAACTCCCGTGGCGCCGCCATTGTCGCGGAGGACGGGACCGAGAGCTTCAATGTCTTCGAGCGGAACTTCGCGATGCGCTCGGAAGGCTCCGGTGACTTTGCGCCGCGAAGCGGCTACGGCGGAGCGACGCCCGATCCCGGCGGCGAAGGGGCGGGCTTCTGGCTCCGCGGCCCGAACAACATTGTTCGTGACAACGTGGCGGCCAATGTCGACGTCTTCGGCTACGCGCTTGCGGCAGGTTCGCTCGGCCTCGTTCGCATCCCGGCGTTCAAGGGCGCCGATACGAGCCAGCCCGCTGAGGTCCGGACGGTCGACACGACGGAGATGCCGGTACTCGAGTTCACGCGCAACGAGGCGTACGGCGCGATCCAGACCGGCGTCGCGATCGGCTGGAACGGCACGCTGAGCCGCTCGCGGGTGTGGCACGCGTCACGCCACGCGGTCACCGCGTTTCCCACCGATCGGCTCGAGATCGATCAGTTCGCGGTGCGGGGCGACCCCGCCGTGCTGGCCGACCCGGTCGAGAACCCTACCGGCATCTGGTTCGGCAACTACGCGGCCAAGACCGTGTCGGTGCGTAATGTCGATGTGCGCGGCCTCCGCGTGGGGATCGCAAGCCCCTTCTTTCTCCGTCCCGACACCGAGCCCGGGCGTGGTGATGGCGTCGCGACGATCGAGGACGGCTATTTCCGCAACTACGTCGGCGTCGCCGTGGCCACCGCCTACACGCCGGCGTCGACGACGGCGCCAATCAAGAAGGCGATCGTGCGGAACAGCCGCTTCGAGCCGCTGCCCGGCATCAAGCCAGGCCAGTACCCTCCCGCCGCGATCTCGATGAACTACGGCATGTCCTTCGGCGACACCGCGCGCCGGGATCCCGTCGTCGTGTACGACTTCAACGGAAATGCGGGAGATACATTCCGCGTGTTCTACTCGCTCGAGCTGCCGCCGGCCGATGCGCCGGCGTGTCATGTGGCTCGGCCTGAGATCGGCGGGTTTGTCTGTGCGGGTGACGACGCGGCACAAGAGA
>MEKU01000029.1:32411-34245 GCA_001767195.1 Acidobacteria bacterium RIFCSPLOWO2_02_FULL_67_21
CGATTTTGGGTAGTATTTCCGCCTGAATCGTCGCGTCCTGCTCGTCGTCATCGCTCTGGCCGTGCTTGGCGGCGCCTCGCTGCTGGTGTTCGTCTTCATGCAGCCATCGCCGCCGGAAGACTCCACGGCCACCGTCGCCGCGCGGCCCGCGCCGGCCCGCCCGAGGCGTGCGGCGCCGGCTCCCGCGGCCACGCCTTCGGAACCGGCGGCAAGGGCTCCAGAGCCCGAGGCCCCGCCGCCATCGGCCGAAGAGGCGCCCCGGGAGGCGGCAGCCGCGCCGCCGTCTGCCGGCGTTCTACGTGTTCAGACGGACGTGCCTGGCGCCCAGGTCTTCATCGATCGGCAGTTCATCGGGACGGCGCCGATTACGGCAGACGGCGTGGCGTCCGGGACGCACCAGTTGAACGTCTCCGCGGAAGGATTCGAGAGCGTCGCGATGCCCGTCGAGGTGACGGCGGGCGAGCGCGAGATCATGATTCGATTCCGGGAAGTGCGGCTCGACTCGATCATCGACGTCGTCCACCGCCACGGGATGGGCTCCTGTCGCGGGAAGCTGATCGCGACCGCCCAGGGTCTCCGGTACGAAACGGCAAACCGGGACGATGCCTTCACGACGCCGCTGCTCGACCTCGAAACGTTCCAGGTCGACTATCTGGAGAAGAACCTGCGGGTCAAGCTCCGGAAAGGCCGGCAGTTCAATTTCACGGATCCTGAAGGCAATGCCGATCGCCTGTTCGTCTTTCATCGAGACGTCGAGAAGGCGCGCGATCGGTTGAAGCGGGGCGACCGGCCGGCGACCGAGTGAGGCAAATGACCTCCGACGCCATTTACGCGGACAGCGCCGCGGACACCGCGTCCGCGTGGCCGTCGACCTTGACGTTGTCCCAGCGCTGGGCAATCTTCCCGTCGGGGCCTATCAGGTACGTCGTTCGCACGATCCCCATGTACGTGCGCCCATACCGCGATTTCTTCTGCCACACCCCGTACTTCTCGGCCACGGCATGGTTTGCGTCCGCCAGCAGCGGAAAGGTCAGGCCGTGCTTGTCGGCGAACTTCGCCTTGCTCGCCTCGTCGAGAATGCTGACCCCGAGGACCACGGCGTCACGACGCCGAAGCTGCGGCAGCCTCGCCTGAAAATCGCACGATTCCGTGGTGCACCCCGGCGTGTCGTCCTTGGGGTAGAAGTACATGATCACGTGGCGTCCCGCGTAGTCCGACAGCCGATGCGTCTCGCCGTGCTGGTCCTTCAAGGCGAACGCGGGCGCTTTCGAGCCTGGTTCAATGAGCGGCATACTGTGTGTCCTTCATTATGAACGAGAGCCGTGTGGCGGTCGTCAGCGCGGGACGGGCGTTCACCTACGCCGATCTCGAACATGCGGCCGGACAGGTCGCCGCGGCGCTGGCGGGCCCCTCAGACGATCTGCGCGAAGCCCGCGCGGCGTTCCTCATACCGCCGGGGTTCGAGTACGCCGCAGTCCAGCGGGGCATCTGGCGGGCAGGAGGTGTGGCCGTCCCGCTTGCGGTCACGCATCCGCCCCCCGAGCTCGAATACGTGATTCGTGACACGACCGCAGCATTCGTCATCGGAACGGCGGCGGCCGCCGCGACGCTCATGCCGCTGGCGCGCGAGGCCGGTGCGTGTTTCGTGACGGTCGAGGAGCTGCTCTCACGCGCAACGCCGTCCGCTCCCGCATCGCGCCTGCATCTGGGGCCGACACGGCGGGCGATGATTGTCTACACGAGCGGCACCACGTCCCGGCCGAAGGGCGTCGTCACCACGCATGCGGCAATCGGGGCCCAGGTGGCGGCTCTCGTCGAGGCGTGGGAGTGGCGG
>MEKU01000029.1:34264-39848 GCA_001767195.1 Acidobacteria bacterium RIFCSPLOWO2_02_FULL_67_21
CTGGCAGTCGGTGCCACCTGCGAAATCCATGCGTCGTTCGACGCACGCGCGGTGTGGGATCGATTGGGCTCGGGGGAGATGACGGTCTTCACGGCGGTGCCGACGATGTATCACCGCCTGATTGCAGCCTGGGACGCCGAGGCGCCGGCCGCGCAGCGCGCGTGGGCCGAGGGCGCCCGGCGGGCCCGGCTGATGATGTCGGGTTCTGCCGCTCTGCCGGTCCAGACGCTCGCACGCTGGCGCGCCATGACCGGCCACACGCTTCTCGAGCGCTACGGGATGACCGAAATCGGCATGGCGCTGTCGAACCCGCTCCATGGAGAGCGCCGCCCGGGGTTTGTCGGCACGCCGCTGCCGGGCGTCGAGGTACGGCTCGTGGATGAGGGCGGAGGGCTGGTGCAGGAGGGCATCCCCGGAGAGATCGAGGTACGTGGCCCGAACGTCTTTCTCGAGTACTGGAACCGCCCGGCCGAGACCGCCGCGGCCTTTCGGGACGGGTGGTTCCGGACCAGTGACATGGCGGTGTTCGAGCAGGGGGCCTACCGGCTGCTCGGCCGCACGTCCGTCGACATCATCAAGACAGGCGGCTACAAGGTGTCGGCCCTCGAGATCGAGGACGTGCTGCGGCATCATGCCGCCATCCGCGAATGCGCCGTGGTCGGCGTGGCGGACGCCGAATGGGGCCAGCGCGTGGCGGCGGTCGTCGAGCTGCGTCCCGGCGCAGAGTTGTCATCCCTTGATCTTCAGCAGTGGGCCGGTGAACGCCTCGCCCCGTACAAGGTGCCGCGCCTGCTGCGCACGGTGGAGGCCCTGCCCCGCAACGCGATGGGAAAGGTGCTGAAAGCGGAAGTGGCGTTGCTCTTCAAGGAATGAGTCAACTCCCAACTCCCAAGGCCCCAATTTCCAACCCCGTTTGGGAGTTGCGGGGTTGGGCGTTGGGAGTTCTTGTATGTCACACTCATGCTCATGACGCCGGGGCGTGTGACGCTCAGGTGGGTAGCCGCGCTGGCCGTGTGCGCGGCCGCGGCGGCCGCGGCGCATGCCCAGGGCTACAGGTTCCGCGAAGGCAGCCTCGGGGCGCGCTACGCGCCGCCCCAGATGCCGGACGCGTCGTTTGTCATCTGCCGCCTGGCGTATCGAAGTGTCCGTATGGAGCCGATGGGCATCGGCTGGCAGACGGATTATCCGTTCGCGGAAATCAATCTGACCACGCGGCTCTCGGAGCTCACGAAGACCCGCGTCAGTCGCGACCACGACGGCCGGCCCAATCACTTCGTGGTCAGGCTCGCAGACGACGCCCTCTTCAACTGCCCGCTGGTCATTGCGTCTGACGTCGGTTCACTGGGATTCAGCCCGGCCGAAATCGAACGCCTTCGCACGTATCTGCTCAAGGGCGGCTTCCTCTGGGTCGATGATTTCTGGGGCACGCTGGCCTGGCGGCAGTGGTCCGGCGAGATCGCCAAGGTGCTGTCGCCGTCCGAGTTTCCGACCCAGGACGTCCCGCTCGACGATCCGATGCTGCGGACCATGTTCGACGTGACGAAAGTGCCGCAGATCACGAACATCCAGTTCTGGAGAGGCGTCGGAGGTCAGACGACCTCGGAGCGGGGCGCCGACAGTCGCGAGGCGCACCTGCGCGCCATTCGAGACGGCCACGGCCGCATCATGGTGCTGATGACGCACAACACGGACGTTGCGGATTCGTGGGAGCGGGAAGGCGAGGACCCGGGGTTCTTCTATCAGTTCTCGCCGGACGGCTACGCGCTCGGCATCAACGTGCTGCTGCACGCGATGACGCACTGAACGCCACGATCACAGGACCTAAGGTGAACAATATACACGACTTATAGACCTGATTTCGAGCTCGGCAGGGGCCGGGGGCGTGCGAAATCGTGGTCGTGCCGCCTGTCGCCGCCCAAGGTGTGCACTGGAGGCCCTGGCGGTTGCGGCTGCCGCGACCCGCATGCTATATTCGTCAGGTTATCTTGAGGCTAGGACACCCTATCTAGCCTCAGCCGCACTGGAAGCTGGCCGGGTGGCCGGATTCTTCGGGCAGACCGGCGGCACGTGCTCCGGTGTGTCCTCGCGTATCACACAGATAGGGTTAGCAGTTTCAGGTGCCAGATGCGGTCCGCCGCTCTTGAGGCCTGAGACGACGCATCGGCCGTCAGCTCGCGGCCGCTGTTGTTTCGACGCGGAGCGACGGGCGCCTTTTCCGCCTGTACGCGCCGCGGCACTGCATGAAGGTTACGAGAAGCGATGCCGACGATAAGTCAGCTTGTTCGTCAGGGGCGTAAGCGGATCGTCACGAAGACGAAGAGCCCGGCGCTCCAGGTGAGCCCGCAGAAGCGGGGTGTGTGCGTGCGCGTCTTCACCCAGACGCCGAAGAAGCCGAACTCGGCGCTGCGCAAGGTGGCGCGCGTGCGTCTGACCAACGGCATCGAAGTGACGACATACATCCCCGGCGTCGGCCACAACCTGCAGGAGCACTCGCTCGTGCTGATCCGTGGCGGCCGCGTGAAGGACCTGCCGGGCGTCCGCTATCACGTCGTGCGCGGGACGCTCGACGCCGTCGGCGTGCAGGGCCGGAAGCAGGGGCGATCGAAGTACGGCGCGAAGCGCCCCAAAGCGTAGGAACGCAGGAACACAGTCATGCCTCGCAGACGAGAGATACCGAAGCGCGAACTGGCGGCCGACCCGCTCTACAACAGCACGCTGGTCAGCAAGTTCATCAACACCGTGATGTCGGATGGGAAGCGGAGCACCGCCGAGCGGATCTTTTACAAGAGCTTCGACATCATCAAGGAAAAGACGGGCGACGACCCGCTCAAGGTGTTCAAGAAGGCGGTCGAGAACGTCAAGCCGAGCCTCGAAGTGAAGTCGCGCCGCGTCGGCGGCTCGAACTACCAGGTGCCGATCGAAGTGAACCCGAACCGCCGGCTGTCCCTGAGCATCCGATGGATCGTCAGTTTCGCGCGGTCGCGCGGTGACGGCAAGACGATGCAGGAGAAACTGGCCAACGAGCTGCTCGACGCATCGAATCTGCGCGGCGGCGCCGTCAAGAAGCGCGAAGACACGCATCGCATGGCCGAAGCGAACAAGGCGTTCGCGCACTATCGCTGGTAAGGAAGACATCGGGCAATGCCACGTCAAACACCACTGGACCGGACCCGGAACATCGGCATCATGGCGCACATCGATGCCGGGAAGACGACCACCACCGAGCGGATCCTCTTCTATACCGGAATCACGTACAAGATCGGCGAGGTCCATGAGGGCACGGCCGTCATGGACTGGATGGAGCAGGAACAGGAGCGCGGCATCACCATCACGTCGGCCGCGACGACCTGCTTCTGGCGCGACACCCGGATCAACATCATCGATACGCCGGGGCACGTCGACTTCACGGCCGAAGTCGAGCGGTCCCTCCGCGTGCTGGACGGTGCCTGCGCCGTCTTCGATGCGGTGTCCGGCGTCGAGCCCCAGTCCGAGAC
Organism: Acidobacteria bacterium RIFCSPLOWO2_02_FULL_67_21; assembly: GCA_001767195.1. Taxonomy (GTDB): domain Bacteria; phylum Acidobacteriota; class Vicinamibacteria; order Vicinamibacterales; family UBA2999; genus MEKU01. The sequence continues at coordinate 37,759 of MEKU01000029.1, forward strand.
CGTCTGGCGCCAGGCCGACAAGTATCGCGTGCCCCGCATCTGCTTCGTGAACAAGATGGACCGTGTCGGTGCCGACTTCAAGCAGACGCTCGGGCAGATCGAATCGAAGCTCGGGGCGAACCCGGTCGCGGTCCAGCTCCCGATCGGCAGCGAGGACAAGTTCAAGGGCGTGATCGACCTCGTGAAGATGAAGGCGATCACCTACAAGGACGAGACGATGGGCGCCGACTACATCGAGGCGGAGATTCCCGCCGAGATGCTGGCGGAAGCGAAGGAATACCGCGAGAAGCTGATCGAGAAGGTCAGCGAGCACGACGACAAGCTGCTTGAGAAGTATCTGAGCGGTGAGACCATCGGCGAAGCGGAAATCAAGGCGGTGCTGCGCAAGCGCGTGCTCAGCTCCGTGCGCCATGAATCCGCCCCCTTCGTGGTGGTGATTTGCGGGTCGGCGTTCAAGAACAAGGGCGTCCAGCTGTTGCTCGATGCCGTCGTCGACTATCTCCCGTCGCCCGTCGACGTGCCGCCGATCACCGGGCTCGATCCGAACGCCAAGGAAGACACGCTGCTCGAGCGGCCCGCCTCCGACGACGCCCCGTTTTCGGCGCTGGCGTTCAAGATCATGACCGACCCCTTCGTCGGCCAGCTCACCTTCATCCGTGTGTACTCGGGCGTGCTGACCGCCGGGGCATCCGTGTACAACACGACGAAGCAGCGGACCGAGCGCGTCGGCCGGCTGCTCAAGATGCACGCGAACAAGCGTGAGGAGATCAAGGAGGTCTACGCCGGCGATATCGCGGCCGCCGTCGGCCTCAAGCAGGTGAGCACCGGCGATACGCTGTGCGACGAGAAGCAGCCGGTCGTTCTCGAGTCGATGGACTTCCCGGAGCCGGTCATCTCGCTCGCCATCGAGCCGAAGACCAAGGGCGACCAGGAAAAGCTCGGTCAGGGGCTGGCCAAGCTGATGGCCGAGGACCCGACGTTCCGCGTGAAGACCGACGAGCAGACCGCGCAGGTGGTAATCGCCGGCATGGGCGAGCTTCACCTCGAGATCATCGTCGACCGTCTCAAGCGGGAGTTCAACGTCGAGGCGAGCGTCGGCAAGCCGCAGGTCGCCTACAAGGAGACGCTGACGCGTCCCGCCGACGGCGAAGGACGGTACATCCGGCAGACCGGCGGCCGCGGGCAGTACGGCCACGCGAAGATCCATCTGTATCCCGGCGAGCCCGGTACCGGCTACATCTTCGAGAACGAAGTGACGCAGGGTTCGATTCCGAAGGAGTTCATCAAGCCGATCGACCAGGGCATCAAGGAAGCGCTCACGCGCGGCATTCTGGCCGGGTACCCGGTCGACGACGTCCGGATCGAGCTGTACGACGGCTCCTTCCACGACGTCGATTCGTCCGAGATGGCGTTCAAGATCGCCGGCTCGCTGGCGTTCCAGGACGCGGCGAAGAAGGCCAAGCCGGTCCTGCTCGAGCCGGTCATGCGCGTGGAAGTCGTGGTGCCGAAGGATTACCTCGGCGACGTGATGGGCGATCTGGCGAGCCGGCGGGGCCGGATTCAGTCGCAGGAAGACCGCGGCGGGACGCAGATCATCAAGGCGCGCGTGCCGCTGTCGGAGATGTTCGGATACGCCACCGACCTCCGCTCGCGGACGCAGGGACGCGCCACCTACTCGATGCACTTCGACCGTTACGAGCAGGCGCCGCAGAACGTGAGCGAAGAAGTAGTGGCCCGGATTCAGGGCACGAAATAACGACGACGGAGACGCAACGCGATGGCGAAGGAAAAATTCGATCGCTCGAAACCGCACGTGAACGTGGGGACGATTGGGCACATCGACCACGGGAAGACGACGCTGACGTCCGCCTTGACGAAGGTGGCGGCGGACAAGGGGTGGGCGAAGTTCGTGTCGTACGACCAGGTGGCGAAGGCGTCGGAGTCGCAGGGGCGGCGGGACGACACGAAGATCCTGACGATCGCGTCGAGCCACGTCGAGTATGCGACGGCGAACCGGCACTACGCGCACGTGGACTGCCCGGGGCACGCCGACTACATCAAGAACATGATCACGGGCGCGGCGCAGATGG
>MEKU01000030.1 GCA_001767195.1 Acidobacteria bacterium RIFCSPLOWO2_02_FULL_67_21
ATTGACGTTCTGTCAAACCCCCGACCACCCGAGACCACCCCGAGCCGCTACCGTATGTCAGTCATTCGTCAGTCGTCCAGCATTACACGATCTCAACGAGCGTTTCACCTCGTGCGAGCGCCGCGACGACCGCGGAAAAGTCGACTTCGATGCGGCGCAGCAATTCCACCCGCCGCGTGTTACCGATTCGAATCCAGACGACGGCAGGCCCTTCCTGCAGAAGTCGGTGAATCGCGAAGTCCTCATCCTTGGTGACGATCACCGCTCCGATCTTCGCTGCGTGGGCGCGAATCGCGTTGTCGGGCGCTGTCGTAAGCCCGGAATCGAAGACGTGGTCGGCCGAGTGGCCGAGCGCTTCAATCCGCCGCGCAAGCGCAGGCGGGAGCTGAGCGTCGACCAGGAAGCGCAATCATGCGCTCCGCAGGACGGTGTGATCGTTCTGGCGGGCGGCGAATTCGAGTGCTGCCGTGATGTCTTCGGCTTCGAGATAGGGGTAGTCGGCCAGAATCTCTTCCCGCGTCGCGCCGGCGGCCAGGAGATCGAGCACGTCTTTTACGCGAATGCGAAGGCCACGAATGCACGGACGGCCGCCGCAGACGTCCGGAGTCATCGTGATTCGGTCTATAGCGCTCATAGCATCTCCCCGTGCCGAGTGGCCTCGGATAGGGCCATTGTAGCCCTTCCAGTCCGCCGGCTACTCGCCTCCTGCAGAACGCATGACCGCGTGGATGTCCTCACGCGTGGGACCCGGATAGGCGTCGAGGAGTTCCGTTCTCGGAGGCACTCTATGCCTCGTAAACCCTACTAAATCGCCGGAGGGCAGCAATATGGATTTCGACCCTCGCGACTATGACTCCCGCGACGAGGCGCGCTTGCCAGATCGCGATCCTGAATCGCGCGATCGTGAATTCGATCCGCGCGACGCGTTCACGCGCGACCTCAGTCTGCCGCGCAGCCACGAACGACACCTCGTGCACTATCGCGAGCACGGGTACTCCTTGCGCGGCTCAGAGTCGCGCACACTCGCGGCCCTCGGTGCCTTTTGAGTGGTCTCCAGTCGTGACCGGCGCGATCACGACGGCCTGAACATCACGGATGAAGAGCTCCGTCGCTCGATGACGGGACTCTGGGAGCGCCGCCGTCAGCTGCAGGCGGTCGTTGGCCAGTCCTCCTAGGTCCGGCTGAAGCCGGACACTACGAGGGCGAAATGCACGAGGGAAGGGCGCGAAAAATGACCTCGAGACCGTACCGATTGTCAGTCGTTTGTCAGTCGCGAGGCGAAAGTGTGGCGCACCCGGAAGGATTCGAACCTTCGACCCCCGGCTTAGAAGGCCGAGGTCACGGCGCGGACGCGGCTTTCTTCTCAGTAGTTTGCGGCGTTGCCCACGCGTCCTGCCCACGCGGTTGTCGAACCTCACCCACCCATGGGTCGCGAAACTCTCGCTCGGCCAGGCTCGATCACGACGAATGCGCCAGATAACCGGTCGCCCAGCTCGGCAACGATCGTAACGACCGCGTCGCCAAGCGACGCTCGAGATGCGGAAGGGTAGCGAATGAGCAGAACTCCCGCGGTCTCGCGGCCGTACGCGAGGAGGCCGAAGTCCTTGTCCTCAGTGAGAAGCAGCCTGGAATCGGACTGGGCCAGCGCAAGCACGGCGTCGTCCTCGGCGCCTGGACTGACCTCCACGACCGCGGCGACGTCGTGGTGTGCTGCGCGTAGCGCCCTGACCACCGCGAAGTCACAGCTCTCATCCGCGAGAAACCGCACCGACTAGCCCCGAACGTCAGGGGTCCCGCCGATGAATACGACCTCTTCGTGCGCCAGCGTGTCGGCGGCATAGCGCATGGCCGCTTGGATGTCCTCGCGCTTCAAGGACGGATAGCCATCGAGGAGGTCCGCTTCGGAGGCACCTTCGCTCAGTTTGCGAAGGATCAACTCAACCGGGATCCGCGTTCCGCGAACCACGGCCTTACCCATCATCACGCGCGGGTTGATCTCGATGCGATCGGTCAGGGTCATGCCAAGCCTCGTCGTTCCACGTTAGGGTCTAGGGCTGCGCCTGTCAAGAATATTGGCAGTAGCGCTCCTACCGTCCAGCGGGCTTCCGTTTGCTCGCAACTTGAGACGTCGATCGCTCACCCTGCCCACGCGAGTGCGCCCAGACCTTCTCGACACGCAGCGTCGCCGCGACAAGCTTCTCGGGCACAACCATCGCGTACCGCTGCGTCGTCTTCGGCGACTTGTGGCCGAGCAGCTCTTGTATGTCGGCGATGTCGGCTCCGGCGCGGCGGAGAGGGCAGCGTGGCGTAGGAGTGGCGCAGCTTGTACGGGTTGAAAGGTGCGACCTCACGCCCTTGACGGGGTTGTAGGCGTCCTCGCCATCGACCTCGGCGTAAAGGGTGGAGAGCGCCGTCATCCGATGGCGGATGGTGCTTGCGGCGGCGCCTGCATCTTCCCAATCCTTGATCTGCCGGCGAACCTCATCCCGGGTGATGGTGTGCCGCCGGCGGCTCCCGAAGCGGCCGGGCCATGCGTTGATCTCGTCTTCCCGGCTGTCAACGTGGGCGAGCTTCCGCTTCATCTTGGCGAGATAGGTCGGGAGGTCCGCTTCGAGCGTCCCTCGTGCAGGCACGATGCCCTGGCGCAGCAGCCTGGCGCGCTCGTGCGTCTGCCACGCCTTCATCTCCCGAAGGCCCGTGTTCGGAGGGAAGGTCGTTTCCCGCTGGTGTCCTCCGCGCTTCCGGTCGCCGACAGCAACTTTCACCCGGAAGCCACCGCTCCCCAGGCGATAGATGCCAGGCGCAACCGTCTGCTGAATTCGGGAGGCCATCGCCGGGATTCTACCTCCGTGGCCTGGCGAACGCTCGGCGTCGGGGCACTCCGCCGGATGAGGCCAGGAATCTTTCGAGTGCGTTTGCTCACCTTGCTGGTGGCATTCAATGAATGGTCGCTCTAGGGGCATCACGCCGAGGTGGACCTTCCCGCTGTCAGCCTGATTTGCCAACGTTAACTTTCCACACGCAGCACTGCCTCGCGGGGGCACTGAAGATAGGGACGCAATCTGGGCGGCATTCTCTCCCCAGAGGACAACCTGATCCGTGCTCATGGCGCTTCTCTTGTTTCCATGCGTGTCGCAGAACACCATCATTGGCCGCTGTGGTCGGTGTTGCCGGTAGAATTGGCCTATCTCCTGCGGCGGCATCGTCTTCAGTTGCTCTCGGCTCAGTTCGATCTCTTCGGGCACCTCGACGATCTCTAGGCTGAAGCGAGCTGTCTCCCTGTCGTCAAAAAGGGTAATCCCGGGTTGACCCGCCTTGTTCACGAACATCCCCACCTGCGTGCGACCGGCACCGTCGCCAAGAGCCAGGCCGACTTGGCCGTCCACGGTCGATAACCGACCTCGCACACGCCCTCAGAGTCCACGATGTCAAGTTGCTGAACTTGCAGTGTCCGCCGTCTGGAGGTCAACCAGAACGTCATGGCGGTAGCGACCAACGCTGAGCAAGCGGCCGAAACGACAATGAGGGACAGCATGGCTCGGGTTTCCCATGGTGAATGATTGGTCCCTGCGAGAGCATCTCTAAAGGACAACACCCGGGAATGGCCTATCGGCGCCGTGTCGTGAGGCCAAGGTAGAGGCTGTGCCTGGGGCTGTCAAGGAATCTGTCAGCGCGCACGTAGAAATGCGTAAATCTGGACGACCGTCGACTTGACCGCCACGCGTCGCGGGTTCTGGATCGATGGGTGTCGATCGTCGAAGAGCCCTGCAGGCGCTCGGCGGCGGTGGCGATCACCCCGGCGCCTGGAGAGCAGAGGCCGCCGGGCGCCCCCCCGACACCATGGATGGCTGCTGCTACGCTGTCGAGCAGCGACGACTCGAGGTGAGGGCCTGGAGCTGATCCCTCCAGGCCCTCGATGACCGCCTCGATGCTCCGACGGACCGAGCCGGTCGGCTCTTCTTGTGCCACGGTTTTCGAGTGATGTCCAGTCAGACCACGCCGTCGCTCCGACGACGTGGACGCTCCGCTGCGGCAGAAATCCTGTCGGCGTTGTAGCCGGCCCTTCGCGAAGGGTTCGTCGCCGTGCCGCGTACCGGGCATGTTGGTCGCCCGTCCGGTCGTGGGCCATGTTGTGCGCCACGACCCACTTGTTGCTATAAACCTATCGGTAGGTTATTATTCTCTCTCGTGACGTGGGGTGAAGTGATCCGGAAGCTCCAGGCTGCGGGCTATGTGGAGGTGCGGACCGGGAAGGGCAGTCACCGGCTGTTGAAGCACGGCGCGACTGGCAAGGAGATCTGGATCGCGGTCCACACGAGGAAGGATGCCGGCCAGTTGGGCAACCGGATCCTCCGAGAGGCGGGGATTCAATGATGACCTACTATCCAATTGTGATTGAAACCGAAACGAGTGGCGCGGTGAGCGCCTATGTTCCTGGGTTGCCGGTGTTTGCGGCGGCAGACACCCGCACGAAGGCTGAACAGGCGATTCGTAAGACCTTGGCCTCCTATCTTGAGGCTCATCCGGACAGCGTGCCGACGAGCGACGTGCGGGTCGCCCGCGTCTCCGACGGTCAACGGTCGAAGGTGCATATCGTTGGCGTGGGTGCCCTGCTCGGCACTGGCCGGAGTCGGCGCAAGGCGCACGCTTCTCAAATGAATGGTCGGCTGGGAGGCCGGCCGCGGAAGACCGCGTGATACCGACCGGGTCATGTCACCCAAGAAGGACTACCTCGTGGGGAGCGGCAACGTCTTTGCCGATTTGTCGGCGGGTCGCTGATTCAGACTAGAGGGTGATCACCGATTGCCCCACCGACCCACAAAACCCGACCGATTTCGGCCGCCTTCCGCACGCCGCCCCTGGGCGTCCCCGCGATCTCGATCCCATTCACTACGATTGCCGATCACTGATTAGCATGGATCGACTCAGGACCTCGCTGAGTCGCAGCGCGTTTCCTCCGCCGCCACCGCATTTTGCACGGAGCGCCGCAGAACGCTCGAGCGCGGTTCACCCACCGCCCGTCGATCCGACATCCCGCCAGAATGGGCGTGTGGCAGTCGTGACAGAGGCGGCAGCCGTGTCCCAGCGCGCGGTAGATATCGGCGACCGTGACAAGTGGCCGGGTCGTGCGGGATCGCGCTCGCCGGAGCTTCCGTTCGGCCCACCGACGGTTATGCCGCCCATCGGGCGACTCGAGCATGGCACCACCCTGATCGTCCTGGGCAGGAGACACATCCGCGAGCCATAAGACGAGGGCGTCGCCGAGGCGCCTCATCGCGTTCGCCGGTAGGGCACGGTAACTCTACCGAAGCCAGGCAGGTGGCGGAGGAGGAGGCGGGACTTGTAAGTGTGCTTTCTTGGACTTCCAATGCAGGCTGATATTCGGCTCGTAGGACCACTTGCCGTCGTCGTTAATAGTGATGCGAATGTCGCCGGCGTCTCGCAGGGAAACGGTGTGTTCGGAATACTGCCTGTACGATTCGGTCGCGTCGTGTTCCGTCTGGCCCACTGATGTAATCGTCAGCCACGGACTCAGGGCTTTTACGGCTGGCTGGTGGTACCCGGACTTTCGGCCGTGGTGTGAGGCTTTGAGCACCGAAACTGGCGAAAGGGTGACGCGACCACAGATGTCCGGCCAGCTCTCGTCGGCGGTCGCGTCTCCTCGCTTCGTCACACAGCCCTCCTCTGAGAACCCAGGGGCTTACCAACGATGACCACTACGAGAACTGAGACAGCGAGATCCTCGAATCTCGCGGCGCAAGCCTCACGTGGGCTATCCGACTGGGGCTAATCGATCAAGTTTGCTTCCTTTAGTGGCTCGATGACGCCGTTCTGCAACTTGCTTCGATCAAATCCGTCGTTCGTCTCCGCTCGTACCGATACCGAGACCTTCCCCGCGAGGTCAGCGAGATTCGCCAGAGCGTTCCAGGCAGCGAAGAGTTGGTTGCGGTCAGCCGAGAATGCGAACTCGACCACCTTCTGCGGAGGCTGAACGGAAACGCCCGGCGCAGCCCCACCCACAGGGGGGCCGACGACCGGAGGGGCACCGGGAGGTGGCGTGAGAACCAGGCCTGGCGACGCGGCGGGCGCTTGTTGCGGAATAGCCTGGGCCGCACGGCTTCGAGCACCACAGGCTCAGGGAAGTGCCCAGGCAGGGTGACACGTTGGCCGATGGGAAACGGCGGATCCGTCATCTGTTCGGATCGTTCCTGGGAATGCGTCAGATCATTTTCCCGTGAACTGCCCGGACCTTACCCGTTTCCTCGCACAGCTCGAGGATCGCCGTATCACCAAGCAGGTTCCCGTTCAGTCTGACGAAGTAGTCAGCCAGCGACTCGCCGTTCTTGCGTCGGCAGTGGCGCTTCATAACGATGAAGGTCTGAGTTCCAGTGCGCAGCTCGTGAAGGTACTGCAGCGCCTCTTTGAGGTGTCCGATTTTCGCTGAAGGCGCATTGTCGGATTCGGTCCACACGTAGCACTTTGACTCGCCGACGATGTGCTGTGTCGGAGTTGCGAAGTCGAACTTGTGAGGTCGGGGCGGTTGTCCGACCGGAATCGGCACGTCGACCTCGAAAGAGAGCCCGGTCAGTTCTTCGAGCGCAGACCGGGCCAGACGGTGGAATGCGTCACCGGTTTCGCGGTTCGATGCCATCCTTGAGGATGTACCTTAGCGCAGGCACCGTCAGCCGGCATCGGTGTTTTTACACCAGAATGTCGCCAAAACCAGCGCGACCTCGCGGGCGCCGTCGAGCTTTTCCTCGGGATTTCCACCGGAGCGTCCGCCAGGATCTCCGCTGGGATCCTTCGATCGATCTCCAATCCGTTACATCGCCGAACGGACCACATCTACAAAATCATCTACAGTCGCGTCCGACAGCTGTTCTCGAATGCCCGCAAACCATTGAAAGTATTGGCGCGCCCGGAAGGAC
>MEKU01000031.1 GCA_001767195.1 Acidobacteria bacterium RIFCSPLOWO2_02_FULL_67_21
GGCGCGTTCGTGATGCTGCCGGACCAGCCGTCGGAAGCGGCCGCCGCCCAGGACCAGGCGCCGCCTCCGCTGCCGGGGGCGTTTCCCATGAATCCGAACCTCCGCCACAACACCTGGACGCCGGTGAACGGCAAGGGTGGGCAGGAGATCAGCGGGCCGTACGAGGTCGACACGAAATGGCCGGCCCAGCGGGTCGCCGACGGCTGGACGATCAACGCCGAGGGCATCTTCCTGCAGTCGCCGGACCGCATCATCTCGGTCGGCCGCGGCACCCGGAAGTGGGCCTGGCCGAACTACTGGGGTCCGGGCGTGTTCCGCGCGCTGGGTCCCGAGCTCAAACCCGAAGAGCAGAAGCGCGGATCCACGATCGTGGTCTACGACCGCAACGGCAAGGTGATCGAGGACTGGACGAGTCAGTGGCGGTCGATCCTGCCCGACGTCCAGCAGGTGCAGGCCAACCCGTACGACCCTCAGAAGCACCTGTGGATCGCGACGGGGCAGGGCGTCGTGCAGCTGACGGCCGACGGCAAGCAGCATGTGAACACGATCGATGCCGCCGACGTGCCGCAGCAGGATCCGAAGAACCCGTACTTCGTCGTGGAGCACTTCGCGTGGGCATCGAATGGCGACTTGTACACGGCCGGCGGCTATCAGGTCCACCGCTTCTCGAAGGATGGCAAGCATCTGGCCGCGATCGGCAAGCCGGGCAACGGCCCCGGTGAGTTCGGCGTGTACGGCGCGGGCCGGGCTGGCGCCGGCATTCATGGCATCGTCATCGACTCGAACCGGAACCGGATGTATGTGGCGGACCGCGTGAACTCGAGAGTGCAGGTGTTCGATCTCAACGGCAAGTTCCTCGACGTGTGGCCGAACATCACGGGGCCCTATGCCCTCAAGCTGACGCGCGACGGCCGCTACCTCTGGCTGGGCGACGGGTACGCGATGAAGTTCCAGAAGTACGACGCGATGAGCGGACGGCTGATCCCGGGATCGACCTGGGGCACGATGGGCGTGGCCCCCGGGTCGTTCTGGGGCATCCACTGGTTCACGACCGATGCGGCGGGGAACCTGTTCGTAGGCGAGGACCTGGCGTTCCGGATTCAGAAGTTCACGCCGCGGAAGGACGGGAACCCGGAGCAGCTGATCGGCCAGTTGATGGAATAGCTCGCCTAGACGAAGCTCGCCCGAAGGGCGAGCGAAGTCTGGTGGACGCGACTGGACTCGAACCAGTGACCTCCCCGGTGTGAACGGGGTGCTCTAACCAACTGAGCTACGCGTCCGTCTTGCGACGTCTTCGGCGGGCCTTCAGGCCCGCCTTGAAATTGTCAGTCTAACACGCCCTCTATTCGGTCCCGTACAGACGATCGCCGAAGTCCCCGAGCCCGGGGACGATGTACTTGTGGGCGTTCAGGTGGCGGTCCACGACCGGCGTGTACACGGCGACGTCGGGATGGCGCTGTTCGACCAGCGCCACGCCTTCGGGCGCCGCGACGATGCAGATCATGCGGATCGCGCGCGCGCCCGCCGCCTTGATGAGATCGATCGCGGCCACGGCGCTGCCGCCGGTGGCCAGCATCGGGTCGATCATCAGCACGTAGCTGTCGGCGATCTCCGGCGGGAGCCTCGAGTAGTACTTCGACGCGATGGCAGTGGCCTCGTCGCGCTGCAGGCCGATGTGCCCGACGCGCGCCGCCGGCACGAGCTCCAGCACCGCATCCAGCATCCCGAGGCCCGCGCGCAGCACCGGGACGACGACCACGTCGTCCCGGACGACCTGGCCCTCGGCCGGCCCGAGCGGCGTGGTCACGGTGCCGGCCACCGCGGGCACGTCGCGAAGCGCCTCGGCCGCCAGCAGGACGCTGATGCGATTGGCCGCCCGCCGGAATGCGGGTGGCGGCGTCCGTGCGTCGCGCAGCTCCATGAGCGCGTCCTGCACGAGTGGATGGCGGATGAGGTGAAGAGGCACGGGCCCTATGATAGTGCGAGGTGCGACGAGGGAGGATGCCGGTGCAACGGTGGGAGGATGCCGGTGCAACGGCGAACGTGACGGTGCGACCGTGAGAGGCGTGCGATGAAGAAGGCCGGTGCAATCGGGGGCATTGCGGCGCTGGTACTGGCAGCGGCATTCGTGGCGGTGCGGAGCCAGTCCACCCAGCGGCAGGTGTCGCTGGTCGTGACGCACGGCACCATCGTCACGATGGACGGCACCGGCCGGATTGTGGAGGACGGTGCGGTCGCGATCGATGGCGCGGACATTGTCGGCGTGGACACGACCGAGGCGATCGGCAGCAGGTTCGCCGCCAGCGAGACCATCGACGCCGGCGGCCAGGTGGTCTTGCCCGGCCTGGTCAATACGCATACCCACGCGCCGATGGTCCTGTACCGCGGGCTGGCGGACGACCTGGCGCTGATGGACTGGCTCACGAAGTACATGTTCCCGGCGGAGGCGAAGACCGTGTCACCCGAGTTCGTGCGCGACGGCACCCGGCTGGCGGCGCTCGAGATGATTCAGTCCGGCACGACGACCTTTGCCGACATGTACTACTTCGAGGAGACGATCGCCCGCGAGGTGAAGGCGGCCGGACTCCGGGGTGTGCTGGGACAGACCATCATCCAGTTCCCCGTCGCGGACGCCAGGACGCCGGCGGACGCGTTGAAGCGCGCTGAGACGTTCATCGGCGAGTTCAAGGGCGATGTGCTCATTACGCCCGCCGTGGCGCCGCACGCCGTCTATACGCTCGACGGCCCAACGCTGATGGCCGCCCGCAGTCTGGCGCGGCGGCACGGTGTCCCGACCCTCATCCATCTGGCGGAAACGCGCGATGAGGCGAAGACTGCGCAGGAGCGATTCGGCGCGTCGCCCGTGGGGTATCTGGAGAAGCTCGGATTTCTGGGTGCCGGCGTTCTGGCCGCCCACGGGGTGTGGGTATCGGAAGCCGAGTCGGCCCTCCTGCGGAGGCGGGGCGTCGGGGTGTCCCACAACCCCGAAAGCAACATGAAGCTGGCCAGCGGGATTGCGCCCGTCACGAGGTACCTCGAGGAAGGCGTGGCCCTGGGGCTTGGCACCGACGGCGCCGCGAGCAACAACGACCTCGACATGTTCGAATCGATGCGCACGGCGTCGCTGCTGCAGAAGGTGGCGACGGGTGACCCGCGTGCGCTCAGCGCCCGCGCCGCGCTCGAGATGGCCACTCTCGGCGGCGCGCGCGCGCTCGGCATGGCCGAGCGCATTGGGTCCCTGGAGCCGGGCAAGCGCGCCGACCTGATCGTCGTGTCGATGACGACGGCCCGGCAGACGCCGATGTACGATCCTGTCTCGCATCTCGTCTATACGACACGAGGCGATGACGTGCGGACGACCATCGTGCACGGGCGCATCCTGATGCGGGACCGCAAGGTGCTGACGCTCGACGAGGCGGCGGTGCTTCGCGACGCCCGGCTGTGGGTCCCGAAGGTCCGGGCTGCCGTTCAGTCCAGCACGGCGATGTAGGGAAGGTTCCGGTACTGCTCCGCGTAGTCGAGCCCGTACCCCACCACGAACCGGTCCTCAATCTCGAACCCGACGTAGTCGACCGTGACGTCGACCTGCCGGCGCGACGGCTTGCTGAGCAGGCATGCGGTCCGGAGGTGGCGTGGGCTTCGCGCCCGCAGGATCTGCTGCATGTACTGCAGCGTCAGCCCCGTGTCGACGATGTCCTCGACGACGACGACGTCGCGCCCCTCGAGGCCGCTCTCGAGATCCTTGAGCAGCTGGACCTGCCCGGAGGATTTCGTGCTGGTGCCGTAGCTCGAGACGGCCATGAAATCGAGCGAGCAATGGCCGGGAATCGCCCTGGCGAGATCCGAGAGGAAGACGAACGCCCCTTTGAGGACCGCGATCAGATGCACGCCGTCAGGGTGATCGTGGTGGATCTGGCCGGCGAGCGCGCGCACGCGCTGCTGAATGTCGTCGGCAGAGATGAGTACAGTCACGATAGCGTCACGGGCCACAGAGGCACAGAGACACAGAGACGAGAACAAGAAAAGGAAGGATCTTCTCTGTGCCTCTGCGTCTCTGTGGCTTCGTAGTTGAGTGCTGTCGGACGCGAGAGTAACATAGCGGCTCGCCCGATGAAACGCTTTCAGATGATCGCCGAGGCCGATGCCCGTACGCTCGAGTACGGCAGCACGGTCGTACTGGTAAAAGGCGGGCACGTCACACCGCTTGCCCTCGACACGCTGAAGGCGAGGCGGGTCGCGATCGTGCGCGAAGGCGTCGACGTTGACGCCGAGGCGCTGGCGCCTCCCGCCGAGATCCGCACGGTCGCCATCGCCGGCGACCATACCGCGGTGGCGCTGAAGGCGGCGATCCGCCAGCATCTGCGCGGCCGCGGGCTTGCCGTTCACGATCTGGGCACCGAGACGAGCGAGCCGGTCGACTACCCGGATACCGCTGCCGCCGTCGCGAAGCAGGTGGCACGCCGGGAAGCCGACGCGGGCATTGTCATCGACGGCGCGGGTCTGGGATCGGCCATTGCGGCCAACAAGATCGACGGCGTGCGCGCGGCGATGTGCACGACGCGAACGCTGGCGCGGTACGCGCGCGAGCACAACGGGGCGAACGTGCTGGCGCTCGGGGCCACGCTGCTCACGCCCGACGACGCGCTGGCGATTGTCGACACGTTCCTCGGAACGGCCATGCGCGAGCCGCGATACATGCGCCGGCTGGCAAAGATCCGGCAGCTGGAGGAGCGGCAGGGCTGAGCCGCCGATCCGACCCATGCAGGCCGCCGAGATTCAGCGCATCGTGCAGATCGTCCTCGAAGAGATGGCGGCCGCGCGCCAGGGCACGGCGCCGGCGAGGTGCGGATGCCATTCCGTCCTGTACGAGTGCTGCCCGGATCGGCTGCAGGGGATCCTCGACGCCGGCGCCAGCCGCATCGGCTTTCATGCCTCCGGCGGCAGCGCCGGGACGGTGGCGGCGATGATCGACCATACGCTGCTCAGACCCGATGCTACGCGGCAGGAGATCGAGGCGCTGTGCCGCGAAGCCGGCCAGTACGGATTTGCGAGCGTCTGCGTGAACCCGACGTGGGTGGCGCTCTGCACGCGGCTGCTTCGAGGTGCGTCCGTCAGGGTCTGCTCGGTGGTCGGGTTTCCGCTCGGCGCAACCACGACGGATACGAAGCACTTCGAGACGCGGCGGGCCATTTTCGACGGCGCCTGCGAGATCGACATGGCGATCAACGTGGGGGCGCTGAAGTCCGGGGACCTCCGGCTGGTCGAGCGCGACATCGAGGCGGTGACGATACCCTGCCGCGAAGCAGGGGCAGTGAGCAAGGTGATCATCGAGGCGGCGCTGCTGGCCGATGAAGAGAAGGTCACCGCGTGCACACTGGCGAAGGCGGCTGGCGCGGACTTCGTCAAGACGTCCACCGGTTTCGGGCCCGGCGGCGCCACCGTCCACGACGTCGCCCTCATGCGGCGCGTTGTCGGCGAGGAGATGGGCGTGAAGGCGGCCGGGGGCGTCAGAGATCTGGAGGCGCTCCGGGCGATGGTGGCCGCAGGGGCGACCCGCATCGGGGCGAGCGCCGGTGTCCGCATCGTTTCGGAGTCGCGCGGACAGACGCCTGCCGACGCGTCCAAAGGGTACTGAGGAGGTGCCGGCGGCCGTACGTCTTCTGTGGTGCGCCGTGCTGGCGCTCTGGCCTGTTCCGGCCCTGGCGCAGGCGGTGGATCCGCCGCCGGGCCCATACGTCGTGGACGCACGCGCGGCGGTGAGCTCGCTTCCACAGGATCCGGGGTTCTATCCACCTGCGCCGACCAGTACGCTCATTCCAACCCGCGGCCTGGGGGTCGACGTGGGCGGCCACGTGTACCTGCTCGGCCTTGGGCCCGCCCGGATCGGACTCGGCGCCAGCTTCGCACGGATGACGGGGAAGGTGTCGTCAACGACGACCAGCGGATCCGGTTCGAGTACCGGCCCGCCGGCTCCGCCGACGCGGCCCGATGTGGACACCACCGTCCGCTTCATCACGCCGCAGCTCTCCTTGAATTTCGGATCGGCCCGAGGCTGGAGCTACATCAGCGCGGGGGTGGGCCAGACGCTGGTCCGCACGGGCACGTCGCCGTTTGCCGGCAGCACCTCGAGCACGGCGCCGCTGACGCCCGCCCGGACGCTTCAGACCGCCGCGCTCCAGACGATCAACGTCGGGGGCGGCGCGCGGTGGTTCAAGACGCGGCATGTCGCGTTCTCCTTCGACGTGCGGTTTTACAAGATCGCCGCCCGGGCGAAAGAGGGCGTCCGGACGCCGGCGATGATGCTGATGACGGCGGCGGCCGGGGTGTCGCTGAAGTAGGGGGCGAGGGGCAAGGGGTGGCGGCTCAACGACCGAGGACGACGTCGATCCCGGTGAAGACCAGGTCCAGCTTTCCTATCGGGATCTTACCGGCTGCCCCACAGGCTCGCCAGGGTCTACCCACCAGATAACGCCGTCTTGCAGTGCCCAGCTGGTAAGGTGACCCTCAGCTGGAGCGGAACTGTTCAGGGACTCGATGGTGTCGAGTATGCACGTCGCTGACTGAGGAAACAGCTTTACCTCGGCGCGACCCCGGATGCCAAACTTCCAGACGAACTTACCGACGCCTCCGTAGTAGTGACCATAGGGTCCTTTGGTCCAGCCGCTGCGAACTCGGTCGTTCAGCCTGAGTTCGAAGCCGTCCCTGATGAATCTATAGTCGAGTGCCATAGCGACGGCCTGCCACGTTTGATGGCGTGTCGGCATCGTGCCGGTTAAGCCGTCTCGACAGAATGAGCCGCGCGCTTCCGCGACCAGTAGCGCGTCGGCTCCATTCGTTAGACCGCCGCCCTATAGATCTTCAAGTCGAACGCCTCGGCCCTCTCGAAGCGCTGTTCGCGACTCAGCTATCCGGCGCAGGAACTCCGGATGATGCTCCAGACGATACTCGAACCAATCGTCTTCTGAATCAAAGCCAATCAGGATGCCCGCCGGACGGCCGTGGCGCGTGATGACAATCTCTTCGTCCGCTGCGAGACGCAAGTACTTCGAAAGGTCGTCTTTGACTTCAGCCAGTGCCACCGCCCGTGGCTGGCGTGCCTTGTTCGTCGAGCCAGGCTTGCGCTTCGTGTTTCTCGACGATGGCAAGGATTTCGACCGCCGTTTCTGTAACGTCATAGAACACCCTGATGTCGCCGGCCCTCAGACGGAACTGCGGTTGGCTCATGCCCCGCAGTCGCTTGATGCGGCTCTTGCTGACCTTCGTAGGCTCGTGTCTCAAGTGGACTTCGAGAGCGTCCTTTACGTCGGCCCGGACGTGCGCGTGAAGCCTCCGCAACGACTTCACGGCGTCCGGCGCCAGAATCACCTCGAAGGTCATTCTGGCTAGATTATAGCCAGATTAGAGAACGCCGACGAACTGCCCTATTGTGCCTGTGGCGGTCTACTAGGCCGAATTGGGCGGACCTGCACAACACATCGCTGGCGCGACACACAACGCAGGTGGCGCCCGATCGCGATAACGTGTTGACGCAGTGGAGCGGGCGACGGGAATCGAACCCGTGTTCTAGGCTTGGGAAGCCTCTTTCTTGCCACTAGAAGACGCCCGCTTGTGAGGTGGCTACGTAGCTGTGTGGCTAAGTAGCCAGGTCAAAAGCACATCCAGTTTACCAAACCCAGCTACCTAGTAACCCAGCGACCCAGCTACCCCAGCTACCCTCGAATTACCCCGAGCACTTCGTCCCGCTTCCGTTCCATCAGCTCCGGCGTTGCCGCTTCCAGGTTCAGGCGCAGCAGCGGCTCGGTGTTGGACCCGCGGACGTTGAAGTGCCAGTCCGGATAGTCGACGGAGACGCCGTCCATGCGTGCGAGCGTGGCGTCCTTGTAGCGCGCCTCGATGGCCGACAGCTTGCGCGGTACCTCGTCCATGTTCGCCAGCGTGGTGTTGATCTCGCCCGAGATGAAGTACCGTTCGCGGTAGGGCTGCAGCAGCTCGCGCAGCGACTGGTGCTTCTTGGACATCAGCTCCAGGATGAGCAGCGCCGGGATGAATCCGTTGTCGGCGTAGTAGAAGTCGCGGAAGTAGTAGTGGCCGGTCACCTCTCCGGCGAAGATGCCGTCCTCCTGGCGCATCCGCTGCTTGATGAACGCGTGCCCGACGCGGTTCATCAGCGCCCGTCCGCCGTACCTGGCCACGGTAT
>MEKU01000032.1:0-21594 GCA_001767195.1 Acidobacteria bacterium RIFCSPLOWO2_02_FULL_67_21
GAGCTCGTACTGGCGCTCAGCCGCCTTCAGCAACACGGCGCCGCCGTCGGAACTCGCATGCGGTTGATCGAAGGTGGCAACGAGGGGCGATCGAAGAGGTCCGGAAAGAGAACAGTCTGTGGTATCGTCTCGTCGTTCAACGCAAACGCCTCCGTGGTGGAGAAAGATCGTATGGCAACGACTTTCTACCATGCGGAGGCGTTTGTGTCTCTACCGAAATCGGCCCCTTCGTGAATTTTGCGGGTTAAGTCTGGCGAGCACGCGTCTACGCTCGCGACGTCGTCGAACGCAGAAAAAATCGGGCGTGGCGCTGATTAGGTTTGCTGTAGGCGGTGGATGCTAGGGCTAGTAGCCGAGGTCTTCCGGCTTCACCCACTCGATCTTGCCGTCGCGCTCGATGACGACCGGCAAACCGGCTTGCTTGTGTCGAATCATCGCGTCGCGGACGCCCCGCTTGAGGGCCTCCAGGATAAGATCGCCGTCCTCGGCAATGATGCGGCTGATGTCCTTCTTTGGTCTTTGTTCAGGCTCCATCAGTTCACAACCCCGCTCTCGACGTGAAGAATTGTGACGTCCTTGGCCTCGTCGGCAGAGAGGTAGTTCAACACCTCGAAGCCAATGAGTTTTCCGTCCTTGTCTTTGACAAGGATGACCTCGTCGGATGTCTCTTCCGAGACGTGCTCTTTCTGCGGATCATCGAACCACACGTTCAGCGTGTTGCCAGTTCTGTCGAAGAGCACCTTGATAGGCTTCATACGACCGCCCTAATCGGCTGCTTCGTCCAGCAACGTTGTCACCTGGTCCTTTAACCCAGGAAGCTTCTCAAGGATGACGTCCCAGAGAATTTTCAAGTTCACGCCATAGTAATCGTGCACGATCTTGTCTCTGAACCCAGCCATCTGAGTCCATTCAATCTCTGAGTGCTTACGCCTGAACTCAGGAGAGATCTTCTTGACGGCCTCGCCGATGACACCGAGATTCCGGGCAACCGCGTCTTGCTTTTCGGTGTTCTCCAGAAATTCGGAGAGGCCCATTGTTCCGATGTAACGCTGCACCCGGTTTATTGCCTCGACGATATCCTTCAGAGCGGGAACGTCGCCGCGCTCAGACATAGACGACGCTGTCTCGAATGCTCTGGGCAACCTCGGGAACCCTGATGCTGTCGACACCGTCCGGGGTTAGAACTTCGACCTTCCTTCCGAACAGTTTCTCCAGATACACGATGAGATCGTAGAAGTTGTCGTAGGTCGGCTTCTCGAATTCCACAAGGAAATCGATGTCGCTACCGCGCTTCTGCTTGCCCCGCGCGTACGAGCCGAAGAGCCCAATCCGCTTGACCGAGTACTTCTGGAGCGTCTCGTCGTGATCCCGCAGAGCCTTGAGAATTCGGGCCCGCGTCAGGGTAGGGGTCTTCTTCTTCATAGCCCTACTTTCAGAGTAGCAGAGTTGTTAGCCCCAGGCCTTTCGGACTTCGTCTTCGAGCTTCTTCTGGAGCGTCTTCACCCATGGCTTGTAATGTCGCTCGGTAACGCGAACGGACGAATGAGTCCCACAGCATCTGACAAGTAAGGGCGCAAATATCGTTGGAGCGTCGTACCCTGTGGACGTTCTTGCACGGCGGAAGTTCGAATCGGCGGGCAGAAATCGCGGTCCGCCTTCGCGGCTGATGCCGCTTCGGCGGGACAGCCTTGGTGATGGACCGGCTTCAGCCTGGCTTGCCCAACCGAAGCTCCGAAGGAGCGAAGGCTGGCGGAGAGGGTGGGATTCGAACCCACGTGCCGGTTACCCGACAAGACGCTTTCGAGGCGCCCCCGTTACGACCACTTCGGTACCTCTCCGGGTCGTGTGCCAGGCGGGCCTGAAGGCCCGCCTCTACTGCCAGGCCCGGCTGAAGCCGGGCACTACGTACGCCAGGCCCGGCTGAAGCCGGGCACTACGTACTGACGGCGTTCCGCGCGAATGCGGAACATCACATTATAACCGGCGGCCCCTCTCAGGTGACGGCGATCAGCGCGGCCAGTGCCGCGACGACGCCAGCCACCTGCCACCAGCGCTGCACCTGCTCGCGCGTCACCGCCAGCGCGAGGCCCAGGGCCACGGCCCCCGCCATCAGGAAGTACCAGTAGAGGTCGACAGTCTGCTCCTGGAGGCCCCGCGCCGAACGGCCGCGCACTTCCTGGATGATCCGGAGCGCGATCTCGCGATCGGACTCGCGATCGATCTCGAAGTACCGGCCGCGCGCCGCCAGCGCGACCTCCTGCAGCGACGAGCGATCGAGCACGGAATAGATGGGGTCGCCCTCCGCCCAGATCGGGACCACGCCGTAGGGCCACTCGGGCTCGGGAATCTGACCGCCGCCGAGCGTCCCCACGCCGATGACGTAGGTCGACACGCCCCGCGCGAGCGCGCTCTCGATCGAGTCGCGCACGTTGCCGCTCCACGTCTGGCCGTCGGTGAGCACGACAAACGCCTTGCCGTTCGCCGAAGGGCCGTACAGCTCCTCGTTCTTCTCGAGCAGCCGCAGCCCCCAGTAGAGGCCGGTCTCCAGATTCGTGTCCCACGTCGTGTCCACCTCGAGACGGAAGGGCGGCGCCTCGCCGAGATGGTCGAGGAAGAAGAACAGCGCGTTCGGATCCTTCGTCAGGCGGAGCTGCGGAGCCGCATAGTGCGCAAAGAGCCCGAGCGCCACCCGGTCCTCACGCCAGCTGAGCGTCTCTGCGAAGGTGCGCACGAAGCGGATGGCGCGCCGCCACCGGTCGGGCGGCACGTCGGTGACCCGCATCGAGGCCGACCCATCGATGAGGAGGACCACGTCGGCGCCGGCCGTTCGAACCACGCGCGCCACCGTGACCGGCCGGGCGAGCGCAATCGCGGTCGTCGTCGCGGCCGCGAGCACGAGCAGCCAGAACCAGAGATCCCCGCCCCGGCCCAGGCGCTCACGAACCGGCACGGTGCGGGTCGCGAGGTACTGCCGCACGGCGCGGCGCCGGCGGACGGCCTGACGCACCCACAGCGCATAGAGCGGCGCAAGGGCCGCAAGCAGCCACAGGAACAAGGGCTCGTCAAAGCGCAGGGGACCGATCTGCATCAGCCTTTGCGCTGGCGCACCTGATCGCCGCCCGGCGTGGTGCCCTTCGACCGCTCGTCGCGGTCCTCGGGCACGAAGACCTTGAACTCCTCGTCGGTCCGGCCGGGAGGGGGGCCGCCCTCGCGCCCGTGAATCGTGTGCGGGACGGCGACGGGACGGCTGACCGCCACGGGCGCGCCGGCTGCCGGGCCCCGCCGGGCGCTCCTCGTGGCGATGTCGTCGCGCATCACCATCATGTATTCGTAGTTGAACGCGGCGTCGGCGTGGCCGCCGGTCTGCCGCAGCACGGTCTGATACGCCGCGCGGGCGTCATCGATGGCGCGAAGCATGGCGGCCGGGTCGGCGGCGCGCTCCTGCCCCATCCGGTACATGGCGTTGGCGGCGATGAAGAGGAGATTGGCGTCCCCCTCGCCGTCGCCCTGTCCGCGCGTCAGGGCGAGCAGCGCGTCGTAGTCGCCGTCCCAGTACCGGACCGCCGCGCGCCGGGCCCGCACCTGCGCCAGCGCGTCCTCCGCCACCCACGGCACGTAGTCCGCGTACCAGAGCGAGCCTTCGAGCGCGTCATACGCCCGGACCGACTCGGCGAAGTCGAGCGACACCATCGCCTCCTCCGCGTCCGCCAGCCGATGCTCGAGCAGCCCTGCGGCCACCGCGGCCATTCCCAGCACCGCGCACGCCACCGCCGCCACGACATACCCGCCGATACTTTTCATGCCGATGTCCTCACGTCCGCCTGAAGGCGGACACTACGCCGAATCCGATTCTCATGGAAACTTGCTGAACGATGGCACCATCAACCGCAGCGCCAGCGCCACGGCCCAGAGGCCGAACGCCGCGGCCGCCAGCGGTGAGAACTGCGGCCGGTTGACAGTGTACCGCGTCACGTCGATCCGCCCGGTCGCCAGCCGGTCGATCTCCTCCATGGCCTGAAAGATCGCCGCCTCGTTGGCCACGGGATAGAACTTCCCGCCCGTCTTTTCGATGGCCGCCTTCCAGATCTCGTCGGGCAGCACCTCGCCGAGCTCCTTGTCGGCCTGCATGCGCAGCATGTAGACCGGAATCCGGTAGCGGTAGACGTCCGCGAGAATCTCGTCGAGCGAACGGCCCTCGAGGCGCACCTGCGTGTCGTCGCCGTCGCTGAAGAGCACCATCGCGTTGCCGTTCGCCTCGAGGAAGTCGAAGGAGCGGAAGAGGCCGACGGCGACATTCAGCGCGTTGATGATGACGGTGCCGGGCGCATTGAAGCGCGCCCACTCCTCCCACGTGTTGATGAGCGAAATGCTGAGCAGGATGTTCTCGTAGTCGGTCGTGAACGGCGTGACCACGTAGGCCTCGTCGCCGAACTCGATGAGCGCGATGAGGTCCCGATACCGGCTCTGCATCCGCATCCGGATGAAGTGCTCCGCCGCCGAGACGGCCGAAAAGAACGCCGGCGAGTCCTTGGCGCCGAGCTTCGTCGTCTTGAACGACTCGGTCATGCTGCCCGACGCGTCCACGAAGACGGCCAGCCGCCGCCCCGGGTACGACACCTCCTCGCGGGTCAGGCGCGTGAACGGGTCGGCCAGCGCCAGCAGAAAGAACGGCAACCCGGCGACGACGAACACGATGGGCAGATGCCGGACCGCGCGGAACCCCGAGCGGCGGAACGTGACGAGCATCGCGGGCAGCGCGACGCGCCCCGGCTGCCGCCGGCTGCCGCGCAGGGCGCCCGTCATCAGCGCGATCAGCGCGAGCGTCAGCCCGACGATCGCGGCCAGGATCGCGACCTCGCGGCGATCGAAGACCAGTTCGTTCCACCGCAGCCGGCCCCATTCGGTCAGCAGCTCCCGCAGGTAGGCCGCAACGTCCATCTACGCGCGCGCCCGCCTCCTGCCGAGGAAGCGCCCGGCCACGTCGGCGGCCTGGCTCGGCAGGGAATACTCGGCCCGGAGCCGCTCCAGCTGACCGATCGCGTCCGACAGCGCGCGGTCGAGATCGTCGCGCGCCGGCTCGCGGCGTCCGTACCGCGCCGCCGTGAACACCGCCAGGGCCCCCCTCAGATCGTCCAGCAGCACGCTGGTGCGGCCCTCCGTCTCGAATGCGGGCCCCAGCGTCTCTTCGGTGATGGTCGCCGAGACCATCAGGCGCTTCGGGCGCCACCTGCCGCTGCGCACCACCAGCGTCCCTTCCCCGGCCGGCGCATCCTCGTCCAGAATCGTCTGCGTCGGATGCCGCTTGACCGCCACGGCCAGGCCGACGCGCACGGCCGCCAGCGCCCGGCTGACCGCCGCTCCCTCCCATCCGCCGAACTGCGTCTGCCGCCGGATCTCCTCCAGCTCACCGAGCGCAGCCCGGATGACCTGTCCGTCCGACAGCACTTTCGCGGCGCTCGCCGACGGCGATCGGTAGCGCCGCACCACCCCGCCCGCCGCCACGGCCAGCGACCCCAGACAGGCGCTGAACAGCAGCGCCGCCAGGCCGAATGCCACGTTGCCGCGGAACCGCCGGCGCTCAATCACCTCAAAGGTCTCCGCCGGCGCGTCGCGGATGTCGGTCGACTGCGCCAGCGACACCTGAGCGGTGACGTGCATCGGCAGCGCCGGCAGCCGGTAGACCTGCTCCAGGCTTTCCACGGTGCCCGTCCCCTGCACGTCGCTCTGCACGCGGTAGGGGACGTCGAACGGCGGCACGGCCACGAACCGCCCGAACAGGTCCTCGGCGATGATGCGAAGCGAGTACTCGTACTGGAAGAGACGCCGCGGCCCCGCCACGATGTCCGCCTGGCGCTCGCCGTCCACCACATCAAAGGGCGGGAGCTGGATGGCGGTAGGGTCGAGGCGGGAATGGTCCGCCAGCACGCGCACGTCAGCCGTCTCGACGACGCTGCAGGTGAGGGTGATCGTGAAGCGCTCCCCCACATGGACCGTGCTCCGGTCGGTCTTCCACCAGCAGCGGATCGGGTCGGTCGCCACGCCCGCCGGCGCGGCGCCCCCCTGGGCCGACAGCACGGCGGCGGCGGCAAGCCAGAACAGCACTCCAGCGGATATGGCACGAGGCATACAGCTCACAGTCATACTCTTCGCAACCGCCGCTCTACGACGAACTCGAGCAGCGCATGAACGTTCTGGTCGGGCTGCGCGCCGAGGCGCAGCACGTCGAGATCGTGATCCTTCGCCAGCCGCGCGACCTCATCCTGCCACGCCGTCACGCGGGCGCCGAGCTGCCGCACTTCGGCGGCCGACACGATGCCGGCCTGGTGCGTCTCCACGTCGTAGGCCTCGACCCAGCCGGCCGGCGCGTCGGGCAGGTCGAACGCGAACGCGCTGTCCACCAGTACGAGAAACACGTCGTGGCGCGTGTTCAGCATCGCGAGCTCTCTGAGCGTGTGCTCCACATCGTCATCGAGAAAGTCCGAGACGATCGGAATCAGGCAGGGATTGCGCAGGTGGCCGCCGATCGTCAGCGACAGGTCGCCGTGCCGTCTGACCTCGACGTCGGCGGTCGCGTGCTGGTAGGCGTCCATGCAGTAGATGACGTGATTCCGGCCGATCCGGGGGCGCACCGCCGAGATGCTGTCGAACCCCCGGTCGAACGTCATCACGCCGAACATGTCCTGGAAGAAGACGGCCGAGAGCCCGATCGTCGCGATCGCCCGCGCGACGCCTGAGGCGATCGACACGCCGTTGACGCTGCAGAACGTGGACGCCGAGCGGTCGGCCACCACCATGATCGTGGCCGTGCTGTGCTGCTCGAACTCGCGCACCACCAGGGGCGTGAAGTTGTTGAACGTCGACTGCGGCCAGTCGATGTTGGAGGGCCGATCCCCCGGCTCCCAGTCCCGGAGGCCCACGAAATCGAACCCCGACCCCCGGAAGACGCTCGCGTGCTCGCCCATCGTGTGCTCGCGCATGCGCCGCAGGATGAGCAGCTCGATCTCGGCGATCTCGGCCACGTCGATGAGCGGCTTGCGGACGAGCACCTTCATGGCATCACCGTCAGGGAATCGGCACGCGCGCGCAGATGTCGTCGATGACGGCTTCGACGGTGAGCCCGTGGCTGGCGGCGTGAGGGCCGAGCCAGATCCGGTGGCCGAGCACGTACTTCGCGAGCGCCTGCACGTCCTCGGGATAGACCTCGTGGCGCTGGCGGACCAGCAGCGCCCACACCTTGACGAGACGCCCCCAGCAGATCGTGGCGCGCGGCGAGGCCCCCAGGTCGACGTTCTGGTCCACCATCGCCGAGGGCGACCGGGTGAACCAGGCGGTGTCGGCGTTATACGGCCGCGACGCGCCGACCAGGCGGCGGATGTACTCCGCCAGTTTCTCGTGCAGGAAGACCTCGCGGCTGATGACGCCCCGCAGCTGGATGATGCGCTCCTTCGTCAGGATCGGGTCGAGGCGCACGCGCTTGAAGTCGAAGCTGACGAGCCTCTGCTCCTCCTCCGGCGGCAGGTAGCCGATGTTGACCATGACGGCGAACCGGTCGGTCGCCGCCTCCGAGAGCGGAAACGTGCCCTGCCCGAGCTCGACGGGGTTCATCGTGGCAATCGCGAAGCTGAAGGCCGGCAGCTCGTACGTCGTGTTGCCCACCGTAACGGTGCGGTCCTGCAGCGCCTCGAGAAACGCGCTCTGCGACTTCAGGGGAATGCGGTTGATCTCGTCGAGGAGAATGACTTCGGCCGACGCCAGCGGGCCGAACTCGGTGACGAGCTGCCCGGTGGCGGGGTTGATCATCTGGTAGCCGACCACCTCGGTCGGCTGCAGGTCGGCGCGGCCCTGAATGCGCGCGAACTTGGTGTTGCTGATGGCGGCCAGGATGACGCCGAAGAACGTCTTGCCGATGCCCGGGACGCCGCGCAGCAGGAGGTTCCCGGCATTCACCTGCCGCTCGCCGTCGCGGTCGTACGTCGTCGGAATCTCCGACATGAGCACGACGTTGGCGATCGCCTTTTCGGCCTCGTAGCCGACGAGCGCCTTGCGCCCCTCGGCGACGACCGCCTGGTGAAAGTCGATGGCCTCTTGCAGATCAGGGTGCATGCAGACGCGGCCTCCTCGTCGCTCGACGCCCGGCAACTCGCACGTCGGTCCAGCGATGGGACCCGCGCACTTTCAACAGGAATGCAGGCGAAATATCCTATTTTATCGGACGCCGCAGTGTAAAGACGGCGAGGCTAGCGGCGCGCGCGGAAAAATTCCTGCATCAGCGCGCGGCAGGGCTCTTCCAGCACGCCCCCGGTCACCGCAAACCGGTGGTTGAGCCCCGGGAGATCGAGCGCGCGGATCGCCGAGACGAGCGCGCCGCTCTTGGGCTCGGCGGTCCCGTACACGACCTCCCCCACGCGGGCGTGGACGAGCGCGCCGACGCACATGAGGCATGGCTCCACGGTCACGTACAGGACGGCGTCTGCGAGCCGGTAGTTGCCGGTGGCGGCGGCGGCCCGCCGGAGCGCCTGCATCTCGGCATGCGCTGTCGGGTCAATGGCCCCGATCGGCTGATTGAAACCGCGCGCGACAATCCCGCCGCCCACCACCACGACGACGGCGCCGATCGGCACCTCGCCGGCCGCGAGCGCCAGGCGGGCCTGCTCGATCGCCGCGGCCATGTGCTGCTCGTGCGACATCCCTCTATGAAACCACGAAGGGCACGAAGGTCGCGAAGAACACGAAGCCTACGGCAGGCAATGCGCTCGCGGGTCCTGTCGCCGGGTTGCCCCACCCGTCCTCGGCGCCAAACACACTTGCAACGGGAGTGGCGCCTGCGCGGCGGGCGGGGCGGCCCCACCCGGCGCCACCCGCTCGCGTATGTCAATTCAACCTGCCCCACGGGACCACAGTGCGACCAGACAACAGCTTTGCGGCCTCGCCGGCGGATCGGCGTTATGCTTCGTTCGCATCGATGTTGGCCGCGATATGCTGGTCGGCCTACTACTGTTGGCCAGCTTTCTCGATGACCAAAGACGCGATCCTCACTATTCTCCGAGACGTGGCCGAGGCCGAGGGGGGCGACGTGGGTCTTCGTCGGTTCCTCGAATTGTCTGGCCTCAAAGAAAAGCAAATCGTCGGTGCGCATTGGGCGACGTGGAATGAAGCCAAGCGCGAGGCTGGCCTAGGAACAGTAGGGTTCGTTCGGCCGCGTATCGACACACAGACTGCGGTTCCGGCGGTTGTCGATCTCTTGACCACACTTGGGAGATGGCCTACCGAAGCGGAACTGCGTCTAGCCAAGAGGTCGGACGGCAAGGTACCGACTGTCAAGGTCTTCCGGCGGCTTGAGCAGGATCGCCAGTTTCTCGAGGAACTTCGCGCGTACTGTGAGACGAGGCCCGAAAAAGCAGTCGTGGCAGATCTCGTGATGGCGAAGAGGCGCCAGGGACAGGATGTCGCGGCTACCGTGTCCGTTGTCGGGCACGTCTACATGATGCGGTCTGGGCGGCGCTACAAGATCGGGCACACCTCGTCACCGTCACGACGCCATCGCGAGGTGCGCCTTGATCTGCCCGACAGAACTGATCTTGTGCACAGTATCGAAACCGACGACCCGAAGGGCATCGAGGCGTACTGGCACCAGAGGTTCGCGACGAAGCGTGTCCGTGACACTGAGTTCTTTGAACTCTCGAGTGCCGACGTTGCGGCCTTCAAGAAGCGCAGATTCCAATGACGCGGGCTAACTGCCGCCGCAGCCGCCCGAGCGACGTTGCAAGACTGAGCTGACGCGGAAGGATCGTGAACGCCGCTCGCGGCTGAACGGCAAGAGGTTCAGTCGCTCGATCAGGGCCGACCTTCCCAGTAGCCGGGACGACGACTTGTGTGAACAAGGGCGACGACGTAGCTGCCGTCTGGTCGGTTCCGATAGACCACAAGATACGGGAATCCACGAACGGCGAGTTGGCGTACGGTGGGTTGGCTTCTCCGTGGGGAACCAATCTCCGGGTGGCGTTCGATCAGTTCGAAAGCGCGGGAGACTGCATCGAACAACTGGGCACCCCATCCCGGTCGGCGCTCTTCGTACCACCGCATTGCCTCAGCGAGTTCCCGCGACGCGGGCTCGCTGACCTGCAGGGGCTTCACCGGCCGAGCGCGTCGCGCTCGATGCGGCGCTTCACCTCCGACCAGGGTTCGAGTCGAATCGTGCCCGCCTCAATCGCGGCGATTCGCCGTTCAATCTCGGCGTTCCACGCAGCCTCCGCATCAGGGTCCGCAGGGCCATCCAGGCTGGCCAGTAGTTCGGCGGCAACTTCGGCCCGGGCATCGGGCTCCAGGCGCAACGCGTCGGCCAGAACGTCAGGAGCGGCTTTCGGCATGCCCCGATCTTACGACTTCTCCGAGCGTCAGGTAGCGCATCAGGCCAGGCGCTTGTAGAGTTCCCGATTCTTGGTGAGAACGCGGCGAACGACCTCCTGGAACTCGGCGTCAGGCGTTGACAGCAGATCGCTCAACGCCGTACGGGCCAGGTCGTCAGGCGAGAGTCTTAGACGCTTCGCTTCAGCTTGCAGCTTCTGGGTCTGGGCCGTGGACAGCTCGGTGGCGAGCTTCAAGTCGAGAGACGCAACCCTACAAGTCTGCCGGCGTCAGGCCGGTGCGCCTGGCAATACGGGCGAGCATCCGCGGTCCGATTTCTTCAGCATCGTGGAATGCGAACACGAAATCCGGCCAGCCGTCACGTTGTAGCGTTCGATGGGAACCGGATTGCCTCCTGGTCCTCCAACCAATCCGAATGAGGGCGGCCAACACACGGCTGGCTTTGGTGGCTGGCCAGCTGCTCACGCTGCGTGGAAGGTGACGTTGAGAAACTCGGCCGGGGCTTCCCGGTGCTCAAGGCGTTCGGCGATCACGCGCAGAGCAAGCGCCTGGACGCGAGAGACAGCCTCATCTCGGTCCTGGCCATACGCCATGACGCCCGACAGGGCTGGTACCTCGGCGAGCCACCGACCGTCATCTTCTTGCTCGATTTCAATCGTGAACGTCACAGAGGCAATGTACCATTTGGGCGAGCTGCCTAACAAGGCGGTGGGCCAGTCACCGACGCTTCGAAGTATGCTCCCGAATCCAATCGGCAAGCGCCTGTTCTGAGACCCTGCCTTCGGCAAGGCCCAGGAACTCGGCAACCACTTCGGCATCGGCAGCCGAGAGCTCATAGCCGTTGACGCCGAGAAACGTGGCCATCGCGAGGAAGCCGATGCGCTTGTCGCCGTCGCGGTAGGGGTGGTTCTTCACCAGTCCGAACGCATAGGCCGCCGCGAGCATCGGCACGTCGGTACGATCCGAGTAATGCCACTTCTGCTGGGGTCGGGCGAGCGCTGACTCGAGCACGTTCTCGTCGCGGACGCCCGGCAGGCCCCCGTGTTCGCGGAGCTGCTCATCGTGGATGGCGTCGACAACAACTCGACTGAGCCACGTGGGCTCGGACCGGCGCCTGGCCACCCGCTACTTCGCCAGCTCCCGAAGGGCGTTGCGGTACTTCTTGGCGGCCTTCGCGGCGACCCGCAACGCGCCCTCGGCTTCGGGGTCGTAGGGAGTCAGCAGGATCCCGCGGTCCGTCTCCACCGCCAGGACGCGATCGCCGGCCTCCAGCCGCAAGCGATCGGCCATGTCCTTGGGCAGCGTCGCGCTCACCGATCCGCCTGCCTGGCGGAGCGTCACTTCCTTGGTCATGGCTGAATGGTAGCATATTAGTGCTACCGCAGAGTCGAGTCCTTCGTCGCCTTCGCGATCTTCGTGGCCTTCGTGGTTACTCGAGAAACAGCGAGTACGCGGGATTCTCGTGCTCGGCCGTGTACGGATAGCCGAGCGCCTCGAGAAACGCGTGAAACGCCGGCAGGTCCCGATCCTCGACCTCGAAGCCGGCCAGCACGCGGCCGAAGTCGGCGCCGTGATTGCGATAGTGGAACAGGCTGATGTTCCAGCGGCCGCCGAGCTTGTCGAGAAATCCCATCAGCGCGCCGGGCCGCTCGGGGAACTCGAAGCGGCAGAGGCGCTCGTGCCGCACGTCGGGAGCGTGGCCGCCCACCATGTGCCGCACGTGGAGCTTGGCCATCTCGTTGTCGGTCAGATCGGCGGTCTCGTATCCGCGCTCGCCGAGCAGCGCGGCCAGCGCCCGGCCGTCCTGCCGCGACTCGGTCGCCACGCCGACGAAGATGTGCGCGCGGTCGCGCCCGCTCAGCCGGTAGTTGAACTCGGTGACCACGCGGCGTCCGATCGTGGCGCAGAATTCGCGGAAGGCGCCGGGGCGCTCGGGGATGGTCACCGCCAGCAGCGCCTCGCGCGCCTCGCCCAACTCGGCGCGCTCGGCCACGAACCGCAGCCGGTCGAAGTTCATGTTCGCGCCGCTCAGCACCGCCACCAGCGTCTGATCGCGGACGCCTTCGCGCTGCACCCACGTCTTGAGGCCGGCCACCGCCAGCGCCCCGGCCGGCTCCATCACTGCGCGCGTGTCGTCGAACACGTCCTTGATCGCGGCGCAAATCTCGTCGTTGCTGACCCGCACAATCTCGTCCACCGTCTGCTGCACGATCGGAAACGTCACCTCGCCGACTTCGCGGACGGCGACACCATCCGCAAAGATGCCGACGTGGTCGAGGCGGACGCGCCGTCCGGCCGCCATCGACTGAAACATCGCGTCGGCCTCGTACGGCTCCACGCCGACGATCCGGATGTCGGGGCGCAGTACTTTGAGATAGCCGGCAATCCCGGCGATCAGGCCGCCGCCCCCCACCGGCACGAACACCGCCGACAGGCGATCCTGGCTGTGCTGCAGAATCTCGGCGCCGATCGTGCCCTGTCCCGCAATCACGAGCGGGTCGTCAAAGGGATGCACGAAGGTCTGCCCGGTTTCAGCCACCAGGGCGTCGCAGTGCAGCTTGGCCTGGTCGTAGCTGTCGCCGGCCAGCACGACCTCCGCCCCCATAGCGCGCACCGCATTCACCTTGATGTGCGGGGTCGTCTGGGGCATGACGATGGTCGCCCTGAGACCGAGCTTGCGTGCGGAGAAGGCGACGCCCTGCGAGTGATTGCCGGCGCTCGCCGTGATGATGCCGCGCGCCCACTCCCGTTCGCTCAGGTGCGCAATCCTGTTGTAGGCGCCTCGCAGCTTGAAGCTGAAGACCGGCTGCATGTCCTCGCGCTTGAAGAGCACTTCGTTCCAGAGGCGCTGCGACAGGTGCGTGGCGGGATCGAGCGGCGTCTCGCGCGCCACGTCGTAGACGCGGCTCTTGAGGATGTCGTGGAGGAGCTGGGTCAGCACCGATGGCTGGACGGACGCCATGCGTTAGGGTACTCCAAAGGCGGGGCTGCCCGCCTTCGCGCACGCGCTTCGGCGAGGTTACGTCTGGAGTTCGGGGGCGGGCAGCCGCTGGCGGTGGCGCAGCGCGATCACGATGCTGCCCATCGCGCGCACTGCCGTCGCCCAGGTCAGCGGCTCCGTGACGAGACGGACGCGGCCGGCCGCAATGGCGCGGCAGATCGAGGCGGGGTCACGCTCCGCGTCGACGAGCGAGTAGGTCGTCCCGAGCTGGGCGAAACGATGGACGTCGCCGTTGCCGACCATCGGCTTGCCGTGCTGCGCCGCCCACCGGACCGCCTGGATATTGAAGTTCAGCGTTCGTGTGTACATCGCGTTGTACTCGACGGCGTCGAACAGGTCGGCATGCAGGCTCAACCGGTCGAACAGACTGTTCACGATGGGAAAGAAGGGGTGCGGCGCGACGATGAGGCCCTCGTGCTCGCGCTTCAGCCGCGCAACGTCCGCGAACGACTCGACACACTCGGCCGCACGGGGAAAGTTCAGGAGCAGGACATGCCGCCCCTCGACCGTCCGCTCGATGCCGGACATGAACACGAGCCCGCGCTCCGCCGCATAGATGGCGAAGGGAGCGTGATCCAGCTGGCGGTCGTGCAGCGTCACCGCCAGCGCGTCGTACCCGAGCGCGGCCGCACGGTCGATCAGGTCGTACGTGGAATACGGGATCCGATCGACCGGGTCGTCCGAGGTATGGGCGTGAAGTTCGACCTTGAGCACGGCGTCTGCTGTTTCACAACTCGGGCCGTTTCCGGGGGCCGCCGGCCGCAGGAGGAACACCGAGGAGTTGGGTCTTGACTGCCTCATTATCCCACAGCGTTACCGGATCGGTGGAGTGCACGACCGTTCCCTTGCTCATGACATGAACGTAGTCGGCGACCTTGACTGCGAACGCGGCGTTCTGCTCCGCCAGCAGGACCGAGGTGCCCTCGTCCCGGAGCCGCCGGACAATCCCCGCCACCTCGGCGACCAGCACGGGCGCCAGCCCCTCGGTCGGCTCGTCCATCACCAGGAAGGAAGGGCGCGCGACCAGCGCGCGCGCAATCGCGAGCATCTGCTGCTCGCCGCCGCTCAGCTGGTTGCCGCGATGGTCGCGCCGCTCGGCGAGGCGAGGAAAGACGGAAAAGACGCGCGGCAGATCCCAGGGGTCGGCGGGTGTGCCGGCGGATCCGAGGCTCGATGAGTCCGAGCCTCGCCTCGGAATCCGCCCTACATCCGAGTCTGGGCCTCGTGGTGGAACCCGCCCCACGTCGGATATGGCGATGGCGAGGTTTTCGTGCACCGTCAGCGACGCAAAGATGCGGCGGCCCTGCGGCACGAGGCTGATGCCGAGCGCGTGGATGCGGTGCGGCGGAAGCCCGGTGATGTCGGCGCCATCGAAGGTCACCTGCCCCGCCCGCGGAGGCGTCAATCCGGCAATCGCACGGCACACCGTCGTCTTGCCGGCGCCGTTCCGGCCGAGCAGCGCGGTCACGCTGCCCCGCGCGACGCTCAGCGAGAGCCCCTGGATCACGTGGCTCTCGCCGTAGTAGACGTGGAGATCGCGCACCTCAAGCAGTGCCAAGGTAGATCTCCTGGACCGTGGGGTTGGCGCTCACCTCGTCGCGAAGCCCGTCGATGAGCACCCGTCCCTGATGCAGCACCGTGACCCGCCCGGCAAACGCAAAGGCGATATCCATGTCGTGCTCGATCAGGAGCACGGCCATCGCCGCATCGAGTTCCTCGAGCAGCGCATGCATCGAGCGGCTCTCGCCAGGCGACAAGCCAGCCATCGGCTCGTCGAGCAGCAGCAGCCGCGGGCGGCCGGCCAGCGACAGCGCCACCTCCAGCTTGCGCTGGTCGCCGTACGCAAGGTGCCGCGCAAGCGCCGTCCGCTGCGCGGTCAGCCCAAACCGATCGATCAGCTCCGAGGCGCGCGCCTCCAGGTCGTCGTACGCCGTCACCGGCCGGTGCATCGCGAACCGGCGGCGATCGAGCGCCTGGCATGCCACGACGACGTTTTCGAGGACCGTGAGCACCGGAAACAGCCGGGTGATCTGAAACGTCCGGGCAATCCCGATGGCGGCGCGACGATGTGGAGGCAGCCTGGTGGCATCGGTGCCGAACAGCTCGATGCGCCCGGCGGTTGCAGACAGCTCACCGCTGATCAGATTGAAGAGCGTCGTCTTGCCCGCGCCGTTCGGGCCGATCACCGCCCGGCGCTCGCCCGGCGCGACCGTCAGGCTGACCTCATCGACCGCCTTCAGGCCGCCGAAATGGCGTGACACGCCTTCGAGCACGAGCGCCGGAGCGCTCATGCCCGAGCGGGTCGCAGGCCGGCCAGGCCCCACCTCACCGGCCGGCCGGTGCCGACGCCGCGCCCGCGCCGCCGCCGGCGGTCTCCCGCCCGTCGGTGGCCAGGTCCGCCATGGAGTCGGCCTGCGTTTTGTGCGGCGTCACCTTGTCAGGGTCGACGCGCACCATCAGATAGGTGATGTGGTCGTCGATGCGCATGAACTGGTGGCCCGTGCCCCCCGGAATCACCACCACGTCTCCCGGGCGGAGCTCGTACGAGACGCCGTTCCGTATGTCTTTCGCGTTGTTCCCCGGCCCGTTGAGCAGCCTCACCGTCGTCAGGTCCGCAGGGCGCCGCTCCTTGCCGACGAGATCCGGGCCCAGCTTCAGCGTGCCGGAGCCCGACATCACGTGGTACACCTCGCTCACGAGATCGTGCTCGGCCACGGCCTGGGGCGCCGTCAGCCTGCCGCGATGCACGACGCCGACACCGACGTTCACCTTGCCGATGTCGACCTGGCGGACCTGCTGGTCGGTGAGCTGATTCGCCCTGGCGCGCCAGACGTACGCCATCACCTCGCTCCACGGAACGTGGGTGCCGGGGCACCGGCGGCAGGTGGGATCGTAGTGCTTTTCCAGGTGCTTGAACTTGGCGGCTTCCGCACGCTGCTCTTCGGGCGTCTCGATGCCGGTGGTGCGCAGGTCGGCCTTCGAATCAGCCTCGCTCTTCACCCCGACGATCTTGTCGGGATCGAACCGCACCATCAGATACGTGATGTGGTCGTCGATCCGCGTGAACTGGTGGCCCGTGCCGGCGGGAATGACGACCACGTCGCCCGCGCTGAGGTTGTAGGCCACCGGATCGCGCATGGCCTTCGCGTTGTTGCCAGGCCCGTTCTGCACGCGCACCGTCTTGGCGGTCGCCGGCCGGCGCTCCATGCCCACCAGGTCGCCTCCGAGCACGAGCGTCGCGGAACCTTCGATGACGTGGTAGAGCTCGCTGACCAGATCGTGCTCGGCGATCGCGCCCTCCGGGTTCGTCAGCCGGCCGCGATAGACAACCCCGATCCCGACGTTGGATTTGCCGACGTCGGCCGCTCGAACCTGCTGGTCCGTGATCTTGTTGGCCAGGGCGCGCTTCACGTACGCGTCGATCTCGCTCTTCGGGATGTAAGTGCCCGGACACATGTTGCACGTCGGCTGATATTCCTGGCCGGACAACGCCGTGAACGCCAGGACCGCGGCCGCAATCGTCGAGAACAGTAGCTGTCGCATGGACATCACCTTCGGTCAGTTGCGGGGAGGAAATGCCGTCCCCAGTTCCATCAGCGGCGTGACCCCGTCGGGGTCGACCCGCACGACCACGTAGCTCGTGAACTCGTCGGCCATCTCCCACTTGTGCGGCGTCCCGGCGGGAATGATGAGGACGTCGCCCTTGGTGATTGTGATGTCTTTCGAGCCGACGGCGGTCGTGCCCACGCTGCCTTTGCCGTTGCCCGCGCTGACCGGCCGCCGCTTCCAGTCGGTCAACCGCCCTCCGAGCTTCATGTGGCCACGCCCCTCCATGACGTAATAGACCTCCGCCACGTCGTCATGCACCGAATAGGTCGGGTTGCGCTGGCCCTTGTTGCGGTACACCACGCTGATGCCGAACTGCCGCTTGTCGCCGGCACCGCCCAGCTTCACCATGTTCATCGGCACGTCATCATCGTGCGCCGCGATCATCTTCTTCTTGTGATCCTCGATCTGGGTCGCGGTGATCAGGGTGGCAGGCAGATCGTAGCGATGATCCGGCAACATCACGGGGTCGGCCGTTCCGGCCTGCTGCGCGCGCACCGCGTGGACTCCAGGCCCTGCCAGGACGGCACACGCGCCGATCCCGAGAAGCCCGAGTGAGGCACGCGTCCAAGTCAGTCGCTTCATGACGGTCTCCTGTCCGGCTACTTCGCCGGGAACCGGGTCTCGACGTAGGTGACGGACCCGTCGATCTCACTGAACCAGTGGGGCGTGCCCGGAGGCAGCACAACGAAGTCGCCGGCCTGCACCTTCCGCGACACGCCGCCCTTGATGCCGGCGGTACGGTTCTTCTCGTCTGGAAGCGTTCCGCCGGTCACGAACGTGCCGCCGCCGCCGATGAACTGGTAGACCTCCGTGAGGTCCTCATGGACGCTGGCATTGTTGGGGCCCGCCTGCCGGCGCCGTACCACCATGCGGCCTCCGCCGGCCTCGACGATCTGCGCCGTCTGGCCGGCGACGATGCCGAGCGCGGGCTTCGACCGATCGAGCTCGGCCCGGATCTGCGCGGCGCTCATGTAGGTTCCCGGTGCGCGCGCGTCCCCCTGGGCCGCGAGCGTGGTGGCGGCCGCGACGGCGCCGAGCAGCACCATCATCATCGTTCGCATCATAGTCCTCCCTCCGATCAACCCGTACTAGGGGGCTGGTGGTTGCCCTGCCGACAAACCATCAAGCTGCGCCGACGTCTCGGTTTGTGCAAATTGCGTAGGCCGAAGCCGGGGTCTGCCCTATCGAACGACAACCTGCGCCTTCGCGGCGAGCTGCTGTGCCAACGACGTTCGAGCTCCCTTTTGATCGACGGGTGGCCAACCTATGACGTCTGCGTGACGCGGCGGCGGTTCGTCCGGAACGACTGTCAGGGTTGTCCCGTCGTCTGAGACGTCGCGCAGATCGGCCAGCGTGAAATCACCCCTTGCCAGGATGATTCGACCAGTGGACGCAGCGACATTCTCGTCACCCCACTCCCACACCGCGATCTCCGTCAGATCCTCGGTGCGCCCCACTGAGAGCGCGACTCCGTCCGGTGTGTTGTTGTTGGGCGGCAGAAATGCTCGAAACTTGACTCTGCCCAGAGTGAAGTGCCCCTTGTCCAGAACGTAGCGCGATATGCGCTCCGTTTCTGTTACAGGCAACGGGACAGGATCAGGCTGGCGAGTAGAGGCGGCGAAGAAGGTACGCCAGAGTGTCTGGAACAGCGCCGGCAAACGGCACACGGCCATGGAGTGGCTCTGGACCAATAAGTGAGGCGAAGGTCAACGTTGGCCCCTCGCCCACGCTGACAGTGAGAACACGACGTCGACCTTCGTCCCAATCCAGTCCTACTTCCCCGTCGCTCTCTATCACTACGCCGGGAGCTGGCACATCCGAAGGCAATGCAGACACGAATGCTAAAGATCGATTGAGTGCCTCCGGCGAGACTCGTACGCCTCGCCCGGCGGCATCCGCAGCAGACATTATCAGTTCTTCGAGGAAGGCGTCGCCATGCTCGGCGGCAGAGGTATGGTCAGGCGTCAACGCCTCACTCAAGGTTGCCCTGAGTTCGACCGCCGCATCGCTCACCGCTTCATCAAACCAAGGAATGAAGATCGGAATCGGTCGCATTGCCACCGCTGCCACGTTCACACGTATAAGTCTATCGCCTCATCAGTCAGAAGCGCAAAAAACACCCGATTCTTTAGGTCACGCAAGGTTGCCAGAATCGGTGTCAAGGCGGTCGCCGTCGGTTCGACGTCTCTGACGACAAAAACGTCAATGTCAAGCGAAACAGGCGTGGGAAGATCAAGGGGACTGTTTTCCAACTTCTGAGTCACCGCAGCGACCCGATCTTCTTCATGACAAACGACACGACTCAAAAAGCTGCTCACCAACTTCAGACGATCATCTGGGGGACCTGGCGGTGGCGCCGTCAGAAACCTTCCGAAGGAATCGCCGCTCTTGTATGGCAGGGACAACGAGTTGATGTACCGGAATGCAACTCGCGTAACCGCGGATGGTTTCACAAGATCTGCATATAAACCCCAGAGTCGCAGTCCCTCGTTAATCAGTTCATTCGCGTTTCGATATCCGCCTAATTGATTTAGCGTGAATCCATCACGACGAAACTGGACGAGGCGCGTTCCGTCTGTGGTTCGAAACAACAATCCATTGAAACCCAAGTCGGTGACGGCCGGCGATAGCACTTCGCCCTTATCAACGCGTACTTCAGCCTTGAATTGTCGCTTTTCTTCGACGGCGGGATAACCGGGCAACAGACCGCGCAACGCTTCGAGCCGGCCGGCATCAATCGTGGAGTCTGTGGCGATACGGAAGTCGATCAAGGCCTCCTTGATCGGAGGGTTGCGAAGAGACCGTGGGTTCGCCATCGTGCCGCCACATCATATCCGTAATGAACAAACTTCATTGCCGCGGCGGTTGAGTGCGTCGCGGCGCCGGGCTAGCGGGACGCCCCGGGCAACGGAAGGCCGAGCAGGCGTGCGGGGTTCTGCTTCAGCATGGCCTCGAGCTGCCGGTCGGTGACGCCCCTGGCCCGCAACGCCCGGGCGGCGAGCACGATGCAGTCGGCGGGCAGGGGATTGTCCATCTGTCCGCAGTCGGTGCCCATGACGATCGATTCCGCGCCAAGGCGCTGGATCTGCTTGACGGCAAACGCGATCTTCTCTTCAGGGTTGTCACGCTCCTGGTAGAGGTCGGCGTTCACCTCGACGAAGGCGCCCAGCTTCTTCACCTCCTGGTACTGGGCGTCGGACACGTTGCCGGCGGGGTGCGTGAGCAGCACAGGAACGCCCAGCCGGCGTGCTTCCCGGGCGAGCAGCACGTGCTCCTCGGGCGTCGCGTGGCCGGTGGCGAGCACGAGGGGACCGCTGCCGGCCGTCGCATTGAGCTTCGCCAGCAGCGCGATGATGGCCCTGGCCTCGGGCAGCAGCTCGCCATTGCGCGCGGTGGGCACCTCGCGCGGCATGTTGGGGAAGAGCGGCACCCATGGCGCAACCCAGGGGCGATTCTCGTTCTGCGGCATCCGCCGGTCGCGCGTCGGCATCTCGACGACACGGCCATACCCGCCCTTCATCGAGGCGAACTGCATGACCGCCGCCGGATTGAGCCCGCCCACCGACAGATTGAGCGCGAAGCGCCCGAACACCTCCACGCCGGGCACGGCCTTGCGCGCCAGATACGCCGACGCCGCCGAGCTGACGTCCATGTGGGTCTTGTAGACGAAGCCGCGCATGCCGCGTGCCTTGACCATCTGCGCCATGTCGATGGCGTCCATCGCCCGGGGCACCTGGCCTCCTCCGCTGATGTCAGGGTCCAGATGCGCGTGCATGTCGATCGCGCCGGCCAGCACGGGGTCCTGAAGGTTCAGATCGATCGGCCCGTTCGGGCCCTTCCAGTTGGGCACTGCCCCGGGCGACTGGCCTGCGGCTCCGATCGTGGCCGCCAGAAGGCACAGACCCGAGAGGATCGCCGGCCACCGAAGGCGCCTTGCGCTGCGTCTGACCATGTCACATGTCCTTTCGTCCGTACTCTATGACGCGGGGACCCCCCGGCGCGAGTACAACGGCTGGCGCAGGTACTCCGAGGGATTGAACGTCCAGAACTGGGACACTCGCGGGAACGTGTGGATCACCGTGTTCTGGAGCTCGCCGTTGACCCGCTCCACGCGGCGCACATACACGTTCTCGATCGGGTTGCCGTACTCGTCGAGCTCGACGGGGCCCCGCGGCAGATCCGCCGGCTTGGCGGCGCGCAGCGCGGCCAGCAGCGTCGCGCGGTCGTCCACGCGGCCGCCGAGCGCCTCGATCGCCGCCAGCACCCACTTGCCGCCGGTGTACATGCTTTCTGCGTAATAGCTGGGGATCTTGCGGTAGCGGGTGCGGTAGGCCGCCGCGAAGCGCCGATTGGCCGGCGTGTCGAGCGCCGCGCTGTAATGCAGCGCGGTCACGACCCCGAGCGCCTCGTCGCCCATGAAGGGCAGCGCATGCTCGTCGGTCGTGGTGCCGGCGCCGATGAGCGGAATGCGCCCCGTGAGGCCGTACTCCCGGTACTGCCGCATGAACTGGAGCGCCGACCGGCCGAGGAAGAGCGCGTACACGGCGTCGACGTCCCGGGAGATCTGCGCGAGGTACGGCGCGAAGTCGTGCACCGAGACCGGCGTCCACATCTTCTGC
>MEKU01000032.1:21620-30093 GCA_001767195.1 Acidobacteria bacterium RIFCSPLOWO2_02_FULL_67_21
CGTCCGCTCGAAGCCGCCGACCGATTCCCAGCCGAACGCGTAATCGAGCGCGATGGTTGCAATCCGCCGCAGCTTCAGCGTGTGGTACGCGTACTCGCCGAACGGGTGGTTCGGCTGGCTGCCGCTCCATCCGGTCCGCAGAATCCACGGGCTGCGGCGCCGCTGCGTCAGGTCATCGGCCGACACCACCGGGTACACCATCGGGATGTGCATCGAATCGATGTACGGCGCGAGCGCATAGCCGGTGGACGACAGCAGCGCGCCCGCCATCAGATGCACCTGGTCGCTCTCGACGAGCTTTCGCGCCTTGGTCAGGCCGACGGCCGGAATCGCTTCGTCGTCCTCGATGACGAGCTGGATCTCACGACCTGCCGCCCGGTACCCGGCCTCTTCGAGGCACAGCAGGAAGCCGTTGAGGATGTCGCGGCCGTTCTGCGCGTACGGGCCCGAGAGCGGCACGATGAAGCCGATCTTGATCGGCGGTTGGGGCGTCTGTGCGCCGACCAGCCCGACCGCAACCACGATCGCGAGGACGACGGCGAGGAATTGAGTTCTTCGCATGTTGACTCCGTCCGTAGTGCTTGGCTTCAGCCAAGCCATGGCCGGGCTAAAGCCCGGCACTACGTACCTCAGAGTAGTGCTTGGCTTCAGCCAAGCCGCGCCGGGCTGAAGCCCGGCACTACGTACGCCTCCGGTGCCCGAGATTCCACAACCCCTGCGGCGCGGTCAGAACGGCCACGATGTACACCATGCCGAGCACGAGCAGCCATCGCGCGGTGTAGGCGCTCATGACGTTCTTCAGCAGCACGATCAGCCCGGCGCCGACCACCGGACCCGCCAGCGTCGCCGGGCCGCCCAGCGTCACCATCAGAAAGAGCTCAGACGAGGCGGTCAGGTCGAGGTACGTGGGGCTGACAAAGCCGTTGTAGTACGCCCACAGCACGCCTGCCACGCTCGCGAACAGGCCGGCGATGACGTACGCCAGGTAGCAGTGCAGCCAGGTGTTGAACCCGAGGCTCTTCATCCGCGGCTCGTTCTCGCGGATCGCACGGAGCGTCAGGCCGAAGGACGAGCGCACGAGCCGCGCCATCATCGCCGCGCACCCGGCCGCGACCAGCAGCGACACGTAATAGAAGACCAGCGGCCCCGACACCGGCAGCCCTGCATGCGATTCAAGCGACGGAATGCCGGAAATCCCGTTGTCGCCGCCGGTCACCGGGATCCACCGGTACGACAACCCCCACAGGACCATGCCCAGTGCGAGCGTGATCATCAGGAAGTACACGTCGCGGACGTGCGACACGATGGCGCCAAGCGCGGCACTCAGCGCCGTGCCGATGAGAATTCCGCCGATGACGCACGTCCAGAACCCCGCATCGTAGCCGGTCGACAGCACGGCGACCGCGTAGGCGGCCACGCCGAAGAACGCGGCGTGCCCGAGCGACGGCAGCCCGGCGTACCCGAGCAGGATGTCGAGGCTCATGGCCAGCAGGCCGAGGATCACCACCTGTGTCAGCAGCCCGATCCAGTACGAGCTGAGCACGAGGGGACCGATGAGAAAGGCCAGGGCAAGAACGGCGGAGACCGCTCTACGCCCTTCCATACAATCCCGTCGGCCGGAACGCCAGCACCAGGACCATCGGCGCAAACAGCGTGAAGTACGACAGCTCGGGCACGAGCGCCTTGCCGAAATTGTCGATCATGCCGACGACGACGCTGCCGACGAGCGCGCCTTTGAGGCTGCCCATGCCGCCGACGATCACCACGACGAACGCCAGCGGCAGCAGGTCGAAATCGATGCCGGGATAGCCTCCCAGAATCGGCCCGCCCATCACGCCGCCGAAGGCGGCCAGTGCCGCGCCGGCGGCAAACACCAGCCCCGAAAGCCGCGCCACGTGGATGCCCACCGCGGAGGCCATCTCGGGATCGTCAACTGTCGCGCGCAGCCTGGCGCCGACGAGCGTCTTGTCGCTGACCAGCCACAGGCCGATCGCCACCAGCCCGGCGACGGCGATGACGAAGAGACGGTACGACGGAAAGACCACGTCCCCTGCTTCGATCGAGCCGCTCAGCCACGACGGGTACGGCAGCGCGAACGGATCGCCGCCCCAGATCATGAGCGCCGCATCCCGAAACAGCAGCGCAAACCCCATCGTCATCATCATCTGTGGGAGCGGATCGGCGCCGAAGCGGCGGAGAAACAGCCGCTGCATCAGCAGGCCCAGGGTGCCCACGACCGCGACGGCGGCTGCCGCGCCCAGCCAGAGGCTCCCGGTTCGAAGGACGACCGAGTACGCCACGTAGACCCCGAGCATGTAGAAGGAGCCATGGGCGATGTTGACGATCTTCATCACCCCGAACGAGAGCGTCAGCCCGCTGGCAATCAGGAACAGCAGCGCGGCGGAGAAGAGCCCGTTGAGGGACTGGGTGATGAGGTAGGTCAATGTTCGAGCACGATCTTCATGCGGGCGGGGCTGCCGTCGGCGCCCAGCAGGCCGATGGCCGCGTCGAGCCTGTCGAGCGGCAGCACGTCGCTGATGAGCGGGTCGAGGCGCACCAGCCCGGACTTCACCAGGCCGATGGCGGCGGGGTAATCCCCGCTTCTGGCCACCCGCGAGTTGATGAGCGACAGCTCCTTGAAATACAGGTCGTAGAACGGCAGCGCCGCCTCCGTCGCGGTGATGACGCCGAACATCAGGATGCGGCCGCCGGATCGGACCATCTTCACCGCCGCTGCGAGCTGGTCGACCGCACCGGTCGTCTCGATGACGAGGTCTGCGCCGCGCCCCTCGGTGGCGCCGCGGACCTGCTCGACGGCGCGAACGCCGCCGGGGAACGCGATCGTGGCGCCGAGCCGTTCGGCCAGCGCCCGCCGCTCGGCGCTTCGAGTGACGCCGATGACGGTCGCTCCGCGCCCTTTCGCCAGCTGCGCGTGCAGCTGTCCGGTCACGCCAAGACCCAGCACGGCGACGAACTCGCCGGGGAAGATCGCGGCCTGACGCTGGGCGTGCACGCAGGTCGTGAGCACCTGAATCATCGGCGCCGCCCGGCGCTCCACCGCGTCGGGCAGCGGAAAGACATGCGAGGCCGGCGCGGCCAGATACTCGGCAAAGCCGCCGTTGGCGTCGCGGCCGAGCAGGACGCCGTTGGGACACAGGTGGGTCTGGCCGATGCGGCAATGAAAACAGGCGCCGCAGAAGAGTTCGGGGTCGATGATGACGCGGTCGCCGGCACGCAGCGGCGCCCCGCCCGGTTCGGCGACGTCACCGATCATCTCGTGGCCCATGATCCGCGGATACCGGACCGGGATGGAGCCGTTGAAGATCTTGTAGTCGGTCCCGCAGACGCCGCTGTGCGTGACGCGCACGAGCACGTCCTGCTCCCCGCGCGCCGGACGGGCGACGTCCTGGAGCGCCAGCTCGCCCGGGGCCGTCAGGACCATCGCTCTCATACGCGCAACACTTCGGGGTTCACCGGGTTGCGGGGCGGCTTGCCCGTGAGCACCGCGGCGACTTCCTGCGCCGCCTTCGTCTGGAGCTCCACGAGCGACTCCTCGGAGTAGAAGCTCGTATGCGGCGTGATGATCACGTTGCTCCGACCCAGGAGGGGCGAGTCCGAGGGCGGCGGCTCCTGGCTCATCACGTCGAGCGCCGCGCCGGCGATGTCGCCGGCATCGAGCGCGCGCGCGAGCGCCGCCTCGTCCACGATCGGGCCGCGGGCCGTGTTCACCAAGTACGCCGACCGCTTCATCTGCTTGAAGGCGGCCGTGTTGAACAGGTTGCGCGTCTCGGGGACCAGCGGGCTGTGAATGGAGACGTAGTCTGCCGTCTTCAGCAGCGCGTCGAACTCGACAGGCTCCACACCGGCGCGCGCGAACACCTCCGCCGGCGCGTACGGGTCGTAGGCTACGACCTTCATGCCGAACGCCTGCGCCTTCGGCGCCACGAGCTGCGGAATCCGGCCGAACCCCACCAGCCCCAGCGTCGTGCCCCGCAGGCGATGGATCGGGACCACCGCCGGCATCGTCCACGTGCCCCCGTGCACCTGCGCGTTGGCGAACGGGATCTTCCGCACCACCGCGAGCAGGAGCGCAATCGTGTGATCCGAGACTTCGTCGATGCAGTAGTCGGGGACCTTCGTGACCACGATCCCCCGGGCGGTCGCCTCGGCGAGATCGACGTTGTCGACGCCGATCCCGAATCGCGAGATGATCCGGCAGCGCGTGAGCTGCCGGATCAGGTCCGCCGTGATCTTCGCGTAGGTGACGAGCAGCGCGTCGGCATCCCTCGCGACGCCGAGGATCGCCTCCGGGGTCGGTGCCGGCGAGAGGTCGAGGGTGGCGCCGATCGCCGAGAGCACCTCGCGCGCCGGGTCGAGCGTGGGAAAGACGGAGTCGGCGACGGCGACGTGGAATGACATAGTAGGCAGTCGGCAGTAGGCGGTAGGCAGCAGAAACAACGGCAGAAGCAGCAGGCATTTCACTGCCTGCTGCCCACTGCCTACTGCCTACCGACTCATGGCCTCTTCCATGTGCTCCATACGCGTGAAGACGACCGGGCCGTCGGCGCTCACGAGCACGTTCTCCTCGAGGCGGCAGGTCTGCTCGAGGCCCTGGTGGCCCGCAAACGTCTCGATGGCAAAGTACATGTTCTCCTTGATCTCAGCCGGGTACTTCATCGAATACGCGCGCGAGATCCACATGCCCTCGTACAGCGTGATGCCGATGCTGTGCGCAAACTGCTGCAGCGTCACCGTCCCGTACGTGTCGTCGTCGTACGTGGGAAACGCCTTTGCGACGTCCGCGGTCGTGCTGCCGGGCTTCAGGTGCGCCAGGCCGGCGTACATCGAGTCGTACACCTCGCGATAGAGGTCGACCTCCTTGCCGGTCATCTTCGTGCCGTACGGGCCGCCGCACTTGAAGCAGCGCACGAAATCGATGAAGTAGCCGGACGGCCCGACCGCGTTGATGTCGACGATGACGAGATCGCCCTGACGAATGAGCTTGTCGGTCGCCCAGCGCCGGTACGGGCTCGTGTTGCCGCCGGAGGCGACGATGATGTCGTAGATGATCTCGCAGCCGCGCTCGAGCATGAACTCGTGCACCTTGGCCTCGATCTCGCGCTCGCGGACGCCCGGCTTCAGCCACTCGTACTTGATCTTCCACATCGCCGCGTCGCCGATGCTCGACGCCTGCTTCAGCAGCTCGATCTCGTCGCGCGTCTTGACCGTCCGCGCCCGCGACACCGCCGGCCAGCCGTTGACGATCGTCAGGCCCGCCTTCTGAAACGCCTCGAATGCCGGCATGTCGAGGTTGTCGATGCCGATCTTCTCCTTCAGCACGCCGTGCTCTTTCAGCACCTCGACCACGCTGTCGGCCATCCGGCCGGCCATGTAGGGCACCGCCCCTTCGGCCCACTGCCAGGTGATGGCCGGACGGATACGGC
Source organism: Acidobacteria bacterium RIFCSPLOWO2_02_FULL_67_21 (assembly GCA_001767195.1). Lineage (GTDB taxonomy): Bacteria > Acidobacteriota > Vicinamibacteria > Vicinamibacterales > UBA2999 > MEKU01. The sequence continues at coordinate 27,065 of MEKU01000032.1, forward strand.
CCTCCATCCAGGGGAGGTCGATCCTGGCGCACTGGAGGTCGGAGCCGGCGGTCTCGAACAGCGTCGGCTTGCCTTCCGTGGGCACCACCGCATAGCGGATGTTGATGTTGTACTTCCAGTTCCCCTGATAGGAGGCGGTGGCATACCGGATGTTCGCCCCGGCAAACAGCACCAGCGCGCCGAGCCCCTCGGCCTTCATCTCGGCCTGCAGCTTCACCAACCGCTCGCGGCGAAGGCGATCGAAATCGACGCGGTACTGCCAGTCGGCGCCGGTCTGGCTGTACAGGCGCCCGGGGTCGTACTCGTGCGGCTTGCCAAGCCAGCTCAGATCCATCCCGTTGCTCTTCTTCGGGTCAACAACCATGCTCATGAACGGCTACTCCCTCTGGGGAAAAACACTCGGTCTCGGGGAAAAATCACTTCGCGCCACAGGCAGAAAGAGCAGGTACTATACATCGCAGGTTCGACGAAGATCTAGGAAGCGAGCTCGGGAACGGAGGAGAGATGTCGCGGTCGAAAGCACGTCGCATCGCAATCACAAGCACGGTGGTCGTCGTGCTCGGAGCGCTGGCCGGGCAGGCACAGCACGACCCCAACGCCGGCAACACCAGAGCGCGTCCGTACTCGCCGGTGAACGGGAAGGGCGGTCAGGATCTGAGCGGCCCGTACGAGGTGGTCGTCGGCTGGCCCCAACCGCTGCCCAATCACGAAGGCTGGCAGATGAGCCGCGCGGCGGGCGTCTGGGCCGAGACGCCCGATCGGATCTGGGTGGCGACGAGCGGCGAGCTGCCGACCAACTACCAGGGCCCGCGCCAGTGGGGCCCGACGACGGTGCCGAAACTGGTGCCGGCGCTCGGCGATCTCACCACCCGGATCGGCCGGTACGAGCACATCATCATGATCTTCGACCGCAGCGGCCGGCTCCTCGACTCGTGGGAGCACTGGAACAAGAAGGTCGAAGGCGTTAACCGCATTCTCGTCAATTCCTACGACAAGGAGCCGCACATCTGGATCGTCGATCAGGGGAGCAACAGCGCGTACAAATTCTCGCGCGACGGCAAGCGGTTGCTCCTCGAGATCGCGGCCGCCAGCGTGCCGGGCGCGGATCCCGACGACTTCTCGGCGCAGGACATGGCCTTCCTGCCCAGCGGAGAGTTCTATCTGACCGGTGGCAGCCGCGTCAGCCGGTTCTCCGCCGGCGGCAAGTACCTCTCAGGGTTCGACAAGAAAGGCAGCGCGCCCGGTGAGCTGAATGGGACGCACGGCATTCAGGTCGACTCACGCGGCCGCGTCTACGTCGCCGACCGCGGCAACTCACGGATTCAGGTGTTCGACCAGAACCTGAAGCCTCTCGACCAGTGGCCCAACATCGTGGCGCCCTACTGCATGCGCCTGTCGAAGGACGGCCGCGTCATGTGGGTGTCGGACGGCTACACGCAGACCTTCCAGAAGTACGACCTCGACGGGCGTCTCGTAAAGGGGTCGACGTGGGGCACGTGGGGCCCGGTCCCGGGCGCGCTCTGGGGTCCCCACTGGTTCGACGTCGATAGCGAAGGCAATCTGTACGTGGCCGAGGACTACAACGCGCGCGTACAGAAGTTCCAGCCGCGGGCCGACGGCGTCAAGGAGCAGATCGTGGACGTCGCGAGGTAGTAGGCAGTAGGCAGCAAGCACTTCACTGCCTACTGCCTACTGCCTACTCTTACGTCCCGGCTCTATATCGCAGCTCCTGCCCCACCAGCTTGGCCGGGTCGGCGCCAGCCTTGGGACGGAACTTCTGCATCCGGCCGTTGAAGACCTCCGCGACATAGAGATTGCCGTTCTGATCGGTCGTGATCTGGTGCGGACCGTTGAACTGTCCCTCCAGCCGTCCCGGACCACCCCACCCGTACAGATAGTTGCCATCCAGGTCGTACTTCAGGATGCGCTGCGTGCCGCCGTCCGACACCCACAGGTCGCCGTCGGTCGAGATGAAATGGTAGTACGGCGACGAGCGCATGCCTGTGGAGAACATCGTGAGGAACTTGCCGTTCTCGTCGAACACCTGGAATCGCCGGTGCCCGCGGTCGACCACGAAGACCCGGCGGTCGGCGCTGATCGCGATGCTGTGCACCGTGTTCCATTCATTGGGCCCGGGGTTCTTCGGGTCCTTCGGCGCGCTCCCCCAGTCCGTCAGGAACTTGCCGTCGGGCGCGAACTTGGCGACGCGCGTGCCGCCGTAGCCGTCGCTGATGAAGAACGTGCCGTCGGGCAGCCAGGCGATGTCCGTCGGCCGATCGAACAGCCGTCCGCCGTCGCGTCCCCGCTGGCCCATCGTGCCGAGCGTCTGCACCAGCGTGCCATCGTAGGTGAACTTGTGGATCACGTGCAGCTGATCGTCGATTACCCATACGTGCTTCTCGGGATCGTACGGGCTCATCTTGATCCTGTGCGGGCCGCGCCCGCAGGGCCGCTCGAACAGCTTGTCGTGCTGGTTCCAGTACTGGACCTGATTGCCCTTGCTGTCGACGACGAAGATGACGTGGTGGTAGCGTCGCTGCCAGCCGCGCTTCTCCGCCGGCTCGCACGTGGCGCTCAGGCCGTCGTCATTGCCGGTCGAGTTGCCGCGCGAGGGATTGAGCAACGCGTACGGCGTCCAGGGCGAGACGCCCGGCGGAAGCGGCAGCTCGCCGCGCATCGCAATCCAGATCCGGTCGGGAGTCTCGGCCCAGATGGCGCCGGTCGAGCCCCAGGTCCAGCCGGCGTGCGTGACACCGTCCGGGCCGTCCGGAAGCGGCGTGGGCCAGTCACCCGCGAGCTCGTACGGCCCGAACTCCTCCTGTCCACCCCGTTCGCCCGGTGCCGGCGCGGCAGTGGCCGCTGTGTCCGTTTCCGGATTGCTGTTCGCGGAGTTGCAGCCGAGCGCGAGCGCGGCCGCGGATACCGTGCTCACTACCACGACCGCTCGCAACATGTGATCGCGCATATGCATTCTCCTTCCCGCTGTTCCTGTTTTCCGCTGGCGTAGAGGCCGGGCTTCAGCCCGGCCT
>MEKU01000032.1:30101-45364 GCA_001767195.1 Acidobacteria bacterium RIFCSPLOWO2_02_FULL_67_21
ACGAATCTAGTCGCCTGTGTACTCCAGCACGTAGAGCCCCGAGCCCACGCGATCCGAGGCATAGGCGAGGCCGCGATCGTCGAGGTCGACGTCGTTCATCTGAATCATGACCGGCTGGTTCATCGCGATCGGGTGCGCGTTCGCATTCGGCTTCGGAATGTAGTGGCCGATCTCCCGGATGCTGTAGGGATTGGAGAGATCGACGACGCGCACGCCGGCGTTGAAGTACGCCAGCCAGGCGACCTTGTTCTCGAAGCGATTGAGGCGGCCGTTGACGGTTTCGGCCGACTGGTGCGGTCCGAAGCGGCCGCCCCTCGTGCAGTAGTCGCCGACCGGGACCTGCCAGACCGACACCGGCATCGGCCTCGCTTCGGTCGTGATGTCCACCATGTACGACGCGGCGCGCACGCCGTGCGCGCACGGCGTGGTGTCGGCCTCGCCGCTCGCCTCGTCCACGACAAACGCATAGGTCCTCGGCAGCGCGCCCGGACCGAAGTTCGGCACCTGCTCATAGAGGATCGGCGACACGGTATGCGGGCCGCGGAACGGCGGGTTCATGTCGAGCGACCAGACGAGCCTCGGGCGCGCGGGATCGGAGATGTCGAACGACGCGATCTGGCCGCCGGCGTTGCGATAGCCGACGTACAGCCGCTGCTGCGGCTCGTCGACGACCGGATGGTGCGAGTACTGGCCTTCGTAGCCCGGTTCTCCGTCCTTGAGCCCCGGCAGCCACGCCCGTCCGACAAAGGACGGCTGCCGCGGGTTGCGCAGGTCGAAGATCTGAATGACCACGTTGCGGAACCCGGGCTCGCCGGAGGCGGCATAGAAATAGCCGGTCTCCTGCGACCACCACCCCTTGTGCGCGCGCATCCTGAAGCGACCGCCGCAGCCGGGACCGCACGAGTTGGGCGGCGTGCCCGTAATCTCGGCGACGAGGGAAATGGCGGATGGATTGGTCGCCCGGTCGGTAATGTCGAAAATCTGGTACTTGAGGTCGTTGCCGGTTTCGCCTTGCGTCAGAGCCTCGGAGTTTCGAATCAGGTAGTCGCGACCGGAGCCGTCGAACGTGTAGTCGTAGACCACCGATACGCCGCGCGAGTTGCGGTTCGAGTCGTTCGGGATGTGCCACACGAGCCTGGGCCGCGCCGGATCGGCGACGTCGACGATCGACGTGCCGTTCCATTCCATCCCTCCGGTGATGTCGTTCATCTTCGGCTTGCCGTCCCAGTAGCTCTCATGATGGCCGACATAGACCCAGCGGCCGTTGGCGGCATCGGACAGCGCGGTCACGACCAGCGACTCGCGGCCCTGGAGGTCGTGGTGGCCCACGAGCCGCACCTGCTCGGCGCTCTCAGCGAGAGGATCGGCGGCCGGTCCCGCATCGGTCGGCGGAGGCGCTGCACGGCAGGCGGCCGCGGCCGCAAGCATGGCCGCCGCGGCGAGCCGGAACGCAGGCGCCCAAAATACTCCACGCGTCAGGGATTCTCGCAAAGTACGCGGACCTTACGCGTGAGCGCGGCGGCGTGTCAACCAGGGATATTCGGGGGAGATATTCGGGGGTATATTCGGGGGACGAGGGGTCAAACGGGCGCGCCCGGAATCACGAATTCGCGTGGATGCCGAGCGGCGGGGCCTTCGGGGAGCGTACCCGGCCGCCTCGTGTCGCCCGCGTGCGGCGCGATTTCGGGACCATCGGTTGCGCGGCCGGCGCGTCCTGCATCGGCATGCTGAACCGGCGAATACGGTCGTACGAATAGAGCGCCCCGGCCACCGCCGGCGCCGTCGCCACGCAGCCGATCTCACCGACGCCCTTCGCGCCGTACCCGCCGACTTCGTCGGGCACTTCGATGAGGATGACGTCGACCGGCGGCATGTACTTCGCGGGCACGATCCCCAGATCCCTCAGCGCAAGCGAGTCGGGCACGCCGCCCGTGGTCGGAAAATCCTCCGACAGCGCGTAGCCGAGCCCCATGTGCACGCCGCCTTCCATCTGCTCGGCGCAGAGCCTCGGATTGATCGCCCGGCCGACGTCGTTGGCGACGACGACGCGCTCGAGCCGGCCGCGGTCGTCGAGCAGGACGACCTGCGTGGCGTAGCTGAACGTCAGGTGCGTGGTCGGATTGAGCACCGACTCCGGCGTGCCCGGCCTCGTGGTGAAGTCATAGACGCACTCGTCGTAATACTCGCGCCCGACAAGATCCCGCAGCGCCTCGTCGTACGTAGTGCCCGGCTTCAGCCGGGCCTGTAGATCCTCTGCCAGCTTCCGCGCGGCGCGCTGCGCCGCCGCACAGCTCAACGTGGTGGCGCGGGACGCCCACGTCTCGCCGCACTTCTCGCCGAGTTCATGGTCCCACTGGACCGTCATGATCCCGGCCGGCAGCCCGGTCTCCTCACAGACGGCCTGCATCGTGGCGGTGAACACGCCCTGGCCCATCTCGGTGTAGCCGTTCAGGATCTCGATCCGCGGACCCTCGACGATCCGGATCTTGATGTAGCCGCCTTCAATGGTGCCGTTGCCGAGCCCGGTGCTCTTGATCCCGCAGGCGATCCCTTTGTACTTCGCCTTCTTGTAGACGTCCCTGACGGCGTCCAGCGCGGCACGGGCGCCGGCCACGCTGGGCCGCATGATCTGCCCGGTGCCGAACGCGTCGCCCGGATTCAGGATGTTCCGCTCGCGGATGTCCCACCCATCGATTCCCACCCGCTCGGCCAGGATGTCGAGCATCCCTTCCAGGGCGAACTGCACCTGATTGCTCCCGAAGCCCCGCATGGCGCCGGCGTTCGGATTGTTGGTGTAGACCGCCTTCGCCTCGATATCGACGTTCGGCACACGGTACACGCCGCACGAGTGGCACGCGGCGCGCAGCGCGCACTTCGCGCTCGTCGTGTGATACCCGCCGGCATCGGCGACGATGCGCGACCGTAGCGCCAGGAGATGTCCGTCGGCATCGGCGCCCACGGTGAGCGTGATCGTCATCGCATGGCGCTTGACGTGATGCCGCTGGGACTGCTCCCGCGTGAGCACGGTCTTGACCGGGCGCTGCAGCAGGTACGCGGCCACGGCTGTCTGACCCTGAATCGACAGCTCCTCTTTCGCCCCGAAGGCGCCGCCGCTGGCCGCCAGGACGATCTCGACGTCCGCGGGGTCGAGACTCAGGATCTTCGCGATCTGCTGATGGTCGTATACCGACCCCTGACTCTCGGAGTGAACCCGGACGCCCTTGCCGTGCGGCACCGCGAGGCAGGCTTCAGGCTCCAGGAACGCGATGTCGATCGGCTGGGTCTGGAACGTCGCCTCGACGACATGCGCCGACGCCGCCAGCGCGCCATCGACGTCACCGCGGGCAAACGCGGTCACCGGCTGCAGCACATTGGATAGACGGGGCGCAAATGTCCGATCGGAGTGCACGAGCGGCGCCCCGGGCTGGAGCGCCTCGAACGGATCGACGATCGGCGTCAGAACCTCGTAATCGACCTCCACCTGGTTGGCCGCCTCACGCGCGTGAAACGGCGTGTCGGCCACCACCGTCGCCACGAAATCGGCCACGCAGCACGTCACCTCGCCTTCGGCGACCAGCACCGGCTGGTCCGGATCGTTCAACCCGGTGCCGCGGAACCCTGGAACGTCCGCGGCCGTGAACACGCGCACGACCCCCGGCATTGCGGCCGCTGCCTCGATGTGAATCCTCAGCACCCTCGCGCGGGGGTGCGCAGCCGGCACCATGGCGCCGTGCAGCATCCCGGGCACGCGCATGTCGTCGACGAACGGCTTCTGGCCGAGCGTCTGCTCCACGCCCCCCTGCCGCGCCACCGATTTGCCGACGCCATTCGCGTTCCCGTTGCCGTTGGCGAACGCCGAATTGCGCGTCAGCCCGAACGGCTCGCCAAAGAAGTCGTGCCGCCTCGGCCGATCGGGCAGCCGGCCTCCGTTCTCGATCGCCTCGCCCGCCGTCTGGATCGCGTCCACAATGCGGCCGTAGCCCGTGCACCGGCAAAGATGGCCGTCCAGCGCCTTCGTGATGGCGTTACGATCGCCGGTCTTGCCATGCTCGATGAGGGAGGCGGCGCGGACGACGATGCCGGGAATGCAGAAGCCGCACTGCACGCCGCCTTCGAGCACGAACGCCTCGGCGATGATGCGGCGCATCTCTTCCGGCACGCCCTCGAGCGTGACGACGTCGTGGCCGTCCATCTGCTCGGGCTTGCGCAGGCACGAGAGCGCGGGGCGGCCGTCGATCATCACCAGGCAGCAGCCGCACGCCCCTTCCGGCGCGCAGCCGTTCTTCGCCGACACAATGCCGCATTCCTCGCGGAGCACCTCGAGCAGGTGCATTCCGGGCTCGTAGGAGGCCTCGGCCGGGCGGCCATTCAGCGTAAAACGGATGGTCGGCATCGCGCTCGACCGATGATCGTACCACAGCGAACGAAGTACTCTCTGTGGCGAGGAGGCACGTCGATGTCAGTACGAGGCATGACGCTGAGGCGTGGAAGCGCGTGTGCTGTGGCGACCAGCAGTCCTGAGCTGTCGATGAATCGTCAGCGTCGATCCAACCGTCACACGTGACGCCGCAGCATCCGGCCCTCTCGATGAGGCACTGTATAATCCGCTCGGCGTTTCAGCCCATCTATGTCCCTCGGTCCAGGCACACGCCTCGGTCCGTATGAGATTCAGTCCGCCCTGGGCGCCGGCGGCATGGGCGAGGTATATCGCGCGCGCGATACGCGGCTCGGCCGCGACGTGGCCGTCAAGGTGCTCCCGGCCACCGCGAGCACCGATCCCGAGCGGTTGCGCCGCTTCGAGCAGGAAGCGCGCGCCGCCGCCGCCCTCAGCCACCCCAACATCCTGGCCGTCTACGACATCGGCCGGCACCCTTCGACAGGCTCGGGGCAGGCGGTGCCCTACATCGTCTCCGAGCTGCTCTCGGGCAGCAGTCTGCGCGAGCGCATCGGCCAGACGGGCGGCGGCGCGCGCAGCAGCAGCGGCTCGGGGGCGCCGTCCCTCGGCGAGCGCGCGGAGCCGGCCGAGGAGCGCGACGGCCTCAGCGTACGGCGGGCGGTCGACTACGCCACGCAGATCGCGCGCGGCCTCGCCGCGGCGCACGCCCAGCAGATCACGCACCGCGACCTCAAGCCCGAGAACATCTTCGTCACCGGCGACGGCCGCGTGAAGATCCTCGACTTCGGCATCGCCAAACTGACACAGGCGACGCCGGCGCTGGCGGACGCCAGTCCGGACACTACTGCGGATCCCGGCACCGGGCCCGGCTTGCTGCTCGGCACGGTCGGCTACATGGCGCCCGAGCAGGCGCGCGGCCAGACCGTGGACCACCGCTCCGACATCTTCGCGTTTGGCGCCATCCTCTACGAGATGCTCGCCGGGCAGCGCGCCTTTGCCGGCGCCACGCCGGTTGAGACGCTCAGCGCCATCCTCCAGAAAGACCCGCCCGACCTGCCCGCCGCCGAGCGTCACATCCCCCCGGCGCTCGTCCGCATTGTCGAGCGCTGCCTGGAGAAGGATCCCGCCGCGCGCTTTCAGTCCACGACCGACCTGGCCTTCGCGCTCGAGGCACTCGCCGGCTACTCGGGCGAGTCGCCGGCGCATCATGCGCCGGCTCCTGCCGGCGTCGGGCGCGTCGTCACCCGGGAACGGATCGCCTGGGTCGCCATCGTCGTTGCAGCGGCGGTCGCGCTACTGGCCAGCCGCGGGCCCGCGGCGACCGATGCGCCGCTGATGCGCCTCGAACTGACGACGCCGCCGGGCGGCACGCCCGAGTCGATCGCGCTGTCACCAGACGGACGGCAGATCGTCTACGCAGCGGAAGTCGACGGCCGGCAGACGCTCTACCTGCGGTCGCTCGACGACCCGGTGGCCCGGCCGCTGGCCGGCACGGACGGAGCGTCGTCGCCCTTCTGGTCTCCGGACGGCCGGAGCATCGCCTTTGTCGCCGACAACCAATTGAAGCGGCTGGACATCTCTGGCGGCGCACCGCAGGTTCTTACAGCCAACGCGCTCTCCGGCGGGTCTTGGAGCTCTGAAGGGGTGATTCTCTTCAGGACCAACCGTGGGCAGGCCGCGGGGATCTACCGGATTTCCGCCGCCGGGGGCGAGGCAGTTGAGGTCACGAGAACGACCGCACAGCAGTCGTCCCACGCCAGGCCGGCGTTTCTGCCGGACGGAAATCACTTCCTCTACATCGCGCAAGCGGGTGCGCCGCCTGGCGCCTATGTGGCCGCGCTCGACGCGCCCGAGCCGCGCTTTCTCGTCGACGCGACACAGGTGGCGTACTCGCCGTCCGGCCACCTGCTGTTCGTCCGCCAGGGAACGCTCTACGCGCAGCGCTTCGATGCCGGCGCGCGTACCCTCAGCGGCGAGCCGGTTCCACTTGCACAGCAGGTCCTGGAGACGGGAGGAAATGCAGGCCAGACGCTGTCGGCAAGCGACGGCGGACTGGTGGCTTTTCGAGCAGCCTCGGGTGTCGCACGGCGCCAACTGGCCTGGTTCGATCGCGCCGGAAGACTCTCGAGCCTAATCGACACCCCCGACACGGCACAGCCCGAGAGCCTGACGCTGTCGCCCGATGGGAAGCAGATTGCCTTCTATCGGACCATCGACCGCAACCTCGACGTGTGGCTATTCGAGGTCGGGCGAGGCATCGCCTCGCGGTTCACGTTTGACCCCGCCGGCGACATGTTCCCGATATGGTCGCCGGACGGCGACCGCGTCGCCTTCGCGTCGAACCGCGGGAAGAATGCGTACAACCTCTATCAGAAGCTGGCCGGCGGCGCCGGCGCCGACGAGCTCCTGCTGGACATGCCGCTGAGCGGGTTTCCGCTGCACTGGTCGCCCGACGGCCGCTATCTCCTGTATCGCGTCGTCGATCCGGTGACGGTACGCGATCTGTGGGCGCTGCCGCTCGACGGCGAACGGGACGCGCGGCGCCCCTTCCCCGTTGTCAATACGCCCTTCGAGGATTTCGACGGCCGGTTCTCGCCGGATGGCCGCTGGCTCGCCTACGGCTCAACCGCATCGGGGCGAGCCGAGATTTACGTGCAGCCGTTTCCAAATGCCACCGGCCGGTGGCAGATCTCGACGGCGGGCGGCGGCCAGCCGCACTGGCGGCGCGACGGCCGTGAGCTGTACTACGTCGCACCGGACGGCGCGATTGTTGCGGTGCCGATTGCGCTCGGAGCCGACGCACGGCCACCGGAGGTCGCCGCGCCCGTGGCGCTCTTCACGTCGAGGCTCCCCACGGGGCTGGCCGGAACTTTTGCCCTCCACCAGTACGCCGTCACGGCCGACGGACAGCGGTTCCTGATCATCGTCACCACCGGCGAGGCGGCCACGGTGCCGATCACGCTGCTGGTGAACTGGACGGCGGCGATAGGCGAATGACGAGCACTGCGTGGTGTCCGACGCGCGATTCGGCCTCATCCGTTGTATTGCACCACCACCATCGTCACGTCGTCGTTCTGCGTGGCCCGCCCGCAGAAGCCCCGCACGTCGGCAAGGAGCGCCTCGAGGAGCTCCTTCGGCGGCCGGCTCCGGTTCGCCTCCACCGCCGCCAGCAGGCGGGCGTCCCCATACTCCTCCCCCGCCTCGTTGAGCGCCTCGCTGACGCCGTCGCTGAACGCGATGACGACGTCGCCCGGGGCGAGCGTCAGTGCCTCCTCATCGAACGCCGCGTGCTCGAACAGCCCCAGTATCGTCCCGCCCGTCTCGAGGCGCCGGAGGCCTGAGGACGCGATCAGAACCGGCGCGTTGTGGCCGGCGTTCGAGTAGAGGAACGAACCGTCGGGTCCCAGAATGCCGTAGAACGCGGTGAGAAATCGTTCTTCGATGCCGCGCTTGAAGAGCCCCCGGTTCAGCCGCGTGATGAGCGGCGCGCAGCGCGAGTTGTACGTCGCCTCGGCGCCGAACATCCCGAGCACGGCGGCCGCCAGGAGCGCCGCCGGCGGGCCTTTGCCGGCGACGTCTCCGAGAATGAACCCGAACTGGCCGCCGGGCACATCCACGTAGTCGAAGAAGTCGCCGCCAACCGCGCGGCACGGGACCGAACTGCCGGCCGTCGAAAAGAACGTGCCGCTCCGATGCGAGGCGGGCAGCAGCGCCTGCTGGATGGCGGCGGCCACCTTCAGCTCCTGATCGAGCCGCGCGCGCTCCAGCGCCTCGCGATAGAGCCGCGCGTTCTCGATGGCGACGGCCGCCTCGGTGCTGAGCGTCTCGAGCGCGGTGCGGGCCGATTGCGACCCGAGCGCACCCCGCTCGCGGCTGTCCAGATACAGCACGCCAATCACCTTCTCGTCGGCGCGCTCCTCCGCTCGCTCCACGTAGCGCACCAGGCGGAGCGGGGCGCAGAGGACGTGGCGGATGCCGAGCGCCACCGTGCCGAGGTGCTGCGCCGCCATGCTGGCGTCCATCAGGTCCTCGACGATCCGCAGTGCGCCGGTGGCAAACACGATTTCTGGAATCTTCCGGCTGGTCTCGAACGTGCGGCCCGACAGCGTGACGCGCCCCTCGCCCCGCCCCAGCTTGAACTCCAGCCGGCCCTCCTCGTCGGCCAGCATGATGAAGCCGCGCTCGGCGCCGGTGACCTCGATCGCCGCGTCAAGCACCAGCGCCAGCACATCGTCCAGGACACGTCCCGATCCGAGCGCGCGGAGCCCTTCGAGAAGACCCGCCATGTGGCGAAGCTCGCTGGCAGCCGAGACGACGCTCCGTTCGCGGGATGGATCCTCGTCTCCGATGACAAACGTGATTTCCGTCGCTTTGCCGAGCCGGATGCGGTCTCCATGGCTCAGGACGTGCTCCTTGATCCGCGCCCCGTTGACGTAGGTGCCGAATTTGGAGTCGAGGTCGCGCAGGCGGTACGCGCCGTTCTCCGCGGCGATCTCCGCATGGTGCCGCGAGACGCCGACGCCGGAGACGCGGATGTCGCTCTCGCTGCCGCGGCCGATCGTCAGCAGGGCTTTGTCGATCGGCACCTGCCGGCGGCTGCTCACGTCCTTCACGACCAACCGGGGCGTCGGCTGCGTCATGCCGGCTTGGCCTTGAGGACGCCAATCTGCACGAGCAGCCCGGTGAAGTCGTAGATCCGGCGTTCGAGCAGCGCGAGAATGTCTGCGCGCGTCATGCGATTCTTCTCGGATAGACAGGGCGGATACGACCCGCGGGGTGCGTGGGAGGCGCGATTATAGCGAAGCCCCAGCCGGGTCGCACGACACGGACCCTGGCCGCCCTCAATCATCCCCACATCGCGACGATTCACGGCCTCGAAGAAGCGGATCGGGCGCAGTTCCTGTTCATGGATCTCGTCGAGGGCGAACGCTGGCCGATCGCATCGCACGCGCGGGCGGACCTCAAGGTCCGCCTCTACGCCTGCCAGGTCGTAGCGCCGGGTCTTCAGACCCGCCGATTCCCTTCGATGAGGCGCTCGCCATCGCGTAGCGGATTGCCGAGGCGCTCGAGGAGGCGCACGAGAAAGGGACCATCCACCCCGACCTGAGGCCCGCCGATCGCGGCGGCCGGAAACCAGATTTGCATGTACAGAACCGGTTTCATAATCGACGTAGTGCCCGGTTTCAGCCGGGCTGAAGCCCGGCACTACGTACCCGGCACTACGTACGAAATCAGTGCTCCTATTCACCGAGCGTGAGCGCCACGAGGGACCCCGGCTGGCTGCGCCTCGCGCTGCCCGACTGCACCACGATGTACTGCTTCCCCTGATGCAGGTAGGTCATCATGCCGTATTGGCCGGGCATCGGGAGCGGCACGCTGGCCAGAATGCGGCCCGTCCGCTTGTCGCGGGCGTGCAGCAGCGGCATGCCCTTCTCATCCACTTCGGCCTCACCTCGCAGGTCCTCGGTCGTCTGGACGAGAAGATCGCCCATCACCATCTGAATCGAGTGGCCGGTGCCTCCCATGTAGGACACGTCCACGCCCTTGAGCGCCGGGTGGTTCCTGATCCGTTCTGGCGGCGTGCCGACCGGCAGGTCCCAGAGCTTCTCGCCCGTGTTCATGTCGTAGGCCGCGAGCCCCTGGTACAGGGGCTTGTAGACCGGAAGCCCGTCGATGAGCGGCAGACGCCCCGTGGCCGGACCGCCCTGCTTCCACGCCGCAACCGTCGTGCCCGTCGTCGGCGTATGGCGTTCGCGTCCGCGCCAGGCTTCCGCGCTCTTGCCGGGCAGCCCCCGCATCTCGTCTACCCCGCCGGAGGGCACGAGATACGACGGGGCGCTGCAGCCGCGTTGGTGTGAGGCGTACATGATCCCGGTGGTCGGGTCCGCAACCGGCGGATGGTAAATGTTCAGCCCGCCGACACAGCCGACGTTGTTGACGACGCCACTGGTGTTCGGCCACGGCAGCGGCGGCATGTACAGGCCGCCGACGCGGAACTTGCTCAGAACCTCCTGGGCCCGCCGCTTCAGCTCCGGCGTGTGGTCCATCAGGAATTCCTCGGTGATCCCGTTGAGCACGATGCGATCGAGCGGCTCGGGCTTCGTCGGGTACGGCTGCGTCTTCGCGGTGTAGTTGCCCGGGACCTCGGTCTGGGCGACCGGACGCTCCTCGATCGGCCAGAGAGGCTCGCCCGTCTCGCGATTGAACGCAAAGATGAGCCCCTGCTTCGTGTTCTGGACGACCGCAGGAATCCGCCGCCCGTTCACCGTGAGATCCATCAGGATCGGCGCGGTGGGGGTGTCGTAGTTCCACTGGTCGCTGCGATGGATCTGGAAGTGCCACTTCCGCCGGCCGGTCTTCACATCGAGCGCGAGGATGCTGCCGCCGAACAGGTTGTCGCCGGGGCGATGGCCTGTGTAGAACTGGTAGGTCGACGAGTTCGTCACGATGTAGACGAGCCCCAGTTGCGGGTCGGCCGACGCCGGCGCCCACGAGTGCATGCTGCCCGAGAACTTCCAGGCGTCGTTCAGCCACGTCTCATGCCCCGGCTCGCCAGGACGCGGGATCACGTGAAACTTCCAGAGATGCTTCCCGGTTCTCGCGTCGTAGCCCTGGATGTCGGACGGCACGTTCTCGATCCGGGTCTGGTCGTAGGTCGGCTCGCCGCCGGCCAGCACCACGACAACCCCGTTCACGACGATCGGCGGCGCGGACGTCGTAATCATCCCGAGCTGCTGGGGAATGCCATGGTCGGGGTCGTACGGCGCGCCCTTCCAGTTCTTCCACGGATCCCAGTCGCGCACGAGGTCCGGAATCATGTCGACGTACCCGGTCGCCGGGAATTTCTTCGACAGCGCCGGCACGGGCGCGCCCCAATTCTCCAGCGGCTTGCCGGTCCTGGCGTCGAGCGCCCAGAGAAAATAGGCGGGGCTCGAGATGAAGATCACGCCGCGGCCGTCGACCTCCGCGTACGCGACACCCTTCCCGAAATCCGATCTCGGCGAGCGCAGATACCGCATCGTCTCCGGCTCCCGGAAGGTCCAGAGCGTCTCGCCGGTGGCCGGGTCGATCGCCGCCACCTGCCGGCGCTGACCGGCGACCGTGTACAGCACTCCGTTCACGAAGCTCGGGGTCGAGCGGAACGTGTACTCGACGCCCGGCCCGAAGTTGTCGCCGCGCCAGACCCACGCCACCTTCAGCTTGGCGAAGGTGGAGGCGTTGATCTGATTGAGCGGGGAGTACCGCGTGTGGCCGGCGTCACCGCCAAGATGCCGCCACTCGCCGTTCCGGACGCCCGCAAGCTGCGCGGAGCCTCCGGAGGGCAGGCTGGCAAGCACGGCCAGCACCAGGACGCCACAACCGAGCCGGAACCGGTTCTTCATGATTCCTCCTACAAAGGCAAGCGGAGCGCCGCGAGCGCACCCGGATGGCCCTGACCCATGACCTGCACCACGATGTACTGCCTGCCGTCGTGCATGTACGTCATCATTCCGTAGCTGCCTGGGGCCGGCAGCTTGACCGTCGCCAGGCGTTTCCCCGTCTTCTTGTCGAGCGCGTGCAGCACCGAGTCGGTTCCGCCCGGTGCATTGAGCAGGAGCGTCCTGGTCACCAGCAGCAGGGGGTGGCTCTGCTGGCCCGTGTTGGGGAGGTTCAGCCCCTTCAGGGCCGGGTGATTTCTGATGCGTTCGGGCGTATCGCCGTTCGGCATCGCCCAGAGATGGTCGCCCGTGTTCATGTCGATGGCGACGATGCGGCTGTACGGCGGTTTCCAGATCGGCAGCCCCTGCGGCCCGCGCAGATCGCCCCGGTTGGCCACCACCCACCGCGACAGCGTCCTGCCGGTGGTCTTTGGATCGTTCGGCTCGTCCATCTTCTCGCCCGGCACCAGATTCTCGGCGCGGCAGGAGCGCTCGGTGCCGACATACACGATTCCCGTCTCCGGATCTGCGACCGTCGGCGAGTAGATGTTGCTCGCACCGGAGGGGCAGCTCACAAATGAGCGAAGTCCGGAAGGATGACCGACCTGGATCGGTGGATTGAAGAGCGGGCCGATCTTGTAGTTCTTGACGATCGCGCGCGCCTCCTCCTTCAGGTCGGGCGTGAAGTCGATCAGGTTGTCGTCAGAGAGCTCCTGAATCTCGAAGGCGGCCGGCCTGGTCGGGAACGGCTGGGTCGGGGACAGCTTCTCGCCCGGCAAGTCGGACTGCGCGACCGGGCGCTCGACGATCGGCCAGATCGGCTCGCCCGTCTGCCGGTTGAAGACGTAGGCGAAGCCCTGCTTGGTCGTTTCCACCAGAATCGGCGTCCGGCGCCCGTTCACGGTCACATCGAGGAGAACGGGCGCGTTCGGATTGTCGAAGTTCCAGATGTCGTGGTGCACGGTCTGGAAGTGCCACACCCGCCTGCCCGTCTTGACGTCGAGCGCCAGGATGCTCGTGCCGAACAGGTTGTGGCCCGGACGGAAGCCACCGTAGAAGTCGATGGTCGGCGGATTCGTCGGAATGTAGACGAGCCCGCGCGCGGGATCGGCCGACATCGGCGCCCACGACGACACATCTCCCGTCGTCTTCCAGGCGTCGTTCTCCCACGTTTCGTGGCCGAACTCGCCGGGCCGCGGGATGACGTGGAACTTCCACATGGGCCTTCCCGTACGCGCGTCATAGGCGAGGATGTCGCCCGGAATGTTCTCGATGCGCGTCTGGTAGTAGCCCTGCTCGTGCACGTTGCCGACGACGACCACCCCGTTCACGACAAGGGGGGGCGACGACGTCGACAGGTTCCCCATCTCACGCGGAATCCCCTTCTCGGGGTCGTACTTCAGCCCGGACGCCGTCCACGGCGCCCAGTCGCGGACCAGGTCCGGCAGCATGTCAACGACGCCGGTCTGTGGAAAGCCGGGGATCGGCACGCGAGTCCCCCACTCCTGCAGGTGCTCGCCCGTCTTGGCGTCGAACGCGTGGAGGAAGAAGGCGGGCGACGTGTAGAAAATCACGCCGCGTCCATTCACTTCACCGTACGCCACGCCCTTTCCGTAATTGTTCCGCATGCCGCGCTCGTAGCGGGTCGTGTGGGGCTCGCGGTACGTCCAGAGCGTTTCTCCCGTCTCCGGGTCGATGGCCACGACGGTGCGGCGCTGCCCCGCGACGGTGTACAGGATGCCGTCCACATAGATCGGCGTGGAGCGAAACACGTAGTCGACAGCCGACCCGAAGTTGTCGCCCCTCCAAATCCAGGCCACTTCCAGCTTGGGAAAATTTCCGGCGTCGATCTGGTCGAGGGGCGAGTAGCGTGTCTGGAAGACATCCCCGCCGATGTAGCGCCACTCACCCTGCGCCGCACCGCGTTCCTGGGCCGCGGGTTCGAGGCTTCCCGCAAGCACCATGAGCGCGCACACGCCGGCCACCATCACGCCAATCCGCCACGCCCAGCCTCGCCGTACTGTCATACCGGTTCCTCCGATCGTGACGAATTGTGGCACACCCCCCGGAAAAGCCAATGCCCCCGGCCGCGAGCCTTGAGTCCCCCGTCTCGCACGGAGTAACATCAATTTTCGGCGTTTCGGAGATCCGGCCGGAGGTGACATGCACGAGCCCTGGAAGAGCGACAAGTGGTTTATCAGCCCCTGGAACTACCTGCCAGAGGTGACGAAGCGGTATCGGTTTCCCGCCGACATGAAGATTCACGACGTCACGCTGCGCGACGGCGAGCAGCAGACAGCCGTCGTCTTCCGCCGCGAGGAGAAGGTGGCGATCGCGAAGAAGCTCGACGCGCTCGGTGTCCACCGGATCGAGGCGGGCATGCCGGCCGTCTCCCCGCAGGACCGCGCGGCCATCTCGGACATCGCCGCGCTCGGTCTGAAGGCCGACGTCTTCGGCTTCTCGCGCTGCATCCCGGCTGAAGTGAAAGTCGTCAAGGAATGCGGGTGCAAGGGCGTCGTGATCGAGATCCCCGCCAGCGACCACATGATCAAGTACGGGTACGGCTGGCCGATCGAGCGGGCGATGAAGGCGTCGATCGAGACGACGCTCGCCGCGAAGGAAGCCGGCCTCTATACCGTGTTCTTCACCATCGACGCGACCCGCACCGAGCTCAGCCGCTTCCTCGACATCGTCGAACAGGTGGCCACCGAAGGGCACATGGACGCGCTGACGATTGCCGACACGATGGGCGGCACGACGCCGGACGCCATCAGCCATGTCGTCGGCAAGGTGATCGACCGCCTCAAGAAGCCCGTGGAGATTCACTGCCATCAGGATTTCGGCCTGGGCGTCGCGAACACGGTGGCCGCGCTGGCGGCCGGCGCGTCGGTTGCGCACACCACGATTACCGGGCTCGGCGAGCGCGCGGGCAACGTGCCGATGGAGGACGTCGTGCTGTCGCTGCTCTGCCTGCACGGCCAGAACCTCGGTATTCGGACGGAGAAGTTCGTCGAGGTCTCGAAGTTCGTGATGGATCTCGCGAAGGTCACCCAGCCGCCGAACCGGCCGATCGTCGGTGAGAAGCTCTACGAGGTGGAGTCGGGCATCATCGCGGGCTGGGTGCGCCTGGCGCGGAAAGACCACCCGCTCGAATACGTGCCGTTCGCGCCCGAGCTGGTCGGCCAGAAGCCGGTGAACATCGTCCTCGGCAAGAACAGCGGCCCGCCATCGATCGACGAGTGGTGCGAGAAGCTGGGGATTTCCGCCACCGACGAGGAGAAGCTGGCGATCCTGCAGGGCGTGAAGGCGAAATCGTTCGAGAAGAAGGACCTGCTCACGACGGAGGAATTCAAGGCCATCGTCGCCGGCGTGCTGCAGAAGGCGACGGTCTAGGCGCTGGCTGGTAGCCGGTAGCTGGTAGTCTGTAGAGGCGGGCCTTCAGGCCCGCC
>MEKU01000032.1:45373-50524 GCA_001767195.1 Acidobacteria bacterium RIFCSPLOWO2_02_FULL_67_21
CCTGAAGGCCCGCCTCTACGGCTGCCACCTATCGGCTACCAGCTACTTCGTGGCGTCGCCGCCTTCCACGATCACGTTCTCCACCACGCCGCCGCCGTGCCGGCGGAACGCGGCGGCGTCCCGATATTCGGGCGACTCGAAACAGGCAATGGCCTGCTCCATCGTCGGGAACTCGATTACGACGAACCGGTGGAAGTCCTCCGGCCCCTCCATGATCCGGTAGCGGCCGCCTCTCGCGAGCACGCGGCCGCCGTGCCGCGCGATGATGGCCGGTACCTTGTCTGTGTACTTCTTGTACTCGACGGGATCGTCGATCCTCGCGCGGGCGACCCAGTATGCGGGCATGGCTCTCCTGGCTGGCGGATCCGCGGCTCGATAGGTTGCGCCCCGCCCGCGGAATCCGCCCTACTTTACGTCAAAGAGGATCTCGCGGCGCGCGGAGTGGCCGCCCGTCGCCGACACCGCTTCGACCGCGAGCACGTACGGGCCCGGCTTCAGGTCGCGCAGCGGATAATCGGTGGTGAAGCCGTGCCCCTGGCCGCGGCGCTGGACGGTGCGGCTGTCGCGGGCCTGCACGATCGTGCGGCCGTCGCGCGCGTCGGCGATCGTGCCCGTCATCGTGATGGCATGGGCCGTGTCGCTGGAGTTGTCGTACACCTCGACGAACCAGGTGAGCGTCTCGGCCGCGCTGAAGACGCGGGTGGCCACCGGCGGCGCGGGCAGGAGGCCCTTCCAGTCGGCTTCGGTGCTCCCGGTCGGCACGGCCGACGCCGTGGATGAGGTCAGGAAGAGGCTGCTCATCACAAACGGCGTCTTCACGAAGTCCGGCACCTCGATGTCGTACGGCAGCGTGCCCACGAGGCCGCCGGTCGCTTCATACGCGCCGATGCGGATCTGATAGCGCCCGGGCGGGAGCGGAAGCTGCGTCACCATGCGCACGCCGCTCTGCACGACCCGCTCGCGCGTCTCCGGGAGCAGATTGAGGTTGAACGCCTGACGGTCGCCCCCCTGCACTCTCGCCCGCGCATCCGCCGCCACGATCGAGACCTCCACCGTCTCGGCGAAGCGTCCGTTCTGCTCCGTGAAACGCAGCCCCGATCCGTCGACTTCGACGGCCAGCAGCACCTGCCCCTTGTTGTCGGGGCTGCGCAGCGCCCCCGCAAACGCGCGGAAGGGCAGGTCGCCGATCGGCACCGGCTTGTTGAGCGCCGCCCTGAGCGCGGGCGAGGTGCCGGCCTTGACGTCGGCCTCCCGCGCCCGCTCGATCGCGCGCGTGTCGGGCGGCAGATAGCCGGTCCGCGCGCGCACGCGCAACCCGGGCCGCTTCAGACGGACCTCGATCTTCATGAAGCGGTTTCGCGACCATCTCGACGAGTCGCTGTAGTAGCCGAGCAGGTAATACCGGCTGTTGTCGAGCACGATGCGGCCGAGGCCGCCCGCCAGGTCGCCGGAATTGACGATCGCCAGCCCCCCGGTCTCGTCCGACAGCGACATCAGGCTTTCCTGCGCGAGGAGCAGCTCCTTGAGCTGGCCCTGGAACCTGCCGTACTCGAGCTGGGGATAGTCGGACGTCGCGCCGATCTGAATCATCTCGGGAAACTGGCTCATGCCGCGCGGGTCGATCCCGTACACGTTCACGTTGGCGCGCTGAGCGGCCGCGATCGCCTCGCGCGACTCGGTCACGATCAAATCGCTCTCCCGGCCGACGAAGAAGGGCTGATAGATGTCGTAGTCGAAGCCTTCACTGAACAGCAGCAGCGCCTTCCGGCGCCCCTGGACATCGGCCAGCCAGCGCGCGACATTCTCGATGGCATCGAGCGAACGGCGTGCATAGAGGGCCCGCTGCTGGTCGAACGGATCGCGAATCACTTGGGCGCGCTGCAAGGCTTCAGGCGACCGAATCGACTGCCCCTCCTCGACGCGCGACTGCTCGACCTCCTGGCTCAGGATGTGCTGCGCGAGCTTCTCGGCGCCGGCCGACGGCAGCTTCTCGCCCTGGAAGCGGTCGATGGCCGCCTTCAGCAGCCGCCGGTTGTTCGTCAGCTCCTGGCCCGCCTCCTGACGGCCGCTCGTGTAGACGACGGCCGCCAGATCAGCGGGCCCCAGGTACTGGTCGACAAAGCGCTTGGCGATCTCGCGCACACCGTTCGTTCGCGTGATGCTGGTATGCAGATCGTCGAGCACGAGGATGTAGATCCGGCCGTCGAAGGTCCTCGTCGTCGCGCGGACGTCCGGCTCGATGGGCGCGGCTGCAGTGGAGGGCGTGAAGGGGCGCTCGACCCCGAGATCGACGAACGAGAAAACGGTCGGCGACTGCAGCCGCCCGTCCTCGTAGACTTCGAAATCGGCCGGGGTGAGGCCGCGGACAAACGCGCCCTTCTCGTCGGTGACGATCGCGTGCACTTCGACGAAGTTGGTCTCGGCCCGGAACGTCACGCCCGGCTGCTGGCCCGGCGCCGGAACCGGCGCGGATTGCCGGGCCGCCACGACCGCCGCGCAGAGAGCCAGCGCAGGCACCACGATCAAAGTTCGCCGCATAGTCTGTTTGCCTCAGCGAAAAATGAAAATTCCCTTCATCATCGCACGTGTTAGAGTGCCTGGGGTCTCAGGGTGCCTGGGGTGCCTAGAGTGCGCACTTCAGGCGCGCCAGGCACTTCAGGCACTCCAGGCACTTTTGCGAAGCAGGAGAAAGCGATGCGCAAGGCTTTATCCATGATTGCCGCCGGTCTGGCCGGGATGGCGCTGGCCAGCCTCATCAACCTGCCGCCGTTTGCCTCGGCGCAGCAGGCGCCCGCACAGCTGCGCGTGGCGGCGGTGCCGGGCGAGCGCGGCGGGCAGGATCCCTTCGGGCCGTACGAGCCGGTCGCGGCCTGGCCGAAGGACCTGACCACGCTGCCCGGCCACGAGGGGTGGACGTTTGGATCCGGCTCCAGCGTCTTTGCCGAAAGTCCCAACCGCGTGTACGTGCTGCAGCGCGGCGAGCTGCCGAACATACAGCGGCCTCCGGTCAGAAGGATCGCAACGAGCCTCGTGTTTCCGATCGGCCGCCTGCCGTGGCGCGATGCGACGACCGCCAGCCCGCCCGGCAACGGCGGGACCGGCGCCATCGCCGAGCAGGGCATGCAGGCCTGGGAGAAGGGGGGCAACCAGCTCGGCGTCGACGCGCGGTGGGAGCACTGCATCCTGGTCTTCGACGGCCAGGGCAATCTGATCGACTCGTGGAATCAGTACGACAAGATGCTGCAGCGGCCGCACGCCGTCGCCATCAGCCCGTACGATCCGCAGAAGCACGTCTGGATCGTCGAAGACCACAAGCATGCGATCTTCAAGATCACCAACGACGGCAAGCAGATCGTGCAGACGATCGGCACCTACGGCATGCCGGGGAACGACGAGACGCACTTCAACCGGCCGACCTTCATGGACTGGTTCCCCGACGGCAGCTTCGTCGTGGCCGACGGCTACAACGGCACCCGCATCGTGAAGTTCGACAAGGACGGCAAGTACGTCACCTCGTGGGGGCAGCGCGGCGAGCCGGGCAAGGAGACGCGGCCGGGCTACATGAACAACGTGCACGGCATCGCCGTGGATCCCATGACGCGCCAGGTCTTCGTCAACGACCGTGCGAACCGTCGCATCCAGGTCTTCGATGAGAACGGCACGTACCTCCGTGAATGGAGCGTCGGAACCCTGCCCGCGGACGTGCACACGATTCATATCTACAGCGACGGGGCCCTCTGGGCGGCAGACCGCGGGACGAACAAGATGGTGAAGTACGACCTCAGCGGCAACCTCATGTACACGTGGGGCACGTGGGGCGATTTCCCCGGCGGCATGTGGGGTGTCCACGATTTCAGCGTCGACCAGGACGGCAACGTCTACGTCGCAGAGGTCGACAACGGCGGCGCTCAGAAGTACCGGCCGCGCAAGGGCGCGAACACGGCGTTCATGCTCGGCAAGCCGTTCAGGTCCGCCTGGAAATAGAAGCGGTCTCATAACCACGTAGTGCCCGGCTTTAAGCCGGGCTGAAGCCCGGCACTACGTACGGTCACACCAGCTGCACGCTCGCGCCGGCGGCGGGGATCGCGTAGCCGATTCTCGCCGCCTGCGCCATCCCACGCTGGCGCAGCGCCGCGACGAGCTCCTCCGAACGGGCTTCCGGCACGGCAATCAGGAGCCCGCCGGACGTCTGCGGGTCCATCGCCACCTCGGCCAGATCGGCCGCCACCGATCGTCCGACGCTGAGATGGGGCGCCAGGTACTCGCGATTCCGCCGGCAGCCACCCGTCAGGCACCCCAGCTTTGCCAGCCGCCGCGCGCCGGGGAGCAGCGGCAGCGACCGCGCCTCCAGCACGATTGACACATGGCTCCCGCTGGCCATTTCGAACGCGTGGCCCAGCAGTCCGAACCCTGTGACGTCCGAGCACGCGCTCACGGGGAATCCACTCATCACCGTGGCGGCGCGATCGTTGAGGGCCACCATCGACGCCACGGCCGCCCTGACGCTCGCCCGCGACGCCTGCCGCCGCTTGAGCCCGGTCGTGATGATGCCCGTGCCGAGCGGCTTGGTCAGCACGAGCGCATCGCCCGGCTTGACGCCGACGTTGCGGACGATCCGGTCCGGGTGCACGACGCCCGTCACGGCCAGGCCGTACTTCAGCTCCTTGTCGATGATGCTGTGGCCGCCGACAATCAGCGCTCCCGCCGCCCGCACCCGGTCCGCGCCGCCGCGGATGATCTCGACGAGGACCGCGAGGTCGAGCGTCCCTTTCGGAAAGGCCACGATGTTGAGCGCGGTCGTCGGCCGGGCGCCCATGGCGTAGACGTCGCTCAAGGCGTTGGCGGCGGCGATCTGGCCGAACGTGAACGGGTCGTCCACGATCGGCGTGAAGAAGTCGACGGTATTCACAATCGCCAGGTCCGGCCGAAGACGGAACACCCCCGCATCGTCGGATGTCTCGGTTCCGACAATGAGATCTGGATGTTCGAACGTCGGGAGGCTGTGCAGGACCTGCAGCAGGTCGGCCGGGCCGAGCTTCGCCGCTCAACCGGCGGCCGCGACCTGCTGCGTCAGGCCCAGCAGCTTCACGCGCTTGCGAATCGGCATCTTTGCCATCATTCCATTTCGACGTAGCGGCGGGCCTTCAGGCC
>MEKU01000032.1:50533-50927 GCA_001767195.1 Acidobacteria bacterium RIFCSPLOWO2_02_FULL_67_21
CGGGCTAAAGCCCGGCGCTACGTACGGGCACGCGCCTGCACCTGCACGCGCCGCGTCCCGCCGCGACGCACCGTCACGCCGGCGCGATCGAAATACTCGAGCAGCGGAATCGCGTACTTGCGGGTGGTCTGCACGCGGTCCCGAAACATCGCCGGCGTGACATCGTCCAGCCGGGCAAACTCGCTCACCAGAAGCCGTCTGACGCCTTCCACCGCTGCAGGACGGAAGAAGAGATCGGCGCTCACCTTGACCACCGCTCCTTCGCGTTCCAGGTGATGCAGCAGCGCCAGCAGACGCGGCCGCGGCAGCCCGGCTTCGCGCTCGAGCTGCGCCACGTCGGGCGGCGCCAGCGGGCTGGCGTCGAGCAGCGCCACGATGCGGTCGGCCGCCCGGC
>MEKU01000032.1:50937-53654 GCA_001767195.1 Acidobacteria bacterium RIFCSPLOWO2_02_FULL_67_21
ACGAAGCGTGCTCGTGTGACCGGCCAGCGACAGCAGGTTCCCGCGCCGGACGACCGCGCCCTCCTGCTCCAGTCGCTCGATGACGACCCGAAACAGCTTTGACGGGACGCGCGGCGCAATCTGCTCGCGCAGCTCCTGCATGTCCTTGCCGGGGGCTGCCGGGTCATTGCCGTGAAGCCTCCCCAGTGCATCCCGGATCGCTGCGGTGAGCGCCGTCCACTTGCGCTCGGTCGTGAAGACAACAGACTCGTCGAGAAGAATCCGCCGGATGGACGGCCGGCCGTTCAGCCGCGCCGGCACGTCGGCTGCGCCGACGTTCAGAAACTGCTGCAGCTCGGATACCGGCACCGCCAGTTCTGCATGATCGTCGATGAACAGCTCTGCGGCCGCTCCGGCGTCGGCGTTCCGCAGCGCCTCCAGGGAGGCTTCGAGCCGCCGCCGGTCAGGCCTCCCCGGCCAGGGATTGAGGACGATGCCGCCGCCGATCGTCCACTGGCCGGATTCGCCGCGGATCACGAATCGATCGCCCCGGAGGACGGGCAACGGCTCCGCCGGTACGATGCGGCCGAACCCCCGGCCGCCGGGATCGAGCCGGCCGTCGGAGCCGATCAGAATGAGCCTGGCCTGCCGCTCCGCGGTTCCGACGTGCAGCTTCACCCGCTGGTGGCTTCTGACGGCGTTCGGTGCCGATGGGCGGATTTCGAGCGCCGCATCAAAGCGCTCGGAGAGCATCGTAAGCTCTTCCGCGCAAAGTACATGGCCGCGCGCGATCTCCGGCTGATGCGTGCCGGACAGGTTGACCGCCACGCGCTGCCCGGCTCTGCCGGCATCGACCTGCTCGCCGTGCACCTGCACGCTTCGCACCCGGAACAGGTCGCCGCCCGGCAGGCACCGCACGCGATCGCCAGCCTTCACGTCACCCTGGAGCGCCGTGCCAGTCACCACGAGGCCGTGCCCCGCGAGCGCAAATACTCGATCGATCGGAAGCCGGAAGCCGCCGGAGGGCACCGGCGCCGTGAGCGTCGACGCCACGTCCGCAATGGCGGCCCGCAGCTCTGCCAGGCCTGCTTCGGTCGCGGACGAGACCCGCACGATCCGCCCTCCCTCGAGCGACGTCCCTGCCGCGAGCTCCCGGATCTCGCGCTCCACCGCGGCGACGCGAGCGTCCGGAACAAGGTCCACTTTGGTCACCACGAAGATGGCCCGTGACACTCCCAGCAGGTGCAGGATGTCGAGATGCTCCACCGTCTGCGGCATCACACCGTCGTCAGCCGCCACCGTGAACAGGACGAGGTCGACGCCGTGCGCACCGGCGAGCATGTTGCGGATGAACCGTTCGTGGCCGGGAACGTCGATGACCCCTGCGCGGGTGCCGTCCGGGAGGTCGAGGTAGGCAAACCCCAGATCGATCGAGATGCCCCGGGCCTTCTCCTCCTTGAGGCGGTCGGTGTCCTGCCCCGTGAGCGCCTTCACGAGGCTCGTCTTACCGTGATCTATATGGCCCGCGGTTCCGATGATGAAGGGCATACCAGGTCGAGAAGCCTGAGGTCAGCGATCGTCATCACGGGGCCAGTGCGGAACCAGGTCCTCGGGATCGAAGACGGTGCGGACGTCGAGACTGAAACGGCCGTCGTGGACACGGCCGACGATCGGCGGGATCGCACGGCGGAACAGCTCCGACAGCCGCTGTGCGCCCATCGTCACGTGTTCAATCGCCACGACTCGGGTCGGCAGCGGATCGACCGGCAGGGCTCCGCTGCCCACCTGACACGTGCCGTCATCGACCGACACCGTGAAACCGGCGCCCAACGCCTGCGACAGCGCCTCGGCTGCCTGCCGGGCGGTAGCCTCGACCTCCGCGATCGGGCGGGTCAGGATCCGGAGCGTGGGGATATCGCGGTAGATGTCGGGCGACTCCCGATAGAGACGCAGCGTGGCCTCCATGGCCGCCAGCGTCAGCTTGTCGCACCGGAGCGCCCGATGGAGGGGGTTCGCCGCGATCTGCCGCAGGTATGGAGCCCTGCCGATGATCAGGCCGGCCTGCGGCCCCCCAAGAAGCTTGTCGCCGCTGAAGGTGACGATGTCGGCGCCGAGCGCAATGCGTTCCGAGGCGACCGGCTCTTTGGGCAGCCCGGCCTGCCCGAGATCCACGAGGGCGCCGCTTCCGAGGTCCTCGACCACGGGCACGGCGTGCCGGCGGCCGATATCCACGAGCTCGGGCAGGTCGACACCGGCAACGAACCCGACAATGCGGTAGTTGCTCGTATGGACCTTCAGCAGCAGCCCTGTCCGATCGGTGATCCCCTGCTCGTAGTCCGCAGCGTGCGTGCGGTTGGTGGTCCCGACCTCCCGCAAGGCCGCGCCGCTTCGCGACAGAATGTCGGGCATCCGGAACGCGCCGCCAATCTCAATCAGCTCACCCCGCGAGATGACGACTTCCCTGCCGTTCGCCAGCGTATTGAGCACCAGCAGCACCGCGGCGGCGTTGTTGTTCACGATCGTGGCGGCCTCGGCGCCAGTCAGCTCGACGAGCAGCCGCTCAACTGCCTGCTCGCGCCGGCCGCGCTCGCCGCGCTCGAGGTCGTATTCCAGATTGACGGGCCCGGCGGCCGCTCCGGCCAGCGCTTCAATGGCCGCCTCCGGCAACGGCGCGCGGCCCAGGTTCGTGTGGAGCAGCGTTCCGGTGGCGTTGACCACACGCTGGAGCGACGGCCGGC
>MEKU01000032.1:53675-55191 GCA_001767195.1 Acidobacteria bacterium RIFCSPLOWO2_02_FULL_67_21
CCAAGCGCGGTCTCGAGCCGCTGCAGAATGGCATCCGGGGCGAGAGCGTCCGGCTCGAGGGACGACCGGCTCAACGCGCGTCGCATCTCATCGAGCACATCGCGGCACTGGCGGACGACATAGCTCCGGCTGTAGTGCTGCAACAGCCGCTCGGCCCGCGGGTGTTCCAGCAAACGTCCGACCGCGGGCAGCGCGCGCAACCGATCCTGCGCCATCGCCTGAGGCTGTCATAGAGCCGCCGGGCTTGCAAGCGTGCTCAGGAGAATCCGTCTGTCCGAGGGGTGTAGAGATGGACGCCGTCGATCCGGACGCGGCGATCGCCGAGCAGCGCCAGCACCTCGTCGCGGCGGGCGTACTCGAACCGCAGCGCCACGCCACAGTTCGGGCTCAGCTCACGGGGGCCCGGCACGAGGCGCGTGGCGTGGCCGTGGCGCTTCAAGACCGTTTCGGCGCGAATCGCGTGATGCGACCCGAAGAAGCTGATGAGACCGTCCATCACATCGCGCCCGCTGCGGCTTTGGTGCTCCAGGCCACAATCTGCCGGAGCGCGTCGACGGCCGCATCGACCTCCGCGGCCGTATTGAACCATCCGAAGCCGAAGCGGACCGTGCCGGCCGGAAAGGTGCCCAGCGTTCGATGCGCCGAGGGCGCGCAGTGCAGGCCGGTGCGGGCCATGATCCCGAATGACTCGTCGAGCAGCAGCCCCACTTCGGACGGCGACACGCCGGCCACGCTGAAGGACACAATCCCGCAGCGCTCCGCGGCGCCCGCCGGGCCATGAACCATGACTCGCGGAATCTCCGCGGCCGCGTCGACAAACCGCGTGGCGAGCCGCCGCTCGTGCGCCTGCACGGCATCCACTCCGATGCCGGCCACGAACCGGACGCCGGCACCGAGTCCGGCAATGCCGGCGACGTTGAGCGTGCCGCTCTCGAGCGCGTCGGGCATGAACGCCGGCTGCACCTCGTGCGCCGAATCGCTCCCGGTGCCGCCGCGCACGAGCGGCTGAATCTCGACGCCCTCGCGCACGTAGAGGCCGCCGGTGCCCGGCGGGCCGAAGAGGCCCTTGTGGCCGGTGAACGCCAGCAGATCGACCTCGGTCGTGCCGAGATCGATCGGGACGATTCCCGCAGTCTGGGCGGCGTCGACCAGGTACAGCGCGCGCCGCCGCTGTGCGAGCGCCGCGAGCTCGCCAATCGGGAGAATGGCGCCGCTGACGTTGGAGGCATGCGTGGTGACCAGCAGGCGCGCACCCTGCAGCGCCGCATCAATCCGTTCCGCGGAGATGGCGCCATCGCGGCCGCACGGGACTACCGTCAGGGCGACGCCGAGGCTCTCCAGGTGCCGCAGCGGCCGCATCACCGAATTGTGTTCGATCGCGGTGGTGACGACGCGATCGCCCGGCCGCAGGAGGCCCGCAAGCGCCACGTTCAGGGCGTGTGTGGCATTGTGCGCAAACGCGATGCGGCTCGGGTCCTCGACGTGGAACAGGCCGGCGAGCGCCGCGCGCGTCTCC
>MEKU01000032.1:55202-56881 GCA_001767195.1 Acidobacteria bacterium RIFCSPLOWO2_02_FULL_67_21
CGAGCAGCCGCTCGTCGTTGAGCAGCGCGGGGCGCGCCTGCGGCGTCCGCAGCAGATCGCTGCACTCGCCGAGCCCGAGGCGCGTCTGGCCGCCAAAGTCGAGCCGTACGGCGCGAACCTCCGGAAACTCGGTCAGGCTCGCGATGAGGCCGAGCAGCAGAAACCGCATGCGGTCGGGACGCTCGAGCGCCAGCGTTCGTATCGACGGTGTGTACGAGAATTCGAGCGAGAGGCGCCCGTCGGCCCCCGTGTCGTACGCGAGCAGACGCACATCGGGAGGCAGGCCCGCCAGCTCGGATGAGGGAGGCCCCGACAGAAAGGCGTCGAGGGCCGCGCGCGGGCTGGCGTGCGTGGTGGGAACGGCCACCAGCCCATTCGAGGAGGGGTAGTACAGCAGCGGCGCGCGCGCAGCCGGCGGGGCGAGCGGAACCCCGTCAGCCGTCAGAGCGACGGAACTGATGTCCGGCAGCCGGGTCATCGTCGCCACGATGGCCGTGAGACCGAGCGGCGCCGCCTGCAGGGCGTCAACGGGTGCCGAGAGATCCACATGCGCGGTGCCGCCCTCCACACGCACGGAGCGCAGTGCCACGCCAGGCGGCAACGGATTCTGCAGCGGGCTGCCCGCCGGAGGGCCTGCCATCAAAGCCTCGAGGGCCGCGCGCGGGAGATCGCCATCGGCCGGCAGACGACGCGACAGCGGAAACAGAAACCCACCGTGTGAGAAGTAGAGCGTCGCCGTCGGCGCGCCGGCCCAGGGCCAGGCGGCCGCGCCGAGGTTGAGCGGTTCGAGCGTGCGCAGCCAGAGGCCGGCGACCAGTACTGCGACGAGCAGAGCCAGACGGGCCGCAGCCGCCGAATCCCAACGAACACGTTCCAACCCGGGCCTGGCTGCCATGACCTTCCACTCGAGGTGTTTCCCGATTATAGGTGCCTGCTGCCGACGTTACGCCACGGGTAAGGCCATTACGGGCGGAGTAATGCGGAAATCGGACTCGGCCGCGATTCCGGCCGGTTTCAGAGCCGCTCCCGAGGCACTCGAATTGCTTCGGGAACGGGCATCGTGAAGATCAGACTCATCTTGCTTGCGTGTGCCGTCGTCGCCACGGCCGGCTGCGGCAGCAGCGCGCCTTCGCTCTCTCCCTCATCACTGACGGGGCCGGCCGCTTCGTTCGCGGCGCAGGGCGCGGGGCCCTCCGACTACCACGAGACGCCCGACGCCGATCCGGCACCTCTCCCCGGGGCCGATCCGGCACCTCTTCCCGGCGCCGATCCGGCGCCCGCGCCCGGACCGACGCCGCTGGGGATCAGCATTGTCGGGTCGTCTGGGTCCGGCGCCTTCATGCCAAACCCGATTCAGGCCGCCGCGGGCGACCTCGTGCAGTGGACGAACAACGATGCGAGCCCGCACCATCTCGTCCTCGGCGACGGCACCGACGTCGGCAGAATCGAGCCCGGGATGTCGAGCGTTCCGATCGCGCTGGCGACGGCGGCAGCGACTTACCGCTGCACGCTGCACCCCTCGATGATCGGAAGCATTACGGACGCGGCAGCCCCCACGATGCCGCCGGTCGAGGAACCGCCGTACATGCCGCCTTACGAGCCGCCGGACGACGATTACTATTACTAGCCGGTAGGTGGTAGCCGGTAGCCGGGTAGTTTGTAGCGGCGGGCCTTCAGGC
>MEKU01000032.1:56890-63022 GCA_001767195.1 Acidobacteria bacterium RIFCSPLOWO2_02_FULL_67_21
CCGGCTACAGGCTACAGGCTACCGGCTACCGGCTACCGGCTAGTTTGGCCGCGCGTAGTAATAGCCCGCGGCGTCCTCGTCGATGGCGACCGGAGCCGCGAACAGCCCCGACAGGTTCCCGGCCGTGAGCACCGACCGCTTCGGCCCCGACGCCACGATCCGGCCCTCCCGCAGCAGCAGCACACGCAGGATCTCCGGCACGATCTCTTCGATGTGGTGCGTGATCAAGATCAGCGTCGTTCCCTCGCGCGCGATCTCCCGCACGCGCTCCATGAACGCGTGCCGCGCGATCAGATCGAGCCCCGTCGTCGGCTCATCGAGCACGAGCACCTTCGGCGAGTTCACCAGCGCGCGCGCGAGCAGGACCCGCCGCGCCTCGCCGCTCGACATCTCGTCGAGACGGCGGCGTACCAGGTGGGCGACGCCCATCCGGTCGAGCGCCTCCGCAGCCCCGCGCCGCATGTCCGGCGTCACGACGCCGTAGCGCAGAATGCCCTGCGTGGCAAAGAACCCCGAGAGCACCGCCGCTTCGGCGACGACGCGCCCCTCGTTGTTGCCGAAGACGAACCGGTGATGCAGATCGGCGGAGACAATCCCGAGCTGCGCGCGGAGCTGGAAGACGTCCCAGGTGTCCTCTCCGAACACGCGGATCGGCGGCGGGGCGCCCTCGACGGCCATAGGGCGGTATTCGTGCGTCAGCAGCCGCACCAGCGCCGACTTGCCGGCGCCGTTGGGGCCCAGAATGGCCGTGTGCTCGTCGCGCTGGATCGTCAGCGTGAGCCCGTCGAGAACAGGGCGGTCGCCGCGGATGACGGTGGCGTTGAGAAGCTCGAGGACGGGAACAGACACGCCTAACGAGGCCCTGCCTCAGACCGTCGAGCATGTCGTGCACTGATCGGAGAGCGGGGCACGGTCTGAGGCAGGGCCTCGTTAGAAAAAAGAGGAGCCCCGGGAGCCGGCAGGGGTTGTACCCTGCGCCTACGTAATAGACCCTGTTCGGGTCGGTGGCCACATGGGCCGCGCTCTCCGGGAGCTCCACCATCATGGTACGCAAAAACGTTGCGGAGATCATCCAGCACCACGTGACCTTCGAGCTCGAAGCCATCGACCGGATGTATCTCAATGCCTATGTGCCGTCGCTGCAAACGGGCGGCGGCGTGGTGTACTTCCTGAAGACGCAGCTCGGCGTGCGGGTGCCCTCCACCGTGATGGTGGCCCCGATGAGTCAACGGGTTGTAGACGCGATGGGGCGCTTCGTCGAGACCGAGGGCGTGGATCTGATCACGTTTGAGAAGGGCCAGCGGAAGGACGATGTGGCGCAGCAGTATCTGGCGACCTTCACGGGCGACGAGGGCGTGCTCTTCGTGGGCAAAGCCCAAGAGAAAGCCAGCGTCTTCCGCACCGAGAAGCGACGCGACGCACGCGGTGTGTACCCGTGGATCATCCGCTCGACGGCGATGGTCAATCACTACTACGTCTACCTCGTGGACCGCGACTTCGGCCCGCTGTTCCTCAAGTTCTGCTCCTACTTCCCGTACCCCGCGAAGCTCTGTCTGAATGGGCACGAGTGGCTGAAGCGCCAGTTGACCCACCGTGGCATCACCTTCGAGCCGTTGGACAATGGCATCCGCTCGAGCGATGAACCCGCCCGCGTGCAACGGATCGCCGACACGCTCGATGCTGCCAAGATCGACGCCGTCTTCCGCAAGTGGCTCCGGCGAGTGCCGCATCCGTTCGCCCCGGCGCACCGCGCGCCGGGCTATCGGTATCAGCTCTCGGTCCTGCAGAGCGAGTTCGCGCTGACCCAGGTCCTCGATCGTCCGCGCACCGGGCGCTGTTTCTTCGAAGAGGTCATTCGCGAAAATCTCGACATCGGTCGTCCCGATCAGATGCAGCTGATCTTCGACCGACGCGTCACGCGCCGCACCCCCGGGCGCTTCCGGACCCGGGTACTGACCGAGGGGGTCGTGCCCTCGTTGCACGTCGAGTACAAGAAGTCCAAGGTCAAGCAGTACCACAAAGAAGGTCAGGCCCTTCGCACCGAAACCACCATCAATAACACCTACGACCTTGCGGCCTGAAAAACTTGACTCAAACACTCATACTTCTAGGAGTCAAGACTCCTAGGCCGGCAGGGCTTCTCCCTTGGTTTCGCGCGCGAACGGCAGAAGGACGAGGCCCAGCACGAATGCCATCGCGACAAACGCGACCGGCACCCCCAGGCTGCCGTATCTGGAGATGCTGGTGCCAAGGAGGAAGACCAGCGCCACGCCCACAAACCGCCCGACCGAGCTGATGAAGCCGATCGCGCTGGCCCGGCACTCGGTCGTGTACTGCTCGGGCAGCCAGAGCGTGTAGAGGGCGAAGTTGGCGCCGCCGAGGCCCATGAAGAACGTGAGCACGAAGAACGGCGTGAGCGCCCCTTCGGGCAGGTAGAACACGAAGCCGAAACCGAACGCGGCCGAGAGACCGAGCGTCGTCAGGAACAGGGCCATCGCCGGCCGGCGCCCGATCCGCTCGGCGATCATCGGCGCCAGCACGCAGCCGATGATCGTCCCGACGGCCAGGACGACGGACGCGTACGAGGCGACTCTCGCCGCGTCGGGCGCCGAGCTGCCCGCGCGCACCGCCAGCTGCGTCACCGCGGTCGGCACGTAGATCGAGCCGGCCCAGAGGAGCACGATCGACACCAGGAAGAGGCCCGACATGACGAGGGTCGAGCGCACAT
The DNA here is from genome assembly GCA_001767195.1 of Acidobacteria bacterium RIFCSPLOWO2_02_FULL_67_21. Taxonomy (GTDB): domain Bacteria; phylum Acidobacteriota; class Vicinamibacteria; order Vicinamibacterales; family UBA2999; genus MEKU01. Next base: position 59,619 of record MEKU01000032.1, read on the forward strand.
AGGTCGGCGTGAACAGCGCACCGAATGCCTGCGCCATCGTCGGCGGCACGTGCCGTGCGTCGCCGAACTTCTCTGTCCATCGCTTCGGCTCGTGCACGCCGTACCGGATGAAGAACACCATGAGCGCCGGGAGACCGCCGAAAATGAACATCCACCGCCAGCCGTAGTTGGCGCCGATGAAGTAGTTGGCGATCGCGGCGAAGAAGAACCCGAAGTAGTAGCCGGTGTGCATCAGCCCGGCGCCCATCTTGCGCTGATGCTCGTCGAGCTCTTCGGAGATATAGGTGGCGCCGACCGGCTGCTCGCCGCCGATGCCGATGCCGCACAGGAAGCGCAGCACCGCAAGCTGCCAGATGTTGGTGACGAATCCGCAGAGGAAGGTGAACACCGAGTAGAAGAGGATCGTCAGCATCAGCGCGCGCACGCGCCCAACCCGATCGCCGATCGGCCCCCAGACCATGGAGGTGCCCCACCCGAACAGGAACAGCGCGAACAGGATGCTGCCGTAATAGCCGATGTTGGCCGGCGTCGGCTCGATGCCGGAATTCGGCAGCAGCTCGGTCAGCGCAGGCACGAGCACCAGCGCGTAGATGAAGGCGTCCATGCCGTCGAGCGCCCAGCCGCCCCATGCAGCAAGGAACCCACGCTTCTGATTCGTGGTCAGGGCGGCCATGCCGGACTGCGGCAGCGTTGCGCTCGTCACCATTTATTTTGTGCCCCAGCCGGGGTTGACCTGCCGGCCCAGCAGGAACGCCGGGTTCGCGCCGGGCCGCGGAACGAACTTCTGTGCGCCGCCGCTGTCGACCGCCGCAGTGTACACGTTGCCGTCCTGATCCACGCTCAGGCCGTGGACGCCCCAGAACGCGCCGGGGAAATCGCCCCAGGCGCCCCAGGAGTACAGGAACTTTCCATCGAGACTGTACTTGAGCAGCTTGGACGTGCCGCGATCCGCCGCCCAGAGAAAGCGGTCGCTCGTGATGATGAACAGATGCACGTCGGAGGTCGGCCGCGGGCCGAAGCTCCACTGGTCGAGAAACTGGCCGTTCTCGTCGAACACCTGGACCCGCCCGTTGTTGCGGTCGTTCACGAAGACGCGCCGGGTCTCGGGATCGACGGCCACGCCATGGACGTTGTTGAAGTAACCGGGCCGCGTCTCCTTCCCCTGCTCTCCCCGCTGCCCCCACGTCGTCAGGAACTTGCCGTCACGGTCGAACTTCACGACGCGCGTGTTCTGGTACCCGTCGGCCACGAAAAACGTGCCGTCCGGGAGCCAGGCCATGAACGTCGGCCGGAAGAAGTGCTTGTCGTCGTCGCCCGGCACATTCGGCTCGCCGAGCGTCTGCAGCAGCTGCTTCCCATCGTTCGAGAACTTGAAGATGGCGTGCCGGTAGTCGTCCACGATCCAGACGTGCTTCTGCGGATCGTACGGGCTGATGTAAATCGCGTGAGGACGGCGGAACATCTTGTCCCACTGCGTCCAGTCCTCGATCAGGTTGCCCTCCGCGTCGAACACGGTGACGATGTGCTCCCAGCGATAGTCGACGCCGGGCTGGCCGACATCCAGATCGTCGCCGGGAGTCTTGCCATCGGGGCCGAAAAGGCTTCCGGGCGGGCTGGCCGAGGTCGCGTCGCGGACCGGCAGCCGCCCGATCGGAAACTCGATGCTCGGAGCAATCTTCACGGGCGCCGGGCGCTTGTGAATCTGCGGCAGCTCTCCCCGCTGCAGTACGAACACCCGGTTCGGGCTCTCGGGAAAGACGTACTGGCCGGCGCCCCACGTCCAATCGCCATGATCGGGGAGCGCCGTCAGCGGCTTCGGCCACGCGGCAACGGTGTAGGCACCGAAAATGTCCTGGCCGCCCTTCTCCGTCGGAACGGCCGCCGTGCTGACCGGCTCGGCCTGGCCCTCGACCGGTGCCTGGCGGTTGCACCCCACGACCAGAGCGGCTGCCACGGCCACGACCCACAACTCGCGCTTCACCATGATGTCTGCCTCCGTCTTGCCCGGGCGGGCGGCAAGTAACGCGGAGAATATGTGCGGGGCGGGCCCGAGGTCAATGACGCACCCAGGGTGCCTGGAGTGCCTGAAGTGGTTTCATAACCGACCACGGGCACGAATCTCGTGCGTAGTGCCGGGCTTCAGCCCGGCTAAAGCCGGGCACTACGTCGGTCATGAAACCGCTTCTAGGCACTCTGGGTGCTCTGGCCGTATGATCGGGGGCCTTGGAGGCGGCATGAGAAGACCAATCGTTCTGGGTGTGCTGCTTGCGGCGGGAAGCGTCTCGATCGGCATCGCGGCCATGCCGCAGGCCCCGGTGGGGCAGGAGGCGCGGGTCGTCGACATCGACAAGCTGCGGGACAACCTGTACGTCATGAAGGGCGGCGGCGGGAACAGCTCCGTCTTCCTCGCCGCCAATGGCGTGGTCGTGATCGACACGAAGAATCCCGGGTGGGGTCAGCCGCTGCTCGACGCCATCAGGAAGGTCACCGACAAGCCGGTGACCACGATTGTCAATACGCACACGCACGGCGACCATGTGAGCGGCAATGTCGAGTTCCCGGCCAGCGTCGAGATCGTGACGCACGAGAACACGCGCGCGAACATGGAACAGATGCGGCCCAACTCCTCCGCGGCGCCGTCAGCGACCCCGCCGCCGAACATCTTCAAGGAGAACAAGGGCCGCGGGCTCCCGAAGCGCACGTTCAAGGACCGGCTGACGCTTGGAGCCGGCAGCGACCGGATCGATCTCCTGTACTTCGGGCCGGCCCATACCAACGGCGACGCCGTCGTTTTCTTCCCGGCGCACCGGATCGTCCACATCGCCGACATCTTCCCGTCGAACGACATGCCGATCATGGATTCCAACAACGGCGGCACGGGCATCGGCTATGCGGACACGCTCGCGAAGGCGGCGGCGTTCGTGGACGCCAATGCCGACACGCTCATCAGCGGCCACAACGCGACGACCACGCGGCCGGCGGACCTCAAGGCGTTCATCCAGTTCATCCGCACCTTCGTGAAGGAAGCGCAGGACGCCAAACGCAGCGGCCGCAGCGTCGATGACTTCGCCGCGAGCTGGAAGCCGCCGGCCGGCTACGGCGCGACGGCGGCGCGGGTCCGCGCGAATACGCAGACGATCTTCAATGAAACACGCTAAATTTAGCACGATGCTTCTGCGGCTGCCTAGGAGTGTGTCCGAGTAATCGTGAAAACGGTCAATTTAGGGGAGCAAAACCCCTCCCGACCTGCCGATCGTTGATCCTGGGGCATTCTGCGAGGTCGCTTTTTCGCGCATCGGATTACTCGGACACGCTCCTAGACAGTATGACTTCGGTGTTTCGAGACGGCCGACCTCCGGGACAATTCGCGGGTTGGTCCGAATCGGGCCAGAGCCGCACCCGGC
>MEKU01000033.1:0-6836 GCA_001767195.1 Acidobacteria bacterium RIFCSPLOWO2_02_FULL_67_21
CAGTCTAACGCTGCCCGAACTCACTGGGTGCGTCTCTTGTGCTGAAGGGCTCCTAGGGCTTCGTTGTTCTCATGCCGCTTGATCTTGTTACAGTTCGCGCACAAGAGCTGGTAACGCCCGGTGGTGTCCCTCAGGACTCGTACGTAGTAAGCGAGGCCGGCTCCATGGCCGTGCCGGATTTCAGTACTACCACCACCGTGAACATGATCGATCTGTAAAGCGCGGACATCCTTGTCGTACCCACAGATATTGCAGCGAGGGCCGTATTTCTGGTGGATCTGTTGCAGCAGTTCACGTTGTCTCCTGGTGCTTGGGTGCTCGGCTCTCATGATCGTTCTCTTCGAGACTGGTGGTCGTACAGCGGCCTAACTCACATTGATTGGACCGCTCCACCAGGCGGCTAACGCGAGCAGCGCCAGTCGCCTCCCACCTTCGCTAAACCGTTGATGCGCGGATGGTAGCACGCGGTCGTGCCTATCGTGGGGCTCCGTTAGCCGCATCGCCACCGGCCGCGTGGCGTCCGGGTTGGCTGCCAGACCGCGCGGCTAACACACGCGACGCGCGAGCGGCTGGCTCACTGCAAGTCCAGACCGCATCGTGCCTTGTAGGTTGAACCCACCGATCCTCCTCGACCGCGTTGGCCGCCGAGCCCGCGGCCAACGTCGGCACCCACACCACCAGGCGCCCGCAGCTATCCCGCGCCCAGGGCCGCCACCAGCCGATCCGCCGGGCTCCGAACCGCCAGCGCCCCGCGGTTCAGCACGTGCGTGTAGACCATCGTCGTGCTGACGTCCTTGTGCCCACGCAGCTCCTGAACCGTCCGGATGTCGTAGCCGTCCTCCAGCAAGTGCGTGGCGAACGAGTGATGCCGGAACGTGTGAGGCCCAACGCGCTTGACCAGCCCTTCCTGCCGCGCCGCCGACGCCACGGCCTTCTGCACGACAGACTCGTGCAGACGAAACCTGGAGGGCGGCCCCCACCGCGGATCACGGCAAATCCGGGCGGCCGGAAACACAAACTGCCACCCCCATTCCGCCGCCGCAGACGGATACTTCCGATGGAGCGCGTCGGGCAGCACCACACAACCAAGGCCTTCTCGAAGGTCAGCCTCGTGCACCCGTTGAACCTTGGCCAAGTGCGTGCGCAGCGGATCGACCACCGCCCCAGGCAGCATCGTCGTCCTGTCCTTTTGCCCCTTACCCCGCCGCACCGCAATCTGCCGGCGATCGAAATCGATGTCCTTCACCCGCAACTCCAGGCATTCCTCAAGGCGAAGGCCAGCCCCATAGAGCAGCATCCCGATAATCCAGACGGTACCGTCGAGACGCGACAGCACCCGCCGGACTTCATCGCGACTCAATACGACAGGCAGGCGAACCGGCTGCTTCGCTCGGACGACGTGCTCAACCCGACCGATCGAGATGTGAAGAACCTGTTCGTACAGGAAAAGAAGAGCCGCCAGCGCCTGGTTTTGAGTCGAGGCGCTGACGTGACGAGCGGTCGCAAGCCAGGTCAGGAACGCGGAAATGTCGGCCGCGCCCAAAGTCGCCGGATGCGCCTTGCGGTGAAAGACGATGTACCGGCGGATCCATGTGAGGTAGGCCCCTTCGGTTCGCCGGCTGTAATGACGCGCGCGAATCGCCTCGCGGACCCGGTCGAGCAGCTTGGGACTCTTCGCCTCCATCCGATGACGATGCCATCGTCGCCCCCGGGGCCGCAAGGAGGACGGGCGCAAGGAAACGCAGAAGGATCGCGGCCGGCTGACGCCTCACCCCGCGCAGCGCTCAGCCGCGGGGCTGCAAAACGAACTAATTAGCTGGTTTTTGGCTCGGCTAAAGCCGAGCCCTACGTACCGAGGGTCAGGCTCATGAAACCGGTTCTACGTGCCACCACGCCTGAAGATCGCCGGGCTGAAGCCCGGCGCTACGTACGGAATGACGACGTGCAAGAACGGGTCTCAGTTGCTCGCGGGTGCGGGCGGGGCAACGGTCAGACCGCGGACGCCGTTCTTCTCGATGGACTGCGCGACGAAGCCGCTCTGCTTGGCGTCTTCGATGAACTCGCGCAGATACGCGGCGCCCGCAGGACGCCCCTTCGGCGTGCCGGCCGCCTGCTGCACGCTGCTGAAGCTGCCGTCGAGCACGCGCGAGCCGGGCAGCTTCTCGACATACGTCACCAGCACCGGGCGAAGCCCCGCCATCGCGTCGAGCTTCTCGTCGATCATGCGCCTGAACGCCACGTCGGCGCCGGCCGCGCGCTCGAGCGTCGCGCTCTTCAGATTGCGGCTGAGATAAAGGTCGTACGCGCTCTTCGCCGCGATCGCGATGCGCACGCCGGGCCGATCCACCTCCTCCAGCCGCTGGATCGGCGAGCCGGGCGGCACCAGATACGTCGACTCGATCTCCGCATACGCCGCCGTGAAATCGATCTCGTTCGCCCGCTGCGGCTCGGCGCCGAGGAACCCGACGTCCCAGACGCCACTGCCGGCCGCGTCGGCAAGCGCGCCGGCCGAATCGTAGGGGACGATCTGAATCGGCACGTTCAGCCGCCGTGCCAGCTCGCGCGCCATGTCCACCGCCACGCCGCCAGGCTCTCCGGTGGCCGGGTCCTTCTTCGTCAGCAGCACGTTGCCGAAGTTGATGCCGGCCCGGAGCGTGCCGGCCGGCGCCAGCTCGCTTCGGGCGGGCAGCGCCTCTTCACGCGGCGCCGAACAGGCGGCGAAAACAAGCACAGTCAGGCAGAGGGCGATGAGTCGCAGCACGGGATCCTCACAATCGTGGCCCGGCTGAAGCCGGGCACTACGTACCTGGTCCGGCTGAAGCCCGGCACTACGTACCTGGCCGGGCTGAAGCCCGGCACTACGTACGCTCACTGGGCAGACGCCACCGGTTTCGCCGTCGTCTCGGGCATCAGCGTAACGATGGTATAGCGCTCCGGCGGGAAGTAGGCGCGGAAAGCCGCGTGGATGTTCTCGCGCGTCAGCAACTCGGTCCGCTCGCGGCGGAGTGGAATGCGGCGCGGATCGCGCCCGAGCAAGTGGACCGCCTCGAGCGAGTTCAGCCAGTAGCCATTCTGACGGAGCGCGGTTTCCAGCTCCCGTTTCTCGGTCTCCTTCACGATCTGCACGTCCGACTCGGACGGGCCGTCACGCCGGAGCCGCGCGAGCTCGTCCATCACGGCGTCGGCCAGCCGCCCGGCATTGTCGGGCGAGCTTCCGAACTGCACCGTGGTGGTGCCGTACCCGGGCTGCGGCGCCGTGTCGGAATAGCCCACCCCCACCGAATAGGTGCCGCCGAGCTCCTCACGCAGCACGTCGCGCAGGCGATTCTGCAGAATGCTCGTCGCGGCGCGCAGCCGGTGGCTCTCGAGCTCGTCGAGCCCGGTGTCGGAAAAGAACGTGATGGCGGTCTGGCTTCTCGGCTCCTGCCCCTTGGTGACCGTCTGCCGCTGCACCGTTCCGGGAAACTGGAGGCGCAGGTCGCGCATGGCGGACTCGGACTTCCCGGTCGAGGGCAGCGACGCCACGTACCGCGTCAACAGCGGAGCGACCTGCTCCTCGGTAAACGCGCCCACGAAGAAGAACGTGAAGTCGGCCGCGTTGCGGAATCGCGCGTCGTAGTAGGTCAGCATCCGCTCGGCGCTCAATCCCGCCAGATCGTCGAGGCGAAGCGGTCGCGTCGAGTAGTGGTCCATCGTGTTCAGCCGCCGGACCTGCTCGCCGAACACGGTGCCCGGATTCTGCGCCTGATTGGCCAGCGAGGCCTCGAGCCGGCGCTTCAGCAGGGTGAAGGCGGCGGGATCCCGGTTCGGCGCGGTGAACTGGAGGTAGACGAGCTGGAGCGCGGTTTCCAGATCGCGCGGCGTGCCGCCGCCGGAGATCCCATGCGTGTACGTCGAGATGTACGGCGACACGTTCGCCAGGCGTCCGGCGAGCAGCTTGCCCAGGTCGACCGGCGAGAACCCGCCGACGCCTGAGACGCCGACGAGCGAGCTGGCCAGCGAGGCGTCGAGGTACTCTGCCGCCGCCGCGAGCGACGTGCCGCCGCGGGAGTACGCCGAGAAGGCGACCTGGTCGTTGCGGAAGTCGGTCGGCTTGAGCCACACCTCCAGGCCGTTGGACAGCGTGAGCACGGTGACGCCGATCTCGGGAATCTCGCGGCGGGCCGTCACCGTGCCGGCCGTCGGCTGCCTGGCCAGGAGCTCCCGCCCCGCCATCTCGTCCCGCCACGGCTCCACGGCCCTGGCCGCGCCGGTCCGGAGCGCGTCGGCCAGATTCGGCTCGGTGACCGCGGCAATATCATCACGTGCCGGAAACGTGGCAATCACGACACGGTTGTCGTCGGAGATCAGCTCGCGAACCACCGCGCTGGCTTCGGCCGCCGTCACCGACGGCAGGAAGCGCCGCGCCAGCTCGAGCTCCGCGGCAATGCCGGGCGCCGGCTCCCCCACCAGGAAATGCCGCACGAGCTCGGAGGCGAACCCGCCGGTCTGCGACTTGTCGCGCTCGTTATAGGCGCGCTCGTACGATGCGAGCAGGTCCTTTCGGGCACGATCGAGCTCCGCCTCGCCGAAGCCATGCTGGCGCAGGCGCGCGAGCTCCTCTCCGAGCGCCGCCAGCCCGCCGGTGATCCCGCCGTCGCTCACGCGCGCCGACACCGTGAACGTCTCCACATCGCGGCCGAGCCGCTCCTCCCCCGACCCGGCCCGGACAAAGGGCGCGTCCGGCCTTCGCGCGATCTCCGAGAACCGACCGCTCACCATGCTGTGGATGAGCGACCGCACGAGCGAGGCGCGGTACTCCCCCACCGTGCGGACGTCCCGGAGCGGACGCTTGTGCACCATCATGACTGTCGATGCCTGCGCCTCACGGTCGGACACGGCCAGATAGCGCGTATCCGCGTGAGGCGGCACGCCGTACTGCGTCCGCGGCGCCGGCGCCGCCGGGCGCAGTGATTCGAAATGCTCGCGGATGAGCCGCTCCATCCGGTCGGGATCGAAGTCGCCGGCAGCCACCACCGCCATCCGGTCGGGCCGGTAGAAGTCGCGGTAGAAATCGCGCAGCCGTTCGGCCGGAACCGCCTTGAGCACCTCGGGCAGCCCGATCGGCAGCCGGTCGGCATAGCGCGACTCGCCGAAGAGCGCCCGCATCTGCACCGCCTGCATGCGCGTGCCCGCCCCCTGCCGGCCGCGCCATTCCTCGACCACCACGCCGCGCTCACGATCGATCTCGGCCGCCTCGAGCGCGATGCCGCCGGCAAAGTCGCTCAGCGCGTCGAGGCCCCTGGCGATGATGTCTTCGCGGTCGGTGGGGACCTCGAGCATGTACACCGTTTCGTCAAAGGCGGTATAGGCGTTGACGTCGGGGCCGAACCGGGCGCCGACCGACTCGAGATAGTTGACCAGCTCACCCGACTTGAAATGCGTGGAGCCGTTGAACGCCATGTGCTCCAGCAGATGCGCAAGCCCGCGCTGATCGTCGGCCTCGTCGATCGACCCCGCCTGCACGGCGAGGCGCAGCGCCGCGCGCTTCTCCGGCTGGGCGTTGCGGCGGATGAAGAACGTCAGCCCGTTCGCCAGCGTGCCCGTACGGATCGCCGGATCGAGCGTCAGCGGCGCCGCAAGATCCTGACCCCGCGCTGCCGCCGGCGTGCAGAGGACGAGCGACAGCAAGTATGCTGCGCTGATGCGGCTCAAAATTCGACGGCTGGATCCCACACTCCCTCTTCCTGCCTACGGCACAGACGAGGCGGCCGGCTTCGATCTCGCGTCCGCCCACGATGTCACGATTGGTCCGGGCCGAATCGCCCTGATCAGGACCGGCCTGGTCATCGAGGTGCCGACCGGCCACTTCCTTGGCATTTTCGCCCGAAGCAGCACGCCGCTCAAGCGCGGCCTGCTCGTGGCCAACGGCGTCGGCATCATTGATCCGGACTATTCCGGGCCGGAGGACGAAATCATGATCCAGGTCCTGAATTTCACCTCGGCCGAGGTTCACATCGCGCGGGGCGACCGCCTGGCGCAGGCGATCGTGCTGCCGGCCCCGCGCGTCACGTGGGAGGAGGTGGCGGACATCCGGGACGTCACCCGCGGCGGGTTCGGGGCGACGGGGAACTAAGTCTGCGAAGAATCCTCCACATCGACATGGACGCGTTCTACGCGTCGGTCGAACAGCGCGATCGGCCCGAGCTCCGCGGGCGGCCGGTGGCGGTCGGCGGCTCGCCCGACCGGCGCGGGGTTGTCGCAGCGGCCAGCTATGAGGCGCGCGCCTTCGGCGTCCGCTCCGCCATTCCGATGGCCCGGGCCGTCCGCCTCTGCCCCTCGCTCGCCATCGTTCCACCCGACTTTTCGAAGTACCGCGTGGTGTCGGCGCAGGTGTTCGATCTGTTTCTCAGCGTGACCCCGCTCGTCGAGCCGCTGTCGCTGGACGAGGCGTACCTCGACGTGACGACGAATGCGTGGGGGGAGACGCTGGGTACGGCGGTCGCCAGGAGGCTGAAGGCCGAGATCCAGACCGCGACCGGATTGACGGCATCGGCCGGCGTCGCGCCCAACAAGTTTCTCGCCAAGATTGCGTCAGGCTGGCAGAAGCCCGACGGCCTGACCGTGATTCCGCCCGAACGGGTCGAGACGTTTCTGCAGGGGCTGTCCGTCGATGCGCTCTGGGGCGTCGGCCCGGTCACCGCCCGGAAGCTGCGGGCGCGCGGCATCGAGAGGCTGGTGGACATCCGATCCGCCGATCCGGCCCTGCTTCAGGAAGCCGTCGGCTCGCTGGCCGACTGGCTGCAGCAGCTCGCGCGGGGAGAAGACGACCGGCCCGTGGTCGCCGAGCACGATCC
>MEKU01000033.1:7115-7239 GCA_001767195.1 Acidobacteria bacterium RIFCSPLOWO2_02_FULL_67_21
CGGGTTCGCGCAGCGAGCCTGACAAGGCTCGCTCCACGGACACGAATTCCGCTGACGCCCGGTCGTGGCCCTGACACCCGGTGCCGAGCGCGCTGACGAAATCGCGGCCGCCACCGTCCGGCGA
>MEKU01000033.1:7281-7396 GCA_001767195.1 Acidobacteria bacterium RIFCSPLOWO2_02_FULL_67_21
TAGCGCCGGGCTTCAGCCCGGCTGAAGCTGGGCACTACGTGGTCATGAACGGGCGCCAGGCAGCCGCGCTGTTTACGGTGCCACGGCGCGGACGCGGATGACCTCGATGCGGTCC
>MEKU01000033.1:7402-7669 GCA_001767195.1 Acidobacteria bacterium RIFCSPLOWO2_02_FULL_67_21
ATCTCGCCGTTCACCGGCGCCGCCTCGATCCTGTCGAGCACGTCCAGGCCGGCGACCAGTCGCCCGAACACGGTGTACTGATTGTCGAGCGCCGGCGTGCGCGCGAGGACGATGAAGAATGAGGAGGTGGCGCTGCCGGGATCGTCGCCGCGCGCCATCGAGAGAATGCCGCGGTCGTGCGGCGTGGGGCTGAACTCGGGCGGCAGCGGCCGCACGTAGGCCTGCTGCTTCGGCTCGAGCGGCTCGCGGCGCAGCGGCAGATAGCCA
>MEKU01000034.1:0-2576 GCA_001767195.1 Acidobacteria bacterium RIFCSPLOWO2_02_FULL_67_21
CGTCTCGTCACGTCCCAGCGCCTTCGCGCCGCGCCGCCAGACTAAAAACGCTCTGCCTTCCGTTAACTCGGGAGGCCTCTAATATTTCCTATCGTCCCCTCCGAAACGGGGAAACGGTATCATGTCGCCCACCATGACCCCGATACGGAAACTGTTCGCGTGCGAGTGCGCAACCGCCGCGCTCGGTGCGCCCGTAGCGGCGCACCACTCGGCGGCGGCCTATATCGACACCTCCATCGAGATCACAGGCGCGACGATCACCAACGTCGTCTGGGCGAATCCCCACACGATCATCAGCTTCGACGTGAAGGAAGGGGAGCGTGCCGGCTCCTGGAGCGCCGAGGCGGGCAGCCCGTCGGCGCAGACGCGCATGGGCTGGAACCGCAATTCGCTCCGGCCTGGCGACCAGGTGACGCTAGCGCTCTTCCCGGCGCGAAACGGCGCGAAGGTCGGGCGTCTGTCTCACGTCATCTTCGCCGATGGGAAAGAGCTGCTCGACAGTCAGAGCACCCGCGAGCGTCCCGGCCAATAGGAGCACCTCCATGCGCTACAGCTGTATTCTGATTGCGTTGCTTCTGGCGTCGCCGTCATTGGCGCGCGCGCAGGGGCGAACCGACGACTACAAGCGCGATGTCGCCGTGTCGGTCGACAGCATGGCGAAGATGGCGCAGGAGATGGTCGACGCCGTCTTCAGCTTTTCCGAGCTGGCCCACCAGGAAGTCGAAACATCCCGCCATCTCACCGCCGTCCTCGAGAAGAACGGGTTCACCATCCGCCGCGGGGTTGCCGGCATCCCCACGGCCTGGGTCGCGACGTGGGGCTCGGGCCGGCCCGTGATTGCGCTCGGGTCGGACATCGACGGCATTCCCCAGGCCTCCCAGAAGCCGGGTGTGCCGTACCGCGAGCCGTTGATCGCCGGTGCACCCGGGCATGGCGAAGGGCACAACAGCGGCGTTCCGCTCAATATCGTCGCTGCGCTGGCGGTGAAGCGGATCATGGAACGTGACCGGCTGCCTGGCACGTTGATGCTGTGGCCCGGCGTGGCCGAGGAGCTGCTGGCGTCGAAGGCCTGGCTCGTCCGCGAAGGCCTCTTCACCGGCGTCGACGTGTGCCTGTTCGCGCACGTCGGCAACAACCTCCAGGTGTCATGGGGATCCACGGCGGCCAACGGCCTGGTCTCGATCGAATACAGCTTCGACGGCGAGACGGCGCACAGCGCCGGCGCACCCTGGCGCGGCCGCAGCGCGCTCGACGCGGTGGAGCTGATGAACGCCGGATGGAACTACCGCCGCGAGCATCTGCGCCTGCAGCAGCGCACCCACTACGTGATCACCGACGGCGGCGACCAGCCGAACGTCGTGCCGTCCCGCGCAACCGTCTGGTATTTCTTCCGTGAGACGGAGTACCCGCGCATCAAGGAGATGTGGGACATCGGCAACAGGATGGCCGAGGGCGCGTCGTTGATGACGGGTACGGCCTGGACGTCGCGGATCATCGGCGCGGCATGGCCCCAGCACTTCAACAAGCCGGTGGCCGAGGCGATGTTCGCCAACATGCAACGCGTTGGTCTCCCGAAATGGTCCGAAGACGACCAGGCATTCGCCACAGCGGTGCAGAAGGAAATCGCCGCGCCCGTCCAGACGGGTCTCGAGACCGAGCTTGCGAAGCTCGACGAGCCGATCAAGGACGACGACAAGCGCGGTGGAGGATCCGACGACATCGGCGACGTATCGTGGACCGTGCCGACGGTGACCCTGCGCTATCCCTCGAATATCCCGGGCCTGCCCGGGCACAACTGGGTCAATGCGATTGCGATGGCGACGCCGATCGCCCACAAGGGCGTTGTCGCCGGCGCCAAGGTCCAGGCAATGACGATGATCGACCTCCTCACCAGGCCGGAGCTGGTGACGCAGGCGCGCGAGTACTTCGTCGGCGTGCAGACCAAGGACCAGACGTACACGCCGTTCATTGCCGCCGATACGCCGGCGCCGACGTGGCTGAACAAAGAGGTGATGGACCGGTTCCGGCCCGAGCTGCAGAAGTTCTACTACGACCCGTCGCGCTACGCGACCTATCTCGAGCAGCTGGGCGTGGCGTACCCGACGCTGCGCCGGCCGGAGCCGAGGCCGTGAGTTGAACGGCGGTTCGAGTGTTCCTGCTCTCCGGATTCCCGATTATCGGAAGTTCTTCGCGGCCGGCGCCCTCTCGATGGTGGCCGACAACATCGAGCATGTCATCAGCCACTGGGTGCCGTTCCTGCTCTTTTCCTTTCACACCGGTGCGCTGGCCGATCGCTACGAGTGCCGGAAGCTCATTCAGATCTCACAGGCGCTGTACGTCGTGGCGTCCGCGAGCTGGGGGCTGCTGTTCCTGTTCGACGCGCTGCAGATGTGGCACGCCGTGGTGATCCTGCTGATTCACGGGGCCGCGGGCGTGCTGGCGGCGCCGGCGCAGCAGTTGATCATCCATGACATCGTGCCGCGCGAGCAGCTGCCGAGCGCGATTCGCCTGACCGCCAGCAGCCGGTACCTCTCGATTCTGCTCGGACCGGCTATTGGCGGGGGACTGATGCTCCT
>MEKU01000034.1:2687-2899 GCA_001767195.1 Acidobacteria bacterium RIFCSPLOWO2_02_FULL_67_21
CGAGCCGCTGCGATTCGCGGACGTCGCCACGGCCTACGCCGCCGCCAGGAGCGAGCGACGCATCATGACGATAATCGTGCTGGCCGGCGTCTCCTCGTTTTTCGTCGGCAACGCCTTCCAGGCGCAGATGCCGGAGTACGCGCAGTATCTGGGCGCCGACGAAACGGGGGCTCGGTACAGCATTCTGCTCGCGGCCAATGCCGCGGGCGCGA
>MEKU01000034.1:2912-6908 GCA_001767195.1 Acidobacteria bacterium RIFCSPLOWO2_02_FULL_67_21
CCTGCTGGAGAGCGCTGCGGTGCTGCAGGCGAGCGTGCGGAACGCGCTCGTGTGCGCCGCGCTCTGGGCGGCCGCGATGGGACTGTCTCCGCTGACCGCGAGCTATCCGGCGGCTGTCGCGCTGCTCGTCGCCGCCGGCGTGTTCAGCATCGCGTTTACGTCGATGGCGCAGACGATCGTCCAGCTTCTCGCGCCCGCGCAGCTCCGCGGCCGGCTCGTCGGACTGTTCAATACCGCCATGCTCGGGTTGCGCGCCGGCGCGGGGCTCACGATCGGCATTGCGGGATCGTTCATCGGCGTCCGGCTGTCGCTGGCGCTCTCCGCGCTTGCGGTGCTCGTCGTCGCCGTCGCGCTGTTCGCGCGCGACTCACGTCCGGCGATGTCGCGACGGCATTATGACTACGGTTGAGGCAGGTCGGGGGTGCCGGCATGCGCAGAGCCCGTCAGGATGTCGACAGGGGGCTCAACTCTACAGGAGACGCGCAAGACGACCTGTTCTGTTCAGCACTCGCACCTACCCACCATTTTTGCTACGGTTGGAGTGTGGCGGGGCCACGCACGAATTGATGACCACTGACCTGCAGCGGCGACGACGGAGCGATCTTTCCGAATTCATCCGGACCGAGCTCGACGTCGATGCGCTCGCCACCGAGATGTTCGCCCGCTATGCCGGCGAGCAGGACATCGTGGTGGAGGGCGTCACCTACACGACAACCTTCTTCAGTCCGGACTACTGTCCCGATCTTCGCGTGATGAAGCTGGCGGGCACGCTGGCGCTGCGCGTGAATCAGCGGGCGGTCGAGAGTCTGGATACGGTCGAGCCGATGCGTGTCACGGTGCCGGAGATCATGCTGGCGGCGCTGCTGCACGACCTCGGCAAGCAGCACGAAGACTGCGCGCCATTCCTCCAGCTGCTGGAACAGACCGATCTGCGCGGCGCGGCGACGGCCGCCGCCGCCGCCCGGAAGCAGTATCTGCTCGGCATCGTCCGCGACGTGCACTGCCGGAAGGGCCCGTGCGTAATCGATCGCCTGGCGGACGCGGGCCGGCCTGAGCTGAGCAACCCCTTCATCGTGACCGTCGCGCGGCGGCATGGCGACGACTACGAGGTCAACCGGTGCACCAAGCAGGGCTGCTGGTGGGCGCGGGAGATCAACGTCGTCACGCTTGCCGACGATTACGACGCGTTTACGTCCGAGGGACCGGAACGGGCGTACAAGGCGGACCACCTGTCGAGCGAGGATGCGCTGGAGCTGATTCGGAAGGGCGTTGCGCGAGGCCGGTATGAACCGACCCTCGCGCAGATCTTCATCGAGAACGTGCTGAGTAACTAGGCGCTTGCCGCCTTGCGGGGCAGGTCGGCCTTCGCGGTTCTCGTGCGGAGCTTCTTGATGCTCTGTTCCAGGCGCTCGGCGAGTTCGCGCTCCGTCCGCAGCGACTGCAGCGTGTTCTGCACTTCCTGCATCGTGAAGTCGATGCTGGCCAGCTTCTCGGTCAGCAGGTCGATCGCCGACTTCTGCTCGTTCAGCGTCTCCAGGTTCACACTCACGTCGTCCAGCAGGTTGGAGATCAGGTTCGCCTTGGTCTGGACCTCGTCCACCGTGTGACGCCGTGCTTCGATCGCCGACAGCTTCTCCTCGGTGACGGACGCGGTGGCCAGCATGGTCTCGATCTGCTGCTTGACCGACGCCACTTCCTCGCGGTGATCGCTGACGAACTGCAGGTCGGCCTTGCTGCGCGCGCTGACCTGGTGAACGCTGTGGACCTGCGCCTTGACGGCGGCGACGATCGCCTCGCGCTCGATGATCGTCTTGATGGTCTGGTCGAGCCCCGCCGCCTTGTCGACCACCTCCGCCACCTTCGATTCGACCGCGGCGACCTTCTTCTCTGAGAAGACCGCCTGCGCGCGACGCTGTTCGAGCTGGCGGAAGGGCGCCTCGGCCCGCTTCAGCTGATCCTCGGTGGCGGTGACCTGCGCGGCGACGTCCCGCTGGCGGGTCTGAACGCGTGCGAGCTCGGAGACCGGCTCCTCCTTGGCGGCGCCGGCACGGGCGAGCTCCTCGCCCAGGCCCTGCGTCTGCTTCATCCGCTCGTTGGCCTCGGCGACCAGCGTGCGGCTCAGGTCGACGCTTTCCGCGAGACGCGCCTCCTGTTCACGCACCACCGCCTCGTCGCGCTTCACGTCGAGGATCTGCGCGTGGATGCGCTGCGCCTGCTCCTCGAGCGACGTGAGGACGATAGGAAATATTAGAGGCCTCCCGAGTTAACGGGAGGCCTCCCGAGTTAACGGGAGTGCCATTATGCGCCCGGAGAGACAGCCGGCCGACGCCGAATGCCCACCGTGGCGCCGGCTCCCCGGCGTGCAGGTCGACGAGTGGCTGGACGTGGGCGTCGCCCGGGAATCGGACGACCTGGCGCGATCGATCCCTGTCGAGCGGCTGTCGGACCCGATCGCTCGCGAGCCGGCGCTGTCCGAAGGCTCGCCCCTGCTGCCGGCGCTCGTGCCGCAGCCCTGGGCCTCATGGACAGTCACGCCGGACGGCCTTGCCGTCTCGGTGGACGACCCGGCGCTCGCCCGCGGTCAGGCGCTGGTGCTGCCTGTTGCTTACGACCCGGCATGGCGGGCGTCCTCGGGCCGGACGAGCAACGCGGGTGGACTGATGGCGATTGTCGGGATCGAGGAACCGCGCGTGACGGTCGCGTTCGTCCCCGACCGCGCGGCCGTGCTGCGCGCCGCGGGGATGACGATCGCGCAGCTATTGGCCGTGCTTGGATTGCTCAGACTCGCGTACGCCGATCAGCGCTTCACCAGCATCAGCTGACCGCTCCGCATGTCCCACACCTGGAACCCGTTCGCACGCTCCAGGTACTCGAACGCCGCCTGCGGCACGCCGGGACACTTCGTGGACGAGTAATCGTCCAGCACGACCACACCACCCGGCGACAGGCGGCGGCCGAAGTACTCGAGGCAATCGATCGTCGGCTCGTACAGGTCCGTGTCGATGTGCACGAGCCGGTACGCCGCCTCCTCGAGGTGCGCCAGCGATGCCGATACCGGGCCCTTGTGAATCCGGATCGAAGGAAACGGCGAGAGATAGGCCCGCACATCTTCGTAGCTCGTCGCGCTGAACTGGCCGGCCTCCTGGAACCGGTCGCGCTCGCCGATCGCTTCCTGCGGGTGCCCCTCGAACGTATCGAAGACGTGCATCGGCACCTCGCCGCCCGTGCGCCGAACGAAGGCGCCTGCGATGAAATACGCGGAACCGCCGCGGTAGGACCCGATCTCGGCGGCGCTTCCCGGAACATCCGAGACGTTGCGCACCGCCTGCCAGAAGACGTAGAGCCGATCGTACCCGAGCAGCGTGCGCTGCGAGCGCACGATCGGGTCCGCCAGCCTGAAAAAGTCGTTGTCGGGCCGGAAATGGAGCGCGTCCGTGTGCCGGTGCTTCTTGATGGATCCGTGAATCCACAGGTCCGGATCGCGGGGGCGCCTGTCCTTGTGCCGGGGCTCGTCTCCCGGCTCCTCGGTCTCACTCATCTGGTCGCTCCACGCGAGGCCCCGCCGACCCCTCTCGAAAAACACGGAAAGCCCATCGCGCCGAACGTCCCGGTCGGCTGTCGCCGCCGGTCCACGAGCAGCAGGCCGCGGCTCCCTTCGAGCTCCGCGTAGTGCGTCAGGAGGTGCTCGCGGATCCTCGGGTACCGCCTGAAGTCCTCCAGCACCGGATCGTGCGTCGAATAGGCGAACGGCACCGACTGCCGCTGTAGCAGGGACAGCGATTGTAGCTCGCGGGCCGGATCGGCACGCCACGACTCGTGCCAGTACAGGTGGCCACCGGCGATCGGGCGTGCGACGTAGTAGCCGACCTGAAACGGCGTCTGCCCCGTGACGAGCACCCGGTCGCCGGGTGCCGTGCAGTCGTGCACGTACCGGAGGACGATAGGAAATATTAGAGGCCTCCCGAGTTAAAGGCAGAGCGTTTTTAGTCTGGCGGC
>MEKU01000035.1:0-3827 GCA_001767195.1 Acidobacteria bacterium RIFCSPLOWO2_02_FULL_67_21
ATGGGTTCGGCGCCCGGCAATCGGGACGTGCACCAACGGACGGCTCGCACGCCGAGGCGCTTTTCGCGCAGCTCATCGAACAAGGTGTACGTCACGGGCGTCACGATGAGGGTCAGCACGAGCACGAGCGTCTGTCCCCCGATGACGACCCAGCCGATCGAGTGATTCGTCGCCGATCCGACGCCGCTCGTCACCACGAGCGGCACCATCCCTGCAACGAACGCCAGCGTCGTCATCAGGATCGGCCGCAGCCGGTTCCGGCACGCTTCGACGATCGCGTCTCGCGTGCTCAGTCCCACCTCCTTCAACTGGTTGGCGCGGTCGATCTGCAGGATGGAGTTCTTCTTGACGACGCCGAACAGCACCAGCAGGCCCAGTGCTGAAAAGACGTTCAGCGACTGCTGGAAGACGATCAGTGACAACAGCGCAAACGGCAGCGTCAGCGGCAGGGAGAGCAGAATCGTCACGGGGTGCAGCCACGACTCAAACTGTGCCGCCAGCACCAGGTACATGAAAATCAGCGACAGGGCGAACGCGGTCAGAAATGCCGTGGCTGTGCGGTTGAGTTCGCGAGACTGACCGCTAAACCCGCCCCGATAGTCCGCCGCCAGGCCAATCTGTCCCGCCGCGGCGGTCATTTCATTCTGCACCGTCGCCTGCGAGGTGCCCGGCAACAGATTGACGGTCACGGTCACCTGCCGCTGACGCGAGAGCCGTCGAATGTCTGACGCGGCCTCGCCGCGTTCGAAGCTCGCCACATTCTCCAGCGCGACTGGACCGAGCCGGGAGGGCACGGGCAGCCGGCCGATCGCCGCCTCGGAGTTGCGATCGTCCGCTTCGGCGCGGACGTGGACTTCATACTGCTCGCCGCCTTCGTTGTACGTCGTCACCGCGTCACCGCCGACCAGCAGTCGGAGCGCGTCGGCGGCTTCGGTGAGCGGGACCCCGAGATCGGCGGCCTTCGGGCGATCCATGCGCACCGACAATTCAGGCTTGCCGACGTTGAGCGTCGTGTCCGCATCCACCACACCGGGGATGGTCTTCACCTTCGCCAGGAGCAGTTCGCTGTAGCGCCTCAGCTCCGTGATCTCCGGTCCTTGCAGCACGTACTGCACTCCGGACCCGCCGCCGGGACCGCCACCGCCGCCCACGCTGGCGCGGACGTCCTGGGCCGCAAGCGGGGCCACGATACTGTCGCGCACCTCGGCCATGATGGCGAACTGATCGCGATCCCGCGCCTCGATTGGCCTCAGCTTGACGAAGAGCGACGCATTGTTCTGCGTTCCCGCACCGTCGCCGGCGACGGTCACCAACGTGTAGTCGACCTCTGGAATGCGCCGGATGGCCGTCGTGATGCGGTTCGCCATCAACTGTGTCGCCTCGAGGCTCGTGCCTTCCGGGGCGCGGACGCTGACGTCGAATCCCGACTGGTCGTCCTGCGTGATGAACGTGACACTCACCAATCCAAAGAGCGGGACGCTCGAGAGGAGCACGAGCACCGCGAGCGCGGCCACGATGCCGCGGTGCTCCATGGACCAGCCCAGCATGCGCGCGTAGGTGCGATCCAGCGGCCCGAACACCTTCGAATGCTTCGAGTCATGGGCGTGCGCCTCATCTCCCACGCGTATGCGCTTCGGTTTCAGCCAGCGTGCGCACATCATCGGCGTGAGCGTGAAGCTCACGAGCAGCGACACCATGATCGCGAACGCCATGGTCAAGCCGAAGCTCTGCATGAAGCGTCCGACCATTCCGCTCATGAATGCGACCGGGACAAAGATCGCGACCAGCGACAGCGTGGTCGCAAGCACGGCCAGCCCGATCTCTTGTGTCGCCGCCACCGCCGCCTCCACTGGCGCCATCCCCTTCTCTTCGATGAACCGGTAGATGTTCTCCAGCACGATGATCGCGTCGTCGATGACGATGCCGACGGAGAGGGTGAGCGCCAGCATCGTCAGCATGTTGAGCGTGAAGTCCATGTACCAGATAAGGCCGAACGTGGTGATGATCGATGTCGGAATGGCGATCGCGGCGATAACCGTGGACCGAAGGTTGCCCAGGAACAACAGCACGACGAGCGCGGCCAGCACCGAGCCGACCACGAGGTGCTCCTGGACGCTCTCGATCGACGCTTCGATGAACTCGCCCTGGTCGCGCACGATGCGCAGCCGGTATCCGGATGGCAGCGTTCGCTCGACCTCCGCGAGCCGCTCCTTCACACCATTCACGATCGCGACCGTGTTCATGCCCGACTGCTTCCGGATCTGCAGCAGCACGGTCGGATCGCCGTTGACGCTGGCCAGCGTCCCGGCATCGGCCATGCCGTCCTCGATGCGCGCGACGTCGCGCACGAGCACCGGATGCCCGGCCACTTCCCGGACGACGACGTCACCGAACTCCGCCGGGGACTCCAGGCGCCCTCGCGTGCGCATCGTGATCGACTGTGCCCCCCGCTCGATCCGGCCCCCCGGCACGTCGCTGTTCTGCGCCTGGAGGGCGCGCGACACGTCGTTGACGGTCAGGCTCTGCGCGAACAGCCGCTCCGCGTCGAGCCACACGTTCACCTGGCGCTGCCGCCCTCCGACGACCAGCACCTGACCGACGCCGTCGGCGCTCTCGAGCTGCCGCCGCAGCACTTTGTCCGCGTACTCGGTGATGTCGCGCAGCGGCTTGTCGGCCGTCAGCGCGACGGTGAGCACCGGCTGGGCGTCGGGATCCCGCTTCTCGACCGTCGGCTGGGTGATCGTTCGCGGGAGCAGCGGAAGGATGCGGTTGACCTTGTCTCTCACCTCCTGCGTGGCGACATCCGCGTTCTTTTCCAGGTTGAAGCCGACGACGATCTGCGAGACGCCCTCAGATGACGTCGAGGTCAGCGTGTCGATCCCGCTGATGGTGTTGACGGATTCCTCGATCTTGTCGGTGACTTCGCTCTCTACCTGCTCCGGCGCGGCGCCGGGCAGGCGAGTGGTGACAAGGATCGCAGGGAAATCGACGTTCGGGAACTGGTCGATGCCAAGCTGCGTGAAGGAAAAGCCGCCGACCACCGTCAGCGACAGGATCAAGACCGATGCGAAAACGGGCCGGCGAACGCACAGAGCGGCGAGCCACTGCATGGTTGACTACCTCGCCCCGGTGATGCGCACGCCATCGGCGAGCTGCGCGACGTGACTGGTGACCACTCGGTCGCCAGGCTTCACGCCGCTCGTGATCTCGATCAGGTCTCCCACCGTCTGACCCGTCGTGACGATTCGTTCCTCCGCCGACCCGGCCGGAGACACCGCGTACACACGTGCGGTGTCTGCATCGGTGCGGACCGCCCCGCCCGGTACCAGCACTGCTGGTGTCTGCGAAGCCAGTTCGATTCGCGCCGTGGCGAACTGTCCTGGCCTCAATTCACCCGTCTCGTTGGGCACGACGGCCTCGATGATGAGCGCGCGCGAATCCGCCTGCACAGCCGGCGATACATAGCGGATCCGGCCCGTAAAGGTTCGGCCCGGATACGCGTCCACCTCGAGCGAGACCGAACGGCCCACGGCGATGGTGGAGATGTACTGCCCAGGGACGGTGAGCTCGACGCGCAGGGGATTGGTGCGCATCACCGAGGCGACCTTCGTGCCGCGGACGACGTAGTCACCGACCGACACGAGCCGCTGGTCGACGACGCCTTCGAATGGCGCACGCACGACGGTATCGGCGAGCGCCTTGCGCGCGAGCGTCATCCGCGCACGCGCGGCGAGCAGCGACTGGTACTGCTGTTCCGCACCGTTGCGGGCGATGTCGAGCTGGCGTCGAGCCACGTCCGCCTGCGCGCGGCTCCTGTCGAAGTCGGC
>MEKU01000035.1:3913-8627 GCA_001767195.1 Acidobacteria bacterium RIFCSPLOWO2_02_FULL_67_21
CCTCCGGGACGCTGTCAATCTCGAACGCGGCGCCGCCCGCAAGCCCGAGCCGTGCCTCGATCTGCGCGGCATTCGCCGCCGCCTCGTCCGCCTGCCCCCGAACCTCGGCCTCCGCAATCTGCACGAGCGGCCCGCCGGCGCGGACGCGCGTCCCGCGCTCGACCGGTGTGGAGACGATGCGGCCCGCGATTTCCGCGGCGACATCGGCCTGCTCCTGCGCGGCGAGCGTGCCCGTGACGGCGACGAATCGAGAGATGGGACGTTCGATGGCGACGGCGGTCGTTGCTGTCACCGAGCGCACGTCGGAGGCCGTCGCGCCCGTGGCGTCAGGGTCGGCGTCGGCCCCGCACCCGGTCACCAGCAGAGTCAGTATCGGGAGCAACCACAGCGGACATCGGAAGCGAACCATGGGGAACACGACTCCTAGTTTAGACGCCAGGCGAAGGTTCCATCGGCGCTCCGGGCGCCTGTTTCCGGCCGAACCGGGGCTGCCTCTCATACCAGTAGAGCAGCGCGGCGCCGAAGCCGACCGTCCAGGCCACGTATTCCACGAGGTAGCCGAGCCCGGCCAGCGGGAGGCCGAGGACGAACCCACCGGCAATTCCTGCCAGCTTGCCAAGCAGCGTCAGCGCACCGATAGCGGCGACGCCGATTGCCACTGCGGCGTACGGACCAGGCGCGTTCCATCCAAGACGGCCGACGAGACGGCCTCCGATCTGGAGCGCCAGCGCGATGAACCCGACCAGCCCCACCAGCAGCAGCGCCAGCACCGCAAACGGCACCAGCACGAGCAACGGGATGCCGATGATCGAGACGGCGAGCACAACGATGGTCAGGACGAGGACCGGCAGGAACAGAATCTGGCCGGCGAGCCCGATCAGCCCCGATCGCACCGGCGTGACGGCGGTTCGGGCACCGATCCCTTCGAGCGCGGTGCGGCCGAACGCGACGACGATCAGGCCTATGAGCACGAGGACCGTCAGCCGAAGGATGGTGGCGCCAAGGCCCCAGACTCTGGACCACAGCGAGCCGAAGAACATGCCCGGGAAACCTCCGCGTCCATCGCGCCTGCCCATGCCGCGGCCGCCGAACTCGTTGACGTCGCCAAGCACCTGAGAACCCCCGGCGCGACTGACCGGCCCTCCGAACGTGGTGACGTCGCCGCGCACGATGGCATCGGGTCCCAGCTCCACCCGACCTCCAAAGGCGGCGACGTCGCCCGTCACCTCGCCGTCGATGGTGGCCGAGCCGCCGAAGGTGACGACATCTCCGTCGATCCGTTCGTTGCGGCTGACGCTGACGCTCTCTCCAAACCGGACGCGATCGCCTCGTTGCACCTGGGGGCGCTCGACTGCGGAAGCCGAGGATCCCTGGCTGGCAGCGGGTCCGGGGCTGGCAGCGCCCGCGTCGCCGGTCAACGCCTGCTGACCGTTGCGATCCAGATAGCTGACCTGCAGCACGACGTCCGCGTCGGCTCCGAGGCGCTCGCGCAGCTGTGCGCCGGTCAGCGTGCTGCCGTCGACCGTAACAACGCCGTCCACGACCTGGATCATCCGGACGCTGCTGCCGGCGTCCCGCGGCACCAGCGCGACGCCCTGCTGAAGCAGGACCAGGTCGAAACGCTCACGAAGACGGTCGCGCAGCTCCGACGGCGAGGTCGTCTGGCCATGCCCGACGGCCTGAAGCGCAAGCACGAACGCGACGGCCAGCAACGAACGAAGGGTGTATGTCATATGTCAAATCCCAAATCCCAAATCCCAAACCCCAAATCCCAAAACTACTGCCCCCTTGCCCCCTCGCCCCCTGTCAGATGCACAGCGGGCCGGTATTGCGAAATCTCACGTCGTCTCGGAGCAGGCGGTGCAGCGCGTAGAGCGCGGCGGCCCCCACGAGCTCGACGGTGACGAGCGCGGCGACTCCCTGCGGCATCACCAGCACGCGCGCCACCGCCGTGCCGCCGCCCGCCATCGACGTCCAGACCTCGGCGAGCGTGGCGGCCGACAGGAGCAGTGTCATCAGAGCGCTGGCGGCTATTCGCGCGCCCGTGAGCAGGAGCCATCCCGGGGCGCCGAACGCCACGACCAGCGCGGCTGCTCCCGCGACGGATGCCACGGCGGCCGCGTACGCGGCCGCAGCAAGACGGCGCCGCCGTGCGCGTGCGCTCCAGGCGGCCGCGGCGGTACGTGCGGCAAAGCCGGGCGACGGCTCGACCGGCGGCAGCGCGGCACACATCTGCCCGAAGGCCACTTCGGCCGCCTTGTCATCCTGCCCTTCCCGCTCGAGCCACATTTCGGCGTCACGCCGCCAGTCAGTCATTGCCCTTGCCTCCTCTACGGGGTTTCGCTCACGCCGGTTTCAGGCTTCCACCCCTCCGCGGACAGGATGGCGGCCAGCTCTTTCCGCCCGCGGTGAAGGTAGGTCTTCACCGTGCCTTCCGGAAGCCCAAGAATTCCCGCGATCTCGTCGATGCCGAGGTCCTGCTGATATTTGAGGGCGATCGCCTCGCGGTACTCGGGGCGGATGCGCCTGAGCGCCGCGGCAAGCGCGTCGGCGAGCGACCGCTGCTCCGCCTGCGCATCGGGCGACGAGGAGCGCGCGGCCGGCGGTCCTGGATAGCCGTCGGCCTGCAGCACGTCCAGCGAGACGGTATCGATCCGCTTGCGGCGCAGGAAATCGACGGCGACGTTGTGCAGGACTTGAAAGAACCAGGAGGAAAAGCGGCGCTCCGGATCGAACGTGCTGAGGCGCGCGAAGGCTCGCACGAACGCCTCCTGGGCGAGATCCTCCGCCAGCGCGCGGTCGTGGACCAGCCGGGCAGCGAGATTGACGGCGGCCGAGGCGTACCTCGCGACCAGCGCCTGATACGCCGCCTGGGAGCCGGCTAGCGCCTGACGGGCCAGCTCGGCATCGGTTGGTTCCACCTGCTGCTAACAATACGGGGAACGAGGAGGGGAGGTTTCGCTTGCCCAGCCAAAGCTCGCCGGAGGTGAGGCGGCAGCCGACGCAGAAAGAGCAGATAGGCGATCTGCTCGATGACCTCGAGCGGGTTGGAGATGCCGCCGGACCAGAACGCCTTCCAGATCTGGTCACTTTGGCTCTTGATGGCGCCAGTGATCATGAATTCCCCGTCATGTCTGCAGCCAGTGTTCAACCGGCTTGGTCAAGAACTCTTCCAGCGAGATTCCGTCGCCTCCCACCAGCAGCGTGCGCTTCGGCTTGAAGGCCTCCGCGAAGGCGCCAAGCCCTGGAAACGCACCGGGCGCGCGGCCGCTTTTCACTTCGATTGCGATGACCGTGCGGCCGGCACGCACCACGAAGTCCACCTCGCGGTTCCGTTCGCGCCAGTAGAACAGGTCGCAGGTACCGCCCGCCGCCGCGTTGGCGAGATGCGCGCCCACAGCCGACTCGACGAGGCGCCCGCGAAACTCGCGGTCGGCCCTCGCCTCGTTGGGTGAGAGGCCGGACTGCGCGGTCATGAGCGCGGTGTTCATCACCTGCAGCTTCGGGCTCGATCCGCGCTGACGAACGGCCTTGCCGGCGTACTTCTGGAGGCCTGTCAGCATCCCGGCGCCGCCCAACAGCTCGAGGTAATGCGCCAGCGTGGTGGCATTGCCCACATCCTGAAGCTGTCCGAGCATCTTTGTATACGAGAGCACCTGGCCGGAATAGCGGCAACCCAGCTCGAACAACCGTCGCAAGAGGGCCGGCTTGTCTACCCGCGTCATCAAGAGGACATCGCGGGAGATGGTGGTCTCGATCAGCGCATCGAGCAGGTAGCGCCGCCAGCGTTGCGGGTCCTTGATGAGCGGCGCAGCTCCCGGATAGCCGCCGAAGTACAGGTACTCCTCCAGCGAAAAGCCGAAGGCGGCGCGCATCTCGGCGAATGACCAGTGCGGCAGGTGCACGACTTCAAATCGGCCGGCCAGGCTCTCCGTGAGCCCTTGCTGCATCAAGAGAGGCGCCGACCCGAGCAGGACGACCTTGAGCGGGCGACGGGCGCGCGAATCCTCGTCCCAGAGGCGCTTCACGGTTTCCGACCAGCGAGGGATCTTCTGCACCTCGTCCAGGACCAGGACGGCCCCAGCTTTGCCAGCGTCGGTCGCCGCTAGCCGCCCACGCTCCCACTGCGCGGCGAGCCAGGCGGTATCGCCGACGGTTGGCTCATCGGCAGAGACGAAGACACT
Source organism: Acidobacteria bacterium RIFCSPLOWO2_02_FULL_67_21 (assembly GCA_001767195.1). Taxonomy (GTDB): domain Bacteria; phylum Acidobacteriota; class Vicinamibacteria; order Vicinamibacterales; family UBA2999; genus MEKU01. The sequence continues at coordinate 8,098 of MEKU01000035.1, forward strand.
CGGGATGTCCAGGCGGCTCAGCACCTGGCCGACCAGGGTGGTCTTGCCAGCCTGACGAGCGCCTGCAACGATCTGCAGGAATCTGCGGGGCTCGCTCAGCCTGGCCACGAGGGTGCCCGCTTGCTGCCGTTCAAACGCCGGGTTGGCCGCCGTGCTCATTGCTCTGAGTAAATTTACTCAGTATCATGAGCAGCGTCAAACGGCCCAACGTGCTGTGCCAGGACGATGGCCAGCCGCTGACCCGGCAGATGGTGCAGTACCGCGTGCTGCGCGCGTCGCGTCGAGCGAAGCTGTCGCAGGACGGCGTACACATCCTGCGTCACACCTTCTGCTCTCACCTGGCGATGCGCGGCGCACCGCCGAGAGCGATTCAGGAGTTGGCCGGACATCGCGAACTCGGCATGACGCAGCGCTACATGCACCTGAGTCCAGCGGCGCTCGACAGCGCGATTCGCCTGCTGGATCAGCCCCAAAACGTACAGAGTTTTGGAGACATTTTGGAGACGGGGAGGGTCTCCGAAGGAAAGATC
>MEKU01000036.1:0-2513 GCA_001767195.1 Acidobacteria bacterium RIFCSPLOWO2_02_FULL_67_21
CCCGGCGCCCGCCGCCGGAAATCTTCGCTCCGCTGGTACCCTGCCGCTGCCCGCGCGTCTAACAGCTTATTCGCGACGCCAGCCGTCACACGGCTCAAAACGTCCGAGCTGACTCGAACAACTCGAACGCGCAGACGGAAGACGCGCGGAGGAATCGCTCCGCTCGATTTCAGGCGATCCGTGTCGGCGGCGGCGCAGGTCGGGCACCGGCCGGCACGCACGCGACCCAGCGTGAGGGTCAGGCGTACCAGCGGCTGGGCACGCCTACCAAAGGCACCGCTTCGAGGCGTCCTTATGTTCAGGTCTTGGTTCGGGCCGCCTTGCGCAGGTTATAACACAGAGTGTGCAGCCCACAGCTCCGGATTCGTCCATAGGTGACACTTAGTCCGAATCCGTCTGATGCCGGCGCGACTAAACTTCGCCACTCCCGTAAACATCAACGCCGCCCAATTTCCTGGATATGACTGCAATCTCGGACTCTACCTGCTTTCGCAACTGGGGAAGTAGAGCCTCCTGAAACGGACCGACTCTCGCCGCAGCGGCCGCGAGCTCACTCATTTCGCGCGCACGCAAGTAGTCGAGGTATGCTCTGACACGCTCGAACCGAACGGTCATATCGGTTATCTCTGCCAACCCCGCAAGATTCTTAGCCAGAGGGATATCTGCGAGCGGCGTATCGACAAGCACTAAATCAATGTAAGCAAACGAACGCACCAGATAACGCCAGTAGTACGCACCAGCGGCCGTCACTCTCACTGCATCAGCCTGCCGGACGTCAGCCACACGCGGGGGCTCTGACTCGATCAGGTTGCGCCTCAACAACTCCGCAGACCACTGAACCAAGTCATCCGCAAAACCAAACGACTCCCGGTATTCTCTTAACAACGTCGCCACACTGACGAAGCCTTCCCCGTGAGCCGATGCCACTCCTTCCGACGCCGATAGTCGTGCGAGTATGCGGCATGCAGTGAGATGTGAGGCCGCAAGCGCATCGGATTGTTTAAACACATTCACGATATGAGACAAGCTTGATCGATAGAACCGCCGAGACCCCAGAATTGCCGATTTCGCAAACTCATGAAACGGCACGGAGTACTCGCCTTCACCACGCTCAACGATCCTGATGATCTTTTCGATGTCCGTATTGCCAGAACTCAGAAACTCACGAAACATGTCGAGCGCATGACGCATGTCGCCATTCGATACAGTGGCAAGCATACGAACGATGTTCGCGTTTCGGGCCGTAGCAGAATTGATCAAGGCACGCAGAAGAGCATCGATGCGCTTGAAGTCAGCTTCGGCAAGATCCGTCTGTTGTTCCTTCTTCTTTTCCAATTCTGTAAACTTCTTCCGCCCGTACTCGAGCCGCCGCCGGAGCACGTTCTTAAGATCTGGCGATCCAATATGAAAGCGTCGGTCTCCGAACGCATCAAAGATCCCTCGCCGATACGCCGCGAAAAACTTTTCCTCGCGCAGCGTTACAACACATAGCGCCGAATAGTCGGCCGACAATTTTTGCGCGAGCAAAAACATTTTTTCTTGAAAGGCCTCACCTAGCTGATCCGTGTTGTCTAGAACAATTGCAATTCGAAAACTGCGACTCTTCAGATATTCGACGGCCGCAAGGCTGAACTGCTCGTCGTCGCGAAATAGCCGGTCCACCAACTGGTTGACCACGGCATTCCACTCCGCTGAATTCTCAGAAACATTATGAAGCAACGTTAGACGTGCCTTGTCGATTTCTCTTTCGAATAGCTTTCGAACCGACTCGCCGTCACTCGCAATTTGGTCACCGAACTGCGCAGTAAGAGCGGCGCGAATCTTAGCGTAGGTGTACGCGCGCAGCTCTCGATCTAACAGCTGCGGGTCAACGTTTCCAATGGGCAGGAAATCAATGTGGATCCAAGCCGCATAACGTTCGATGAATTCCTTCTCAACAATTTCCGCAAATCGTCTAAGAAAGGTGGTCTTTCCGCTTCCTACACCGCCGGTAAGAATGTAGGCACCCCGCCGCGCCGAGTAGACATCCTCTTCGAATCGATGCGAAAAGGCAGTCTTGCCCTGTGTCCCAGGACGCAGATCCACTAACTTACCGCCGCGCTGCAGCTTGGTACCGGTGTCTTGCAAGAGTGCATCCAGACTCTTGTCGGTTTGATCCCCGAGTCGAGTAGTTACATAGCAATTTCGAATGACTTCCAGCTGCGCCCCCAAGTTCTCGGGCTGGTCCGTCAGCAGCGGTCCCATGGTTCGTGAGATCTGGTCCCAGAGGCGATTGCGCACCAGCTCGCGATCGGGGTCTTGAATAAAAGAGATAGGGGCAAAGAGCTGTGTCGTGGTCTTCTCGATATACTCGAATGCTTCTACGAGACTACCTGCTACGACTTGATCTCTGGATAACAAGCCGACAAATTCAGCGAAATGCTGTTTGATGTCCTGATGGTCGTGATAAACGATTGCAAACCCATGCTTCCACGAACGGCCTGGAACAAATGGTTTGAAAGCAATCAACTGTG
>MEKU01000036.1:2577-2782 GCA_001767195.1 Acidobacteria bacterium RIFCSPLOWO2_02_FULL_67_21
GAGTATCGGCCTCAGTAAGGGTACGGTCACCCTGCTTCAGGAGTGCGCCGGTTTCCATCAGTGTCAGGAATCGTTCATACGCGCGATCACTTGGGCTCTGCGTGTTCGCAATCGTCATAAGTGCACTCGCGAATGGGTCGATTTGATTCTGTAGGTTTGTCCCCGCGGTGCGCGAATTATATGTTGGGGCGCGAGAATCTCGATG
>MEKU01000036.1:2818-25314 GCA_001767195.1 Acidobacteria bacterium RIFCSPLOWO2_02_FULL_67_21
AGCCTCAGGTCGCGAGGAAACAAGCGACAAACAAACATTGAACGCGCGGTTTGAGGTAGGCACGAAGAGCCGGCCGCGGACCCGAGAATGCCCAGCGAGGCAGGGTGCGTGTACAAAAGAACAGCTGGTGCGACGGTGACGTTTCAGCGTCCGCCGCGCGGAACCGTCCTACTAATCCCTAGTCCCTACGCACACCCACTCGTCGTGCCGCAGTTCACGCACTTGTAGCAGCTGCCGCTGCGGATCATCAGCGAGCCGCAGGTCGAGCAGGGCGGCGCATCTTCCTGCGTCTGGATGGCGGAGAACTCCATCGGCGTGGCGCGCTCAGGCGGGCCTGAAGGCCCGCCTCTACGATCGTCGGCGATGGGCGTCGCAGAACCCGGCCCACGTGCGACGGAGCCAGTGGCGACGGGCGTCGCGGACTCCGACCCACGTTCTGAATCCTGCTTCGGCTCCTGCAGATTGACCCCGGCGCGGAACTGCGCTTCCGTCGAGAGGAACTTCGTCGCCATCCACCGGAAGATGTAGTCGACGATCGACTTCGCGAAACGGACCTCGGGGTTCTTCGTCATCCCCGACGGCTCGAACCGCGCGTGGCTGAACTTGTCCACCAGCACCTGCAGCGGGACGCCGTACTGCAGCGCATACGAGATCGCCTGCGCGAAGGCGTCGGCAAAGCCCGAAATCGTCGAGCCCTCCTTCGCCATCGTCAGGAAGATCTCGCCAGGCGTCCCGTCGTCGAAGAGGCCGACGGTGATGTAGCCCTCGTGGCCCGCGATGTCGAACTTGTGCGTGATCGACTGGCGCTCGTCCGGCAGCTTCCGGCGCCTCGGCGTCTCGACGACCTTGACCACTTCCTTGACGACCTCGCGCACGGTGTCGCCGGCCCGGCTAAAGCCGGGCACTACGTCCGACAAAGACCCGATGTTGCGCGTGTCGGCGACCTGCGCCTTGGAGGTGTTGAGCGGCTGCGTCCGCTTGCTGCCGTCGCGGTAGATCGAGATCGCCTTGGCGCCGAGCCGCCACGACTCGAGGTAGGCCTTCTCGATGTCCTCGACCGTCGCCTCGCGCGGCACGTTCACCGTCTTGCTGATCGCGCCCGAGATGAACGGCTGCGTGGCGCCCATCATCCGGATGTGCCCCATGTACTGGATCGACCGCTGGCCCCGCGCCGGCTTGAACGCGCAGTCGAACACCGGCAGGTGCTCCTCTTTCAGGCACGGCGCCCCTTCGATCGTCTCGTGCTCGTCGATGTAGTGGACGATCGTCTCGATCTCGGGCTCCGTGTAGCCGAGCTTCCGGAGCGCCATCGGCACGGTGCCGTTGACGATCTTCATCAGGCCGCCGCCCACGAGCTTCTTGTACTTGACGAGTGCAATGTCCGGCTCGACGCCCGTGGTGTCGCAGTCCATCATGAAGCCGATGGTGCCGGTCGGGGCCAGCACCGTCGCCTGCGCGTTGCGGTAGCCGAAGTCCTCGCCCAGCTCGACCGCCTCGTCCCACGCCTGCCGCGCGGCCGCATGCAGATCGGCCGGCACGAGCTTCGGGTTGATCTCGCCCACCGCGTCGCGGTGCTTGCACATCACGCGCAGGAACGGCTCGCGGTTCTTCGCGTAGCCGGCAAAGGGGCCGCCGTGGTCGCGCGCGACGCGCGCCGACTGGGCGTACGCCTCTCCGGTCATCACCGCCGTGATCGCGGCCGCGTAGGCACGCCCCTCGTCGCTGTCGTACGGCAGGCCGCGCGACATCAGCAGCGCGCCGAGGTTCGCATACCCGAGCCCGAGGGGACGGTAGTCGTGGCTGTTCTTCTCGATCGCCCTGGTCGGGTAGCTCGAGTTCGGGACGATGATCTCCTGCGCGGTGATCATGACGCGGCAGGCCGCCTTGAACCCGGCCGCGTCGAACTCCCCGTCGTCCTTGACGAACTTCATCAGGTTGATCGACGACAGGTTGCACGCCGAGTCGTCCAGGAACATGTACTCGGAGCAGGGGTTGCTCGCGTTGATGCGCGCCGTCTCGGGGCAGGTGTGCCACTCGTTGACGGTGGTGTCGAACTGCATGCCGGGATCGCCGCAGACCCAGGTGCCCTCGGCAATCATCCGCATCATGTCGCGCGCCTTGTAGGTGTCCATCACGGCGCCGTTCCGCACCGCGTGCGTCTGCCACTCGCCCTCGTCCAGCACCGCGCGCATGAAGTCGTCGGTGACGCGCACGCTGTTGTTCGAGTTCTGGAAGAAGATGGAGCCGTACGCCGTGCCGGTGAACGAGCCGTCATAGCCGGCGTCGATGAGCGCCCACGCCTTCTTCTCCTCCTCGACCTTGCAGTTGATGAACTCGAGGATGTCCGGGTGGTCGGCGTTGAGGATCACCATCTTCGCCGCCCGCCGTGTCTTGCCGCCCGACTTGATGACGCCGGCAAAGGCGTCGTAGCCCTTCATGAAGGAGACCGGGCCGCTGGCGGTGCCGCCGCCGGCCAGCAGCTCCCGCGACGAGCGGATCGACGACAGGTTGCTGCCCGTGCCCGAGCCGAACTTGAAGAGCATCCCCTCGGTCTTGGCCAGCGTCAGGATCGAGTCCATCGTGTCCTGGACCGCGTTGATGAAGCAGGCCGAGCACTGCGGCGCCTTCTCGAAGCCGCAGTTGAACCAGACGGGGCTGTTGAACGCCGCCTTCTGATAGACCAGCAGGTGCTTCAGCTCCGCCGAGAACGACTGGAGCGCGTCTTCGCTGGCAAAGTACCGGTCGTCGCGCGCCCAGCGGGTGATCGTGTCGACCACGCGGCCGACGAGCTGCCTGACGCTGTACTCCCGCTCGGGCGAGCCGATCTGCCCGCGGAAGTACTTGGACACCACGATGTTGGTGGCCTGCTGCGACCAGAAGCGGGGAAACTCGACGTCGCGCTGCTCGAAGACGACCTTGCCCTGCTCGTTGCCGATGACCGCGGACCTCGTCTCCCATTCGACCTCGTCGAACGGATCGACGCCGGCCAGTGTGAAGAAGCGCGGGAATTCCATCCCCGGCCAGGCGGACGCGGCCGGATCGGCGCTCTTCCGCGCGCGAACGGACGGGTCGGCATGCGATGTCGACGTCGCGCCCGACTCTACCTGCTGGCTGGATGGCGCCGCGTCACGGGCAGGGCCTGTTTCCATGCTTTCCTCCGAACAACGGATGCCTTCACCCCGAAAACGCACCCGCGACGCTTGTTGTGAAATTTGCGCCCAGATGACCCGAGGTCTCTCCCGGAAGCTGGGATGGATCCGGTTTCAACCTCGTTGAAGCGCGAGCGACAATATGCGCTTCGCGTAACGGCTTTGTCAACACAAAAACCACAATATGTAGCGCTTTTTTCTTAGGGCAAGCGCAATATCTGGATCCATTCTAACGGTAGAGGGGGCAAGGACACAGGGGGCTAAGGGGTCAGGAGGCGAGGTGGGAGGGAGCCGCCTTTCGGCGTCTCCCCCGGATGAATGGGCAGGTTCGACTTGCAGATATGCCCCGCCACTTTCGCTGCGGGACGAGGTGACTTTCGAACTGCCTCCCATAGAGCAGGGTGTATGCCATGACGTGGCGCTGCCGATGAGCTGAGAAATCCGGCCGTTTTTGCGCGTTTTCGGCTGTTGAGGCGGGCCCGACCTGATCGGTGGGTAACGCCGGGGTCAGCGGAAGGTCGGCCGCTACCCACTCAGGGGCTCAACGGAGAAGCTCGGCGGCCAGCGTGGCGGCCTTGTCGGCCAGCGTGGCCGCAAAAATGAGGTTGCGTTCCTTGAGCGCGGCTTCGGCCTGGGCGGCAAAGCGCTTCGACTGGTCGTACTGCGCGCGGCCGTCGGCGCTCAGCTGCTGGTAGTTGACGCGGGCCACATCCCTCGCCGCGCGCGCCAGCAGGTCGCGCACGCTCCGCTCGGTCGGCGCCGTCGCAGGCGGCGCCCGAAGATCACGGCCGTCGACGGTCGCGGCCGGCGGCGGCTGCACCGGTTGAGGCTGTGCCGGCGGCTGCGGCCGCGGCTCGGCCGGCCTGGCGACGGGACGCGGCGGGGGCGCTGCCGGCGCCGGCTCCGGCTCGGGCGCAGAGGCGATCGCCGGTTCGTCGACCGGCCCCAGCACACGTTCGGGCGGCTGCGGCATCAGGAGCGGCGGACCGTCTGGGACGGTTGTCGCGGCACGGGCCTTCGCGCAGCCGCTCCCGGCCACGAGCAAAATCCCAAATCCCAAAACCCAAACCCCAAGGCAAATCTGTCGCGGAAACGACGATGTGTCCTTTGGGATTTGGGATTGGGTCATTGGGATTTAACTCCCCTCATTCGCCCTGGGCAGCTTGATCGTGAACGTCGTGCCGCTGCCCGGCGTCGACTGCACCTCCAGCTCGCCGTCGTGCAACTGAATGATGCGGTAGACCATCGAGAGGCCGATGCCGGTCCCCCGATCCTTCGTAGTGTAGTACAGGTCGAAAATCTTTCCGAGCCGGTCCGCCGGGATGCCGACGCCGGTATCCTCCACGCGGATCTCAACCGTGCGCCGCGGCCCCTCGGCCGCGCCGAGCCGGAGCGTCCCGCCGCCCGGCATCGCCTGGCAGCCGTTGATTGCCAGGTTCAGCAGCGCCTGCCGGAGCATCGCCGCGTCGGCATTGACCTCGGGCAGCGACGCCGGCGCGTCGACCACGATCTTCACGTGGTTGGCCTGCGCCTCCGGCTCGACCAGCGGCAGCAGTTCCTGAAACAGCGCCGCAATGCTGACCGGCTGGAGGCGCAGATCCTCCGGCCGGCTGAACTTCAGGAACCCCTGCACCACCTCGTCGAGGCGCCGGATGGCGCCCTCGATCACCTCGACGTGCTGGAGCGCCTCCGCCTCCGCAGGGCTGGGCCCCGCATCGGCGAGACCGAGGCCCCTCCCCGCCAGAACGGCGTCCGCCTGAGGCGCGGCCGCGTGCGCGCCGCGACGGATCTTCGTCCGCAGCAGCTCCAGGTGGATCATCATCGCGTTCAGCGGGTTCTTCACTTCGTGCGCTACGCCGGCCGTCAGGCGCCCGAGCGCCATCAGCTTCCGCGAGAAGGCCAGCGTCGACTGCACGCGAGACAGGTACGCCAGGTCGCGCGCCACCAGCAGCACCGCCACGAGGCCGTCGCCGGTCCCTTCGATGGCGTGCGTCATCAGCAGCACGTCATCGGTGCTGCGATCGTCGCTGCCGCCGGCCCCGTCCTCTGCGACGACCTGCGGCCGCAGATGCACCTGAAGCGGACCGTGAGACCGCCGCGTCGCAAGCGTCTCCTCGACGATGGCCCGGTAGGCATGCCCGTCGGGCAGCAGCTGCCGGACGCCGCGCCCGACGGCCTCGGCCCCGAGCGCCGGCTGCATGGCTCGATTGCTGAACAGCAGCTCGCCGGCCGGGTTGAACAGGGCCACCGCGTCCTCGAGATGCTCGACGGCCGACTGCAAGTGGGCCTTCTGCCCCGCGAGCTGCGTCCGATCCACCGAGAGCTGCTGGCTCACGGTGTTGAAGAAGCTGCCCAGCTCGCCGAACTCGTCGCCGGGCGGCAGATCGAGCGTCACGCCGAACTCGCCCCTGCCCAGGCGGGTCAGCCCGCTCCGGATGACATGGATCGGCCGCAGCAGCAGCTGCGCCAGCAACGCCGCCACGAGCACCGCAATCGCGAGCGCCGCGGCGCCGGTCACGAGCGCCGGCCGCAGCGCCGCGTTGACCTCCTGCCGCATCAGCACCGTGGACACGCCGATGCGGATCGCGCCGAACGCCTCGTCGCCGAGCATCATCGGCTGCCGCACGTCGAGCGTCTGGCCCCGGGAATACAGGACGCGCAGCTGGGCGATCGCGCTCCGCTCGAGCAGCGCGGCCAGATCGGACCGGTCGTCGGCCCTGAGGCCCACCCGGGTCGAATCGCTGCTCGCGATGATGATGCCGGCCGTGTCGAGAATGGCGGCGCCGGTGACGCTCTCGCCGTAGATGCTCGACTCGAGGATCGCCCGCAGCCCGGGGTCGGTCCGCAGCGCCTCGTACGGGGTGGCGCTGCCGGTCACGACCTCGCGCGCGCGGTGGAAGATGGCGTTCGACAGCAGCAGGCCGCGCGCGTGGCTCCCGTGCAGCACGACGGCCGTGATCCGCGCGACGTACAGCGCGCTCAGCGCCAGCACGACGCAGCCGACCAGCGCCGTCACGCCGGCGATCTGCTTGCCTTTGATGCTCAGGCGCATGACGGCACCTCAGGCACTCGGGACTTCCTGCTTCCCCCGTCCCCTCAGTCTGTTGAGCTTGTTGTGCAGCGTCTTGAGGCTGATGCCGAGGATCTCCGCGGCCCGGGTCTTGTTGTCGCGCGTGTGCTCGAGCGTCAGCAGGATGAGCTGCTGCTCGGCCTCGTCCACGGTCATGCCGGGCTGCAGCGCCACGCGCGGCGCCGCGCTGTCGGGCGCGCCGGCCACGAGCGGCGGCAGCTGCTTCACCTCGATGAACTCGCCGGTGCTGAGGATCACGGCGCGCTCGATCACGTTGCGAAGCTCGCGGACGTTGCCGGGCCAGTGGTACTGCTCCAGGATCCTCATCGCCGCCGGCTCCACGGCCGTCACCGACTTCCCGTTGCGCGGGTTGAACTCGGCCAGGAACGACTGCACGAGCAGCGGCAGATCGTCCTTGCGCTGCCGGAGCGGCGGCAGCTCGATCGCGAAGACGTTCAGCCGGTAGTACAGGTCTTCGCGGAGCCGTCCGCTCTTCACCGCCTCGGTGGGATTGGCATTGGTGGCCGCGATCACGCGCACGTCCACCGACTGCTCCGTCCGGCCGCCCACGCGCCGGAAGCGCCGCTCCTGCAGCACGCGCAGCAGCTTCACCTGGGTGGCCGGCGTCATCTCCGCAATCTCGTCGAGGAACAGCGTGCCGCGGTCCGCCAGCTCGAAGCAGCCCTCGCGCCGATCGACCGCGCCGGTAAAGGCGCCCTTCTCGTGCCCGAAGATCTCGCTCTCGAGCAGCGTCTCGGGGATCGCCGCGCAGTTGATCGGCACGAAGGGCGCCTGGGCGCGCGGCGAGAGCTGATGGATCGTCTGCGCCACCAGCTCTTTGCCCGTGCCCGACTCGCCCCAGATGAGCACCGACACGGCGGTCGGCGCCGCCTGCTCGACGATCTGATAGACCTTGCGCATCTGCGCGCTGGCGCCGATCATCCGGCCGAAGCTGCCGTGATCGCGCAGCTGCCGGCGCAGCACCTTGACCTCGCGCAGCGTCTCCTGCCGCTCCGCGATCTTGTCGAGCAGAATCTTGAGCCGCTGCGGCTCGATCGGCTTGGTCAGATAGTCGTAGGCGCCTTCCTTGATCGCTTCGACCGCCGTCTCCACCGTCCCCTGCGCGGTCAGGATGACGATGGTCATGTCGGTCCCTTCCTCTTTCAGCGCGCGCAGCAGCTGCAGACCGTCCATCCGCGGCATCACGAGATCGCTGATGACGATCGAGGGGCGGAAGTCGGTGATACGCTGGAGCGCCTCCTGACCGTCGGCCGCCGCTTCGGTGGTAAAGCCCCACGTCCGCACGAGCTCGGTCAGCCCGACGCGCGTCGTCTGGTCGTCTTCGACGATGAGGATGCGGTCGCGCGAGGGGTGGCCCGTGCTGCTGGTTGTCATGCGTGCCTCGCAGAACGACGCGCAGGGGGGAGAGCGCGACGCTCAGCAGGATGTTACTCTGTCGTTTTTACACGGTCCAGCACAGCCGTAGATGTCCTTCGACCCACACCCGTTTCCCGCGGATCGGCCGGCGCCGCGCGAACCGTCCGCCGCACAGCAGCGGACGATCGCCGTCGCGGAGATCCTGATCTGCTCGAGCGTGCCGACGCAGGTGGCGCTCGGGGCGCTGCTGCATTTGGCCGGGCTCTCCGCCACCGAGCCGGGCGGCGCGCTCTCGTTCGACTTCGTCCTGGCGCTGTCGATCGGCGACACACTGGCACTGGTCGCGCTGATGGTGCTGCTGACGCGCGCGCACGGCGAGAGCATCGCCGCGCTCTGGCTGGGCCCGCGGCCCGTCCGGCGCGAGGTCGCGCTGGGCGTGCTGCTGATTCCGGTGGCCTTTGCGATGGTCGTGGTCGTGCTGAACGTGCTTCGGGCCTTCGCGCCCGGGCTCCACAACGTGCCGACCAATCCGCTCGAGCAGCTCGCCGGCACGCCGGGCAAGGCCGTCGCGTTTGCGGTGGTCGCCATCGTGGCGGGCGGCGTGCGGGAGGAGCTGCAGCGCGCGTTTCTTCTGCAGCGGTTCGAGCGGCACCTCGGCGGCGCCGCGGTCGGCGTGATCGTGCTCAGCCTGGCCTTCGGCCTGGGCCATCTCGTTCAAGGGTGGGACGCCGTCGTGACGACCGGGCTGCTGGGCGCCTTCTGGGCGATCGTCTACGTGCGGCGGCGGAGCAGCATCGCGCCGCTCGTGAGCCACTCGGGGTTCAATACGCTCGAGGTGCTGCGGGTGGCAACGCTCGGACAGTAGGCGGTAGGCGGTAGGCGGTAGGCAGTAAGCGGCAAAGTGAACGTGAGACTGCCTACTGCCTACTGCCTACGACCACCACCTCTGTCCGTGCGCGCAGATCCCGCATCCACTGCGCCAGCGTGGCCGCCCGCCGCTCGGCAGCCGCCCGCTGACGGGCAGCCGGCTCGGCCTCGCCGAACGGCGTCAGGCGTCCGTCGCGCGTGAACTCCTCGGGATGGAACCGGTAGTACTCGAGCACCTCTTCTTCGGTGAGCTGCGCGCTCGTGCCGAAGCGCTGGCTCACGTACGCCTCGATCCGGAGGTTGTCGCGGGCGATCTCACGCAGGCGGGCGTCGGTCAGGCCGGTCGACGTCATGATGTCGGGAAGCCGGCCGCCGGTCTGCGCCGCCAATGCGGCCACTTCACGATCGAGGGCCGCCGGCGACGGCTCCGGCGGCGCGAAGCGCGACACCTCCGCCAGGACCAGCTGGCGGTCGACGAGCTGATCTGTGCCCACCGCCTCGCCGCCGCCCGGGGGCGGCTGCACGATCCCGAGCGCAATCGCCATTCGCAGGTCGCTCAGCGTCAGCGCGTACCCGTCCACCCGCGCGACGACGCGATCGATCAGCTGCTGCGATGCATCAACAACCACGAACGAAGCCACGGAGACACAGAGCCACAGAGTTCTCTTGATCATGATGTCTCTGTGTCTCTGTGACTCTGTGGCCCGTGACCGCGTTGGGCGTTGGGCATCTTGCCTTGAGCATTCGGCATTGTTCAGAATGCCTGTCCGAGCGAGATGTGCAGCACGCTGCGGCGCTCGAGGCGTCCGGGCGCCAGCTCGCGGCGATCGAGCTTGAAGCCGAGGTCCAGGCGGATCGGGCCGATCGGCGATCGATAGCGCAGCCCGAACCCCGCCGCCGCGCGCAGGGCGCCAAGGTCGAGATCGGTGGCCCGGAGAAACACGTTGCCGGCATCGACGAACGCGACGCCGCCGAGGCTGCCGACGAGCGCGACCCGCAGCTCCGTATTGAGCACGACGACGCCGTTGCCGCCCGTCGGAAACCCGGTGGGGCTGATCGTCGCGTCGGTGCCGAGCCGGTCGAGCGAGAAGCCGCGCACGGTCGTATCGCCGCCGGCGAAGAACCGCTCGCTCGCGGGCAGATCCTGCACGACGTCGGCGATCGGCGCGCCGTCGGGCCCGGTGATCGGCCGTCCGGTGGGATCGACGCGCGCGACCGTCCGGCGGAACCCGTGCGCCGCGCCGACGCGGGCGCCGAAGGCGAGCACCGTCCGCCGCGCGGCGGACAGCCGGTAGAAACTGAAGCCTTCGAGAAACGTGCGCGTGAACCCGACCTCCGACCCGATGACCCGGGCGGCCAGCTGCGTGTCGGCAACGAGCAGCGACCCGACATCGGGATCGAGGGCGTCGTTGCGCGTATCGCGAATCACGGTCGACGAGAACTTCGAGATCCGGACCTGCGGAAACACGCGGTCGATGAGCGGCTTCTCCGCGTCCGTGAAGCGCTCGTCGAAGAGGCGCGTGTGCTCGTACGAGTACCGGCCCGCCACGCTGTACCGCGGCCCGACGCGCAGCCCCGCCTCCGCCCGTGCCTCGCGGGTGATGAAGTTGAAGCTCGAACGGATCGCCTGATCGAGGATGCCCGTGACCAGCACGTCGGCAGGGCCGTCGAACACCTTCGGCTCCCTGTAGGTCGCGAGCACGCGGTACTCGTTGAAGCCGTAGCCGCCCCCGTCGGCGGACGCACGGTCGATCCGCTCGCCGCCCTCCGAGAGCACGATGTCGCGCGAGCGCAGGCTCACGCGGCCGAACAGGTTGATCGACCGGTTCTTGCCCCAGAGGTTGCGGCGCCCGACCTCGAAGAAGCCGCGCGGCGCCAGCTCGAACCGCTCTTCGGCCTGGCCGCTGTCGCCGGTCGGACGGAGCCGCGTGCCGCCTTCCACCCCGCCGCCGTAGCCGATCGTGGTCGGCGGCGCCTCCTCCACCTGCACGAGCACGTCGCGCCGCGGCTCTCCGCCGTGCCGCAGCTCCTCGATCGCCACGCGCCGGAAGAGCCCCAGGGCCGCCAGCCGCTGCTGGCTCTCGATGCGGGCCGAGTAGCCGAGCGGCTGCCCGGGCTTGATGAGCAGCTCGCGCTCGATCGTCGCCACGCTCGTGCGCTCGTTGCCGATGATGATGACGTGATCGACGATGACCTGGGGGCCCTCGGTGATCGTGAAGACGATGTCGGCGCGCGTCCCGCTGTCGGTGGTCGTGACCGACGGCTCGACGGCCACGCTCTCGTACCCGCGATTGCGATATTCCAGATCGACCCGATCGCGCGCGGCGGTGACGTCGGCCTCCGAATACGGCCGCCCTGGCGCGGTGGTCATCAGGCCGGAGAGCTGCGCCTCCGTGAGCACGGTCTGGCCCTTGAAGCGGACCGAGGAGACGAGCGTCGGCGGCCCTTCGGTGATGCCGAACCGGACGACGACGCGGCGCGTCCCGGGCGCCGTCTCATTCTCGACGTCCGGCACCTCGATCGCCGCGCTCTGGACGGCCACGCGCGTGAAGCCGCGCGCGCGATACAGGGCGCGAATGGCGGCGGCGCCCGCCGACACCACGCGATCGACGAACGGCCCGCCGGCCTCGACGCGGACCAGGCGCAGCAGCTCGACGGCCGGGATCGCCTCGTTCTGCGCCACGACGACGTCGTCCACGATGTACCGCGCGCCGCGATCGACGCGGAACGTGATGGTCAGCGTGCCGTCCTTCTCCGCGCGCGTATGCTCGACCGCCGCGTCCCGGTAGCCGCGCGCCCGCAGGTACTCCTCGATCGCGAAGCCCGCGTCCTCCAGGAGATCCTCGTCCGCCGACCCCTCCGCGCGCACGGGCACGAGCCGTTCCCGATCGGCCGGCGGCAGCAGATCGCCGGCAAACGCGATGATGACGAGCGGGCCGCGGTCCACGGCGACGCGGACCGTCGCCGCGGTGCCGGCCGGCTCGAACGAGACGCTGTGAAGCGCGCGCGCCTCGTAGTATCCGCGCGCGCGCAGCGACGCCGTGTAGCCGTCGAGCGCCTGCAGGACGGCCGCGTTGTCGTAGGAATCGCCCTGGCGGACGCCGACATCGCCGGCCGCCACGCGTCGATCGAGGCTGTCGACCTCGTCCACCTCGAGCCGCGCGATGACCGCGCGTGCGCCCGACTGCACCTCGAACGCCATGGTCGCCCGATCGGGCGCGTGCGTCTCCTCGATCCGGCCCGTCACCTGCGCGCCGGGATACCCGCGGCCGCGATAGAGCGTCCGCAGCACGTCGGTGACCTCCTCGATCCGCCCGGCCGGCGGGGCTGCGCCGAAGCGCTCGGTCAGCACCCGCCGGATCTCGTCTTCCGACAGCCCGAGCGAGCCGCGGAACTCCATGCGGTCGACCGGATGCAGCGGGAGCAGGAGGTACCGCAGCCGCACGCCGCCGCCGGCCGGCTCCTGATACACCTGCACGTCCTCGAAGCGATTGAGGCTGGTGAGGTGCGAGATGGTCTCCCGCACCTCGCTGAGCGACAGCGGCTCGCCGGCGGTGGTTTCAATGAGGCCGAGGATCAGCCGCTCGCTGACGACCCGCCCCTCCTGCTCGACGCGGACGTCGGTGATGAGGGGGGACTGCGCGGCGACCGGCGCGCAGCAGAAAATGCCCAATGCCCAATGCCCAATGCCCAATGCCCAACGTGCACCCGGCTTAGGCATTAGGCATTGAGCATTGAGCATTGAGCCTTGCTGATCAGAACGCGTGGCGGACACGCACGTCGAGCGCGTAGGTGCGATCCTCGTTGCGCGACAGGATCCACGAGAAGCGATCCGTCTGGTCGTACTCGAGCAGGACGATCTGGTCGCGCGTGGAGGACGAGAGGCTCCGCGAGTACGTGAGGTAGATGCGCTCCGAGAGCCGCTTGCCGATCGTCACGCGGGCGGCCGGGTCGAGGCGCGACGACTGGGTGTTCGGGTCGACGAGCGACGGCGTGAGCTGAAAGGTGTCGACGCCGAAGGTCTGCTCGACCACCCGGCCCACCTCCGACGAGAGCGCGCCGGTGAGCGCGCGCGTCGCGCGCTCGCGCAGCAGCTGCTGCTGCGGCGTGATCGTGGTGCTGTACTGCCGGAACTCCACGTCCTGCCCGGGGGCCACGTCGCCAAACAGCAGGCTGAGCACCTCCACCTCCGCCAGCGGAGGGTCGGCCTCGAACGCCGGCGTCAGGCGATCGAGCGTACCGGCCGCCCGCGCGATCACGCGGTAGGTCTGCCCCGGCACGCGCACGCGGGTCTCGGTCTCGATGTCGAAGAAGGGCTGGATCCGCGTCGGGTTGTTGAAGTCGATCGTGCCGCGCGTGATCTGATACCGGCGGCCCTCGAACGTGAACTCTCCGCGGTCCACCTCCACGCGCCCGAACAGGAGCGGACGGTCGTAGGTGCCGCGCAGCTGCAGGTCGGCGGCGGCAAAGACGCGCGCCACGCTGTTCCGAATCTCCAGCGTCGAGGGCGCCACAATCCGCACGTCGTACCGGAGCGGAAGCGCCGGCGCGAGCGGCGCGCCGCCGCCCGGCACGCCGCCGTCCGCCCCCAGCTCGAAGAGCCCGCCATGCTCGTCGAACGGCCGCGTGTAGATGGCGTTGCGCACGGTCACGGTGCCGCCGATGACCGGCGCGTCGACCATCCCCTGCACCGTCAGGTCCGCATCGACCAGCGACCGCATGCCCTCCGGGAACCGCAGCCGCATCCCCTCGCCCGTCATCGTCACGTCGATGCGGGTCGGACGGTAGCTCTCGATGTCGATGCGGCCGCCGAAGCGGACGAGCCCGCCGCCGAGCCGCGCGCTGACCTCGTCGAGCCGGACGCTGCGCGTGTCGAACCGGACGGGGCCCGCGATGCTCTCGAGCGCGTGCGGCAGGTTGAAGTGGCGGATGCGCCCGTTCTCCACCGTCATCGTCCCGGTGACGAACGGATCGCGCATGGGCCCTTCGAACGTGGCGGCCAGCGAGGCGCGCCCCGACGCGCGGATGTCCGGCACGAACCCCTGCAGGATGCCGAGGCCGGCATCGCCGGTCGCGCGCACGGCGATGCGCTCGTCGTGGAGGTTCACCAGGCCGCTCACGTCGAGCTGCGTGTCCTCGCCGACGAGCCGCATGCCGTCGATCCGCATCGTGTGGCGGTCGAGCGCCAGCCGGATCGGCTCGGCGTTGCGCAGCCGGTAGTCGAACAGCCGCAGGTCGAGGCGGTCGACCGTCGTGTCCACGAGCAGCGCATCGACATTGGCGAGCTGGCCGACCACGCGGATGTTGCCGCTGGCGATCGCGGTCGTGAACGGCGAGAGCGTCGGGTTGAACGCGCGCACGTACGGGTCGAGCGACGTGTCGGCGACGCTGAACGACAGATCGGCCTCCATCCCGGGCGTCATCGCGATGCGGCCGGAGCCCGACACGGCCAGCCGCGGCGATGCCGCCTCGAGCTTGAGCGTCAGGACGTCGCCGCTGACGCGGAGCTCCCCGATGACCTGCCCGATGCCTTCATCGCCGACGAAGAGATCGCTGACCGTCGCGCGGACGTCGTAGCGGGGCCGCTCGAACGTGCCGCTGCCGGCGGCGCTGAAATCGAGCCGGCCGGTGAACGGCGGGATCACGTCGGACCGGGTGAGCGCGATCTGATCGACCGGGATCCCGCGCCCGTCCAGGTTGAACGAGTACGTGCCGTTGAGGCCGACGTACGCCGCCCCCGCCGCCCGGCTCCCCGCCTTCAGGATCTGCAGCGAGTCGAGCCGGATGTCGCTCCCCTCGAGCCGGACGGCCGACGTCGCCGTGTCGAACGATTCGCCGTAGGCGCTCCCGTTCGCGATCGCCATCTGACCGAACCCATGCGGCATCCGGTACTCGCCGTAGACATGGAACTCGCCCGAAAAGAGCCCGTCGACGTCGTAGTCATCCAGATCGAAGGCGTGCCGCAGATCGGCCAGCGGGCGGCGGTCCACCGTGATGCGGGCGTTGATCTCCTCGCCGCCGTCCCGGCGCGGGAACCCGAGCGAGAAGCGGCCGGCGACCCGCATCGACGAGCCCGCGGCGCCGACCACCACGTTGGCCACGTCGGCATAGGCGTTCTCGATGACGGCGTCGCCGGTCACCGATCCCCAGACCACGTCGAAGGCCCGCATGCGCTCGCCGCGGAACCGGCCCTCGATGCGCGGGCGGCGGATGTCCTCGACGAGCACCCCGTCGAATGTGCCGTCGCCGCCGATGTTGATGACGCCGGTGCGCGACCCGAGGGCCGTGAGCACGCCCGCAAACATCCGATCGCTTTCCTGCCAGTCGGCGCTCGTCACATGGAAGTTGATGCGCGATCGCGCGCCGTACGCGGTGCGGCCCTCGAACTCGACGTAGGTGTCGGGCGTGGCCAGGTAGCTCGCGCCGAAATCGAGCCATTCGGGGCCGTAGGTATAGGCGAGCCCGCCGCGCAGCGCGACCGGCACGCGAGGCAGATGCGCGCTGAACGGCCCCCACTGCCGGCTTCGCTCGACGGCCGCCTCGATCTGCCCGCCCAGCATCTCGCGCAGCATCGTCCGGGTGCCGGCCGGCGGGTCCAGCAGCACGGCGCCTTCGCCCCGGTGATCGGCGAACCGGCCGAGCGGCCATTCGAGCAGGTTGCGGCCCGTCGCGTGCCCCGCGAGCCGGATGCCCTCGAGCGCCAGCATGTCGCTGACGTCGGTGAGGTCGACGTTCTCGTACGACGCGTCGAACAACGCGACCGTCGGCACGCCCGGCTGACCGAGCGGCGCAATCCGGTAGCGGACGCGCGAGGTGCCGCCGTAGACCGCGGCGGTGGCGTCGGTGACCTCGAACCGCTCGGGCACCCAGATGAGCGATCCGCGCACGTCGCCGAACCGGTACGCATTGACGCCCAGGCCGGGCGTGGCGAACGTGCCCTTCAGCTCGCGGCCGGTGCGCGCCCGTCCGTTGACGACTTCCCGAAACAGATGGAACGTCCCCGAGAAGTCGCCCTGCCCCGCCACCGTGAAGTCGTCGTCCGCAAAGAAGATGTCGCGCATCTTCGGGAAGTCGACGCGCGATTTCACCTGGTACGTCTGCTCGGGCCATCGCGTCAGGTCGACCACGCCGGTGAGCTCGGACTGCGCGCCGTCGGTCATCAGATCGATCCGATCGAGCTCGACCTTGCCGTCGACGATTCGGAACGTCGTGCTCATGTCCGCACGCATCGGCACGTAGCGCTGAACGGCGATCGTCCCGTTCGAGAACCGCGCCTGCCCCCGGTACTCCTCGTTGGGGCGCGCGACGGTCACGTCGAGATTCCGCGTCACCACGCTCCACGGGGTGCCGTGATCGGCGTAGGCGAACTCGCCGCGGTGCGCCCGCACGTACGCCAGGGTGGTCGTCCAGGGGCTCGGCTCGCGGGGCGTGTCGCGCGTGAATTTCGGAAAGTTGTGGCGGCCGTCCGCGAACGTTTCGACGTACATCCGCCAGTCGGTCATCTCGATGGCGTCAAAGACGACCCGGCGGTTGACGAGCGTGCTCCACGGCATCGACACGGTGATGCGGCCGGCGATCAGGAAGGGCCTCGACTCGGGCGTCAGCCCGTCGATCACGACGTCCTCGAGCACGAAGCGGCCGAGCCACAGGTGCACCGACAGGCGGCCGATATGCATCGGGCGGCGCATGAAGTCCGACGCGGCGCTCTCCGCGCGCGCCTTGACCGCCGGCCCCAGGTCGACCGACACGGTGGTGACGAACGCCACGGCGAGGATGACGGCACACGTCACCACGATCCGGCGGAGGATCCGCCGCGTCGTGCGGGCCACAGGATGGTGAAGGGCGATCAGACTCACTTACGCAATCACAACGAGGATGGCGCCCGCCTCGACGGTCGCGCCTTCCACGACCCGGACCTCCGCGACCGTGCCCGCGCGGGCCGCCCGCAGCTCGTTCTCCATCTTCATCGCCTCGACGACAACCAGCGGCTGGCGCGCCGCAACCGGGTCGCCGGCCTTGACGAGCACCTTCACGATGCGGCCCGGCATCGGCGCCGCCACCTGCTGCGGCCCGCTTGCCGCACCGGCCGCCGCGGGATCCCGGCGCCGGCGGCCCGAACCGGGCCGCGACACCAGCCGGACCGACACCGGGTGGCCGTCGACCGAGACGACGAGCTCTCCGGGCGCCGCCGGGGCCATCGTCACCTGACGGCTGCGGGAGACCCGATCCGCCTCGGGCTCGCGCATGAGCAGCGACCAGGTGGAGCCCGCCCGCGCGCGGTCGATGATCCACGTGCGGCCGTCCAGGGCCGCGCGATAGCTCCCGGCGGCGCCGGTGATCTCGACGGCCCGCTCGCGCCCGCCGGCGTCCACGACGAACTTCACGCGCGCAGCCCCTCGAGACGCGCCTGACGCGTCCACCCCGCCTTCGCGGCTCGTCGCGACACCCACTCGCCGCTTCGGCGAGGCGGGCTCGCCCCAGAGGCTGCGTCTGCCAGCGGGCCCGTCGGCTCCAGGCGCGCAAATGCGTGCAGGGCCGCCGCAATCACGGCCACGGTCTCCTCGTCCTCGCCGGAGGTCGAAAAGGGTTCACCCTCCCGGCGCTGCAAGAGCTCGTCCAGCGAGGCGGTGTGGAACGCCGCTTCCGCGAATGCCGGCTGGCCGAGCATCCAGCGGAAAAACGGGACGGTCGTGCGGATACCCAGCACCTCGTACTCGTCGAGCGCCCGCCGCATGCGCGCGATCGCTTCCGTCCGATCCGGCCCCCAGACCGCCAGCTTGGAGATGAGCGGGTCGTAGAAGATCGGCACCTCGCCGCCGGCCTCCGCGGCGCTGTCGTCGCGCACCCAGGGCCCGGCCGGCGCCTGCAGAGCGGCGATCCGGCCCGGCGACGGCATGAAGCCCGCGTCCGGATCCTCGGCGTAGATGCGGCACTCGATCGCGTGCCCGTGCGGCGTGAGGGCCAGGGCCGGGTCGAGATCGAGCCGCTCGCCGCGCGCGATGCGGATCTGCCAGCGCACCAGATCGACGCCGGTCACCATCTCGGTGATGGGATGCTCGACCTGGAGTCGCGTGTTCATCTCGAGGAAGTAGAACCGCCCGTCCTCGTCGAGGAGAAATTCAATCGTTCCGGCGCTCGTGTAGCCGACGGCGCGGGCCACCGCGGCCGCCGCGCGCGTCAGACCGGCCCGCAGCTCCGCGCCGACCACGGGCGACGGCGTTTCCTCGATCACCTTCTGATGCCGGCGCTGAATCGAACACTCGCGCTCGACGAACGGGACAACCGTGCCGTACGTGTCGCCGAGCAGCTGCACCTCGACGTGCCGGGGCCGCGCCAGCCGCCGTTCCAGGTAGATCGCCGGATCGCCGAACGCGCCGGCCGCTTCCGATCGGGCGGCGCGCACGGCCCCCGCGAGATCGCCGGGCGCCGCGACGAGCCGCATCCCCTTGCCGCCGCCGCCCGCCACCGCCTTGACGAGCACGGGGTAGCCGATGCGACGCGCGGCGGCGGCAATCTCCGGGACGGGCGCATCCGCAGAGAACGGCTCGTCGACTCCGGGCACGACGGGGACACCGGCCGCGAGCGCCGCGCGCCGCGCCGCCGTCTTGCTGCCCATGAGCGCAATCGTCTCGGGCGCCGGGCCGATGAACGTCAGCCCGGCATCGCGGCAGGCGGCGGCAAACGTCTCGTTCTCGGCGAGAAAACCGTAGCCGGGGTGCACCGCGTCGGCGCCGCTCGCCCGGGCGGCCTCGATCAGGCGATCGATGCGCAGGTAGCTCTCAGTCGGCGCGCTCGGCCCGATCGGGCACGCTTCGTCGGCCAGCCGGACGTGGCGCGCCGCCCGATCGCACTCGGAAAACACGGCCACCGAGGCGAGGCCCATGTCGCGGCAGGCACGGATGACACGCACGGCGATTTCGCCGCGATTGGCGACCAGAATTTTGTGCAAAACCTGTTAATTCTAGCACTTAGGGGAGAGTGCGACCCGCGTACCGAGTCGGTGCGATACGGGCTATGACGTCAGTGCGATCCGGCGTCGGAGTCGGTGCGATCGCGCCGACGGCCGGTGCGTGAGGAAAGATCAGCCCCGTGAGAGCAGGGCGCCGACGACGGCGATAAGCGTCGTCACCTGGATGCCCACGAGCCAGAGAAAGTGGCGAGACATCTTGTCGTCCATCAGCTCGACGCGACGGTTGATGGCTTCGAAGCGGCGCTCGCTCGTTTCAAAGCGGGCATCCATGCGCTGTTCCAAGTGCGCGATCGAGTCGCGCAGGGACACGAAGACGAGTGAGTGCTCTTCCACTTTGCCCTCGAGATACGCTACCCGCTCTTCCAGCGTTTCCATCCCGCCTCCTCAGCATACCGTGTAATCGCTAATTGAGCGTTACGGGTGTTGGCGGACGGCAGAGTGCCGGGCGAATTTGGCCCGGCTGAAGCCGGGCACTACGTCAGGATCGGGAACCGGTGTTGGAGATTTCGGCCGGCCATCGGATCGCACCGACGCGCAAGACACATCGCACCGCCATGCCAGGCGCATTGCACCGGCCAAGAAGGGAGATCGCACCGTCACTCAACGGCGGATCGCACCGACATGCGTCTCAGCGGATGACGCCGCGGCGGACGGCGTAGAGGACGATCTCGGCGGCGCTATGGAGGTCGAGCTTCTCCATGATCCGGGCGCGGTGGGTCTCGACCGTGCTCGGGCTGATCGAGAGCAGGGCGGCGATCTCCTTGTTGGCTTTCCCCTCGGCAATGAGCTGGAAGATCTCGCGCTCGCGCTCCGACAGCGTCTCGTACCGATCGGAGACGCCCTTGTCCGCCAGCTGGCGGACGTAGTCGTCCAGCATCAGGCGCGCCACGCCCGGGCTGAAGAACGACTCGCCTTTCGAGACCGCGGTGACCGCCTGGATGAGATCCACGTCGGCCGAGTCCTTGAGCAGGTACCCGGTCGCGCCCGCCTGCAGGATCTGATTCACGTAGGCCTCATCCGAGTGCATCGTCAGCACGAGCACCCGCGTCGAGGGCGACCGCTTCACGATCTGCCTCGTCGCCTCGATGCCGTTGAGCAGCGGCATCGCGATGTCGATGATGGCGACGTCGGGCTTCAGCTCCTCGGCCTGGCGCACCGCCTCGCGCCCGTCGCCCGCCTCGGCGACGACTTCCCAGTCGGGAGATTCCTCCAGGATCTTGCGGAGCCCCTGGCGGACCACGGTATGGTCGTCGGCGAGCAGGATTCGCACGCTGTTCATAGCTTACCCTGCAAGCTGCTGCGGGGCGGCCGCCGGTTCCGGCGTCGCCGGCACGGGCAGTCGGACCACCACGCGGGTCCCGCCTTCGGCCCGGTCCTCGATGACGAAGCTGCCGGCCAGCGCCTGCGCGCGCTCCCGCATGCCGATGAGCCCGAGCCCGCGCCGCGCGTCGGTCATCCGGAGCACCGACGGGCTCAGGCCGTGGCCGTCGTCCTCGACGGTCAGGTGCAGCAGTCCATCGCGGCGCACCAGCGAGACCGTGCAGGACGAGGCGCCGCTGTGCCGGGCCACGTTGGTGAGCGCCTCCTGCACGATGCGGTAGACGCAGACCTCGACCTCGGTGGGCAGCCGCTCGTCCATCCGCTCGTGCGTGAGCTGCGCGCGGATACTGGTGCGCTGGGAGAAGCTGCGCAGGTGCGCGCGCAGCGCTTCGGGAAGGCCGAAATCGTCCAGCATCGAGGGGTGCAGCAGCTGCGAGAGATCGCGCACGTTCTGCAGCGTCGACTCCGCGATCGCGCGCGCCTGATCGAGCGCGCCGCGCGCGCGCGAGTCGGCGTCCATGCCGCGGACGGCCACGCCCATTTCCATCTTGATGGCGGTGAGCGCCTGGCCGACCGCGTCGTGCAGCTCCCGCGCGAGGCTGCGGCGCTCCTCCTCCTGCGCCGTCACCAGGCGCGCCGACAGCCGTTCGAGATCGCGGCGGTTCTGCCGCTCGATCAGCCGCTGCAGCTCGACCGCGTGCTGGAGCCGGCCCACATGCCGCGCCGCCACGAACGCCACCGCGATCCCGGCGATCAGGGCGAGCGACGCCAGCCAGAGGACCCGCGACTGCGCCTCGTGGTACACCTGGGCGGCTTCCATCTGATGGTTGTCGATCGATGCACGCTCGAGCTCGGAGAGCGAGTCGACAATCTGAAGAATCGATTCACGGGCCGGGACGAGCCTGTTCTGAATCAGCTCCGTGCGCGCCGACGGCGACGCGTTGTCTCCCTCCAGCGTGAAGGCCACCTCACGCGACTTCCAGTAGCGGTCCAGCTCCACGCGGAGGCGGTCCCACTGCTCGCGCTCGAGCGGGGTATTGACGAGCGGCTCGTAGAGCGGCAGCGCCGCATCGACCTCGGCGCGAATCTGCAGCAGCTCGCGCCGGTAGCGATCGCGCTGCCCGGGAATCGTCGTCATCAGCGCATCGCGGAGGTAGATCGATCCGAGGAGCACTCGCGTGGTCACGCGGGTCATCGCCTGCTCGCCCTCGAGGAACGTGCTGTTCGCCGAGGCGATCTCTTGCTGGACGATTCCGATGCTCCGCACGAGCTCGTACCCGGAGACGAGCCACAACGCGAAGACGACGGCAAAGCCCGCAATCAGGGCACCGCGCATCGTCGGGGTTGCGCGCAGCAGCTCCGTGGATGAGGGCAGGGAGGGCTCCTTGGCCTCATCGTAAACGCCGGCGGGTGGGGCGGTCCAGGACAATGGCTCACTCTCAATGTAAAGGCGGGCGACCAGCCAGGCTATCCGGTCGAGACGGTATTTTGGCCGCTGCGCCCGGGCCGGACCGCGGGATCAGTGCAGTTGCGACAACCGGTAGACCCGTGCGTCATCGACGTCGAACAGATGCGTGGCGCGCGGGTGCGTCGCCACCGACCGCGCCACGAGCGGGTCGAGCCCCGGCCGGACGATGACGTAGAGATCCTCGACGCGGAGATACGCGTCGAACGCGTCGGGGTGCAGGTCGGCGATGGCCCGGCGGAGCGGGTAATAGTGCGGCGGCTCGTACCCGCTGTACCCGTTGATGGTCCGGTAGCCGCCCATCACGCCGCGGTACTGCGGCACGGCGCCCTGGAAGCCCTCCTCGATCGGGAGATCGAGCACCAGCGCGCCTCGAGCGATCGTGCCGCTCCGCATCGGCGCCGGCGCCTCGACGGTGGCGTCAATCGTCCAGCCCTCCGCCACGATGGCAAGCGCCAGGACGGCGGCGGCCACCGTCCGGAACCGTCGCGCGGCGCCCTTGAGCAGCGCGGATGCGCCGAACGCGGCAAGCAGCGTCACACAGAGGAGCGCCGGGAGCCACGCGCGCGCCGGCACCCGGATGCTCTGCGCGCCGGGAATCTCCAGCAGGAGTCGATAGGGGCCGTACACGAGCGCGCGCCACGGCGTGGACCATTCCGGCTCCGGGCCAAGCGCCACCAGCCACATCAGCGCCGCGGCGACGGCACAGAAGATCACCGTGTCACGCCGGGACCACGCGCGGCGAAATGCCTCGCTCGAGAGCCCGCCGGCGATGAGCAGCACGAACGCCACCGTGAACAGACGGTACGGCCTGAACGGTGGCAGCGGCAGCGGCCCGATGTGCCAGCCCCACGGGCCGGTCCACACCCGCGCGAGCACGATGAGCGTGATGACGAGGAACGCGAGCAGGAAGCGCGTCGACCAGACTCGGAGCTGTGGGGCGAGCCTTCCAGGCTCGCCTCGCGCGCCTCCAGCGGGGTCCCCGCCGCGCACGCCTGCGCGGTGGGGTGCCATGGCGCGCGCCACGCTCACGACTCCCAGCAGCCCCAGCGCATACGTCGTGAACCCGGCAAAGAGCGCGCCCTCCTCGAAGTCGTGCGGGAGCACGCCGCGCCACGCCGCCGAGCGGTGGTACATGCCGAACAGGCCGGCGACGTCGGCGCTGAAGCTCTGGATCTCGGCGTACGAGCGCGCGAGCCCATGCGCCGCCTGCCGCACGTGATACCCCCAGAGCAGCGGCACGAGCGGCAGCGTCGCGAGCGCGGCGGCCAGCGCCGC
>MEKU01000036.1:25324-37226 GCA_001767195.1 Acidobacteria bacterium RIFCSPLOWO2_02_FULL_67_21
GCAGCGGGAAGAACACGAGCAGCGACGAACTGGCACCGACCGTGATCAGCCATCCGGCGCCGAACCAGACGAGCGCGCGGCGCCGGCCGGTCCGCAGGTAGCGGTGCAGCCAGAGCAGCGCCACCGGCATCCCGAACGCGGTCATATGCTGGACGTGCGAAAGCTGCACGGCCTGATAGGGAGCGAAGGCAAACGCGAGCCCCGCGAGGAACGCGGCGGCCGGCGCGGTGTCGCCGGCGCCCCGCTCGGCCAGCAGCTCGCGCGCGAGGGCGAACGCCGCCGCGCCGTTGAGCGGCATCGCCAGGAGGAAGATCGCGTTGTAGGCCAGGATCGGGCTGCCGGTGAGCCAGACGATCGGCGTCGCCAGCGGGTAGGCCCCCAGCAGGTGCTCGGTGAACGCGGTGACGCCGGCGAGCGGTGCATACGACGGAAAGTTCCACCAGGCCTCGGTGAGCGGGAGCTGCCGGGCGTTCCACGCCAGGATGGCCGCGTTGAGCAGCGGGTCGCCGAGGTCGGAGTACAGGTGCGTGCGGAGATCGGGCAGCAGGTCGCGGAACAGCAGCGCCGTCACGGCCGCATACACGACGGCCGCCGTCGCCAGTCGCATCAGAGCGGGATGTTGCCGTGCTTCTTCGGCGGGTTGCGATCGCGCTTGGTCTCGAGCGCCTGCAGCGCGCCGACGAGCTTCGCGCGCGTCCGGCGCGGCTGGATGACCTCGTCGATGAAGCCGCGCTGGGCGGCGGCGTACGGGTTGGCGAACTTCTCGCGGTACTCCGCAATCCGGGCCGCGCGCGCCGCCGCAGGATCGGCCGCCTGCTCGATCTCACGCCGGTACAGGATATTGACCGCCCCGTCCGCCCCCATGACCGCGATCTCCGCCGTCGGCCACGCGTAGTTCACGTCGGTCCGGATGTGCTTGCTCGACATCACGCAGTACGCGCCGCCGTAGGCCTTGCGCGTGATCACGGTCAGCTTCGGCACGGTCGCCTCGGCAAACGCGAACAGCAGCTTGGCGCCGTGCCGGATGATGCCGCCGTACTCCTGCACGGTGCCGGGCAGGAACCCGGGGACGTCCTCGAAGGTGACCAGCGGGATGTTGAACGCATCGCAGAACCGGACGAACCGCGCCCCCTTCACCGACGCGTCGATGTCGAGCGTGCCCGCCAGGTGCGCCGGCTGGTTCGCGACGATGCCGACCGGCCGGCCGCCGAGCCTCGCAAACCCCACGAGGAGGTTCCGGGCGAAGTGCTCGTGCACCTCGAGCAGATACCCCTCGTCGACAATGAGGCGGACGACCTCCGCCATGTCGTAGGGCTGGTTCGGCGAGGCGGGGACGATCGTATCGAGTGCGGGATCGGCCCGATCGACCGGGTCGGCCGGCTCGACCCGCGGCGGGTCGTCGACGTTGTTGCCCGGCAGAAACGAAAGCAGCTCGCGGATGAGCAGCAGGCACTCCTGGTCGTTCTCCACCGCGAAGTGCGCCACCCCGCTGCGCTCGTTGTGCGTCATCGCGCCGCCGAGCTCCTCCTTGGTGACCTGCTCGTGCGTCACGGTGCGGATCACGTCGGGCCCGGTGACGAACATGTAGCTCGTGTGCTTCACCATGATGGTGAAGTCGGTGATGGCCGGGGAATAGACGGCGCCGCCGGCGCACGGCCCCATGATGGCGGAGATCTGCGGCACGACGCCGGAGGCGAGCGTGTTCCGCAGGAAGATATCCGCGTAGCCGGCGAGCGACACCACGCCTTCCTGGATGCGGGCGCCGCCCGAATCGTTCAGGCCGACGACCGGAGCGCCCATCTTGATCGCCAGGTCCATGATCTTGACGATCTTCGCGGCGTTGGTCTCCGAGAGCGAGCCGCCGAAGACGGTGAAGTCCTGCGCGAAGGCGTACGTCAGGCGGCCGTTGACGCGCCCGTGCCCGCAGACGACGCCGTCGCCGGGCACGACCTGGTCGGCCATGCCGAAGTCGCGGCAGCGGTGGGTGACGAACCTGTCGATCTCTTCGAAGCTGCCCGGATCGAACAGGAGGTCGATCCGCTCGCGGGCGGTGAGCTTGCCCGCGTCACGCTGGCGCCGGAGCCGCTCCTCCCCGCCGCCCTGCCCGGCGCGGCGCTCAAGGTCCGACAAGAATTCCTTTGAGTTCATGGAATCTACGAATTTACGGATCGACGAATGTACGGATTGCCATCAATTCGTCAATTCGTAAATGTCCTCACACCCTCGCGGCCTGCGCCTTCTCCCAGTCCTTGAGGAACCGCTCGAGCCCGATGTCGGTGAGCGGATGCCTGAAGCACTGTTCGATGACGGCCGCAGGCGCGGTGGCGACATCGGCGCCCATGCGCGCCGCCTCGATGATGTGGATCGGATGGCGCACGCTGGCCACCAGGAGCTCGGTCGCATAGCGCCCGCGCTGGAAGATGTCGACGATCTGGCGGGCCAGGTCCATTCCGGTGGCGCCGATGTCGTCGAGCCGGCCCACGAACGGGCTGACGTATGCGGCGCCGACCTTGGCGGCGAGCCACGCCTGGGCCGCCGAAAAGACCAGCGTCACGTTGACGCGATGGCCTTCGGAGGCCAGCGCCTTGCACGCCCGCACGCCGTCCTTCGTGAACGGCACCTTGATCACGATGTGCTCGTCGATGGCGGCCAGCTCGCGCCCTTCCCGCAGCATCCCGGCGGTGTCGGTGGCCACCACCTCCGCGCTGACCGGCCCCTGCACGAGCCGGCAGATCTGCCGGAGGATCTGGCGGGCGTCGCCCCCTTCCTTCGCGAGCAGCGACGGGTTCGTCGTCGCCCCGTCGAGGATGCCGAGCGCGGCAAGGGCCTCCACTTCCTTGAGATTCCCGGTATCGACGAATAGTTTCATCTCACGCTCCGCTAGCGGGCTGTGTCTTCGACGCGCGGCGACTCGGCGCTCACGTTGGGCAGCGGCAGCTGCGAATCCACGGCGACGACGGAATAGATGTATCGACGGCCCGGCTGCACGGTGGTGTCGCGGTATCGCGCCTCCGCAATCGGCGCCTCGGTGAGCTGACGCAGTGTCGCATCGCCGGGCTCGCTGCGCAAGACCAGATAGCCGGCGAGATCGAGCTCGCTGTTCGGCTCCCAGATCAGACTGATGCTGCCTTCCGACGGCACGGCGGCAAGCCCCCCCGGCGGCGCCGGCGGCGCCGCGTCGACCGGCGTCACGCAGACCCGCGGCGACGGCTCGCTCATCACCGGCCCGCGCTGCGCGCGGACGATGTAGCAGTGCGCGCGGCCGAGCGCCGGCACATCGACGGCCGACGTGGCCGGCAGCGGCGCCGGGTTGAGCGGGGCCGGGAGCGGCGCCGCCCACACGCCCGGGACGTTGCGCAGCGGGAGCGCGAGCGGGTCGGGCGCGAGCTCGCGGTACACGTTGTAGGTCGTCGGGCCCGCCGCTAGGGCCTCGACCGCCGCCGGCTGAACGGGCACGGGCGCCACCAGGCCGGCGGGCGGGGGCGGCACCACGAACGGCGTCTGCTCCGGCGGAAGCCCGCGATCGAGCAGGAATCCGAGCAGGCCGCCGGCCGGCTCCCACGCGAGCTGAATGCCGGCCGCGTCATGGCTGACGCGAAGCGCGCCCGGCCGATCCGGCAGCGGCGTGAGCGGGAGATCGGCCTGCGCCCCCGGGGGGCCCGGGCGGCCGCGGCGGCTGAACGGCACGGCCAGGTAAAAGCGGCGCATCACCGTCGGCTGCGGAAGCGCCGGCAGGCCGAGCGCCGCCGGCTCCGGACGGCGAGGGTCGACGAACACCCGGCCCTGCTCGAACTCGTCGGGGGTCAGCCGATCGAGCACCGTGACCGCCAGGCCCGGGATCGCCTCGCCCGTCGGCGGCGGCAGATCCGTCGGCGCCGGCTTCAACACGCCTTCGGGCAGCGCCGCCACGGGAATCGTGGCCACCAGATCGCCCAGCTCGGTCCACCGCGCGCGCGTCGGCGGCACGCGGCCCGTGTAGCCGAAGATCTCGACGCGGCCGATGTCGACCGGAACCGACTGGTCGATGTTGGCCGCCGGGACGGCGACGGTCACATAGACGTCGTTGCCGAGGCGCGCCGCGGCGATCTTGTCGACGGCCGCGGGGATGCGCAGCATCGGCGCGATCGGCGCGCCCTTCTTTCCGCATCCGGCGGCGGCGGCTACCGCCGCGGCCAGCGCGCACGCCCGAAGGCCCCGGCGCGCGCGGCTCATGACTCGTCGGGCGGCGCCGCGGCCCGCCGGCCCAGATCGGGCGATCGGAACCGGCGCGAGTCGATCCCGTAGCCGCGCACCTTGTAGTTGAGGATCCGCTCGGTGGTGTCGAGCAGCCGCGCCGCCTTGGCGCGATTGCCCCTCGTCGTCTTCAGCGCGTCCTGGATCAGGTCCCGCTCGTAGGCGGCCACCGCTTC
The DNA here is from genome assembly GCA_001767195.1 of Acidobacteria bacterium RIFCSPLOWO2_02_FULL_67_21. Lineage (GTDB taxonomy): Bacteria > Acidobacteriota > Vicinamibacteria > Vicinamibacterales > UBA2999 > MEKU01. The sequence continues at coordinate 29,734 of MEKU01000036.1, forward strand.
CTTGAGCGACACGCGCGTCACCGTGCCCGACGCATCGGCCGTCTGGAGCGAGGGCGGCAGGTGGTGCCCGTGGATCACGGCGCCGTCGCAGACCAGGATGGCGCGCTCGATGACGTTCTCGAGCTCGCGCACGTTGCCCGGCCAGTGATAGCTCATCAGCATGTCGATGGCGGGCGTCGAGATCCGCTTGATGACCTTGCCGTGCTCGCGCGAGAACTTCTCGAGGAAGTGGTCGGCGAGCAGCACGAGATCCGCCTTCCGGTCGCGGAGCGGCGGCACGAAGATCGTGAACACGTTCAGGCGGTAGTACAGATCCTCCCGGAGGGTGCCCTCCGCGATCGCCTTCTCCATGTTCTTGTTGGTGGCCGCAATCACCCGGACGTTCACCCGCACGGTGTCGGTGCCGCCCAGCCGCTCGAACTCGCGCTCCTGCAGGACGCGGAGCAGCTTGACCTGCGTGCCGAGGTTGATGTCGCCGATCTCGTCGAGCAAGATCGTGCCCCCTTCCGCCAGCTCGAAGCGCCCCTTCTTGCGCGCGGCGGCGCCGGTGAATGCGCCCTTCTCGTACCCGAACAGCTCCGACTCGATCAGCGTCTCGGGCAGCGCCGCGCAGCTGACCTTCACGAACGGCTTCTTCGCGCGCAGCGAGTTGTAGTGGATGGCGTGGGCAATCAGCTCCTTGCCGGTGCCCGACTCGCCGCGGATCAGCACGGTGGTGTTGGTCTTCGCCACCTGCGCCACCTGCTCGTACATCTGGCGGGTGGGGCCGCTCGTCCCGATGATGTTGGAGAAGTCGTAGCGCTCTTTGAGCTCCTGCCGGAGGTGGGTATTCTCGTCCAGGAGCCGCCGCCGCTCCTCTTCGACCTGCCGCTGCACGTTGAGCGCCTGCGCGATCATGGAGCCGACGATGCCGAAGAACTGGACGCTGCTGTCGAAGTCGCGCTCGGGCTTGAAGCGGAGGTCGACGGCCAGCGCCCCGACCGCCGTGCGCTGCAGCATGATCGGCACGCAGACGAAGCTGAGCTCCTGGCGGGCGGCCTCGCCGCGCCGGGCGGCGCGGTTCAGCAGCCCCGGCTCCCGGCTCACGCGCGGGACCACGATCGGCTTGCCGCTCTCCACGACCTTGCCGGTGATCCCCTCGCCGATCCGGTAGCGGACGGTGCGCGCCCGATCGTCGAACCCTTCGGCCGCCTCCACGTGCAGCTCGCCGTCGCGCAGCAGCGTGATCATGCCTCGAACGATCCCGTGGTGGCGCACCAGGATCCCGAGCACGCGCTGGAGGCCGGTCTTCAGGTTCAGCGTGCCCGACAGCGCCTGGCTCAGCTCGAGCAGCGTCGACAGGCGGCGGGCGTCGCGGGCGGCAGCGGCGGTATCGGCGGCAGCTCTCACGAGGGGCTTCCACTCCTGCAGACACGTTTCTGTCGTAACGACATATTGATGCGACGAATTTGTCTGAATTGCGCCGGACGCCCACGCCGATTCTACAGGATCGGAGGGGAATCCGGGCGCACCGGTCCCGGCTTGCAACATGCACCCCGCCGGACGGCGGCGCCGCTCAGAGGATGTACCGCGAGAGGTCCTCGTTCCGCACGATGTCGGCCAGCATGTGGTCGACGTAGGCCTCGTCGATGGTGATGGCGCGCCGGCCCAGTTCGGGCGCGTCGAACGAGATCTCGTCGAGCAGGCGCTCCATGACCGTGTGCAGCCGCCGCGCCCCGATGTTCTCGGTGATCTCGTTGACCCGCGCGGCAAAGTCGGCGATCCGCCCCACGGCCGCCGGGGTGAACGACAGGGCGACCTCCTCGGTGCCGAGCAGCGCCGTGTACTGCGTGACCAGCGCGTTGCGCGGCTCGGTGAGGATGCGCACGAAGTCATCGCGCGTCAGCGGCTCCAGCTCCACCCGGATGGGAAAGCGCCCCTGGAGCTCGGGGATGAGATCGGACGGCTTCGACACGTGGAAGGCGCCGGCGGCGATGAACAGGATGTGATCGGTCCGCACCATGCCGTGCTTGGTGTTGACCGTCGTGCCCTCGACAATCGGCAGGATGTCGCGCTGGACGCCTTCCCGGCTGACGTCGGGCCCGCCGTGGCCCCCGCCGCCCATCGCGTCGCGGCTGGCGATCTTGTCGATCTCGTCGATGAAAATGATCCCGGACTGCTCGACGCGCTGCACGGCGGTGCGGCCGACCGCCTCCATGTCCACCAGCTTGGCCTGCTCTTCGGCGGCGAGGTGCTCGAGCGCGTCCGGCACCCGCAGCCGCCGCGTCTTCGCCCGTCCCTGGAACAGGTTCCCCATCATGTCCTTCAGGTTCATGCCGATCTCCTCGACGGAGGTGCCGGCAATGACCTCGAACGACGGCATCGGCCCCGCGCTGACGTCGATGTCGACGACCCGGTCGTCGAGGCGGCCCTCGCGGAGCTGCTCCCGCATGCGCTCGCGCGTGCGGTGCGCCTGTTCCCGCGGCCCCCGGCCGTCGCCCGGCGCGCCTGGCGCCGCCGGAAACGCCGGCGCGGCCTCCTCGCCCGTCCCTCGACTGTCGCTCGGGACGCCCTGAGCCCGGTCGAAGGGCGGCGCCGGGAACCGGGTCGGCGGCAGCAGCAGATCGAGCAGCCGCTCCTCCGCGGCCTGGCGCGCCTTGTCCTGGATTTCGTCCGCCCGTTCGGCGCGCACCATGTCGACCGCGATCTCCACCAGGTCGCGCACCATCGACTCCACGTCGCGGCCGACGTAGCCGACCTCGGTGAACTTCGACGCTTCGACCTTGATGAACGGCGACTGCGCGAGCCGCGCGAGCCGGCGCGCAATCTCGGTCTTGCCGACGCCCGTGGGGCCGATCATCAGGATGTTCTTCGGCGTGACCTCCTCGGCCATGTCGGCCGACAGCCGCTGCCGCCGGATGCGGTTGCGCAGCGCGATCGCCACCGCGCGCTTGGCGCGCGCCTGACCGATGACGTACTTGTCGAGCTCCGCGACGATCTCACGCGGGGTCAGCGCGTCGACGGCGGTGGCGGTGCGTTCCGGAAGCGAAATGGCCATGCGAAACGGTCAGATCTCCTCGATCGTGAGCGTGGCGTTGGTGTAGATGCAGATGCCGGCGGCAATCGTCATCGCCTCCTCGACAATCTGCCGCGCGCTCAGCTGGCTGTGCCGCGTCAGCGCGCGCGCCGCCGCCATCGCATACGGCCCGCCCGACCCGACCGCCACAATCCCGTCGTCGGGCTCGATCAGATCGCCGGTGCCCGACAGCAGGAACATCGACGTGCGATCGGCGACGATCAGCATCGCCTCGAGCCGGCGCAGCAGCCGATCGGTGCGCCAGTCGCGCGCCAGCTCCACGGCCGACCGCTCGAGGTTGCCGCGGTACTGTTCGAGCTTGGCCTCGAAGCGCGTGAACAACGCGAACGAGTCGGCCGCCGAGCCGGCAAAGCCGGCCAGAATCGAGTCGTTGTAGAGGCGGCGGATCTTGCGCGCGCCGTGCTTGACGACCGTGCTCCCGAGCGTCACCTGGCCGTCGCCGGCCAGGCAGGTGCGGTCGCCGTGCCGCACGCCCAGAATGGTGGTCGCGTGAACCGTGCCGCCGCCCATCACGCCAGTATGCCTCAAGGTATGCCTCAAGGCAGCCGCCGCGGGTCCGCGTGCCCCCGCCGGATGACGGCGGCTGATGCCAGGCGCGCCGCGGCCCGCCGGCGCTCACAATTCGCGCACAAAACCGGCGGGCGGCGCTGGCAGCACAGTTGCTGGGCTGGACTCCGGATTCCCTTGAACCGGAGGACACCATGCCCGCACTCCCCGCCATCCTGCTGATTGCCGCGCTGGCTGCGCCTGCCTGGGCGCACGCCCAGGAGTCGACCGCCGAAGGCGCGGCGGGCGCCGACCCGGGGCCCGCTCCCGAGCGCCAGGCCGTGCCGCGCGGCAGCCGTCCGCAGGGAGACAACCCGCGCACCGGGACGGCGACGCCGCGATCCCGGTCCGCACCTCGACCCGAGGCGCCGCCGCGCGTCGAGAGCCGCGGCCGCACGGCGGTCGTCCCGGATCGCCGGCGCCCGATCGTCGTGCCGCCGCCGGCCGCGTACAACTACTACTACTATCCCCGGCGCTACTATCCCTACGGCTACGGCGCGTTCGGGCTCGGCTACTTCTACTACGACCCGTATCGCTGGTCTCCGCGCGGCGCGTATCCCTACGGCGGGTCGGGATACTCGGGATACTCGGGATACTCGGGATACGACGGCCGTCCGTTCAGCTCGTTTGATATCGGGGAGCTGCGGCTGGACGTCTCGCCACGACACGCACAGGTCTTCGTCGATGGCTACTACGCAGGGGTCGTCGACGATTATGACGGCACGTTTCAGGCGCTCAAGCTGGAGTCGGGCGCGTACCGGATTGAAATCGTGGCGCCCGGCTTTGAGACGCTGACCTTCGACGTCCGCATCAATCCGGGGCAGAAGATCCGGTACCGGGGGGATCTAAGGCGGTACTGACCACTGGTGCAATCGCACCGACGACCTTCGGTGCGATCGCACTGACGTTTTTCGGTGCGACTTGCACCGACGTTTTTCGGTGCGACTTACACCGACGACTTTCGGTGCTATCGCACCGACCTACGTCGAAACATCACGTACACCGGAATTCCCGCGAGGATGATCGCGGCGCCGGCACCGGTCGGGCCGGGGGCGCGCACCAGACCGTTCACCACCACGATCAGCGCGACCAGCGCATACAGCCCCGGCACGATCGGATAGCCCCAGGTACGGAACGGCCGCTCCGCATTCGGCTCGCGCCGCCGCAGCACGAAGAGCGCGGCGACCGCCAGGCCCGAGAAGAGCCAGATCGCAAACCCCGTGTAGTTGATCAGCGCGTCGGCTTTCGCCGACAGGACGAGGAGCGAGGCCCAGGCCGTCTGCGCGAGGATCGACACGGTCGGCGTCCTGTACCGCGGATGCACCGCGGACGCCCCCCGAAAGAACATCCCGTCGCGTGCCATGGCGAAGTACACGCGCGGGCCGGCGAACGTCATCGCGTTCACGCTGGCCGCCAGGCTGATGATGCCGACGACGCCCATGATGTTGCCGGCGGTCGGCCCGATCAGCCGGTCGGCCACTACGTCCAGCACGCTCCCCTGCAGCGTCGCGAGCTCGGTCACCGGAACGACGTAGAGGTACAACGCGTTCATCAGCAGGTAGATGGCGATGACGGCGGCCGTGCCGAGCGCGAACGCGCGGGGCGCATTGCGTCCCGGGTCCCTGATTTCCTCGGCGACGTAGGACGCCGCGTTCCAGCCGGAATACGTGAAGCCCACGGCCAGCAGCGCGAGGAACCATCCGGCCGCCGAGACCGGTGCCGCCGCCTCCGTCAGGCGCTCCGCGTCGCCGGTGCCGAAGCCGAACCCCCACGCAATGAACAGGACGAACGCCGAGACTTTCAGCGTCGCGAGCAGATTGCTGACGACGCGGCCCGGCCCCACGCCGCGCACGTGCACGAACGCGAGCCCCCAGACGAGCGCGAGCGCCACGATCGTCTGCGGAGAAAACGCGAGCTCGAACGTGCCGGGGATAATCGGGATCGTGAAGAATGGCGTCGTGTTGCCCGCCGCGGGTGCAAACCGCGACAGATAAAACGGCAGGACGAGCGCCACCGCGGCGATCGCCCCCGAGAAGCCCGCCACGAACGACGTCCACCCCGTCAGGAATGCGGCCACCGGACCGAATGCGTCGCGCAGGTAGACGTACTCGCCGCCCGCGCGCGGCCGCAGCGCCGCCAGCTCCGCATAGGCCATCGCACCGGCAAAGGCCAGCAGGCCGCCCGCCAGCCACACCGCGAGGTACAACGGGCCGTTCGGGACGTCCATCGCGATGACGGGCGGCGTGAACAGGATGCCGGCGCCGATGACATTGGAGACGATGATCGCGGCGCCGTCGAACGGTCCAAGGCGCCGCTCGAGCACCGGCGCCGGATGGGGGCTCGTAGTCACCGACGCATTCTAACCACGAAGGCCACGAAACACACGAAGAACACGAAACCGCAATGTGGGCTTTCGTGACCTTCGCGGACTTCGTGCGCTTCGTGGTTAATCGGTGAGCAGCTGCCGCTCGATCTGATACTCGCCCATCTTCGCCCAGGTGCGCCGGCCGTGCCGGCCGAAGATCTCGACCTTCGCGTCGACGAACTCCTTGTTCTGCAGCATCTGAATCCGGGCCTGCGACCCGGTATAGCCGAAGCTCGAACGGAGGACGATGGGCGTGGTGGCGGAGCCGGCGCGCAGCCCGCTCGAATCGATGGCGCGCACGAAGTGATCGCCCCAAGAGACCTCCTCCTCGCCGACGCGCCGGAAGACCGCGTTGATCTGGACGCTCGCGATGTCGCGCTCCGAGACGTTCTCCAGCTCGAGCGAGATGCTTGGGACCAGCTTGTTGAGGCCGCCTTCGACAATCCCGGAGTCGTACCACCCGGTGTGCACATTGACGAGCCTGAGGTCCTTTTGAACCTCGCGGCTCTCACAGGCCGCCAGCGACGCGGCGGCCAGCAGCGCAACGGCGAGTCGTCTCATACCTGGATTGTACTCAGTGTTCGGCCACCTCGACCCGCTCGCGCGTCTGCTCCAGCGTGAGCCGGCCGGCCCGATACGCGGCCAGGTCGCTCCCCCGGATGCGCAGCACGAGCGTCGTCTGATCGCCCGACAGGGCGGGATCGGTCGGCGCGTTGTCGCGCGCCGCCACCGTCAGCCATTCGCCGGGCTCGATCACGAGCGCGCCGCTGTTCTCGATCATGGCGTCGACGAGCGCCGCCCGCACTTCCTGCGTATACACCTCGCTGGGATCGGTGAGCAGCGGCGAGCCGGCCGGCGCGGGCTCGGGTGTGGCGGCGGGCGGCGCCGGCAGCGGGAGCGACTGTGCGGTGACGGTGGCGGCGGCCGGCGTCGCGGCGGCACGGGCCGCGGCCGGCGCGGCCGGGGCCATCTGCCGCTGGATGCGCTGCAGCGTGCGCTCGAAGTCGGCCCGGATCCGCGGATCGCCGATCGCCTGCAGAAACGCGCGCATCTGCGCGAGGTCGCGCGTGAGCGCCATGCCGGTCTCGTTCATCGTCCGCAGCGACCAGGCGAGGCTGCGGCGAAGCGAGGGCACTTCGACGTCGAAGAAGACGCCGTAGCTGTCCAGCCTGAACCCGCGGACCTGCGGCGGGCTTCCCTGCAGGAGCGCGTCATCCGGCATCACCGCCCGGATCTTGCGCCGCAAGTTGTCGACGCCGAGCTGTACGGCCCGCTCGAGCACCCCCTCCATCATGAAGATCTTCTGCCGGGCCCGGATCTGCGCCGGATCGGGGTCAGGAGACGCCGGCGGCGTCTGAGCGGCTGACACGCCGCCCGCGCCCACGAGCACCACGAGACCGATCACCCACGTTCTCACCACGGTCGCTCCTTCTCCTGCCAACCTACCGCTATCTTCATTCGATCGTAGAGCCGGGCTTCAGCCCGGCCTCGGCGGGCCTGAAGGCC
>MEKU01000036.1:37385-84209 GCA_001767195.1 Acidobacteria bacterium RIFCSPLOWO2_02_FULL_67_21
TTTCCTCGATGAGCCCGCGGACGCGGGCCATCAACTGGCCGTCGGCGCCCGCCGGGGCTCCCGGCGCCACGGCCGGTCGGGGTGCAGCCGGCGACGCGGCGCGGATCCCGGCAATCTCATCCCTGAGCCGCCGCTCGAGGGCCGACAGATCGCTCGCGGAAACGCCCTGCGCACGCTCGGCCGCTGCGGGTGCGGAGGCCGCGACCGGCGCCGCCGGGCCGGCCGCGCCCCCCCGCTCGATGCCCAGCCACACGCCGACGGCGAAGATCACCGACGCGGCTGCCACCTGCGCCCACGCCGGAAGCGGCTGCGCAGACCACGCGCCGAACGTCGACCGCCACGTCTCGCGCACCGGCGCGGGCGGCTCCGCCTCGGCCGCCGCGCGGGGTCGTGTCACGATGAACCCGAGCTCCGTCTCGGGCGGCGTCCACGAGGCGAGCTGGATGCGCGTCGACTCGAGGGCGGCCAGCTCCGCCGCGCATGCCGCGCAGATGGCGACATGGGCGGCAATCACTGCCCGCTCGGATCCGTCGCACTCGTCGTACAGATACCCGACGAGCGCCGTGTTGTCTCCGCACTGAAACATGTCGTTCATACGCGATTACCCCTCGACGATGCTCGGGACGACCTTCGGCCGCCGGTAGGCGACGGCCCGGGGCGCCATGCGTCCGCTCTTCTCGAGATGCCGGCGCAGCACGGCGAGCCCCTGGTACAACCGGGTCTTCACCGTGCTGAGGGGGCATCCCTGGAGGTCGGCGATTTCCTGGAATGTCATCCCGTGGTACTCCTTCAGGATGATCGCGGTCCGCTGCTCCTCGGGCAGCAGCGCCATCGCCTCGGCCACCGCCGAGCTCAGTTCCTTCCGTGCGACCAGGTCCTCGATCGTCTCGACCGGTCCCGAGTCGGTCGCCAGGTCGGCGGGCTCGACGCCCTCGGGCATCGCCACGACCGGCGTCCGCCGCTGCCTCCTGATCCAGTCGCGGCACAGGTTCAGCGCGATCCGGTAGATCCAGGACGAGAACTTCGCCTGACCTCTGAACCCCGGAAGCGCCCGGAACGCCCGGAGAAAGGTCTCCTGGCACACGTCGCGCGCATCCTCTTCGCGGCCGATGACCCGGTACGCCAGGGCGTAAATCGGCCGCTCCCATCGCAGGATGAGCTCGTTGAAACTGTCGACATCGCCACCCCTCGAGCGGGCGACGAGGTCTTCGTCGGTCCACGTCATGACGTCGTTGTCGGGCCCGGTCACAGATTAAGACGGCCGGACTCGGGCGGCGGTTTCCCCCCGATCATACGACCGGCCAAAGTCCTTATGCGTGCGTTCTTTAGACGGATGAGCGGCGGACGCGCTAGAATGTCGGGGTCTTGCCGCTCAACCTGCCTACCGATGAGGTGTTTCTGACCACGGAGGAGGTCCTCGAGTACCTCCAGGTCAACCTGCGCACAGTCTATCGGCTCATCAAGGCCGGTAAGATCCCCGCGGTCAGGGTGGGCCGCCAGTGGCGGTTCCGCAAGCGGGACATCGACGCGTGGCTCGACAGCCAGCGCACCCAGTCGGGCAGCCCGGCGCCCGGCGCGCCCTCGCCCGCGCGCCAGGGACGCCCCCGGATCCTCGTGGTCGATGACGAGGCGAGCATCCGGGACCTGCTGGCCAAGACGCTGGCGCTGGCCGAGTACGAGGTCGAGACGGCGGCCGACGCGGCGACCGCGCTCAGCCGCGTGCGCGCCTCCGAGTACAACCTGCTGATCGCCGACCTCCGGATGCCGGGGATGGACGGGCTGACGCTCATCCGCCAGGTCAAGCGGATCCGCGCGGACCTGCCCATCGTCATCATCACCGGGTTCTCCAGCGAATCGAGCGCCATTGAGGCGGTCAACCTCGGCGTGGCGGGGTATCTGAGAAAGCCGTTCCGGGTGCCGGAAGTACTGGCGGCCGCCGCCAAGGCGCTCGGAGCTCCCGCCGCGTGACGCAGTTCTTTTGATCCAGCTTTCCGAACTCACGAAGGCCTTCGGCGATCGCGTCCTGCTCGATCGCGTCACCTGGCAGATCGGCGACGGCGAGCGTGTCGGCCTGTGCGGGCCGAACGGCGCCGGCAAGACCACGCTCCTCAGGATGCTGGCCGGGCTCGAGGAGCCCGACTCGGGCGCCATCGTCCGGCCGGCGAATCTGACGGTGGGATACCTGCCGCAGGACGGGCTCACCCACTCCGGCCGGACGGTGTTCGAGGAGGCCGCCAGCGCGTTTCAGCCGCTGCTCGATCTCAAGGCGGAGATGCACGAGATCGAGCACCGGCTGGGCGACGCCTCGGTGCCGCAGGACGAGCACGAGGCGATGCTCGCCCGCTACAGCGACCTGCAGGATCGCTTCAGGCTCGCCGACGGCTACAACATGGATCTGCGGATCGCGACGATCCTTCGCGGCCTCGGGTTCAGCCAGGAGGACGCCCAGCGGCCCGCCGAAACGTTCTCCGGCGGATGGCAGATGCGGATCGCGCTCGCGAAGCTGCTCCTCGGCCGGCCGAACCTCCTCCTGCTCGACGAGCCGACGAACCACCTGGATCTCGAGGCGCGTAACTGGCTCGAGGAGTATCTCGCGTCGTATCCGTACGCGGTGATCCTCGTCTCACACGACCGCTATTTCCTGGACGCGGTGGTCACGCGCATCACGGACCTGAACCTGCGCCGGCTGACCGATTACGTCGGCAACTACAGCAAGTACGTCGAGCAGCGTGACGCCATGCTCGAGCGCCTGCGCCAGGCCAAGCGCGAGCAGGACGAGGAGGTCGCCCGGATCCGGCTCTTCATCGATCGGTTCCGCTACCAGGCGACCAAGGCGGCGCAGGTGCAGAGCCGCATCAAGCTGCTCGAGAAGGTCGTGCCGATCGAGGTGCCGCCGGAGCGGAAGCGGATCCGCTTCAAGTTTCCGGCCTGTGCGAAGAGCGGCCGCACCGTGCTGGAGCTGAAGCACGTGCGCAAAGCCTACGGCCCGCTGGTCGTGTTCCGCGATCTGAGCCTCCACGTCGAGCGCGGCGATCGCATCGCGCTCGTCGGGCCCAACGGCGCCGGCAAGTCGACGCTGATGCGGATGCTCGCGGCGGAGGAAGCGCCCGATCAGGGCGCGCGCACGCCGGGCCATCAGGTGGTGATGGAGTACTTCGCACAGGACGAGGCCGTCCGCCTCGATCCCTCCCTGACGGTCTACGAGACGCTCGCGGCCGGATCGCCCATCAACATGGTGCCGGCGATCCGCAACATCCTCGGCGGGTTCCTGTTCTCGGGCGACGACGTGTACAAGAAGGTCGCGGTGCTGTCGGGCGGCGAACGCACGCGGCTGGCGGTGGCCCGGATGCTGCTGCGCCCCTCGAACACGCTCCTGCTCGACGAGCCGACCAACCATCTCGATCTCGACTCCAAGGATGTCCTGCTCGAAGCGCTCGAGGACTACGGCGGGACGCTCGTCATCGTCTCCCACGATCGCTACTTCGTCGAAAGGCTCGCCACCAAGATCATCGAGATCGGTCACGGCGAGGCGGCCGTATATCCGGGCACGTACGCGGAGTTCCTCTGGCACAAGGAGCATCCGGAGGCAGCGGCCCCCACGGCGTCAAAACCCAAACCCCAAACCCCAAAACCCAAAGCGAAGCCCGCCCCACAGAATCCACGTAGCGGCGGACCTTCAGGTCCGCCGATCAAACGGGAAACCCGCAAGGCCGAAGACGCCGAGCGCCGGAAGAAGCAGCGGGCGTCCGACGCGCTGCAGAAGCGGATTGCCGACCTCGAGGGGCGGATTGCCGAGCGCGAAGCGGAGGTCAAGGAGCTCGAAGCCGCCATGAGCGCGGCCGACTTCTATGCCGATCGCGCGGCCGCCACCGCGATGATCGACCGGCACCAGACGCTGATGTGGGAAGTGGGCGACCTGATGGCGCAGTGGGAGGCCCTTCAGGAACACGCCGCCGAGCCCGCGTCCGAATCGTAAGGCCCCGCCGCCGGGCGCACGATCCGCGCGTTACACTTACAAGACTGTAATTCGAGCGTCCCGTCTTCGGACTGGCCAAGGGGCACAATGCGCCATTTACGAGCACTTTCCCCATCCTCCGATGGGGTACACCGTTTGCGACCTCGACGGTTCCGACCGGCTCCTTCGGCTCCCTGCGGGCGCAGTCGCGGACGGCCGGCCGGCGCCGATGCGCCGTGGAGCACCCCCCGATGACCAAACGCCGCGTTCGACGAACACCTCCGGCCGGCGCTCGCTCGCCGCGACGTCCGGCTGAGCGGCGTTCGGACCCGTCCGCTCCGGCACGGCGGGCCACTCGTCGCCGCGCGGGGCGTGGCGGCGACCAGATGGGTGATGCGTTCTTCCGGCACATGGTGGCCGGCATGCGCAACGGGGTGCTGGCGTTCACGCGCGACGGCAGGCTGACGCTCATCAACGACGAGGCGTACGCGATCTTTGACATCCCCCGGCGGCCCTGCGACCTCGGACGGCCGGTCGCGGAAGTGCTGCAGGAGCACCCTGAAGTCGTGCGCGTGCTCAACAGCGCGTTCGACGTGCACCTGCTGCCCAACCGCGCGGAGCTGCGGCTGCGGCCCTCCGGCAAGGTGATCGGCTACACGCTCGGTCTGGTGCGCGACGATGCCGGGGGCGTGATCGGCGCGTCGATGTTCTTCAAGGACCTGACGCGCGTCGAGCAGCTCGAAGAGCGCGAGCGGCTGCGCGATCGGCTCGCGGCGGTGGGGGAAATGGCGGCGGCCATCGCGCACGAGGTGAAGAACCCGCTGGCGGGCATCGAGGTGATGGCGGGGCTGCTCAGGCGGCGGGTCGCGGACGCGCCCGACGCGCAGAAGGTGCTGACCGACATCATCACCGAGGCCAAGATGGCCAACAAGATCGTCCAGGAGGTGCTGGAGTTCGTGAGGCCGATCCGGCTCCAGGTGGACCGCACCGCGGTGGCGAGCGCGGTGCAGTCGGCCGTGCAGATGGCCGAGACGAAGGTGCGCGGGAGCATCAGCGTGGACGTCCGGCTGCCCGAGGGGCTGCCGCTCATTCATGGCGATCAGCACCAGCTGACGCAGCTCTTCACGAACCTCCTGACCAACGCCTACGAGGCCATGGAGGGGCGCGGCCGCGTCGTCGTCACCGCGTCGGCGGCGCGGATCGACGACGGCACGGAGGGGCGCGCAGCGGTGCTCGTGGAGCTGGCGGACGAAGGGCCCGGGATGACGCCGGAGGTGGCCGAACGGGTGTTCAGCCCGTTCTTCACCACCAAGCCGCAGGGGTCGGGCCTCGGCCTCGCGATCGTCCGGAAGATCGTCGACGCGCACGACGGGAGCATCGACCTGCAGACGACACCGGGAGCGGGCACGACGATCCGCGTCACGCTGCCGGTGCGAGGCGTAGATGAATTTACGAATTGACGGATTTACGGATTTACGAATTGGCCGGCAATCCGGCAATCCGTAGATTCGTAAATTCGTAAATGCGAGGACACAGTTATGGGCCGGATTCTGATTGCAGACGACCACGAATCGCTCCGCCGCGGCATCGCGCAGGCGCTCGCCGAGGTGGGCCACGACGTCGACGAGGCGCCCAACGGCAACGCCGCCATTGAGAAGCTTCACGAGGGCTTCTTCGACGTCGTCGTGAGCGACCTGAAGATGGGCGGCAGCAGCGGCCTGGACGTCCTCAAGACCGCCAAGACGCTGCACCCGTCGTGCGCCGTCATCCTGATGACCGCGTTCGGCTCGGTGTCGACGGCCGTCGAGGCGATGAAGTCGGGCGCCTTCGACTACGTGCAGAAGCCGTTCGAGGTCGAGGAAATGGAGGTCAAGGTCGACAAGGCGCTCGAGATGCGCCGCATGCAGCACCAGATCGACTACCTCCGGCACGCGCAGGGCGACATCTACGACTTCGACCGGCTGATCGGGTCGAGCGGCGCCCTCGACAAGGTGCTCACCGTCGTCCGCAAGGTGGCGCGGAGCAACACGACCGTGCTCGTGCGCGGCGAGACCGGCACCGGCAAGGAGCTCATCGCCGGCGCCATCCACCACAACTCGCTGCGGGCGGCGCGCAACTTCATCAAGGTGAACTGCGCCGCGCTCCAGGAGAATCTGCTCGAGTCGGAGCTCTTCGGCCACGAAAAGGGCGCCTTCACGGGCGCCGACAAGCAGCGGATCGGGCGCTTCGAGCAGGCCGACGGCGGCACGCTGTTCCTCGACGAGATCGGCGACATGAGCGCCAATACGCAGGCCAAGATCCTGCGCGTGCTGCAGGAGCACGAGTTCGAGCGGCTCGGCGGCACCCGCACGCTCAAGGTGGACGTGCGGCTCATTGCGGCCACCAACCGCGACCTGACCGCGATGGTCGAGGCCGGATCGTTCCGCGAGGACCTGTATTACCGCCTGAACGTGGTCGCCATCGAGATGCCGCCGCTGCGCGAGCGCAAGGAGGACATCGCGGCGCTGGCCGGGTTCTTCATCCGCCGCTTCTCGGGCGAGCTCAAGAAGAAGATCGACGGCCTGGAGCCGGAGGCGCTGAAGCTCCTGATGCGGTACCAGTGGCCGGGCAACATCCGCGAGCTCGAGAACGCGATCGAGCGGGCGATGCTGCTGACCGAGGGGCCGCAGATTGCGGTCGAGGACCTGCGGCTGGGCGACACCGGCGCGTTCAGCTCGCCGCGCGACGGCGCGTCGATCGTGAAGATCCCGCCGACCGGCATCGCGCTCGAAGAGGTGGAGCGGCTGGTGCTCATCGAGGCGCTGAAGATGTCGAACTGGGTGCAGAAGGACGCGGCGGAGCTGCTCTCGATCAGCCCCCGCGTGATGAACTACAAGATCAAGGTACTGCGGATCGAGATCCCGCGCGGGCGGCGCGCCGCCGCGCAGCGCGAGGCGGAGCGGGAGGCGCAGGCCGTGACGGTCTGAAGACCGCCGCACCTAATCTGACTAATCGGGGGCTTTCGCTAACGCCGAGCCGCAGACTTGTCCGCTGTGTCGAACTTCTTGCCAGCCATGCGGTATGGCGCCACAGGCAGGTTGCAGCGCTGGGCGTACAGAAACGCGTGGAATCGCTTGTATTCGCGCGGAGACAGATTGAAGAGCGTGACGAGCGCGCGATAGCTGCCGCGCGTATGTCGCAGTCCTCGATCGATCAACGCTGCCAAATCCACACGCGACAACTCGTGAGCCTTGAACGCCTGATGCACCGCCGACCAGAAGTCGTCTCCCTGAATAAGGCGATCCCATAGTGAGTCGATGACACTGCCATCCTCGGATGCCTCATCGAAGTCGAATCTTGGGTGGACATCGGAAGCGGCGCGACGGCGCGTCACGGCGCGCGTGCCGGGCCTTCGGGATTGACGGACCTCCTCTGGAAGATCGTCAGGCGTCACCCGTCGATCGATTTCCAGAAGAACCAAACGCTCTGTCACATTCCTGAGCTCACGCACATTCCCCGGCCATCGGTACGCGCACAGCACCTGCTTGGCCGCGTCGGCGATGTCCGGACACGGCAGTGCATGGGAACGGCTTGCCTGCCGCAGATAGTATTCGAACAGCTGCAAGATGTCGGTACCGCGTTCGCGGAGAGGCGGAATCCGGATTTCGATGACGTTGAGGCGGAAGTACAGATCCTCTCGGAACGCGCCCGCTTCGACCTGCGCGCGCAAGTCACGATTGGTGGCGGTAATCAGCCTGACATCCGTGCGGGCCGCGAGCGCATCGGCCCCGACGGGTTGGATCTCACCCGTCTCCGTAAATCGAAGCAACATGGCCTGCATGGCAAGGCTCATCTCGCCCAGTTCATCGAGGAACAGCGTCCCCCCGTTGGCCTGCCTGACAAGTCCGGGCTTATCGCGAAGCGCGCCGGTAAAGCTGCCCTTGGTGTGCCCGAACAGCTCCGAGGCGAGGAGCGTTTCGGGAATCCCGCTGCAGTTGATCGGAACAAACGCACGAGCGCGCCGCCCGCTGTACGCATGCAGGAGTCGCGCAACCACTTCTTTGCCGACGCCGGTCTCGCCAAACAGGAGGACTTTGGCGTCGGTTCGCGCGGCGCGCTCGATGTACACGCGCAAGGCCGACATGGCCGGACTGTCACCGATGAGTTCTGGCAAATAGGGGAATCTGGCCATGCACGTGATTCGCTGCGTTGACCATGTCTGCCCGTTCTTGCATCCGCCCGGAGACAGAGCGGAGTGTCACTGAATACGTCGCAAGGCGTCAATGACAAAAACAGACCTGTCAAGGTTTGCGATCACGTCCCGGCTCGGCCGAACGCGCGTGACGATATCAGGAAGCTTTTGACGGATCAAACATGTATTCACGATTTCATAATTGTCGGCAGATGCGCCGTCGATTACGAAGACTGGATCGGGGTGCTGCACTTGCCTTCGCGAAGCGGCTCCGACACATGCCCGCAACGAAGTCTCGCGAAGGTGCTATTGCGATATCGACGAACCGGCAGGTTGCACTTTTGCTGGTAGAGAAACGCGTGGAACCGTTTGTAGTCGCTCGGCGGCAGATTGAACACGGCGAGAAGCGCCCGATAGCTGCCCAACGTATGCTGCAGACCGCGGTCGATTAACGCGACAAGATCGCCCCGAGTAAGCTCGTGTACGCGGAACGGCCGATGCACAACATTCCAGAAATCGTGACCGGCGGCCAGTTGCTCCCACAGCCGGTCCACGATCGCGGCGGTCGAGGCCGTCGGCCCCTGAACACTCGGCAGCGTGTCGGCATCCTCCGCTGTGCCGGGTTGCGTCACGGTTGTGCCTTCGTGCAGCTCGGCGGGTAAATCTCTCGCAACGATCAGATGCCGCGTATCGCGCAGGACCAGCCGCTCCGTGACATTTTTTAACTCTCGCACGTTACCGGGCCACGAATAGTGAAGCAGCACTTCCTCAGCACATGGACTGAGATCTGGTACGGGCAATTGGTGTGCGACGCTCGCCTGCTGCAGGTAGAAGCGGAAGAGAATCAGGATGTCGGACCCGCGTTCGCACAACGGGGGTATGCGTATCTGAATGACATTGAGCCGATAGTACAAGTCCTCACGGAACGTCCCTTCTGCAATGCGTTCCGGCAAGTGGCGGTTCGTCGCCGTGATCAGCCGCACATCCGTCTTCCCCACCGGCGCGTCGCTCCCAACGGGCTGGATCTCGCCGGCCTCGGCAAACCGCAGCAGCATGGCCTGCATCGACAGGCTCATTTCGCCCAGTTCGTCGAGAAAGAGCGTACCATGATCGGCCTGGCGAACGAGACCGATCCGATCACGATAGGCGCCCGTAAAGCTGCCGCGGATATGGCCGAAGAGCTCCGATACGAGCAGGGTCTCCGGAATGCCGGCACAGTTGACGGCAACGAAAGAGCGGTTTCGTCGCAGGCTCTGCGCATGAACCATCCGTGCCACGACCTCTTTTCCGACACCTGTCTCCCCCGTGATCAAGACTTTGGCGTGGCTCCTTCCAGCTCGCTCGATTTCCAGGCGCAGCGCCTCCATGGCGGGACACTCGCCGATCAGCGGCGAAAGTGGGCTTGAGGCAACTCGCAACGTGTTTCCCGTCATGATTCGATTAACTCCTGAAGTCCACCGGCGCACGGGCCCGGGAAGTCTGCTTGCTGTGAACGTCTTTCGTCTGACAGAGCAAGAAGTCAACCAACCTGCCCAGGACCGGAGAATCTGACCTCTGACGCGCCGAAGGTGTCATTTGGCCGCATGTCGAGCACGGGCGATACGGATTTAAACCTGGCGGAGATCAGATTTTCTTCAGAAGATCAGGAATTCGCAGTGCTCATGGTCGGGGAGGCGCCGCCTGGCGCCGACGTGAGGTGAACCTCGCCCGTGGATACTCGGTTCTTGCCGCGCTTGGCAACATACAGCGCGGAATCGGCGCGCTCGATTAGCTCACGGGCGGATGTGCCCTGCGCCACCGACGCGCCGACGCTTACGGTCAGGCGAAGATCCGTCAAATGAGACTGGTCGAACCGAAACGCCTCAATTCTCTGGCGGATTCGCTCCGCAACTCGTACGGCGTCGTCGATGCCACTCCCCGGCATCACGACCGCGAATTCGTCTCCTCCGAACCGGGTGCACACATCGAACACACGCACACATCGCCGCAGCAAGTCGCCGGCGACACGAATCGCGTGGTCTCCAATCACATGACCGAAGCGATCATTGATAAGCTTGAAATCGTCGAGATCCACCATCAGCAGTGCGAGAGGAGCCCCCGTACGTTCGGAGCGCTGTAGTTCCTCTTCCAGTCGCATTTGAAAATACAGCCGGTTGAATAGCCCGCTGACGGGGTCGCTGACAGCCGCATAGGCGTACGACTCGGCCTCACGGCGCGTGCGATCGAGAACCAACGCCAGGGCCGCCGGCGCGATCAAACGGCGAAGAACTGTGACATCGACGCGCGTGAACGGCCGGCCGTCGAGCCGATCCGTCAAGCACACGACGCCGAGCGCCTCCGAGCCAGCCACGACGGGGAGCGCGACAAAGGAGTTCGTCCGGTACCGCACGCGCGATTGCATCGCGGGCATAGACGTGACATCGGCCACGCACAGCGGCTTCCGCTTCTCGTATACGGTGCCGATGATCCCAGACCCGACAGGGATGCGCACGTGCTCGACAAGTGCCACGGGATAGCCGTAGGCCGCAGCTATCTGCAGATCGTGCTCGCCGCTTGGCACCGCGAGAGAGGCGACACGGCTTGGCACCGCGCGGACGAGATGCCTCAGAAGAATCGGGCCTACCTCAGAGAGTCCACTGGCACCGCCCAAAGCCCGCGTGAGTCGATGGATGGCGGCAGCCTGCGAACGTCGCAGTGTCTGGCGCATCGGCCCGGCGCCGTTCAGAATTCTCGAAGGATTCAGAGTTTCATCTCCTTTAACGACCATGAGATCAATCCTCGCGCAGGGTCGCACGCGGAGATGGCAACTTGTGTGCCGCGCAGTCGTGTCGACGGCGCCCTGGCAGATCAATTGCTGCGATCAGCCAGAAGCCGGCGTTCGCGGCGCGAGCCGAGTCCGATGTCTGCGGCGCCCGTATGTGGTGTCTCGGACATGCGGGCTTCGCCGGGAAGAAGGTGAGAGCCCAACATGCAGACCAGAGGTCTCAAGCAGCGCCTGCGGCGCTTCCTTACCCTGATCGCCCTCGTCGCGGTTCTCTCGGCTTTGGGCTGGCGCGTGTACGTGCGGCTGAGCCCAGCGCCGGTTCCTGCCAGCGGCAGTGACTCGGGAAGAGGGCGGTTCGCGCTCGGTGTCGCAGCACCCGCCGAGCACTCGGGCCCGTCACAGCCCTCATGATGCAGAATCACTCAGGCTCAGGGATAAGCCCCACCCAGCGCGCCCACTGCCCGGTCACCTGCATGCCGTGTTCGAGGGTGAACGCCGGCGCGTACCCCAGCAGGGTGCGGGCCTTATCCGTCCGCGCCCTGGCGCGACGGGCCACATAGTCGATAACCCACGGGCGCAGGGGAACAGGCGGCGATTCGCGGCCGTGCGAGACCTCGAGATCCCGGTCTTGACGTAGACGGAGCTGCAGGGATTTCGGGAGTGTCCATCTGGCCAGCCGGCGCAGGAGCCGGCCTTCCCGGGTCGCGAGCAGCTGCCGCCTGAGGGCGCGATCCTCACGGAGCGCCTGCCACAGAACCGGTGCAAGCCAGGCTCGGCGTCGAGACCGCCGCCACAGGGCGTGCGCCTCGGCGCGCGAAAGTGACACCGTTCTGCACGTCCCAAGCAGTCGCTCGAACGATTCGAAAAAATCACGCCACGTCGGGTATTCAGGGCCTGACAGAAGGAAACGTTCCCCAGCCACATCACGGCGCTGTGCCGCCAGTAACAGCCCCGATACGAGGTCGTCTATGTAGACGGCGTTGCAGATCCCACGGCCGCCATCGACCAGAACCACGCCACCGTTCGTCAGCTCTTCGATGATGTCGACGCCATACACCCCTGCACCAGGACCATAGACCACCCCGGGCTGGACGACGACCACCGGCACTGCCCAACGCGCGCCCAGTTCCACCGCGAGACGCTCGCCATCCAGCTTTCCGTCGGTATATGGATCCCCTCGAGGCGCCGGTCGTGTCGTCTCGTCAAAATCTCCGTCAAATGGCCGATCGTATACGGCCATCGTGCTGACATGGACAACCATGGCGGATGCACGACGAGCCGCCTCGATCACCGAGCGCACGGCATCGACATCGACCGTTCGCCGTTTGGCAGCGTTGGGCCCCGTGCCTTTGGCGCAATTGAAGATATGCGAACAACCGCGGGCCGCCGCCATGACTGCCGGTGGGTTGGCGATGTCCCCGATCCTGATGTCGACCGGAAACCGGGCAACGGAGGCCGCGCTCATCGGCGCACGGACCAGTGCGCGGACGCGCGCTCCACATTCGACCACGAGTCTTTCGGTCAACCGGCCCCCGATGAAGCCGCCGGCGCCGATGACCAGCACGGACGCCCCGGCAAGTTCACCCGGCATGGCTGCGACTGGCCGTTGCAGGGACTCCATACGCCTCAGGAAAATCCCATGGCTGCCTGAGGGAACGTCTCAGTCGGTAGCAGGCCTGAACGAGCTCAACCGCGCGCCGGCCTTCCGTGGCTCCGACCAGTGGCTTACGCTGTTCGTGAATCGCGTCGATGAAGTCAGACAACTGCCGCCTGAAGACCGTCTGCATCGGCGCGCGAGTGAATGCGGCGTCCGGCACGAAGCCTGCGAGTCGGCACCCGCCCGAGGGCAGCGTCAAGTGAACGATGGCCGGCTCGTAGAGGCCCAACTCGATCGTGCCTCGTTCGCAGCGCACGACGAAGGTGTCGCGGAGCGTCCGCCGGCGGCTCAACTCCAGGTGAACCGGCGCGCCGTTGGACAGAACACAATCACACGAGCAGTCGGCTTCCACCCCGCCAGCGGCGTCGTCGCTGTAGCGAACCGGATGGAGATCGCCGAACCACCAGGACATCAGATCGAGCAGATGGATGCCGAATGAGAGCAGCACGCCGCCTCCGGCTGCAGGCATCAGTGCCCGTGGACTGCAGGCGGGCCATCGAGTTCCCGCCGTCTGCCGAACGTCGACGGCTCGGACGGGGCCGAGCGCGCCCGCCGCAAACAGGTGGCGCGCAAACGTGGCGATTGGAAAATGCCTGAAGTCGTGACCCACGGCCAGCACCGTACCTGTAGATGACGCGGCGGCCATCATTCGATCACACTCCACGACGTCTACCGCCATGGGTTTTTCGACCAGGACATGAACTCCGGCCCTCAACAACTCGGCGGCCACGTCGGCATGATCCTCGTTGGGAACCGCAACGATCGCCGCATCGACGTTGCCGGGAAGATCACGGTGACTCGAGCACGCCAGCGCTGCGCCCACACGGCGCGCGGTCATTTGGGCCCGAGCCAGCTCTGAATCGACACACGCGGCGACGTGGACCGCAGTCGACGCCATGAGCGCGGGCAGATGATAGCGCTCTATCACAGCACCACATCCAACGACGCCGATTCGTGTAATTCGCTTCAATGCCCCGGGTTGTCCGGCACGGCATCCTGTGAGCCCGCGCGATCTTGTGCGAGCGCGAGGTATTCGGATGCCAGTTCCCGGAGATCGGCGAGCACGCGATCCGACCGCGCTCCCGCATCCGCATAATCGAGGAGATTCAGAACGACGTGAAAGGCGCCGGCGGCCTCTTGCCACGCACCAGCTCGAAAGAACGTTTTTCCCTGTGCATAGTGCTGTTGCACAATCACGCGCAGCCGGGGCAGCCAAACGGCCAGCACCATCGCGCGGAACCGGGGAGGGACAGCGCCCAGCGCGGTCGGGGCCGTCGGATCGATCGCGATCATTGCTGCAATCTCTTGCTGCGCCTCGGAATCGCGACGCAAGGCCAGCAGCGAGAGTGCCCTGCATTGATAGACCGCCACACGCACCGACGGATCACTGCTCTCGGCACCCTCGAGCATCGCCAATGCCTCTTCGAAGGCGGCCGAGGCGTACAACTCACGGCCCCTCTGTAGTCGATCGCGCGCCGACGCTTGTGCCGACAATGACGCCGTCATGACCAGCAGGACCGCAAGACGCGCGATTGTGCGAAGCACTGTTGCACTGGCGTTACTGACGATCCGGTTGGCCGAAATCCACCGTGACATGCGCGACTGTCCCCGCTTGAATTGACGCGACGATGGTACGTTCACCTAACTCCGGGTGGGAAAACCTCACATGGTGTCTTCCATCTCTCAACCGAACATTCCCGAGAGGAGTCTGACCAACGAAGACCCCGTCCACCCACACGTCAGCCCAGGGGCTGGCGTTCACGTTCAAACTCGCCGAACGCGCGGGTGGAATCTGCTTCCGTTGCTCGACGCCTGCTGGCGTCAGGCTGCGCGATCCGCCGTCCACCGGTGCGCGCTCCGGTGCTTCGTCGGTCACCGACGTCGACTTGCGCGATGGATTCATCATGAGTGTGGTCTCTCTCGCTCCAGACGGCGTCGGTGCGGCAACTGCGGTTTCTCCTGGCGTATCCGGCCATACGGCCAAGCGCCGTACTTCGGCAATCAGTCCGTCGCCCAAGCGATCCATCGACCGTCGCAGCGGCGACGGTACCAAGGACGAAGGCGCGATGGACACGGCGAAGGCCGAGGCAGCCGCCTCGCCCCATTGGTAGGTCGCCGCCGAGCCACACAGAGCCGACAACGCGCACAAACCGGCCACCGCGGCCGCACGGGGTCGTGGTCGCGAGGCTCGCGACCACGCGGGCTGCTCTTCGGACGACGATTCGATCGCCGAATCAGAACGGGAGCTCGCCGAGGCCAACGTGGCCGGCTCCGACGCGCCGGCGAGAGGGGCGACGTCGTCTACCGCGATGATGCGGCTGCCCGTCAGGTCGAGCGTGTCGAGGCCAATCGGTGAACGCGCCGACCATTCGAAATCCGCTGTCATTGAACGTACCGGCCCTGCCTCGGCGCAGGCCGCGGTCGCACTTGCAAGTTCCTGTCCGCACCAACCTGCGGGAAGGTCTGCGCCAACACCGTGGAGCCACGCCAAATGCCACGATAAAGTCTGCTCCGTGCCAAACTTTTGTTTGAGGACGCGCCGAATTCTTCTGACCGACGGATGTGCCGCCGCCTGCTCGTCGCGATTCGCGGCGGCATGCATTTTGGAAACACGTCGGATTCTGGTGCGTCCCTTAGTGTCTCCGGCCAACATCGCCGCACTGCCCGTGACGCGCATCCGGCCGCCGAGCGGGTGGACCTCCCTGAACCACCGCGAGCTCTGGAACTACCGTGAGCTGCTGTACTTTCTGGTGTGGCGTGACATCAAGGTGCGCTACCGCCAAACGGCACTCGGCGCCACGTGGGCGATCGTGCAGCCGTTTCTCACGATGGCGGTGTTCAGCGTGTTTTTTGGCGCGCTGGTCGGCGTTCCGTCGGATGGAGTCCCCTATCCGGTGTTCGCGTACGTGGCGCTGGTGCCGTGGATGTACTTCGCGGCCGCACTGACGCAGGCGTCGACCAGCCTCGTGGACCACAGTCGCCTCGTCACGAAGGTATATTTCCCGCGTGTCCTAGTTCCTGCCGCGGCGGTGGCCGCCGGCCTTGTCGATCTGGCGATCGCCTTCCTTGTGCTGGCGGGGATGCTGCTCTATTACGGCATCGTTCCGACGGCGGCGGTGCTTACGCTGCCGTTCCTCGTCATCTTGACGTCTGCGGCGGCGCTGGGCGCCAGCCTCTGGCTGGCAGCCTTGAACGCGCGATATCGTGACGTGCGCCACCTCATGCCTTTTCTCATTCAGTTGTGGTTGTTCCTGACTCCTGTGGCGTACCCAAGCAGCGTGGTGCCTGACCGGTGGCGGCCCGTCTACGCCATGAATCCCATGGCAGGCATCATCGAGGGGTTCCGGTGGGCGCTCGTTGGCTCAGGGGAACGGCCGGGGGTACCGCTGGCAGTGTCAGTGGCAGTCATCCTTACCGTTCTGGTTGGCGGCCTCTTTTACTTTCGCCGCACGGAACGGTCGTTTGTCGACGTGCTGTAGGCATGAAGGCTGTGATCGCCGTCGGGGATCTCGGAAAGCGGTACCGGGTCGGCCAGCGCCGGCGACACGTGACTCTGCGCGACGCCATGGTCGCGGCAGCCAGCGCGCCGCTCGAACGGCTGCGGGGTGCCCGCCGCCAGGCGCCATGGATCTGGGCTCTCCGCCACGCATCGTTCGAAGTCATGCAGGGTGAAGTGCTCGGCCTCATCGGTCGCAACGGTGCAGGCAAGAGCACCCTGCTCAAGATCCTCTCGCGGGTCGTGGAACCCACCGAAGGGCGCGCTGACATTCGCGGGCGGATCGCTTCTCTCCTTGAGGTCGGCACCGGATTCCATCCAGAACTGACCGGCCGGGAAAACATCTATCTCAACGGCGCGATCCTCGGCATGCGGAAGGCGGAAATCGACCGGACGTTCGACGAGATTCTTGCTTTTGCCGAGACGGAACGGTTCGTCGACACCCCGGTGAAGCATTATTCGAGCGGCATGTACACGCGTCTCGCGTTTGCTGTCGCCGCGCATCTTGAGCCCGACATCCTGATCGTCGATGAAGTCCTGGCCGTCGGGGATGGCGCGTTTCAGCGTAAGTGCCTGGGGCGCATGCATCACGTGGCACGCGACGGTCGCACCGTCCTGTTTGTCAGCCACAACATGGATGCAGTGCGCCGCCTGTGCAGTCGCGTAATGCTCCTAAGAGACGGCCAGCTCGTTGCCGACGGAGAGCCGGGCACGGTGATCGCGCGCTATCTCGCGCAAGAGAGCACGCAGTCGCCGCCGGATGAATGGATTCCTCTCGCTGCCACGTCTCGGCGAGGGACGGGAGAAGCGCGCTTTGTGGCGGCGCGATACAGCAGTCTCGAGACCGGGTTTGCCGGCTACGCCCATTCGGATGGTCCCCTGACGTTCTTCGTGACCATCGAGTCGGATATCGCCAGAACCGTCGATTCCATGGCGGTGAAGCTGTCGTCACCGAGCGGCGTCACGCTGATCAATGCAGAGATGATGGCCCTTGGCCAGACACTGGGGTTGAAACCGGGGACCAACCGGGCACGGATCGCGATCAGACAGGTGCATCTCACCCCGGGGACCTATGACGTCGGACTGTGGCTTGGCGATTCACACGGTCGGACGTTCGATCACCTCGATCCAGCTTTCAGCATCGACGTCGTCGACGATCCGCTTCCGCGGTTCGGTGTCACGCCCAAAGGCAACGGTTTCGTGCCGTGTTGTTTTCAGGTCTTCCAGGACGATGGTGTCGCATGATCGAGAGCGTTGAAGGCCTCGTTTCGATCCTGACGCCATTTCTCAATGCCGAACGCTTTCTCGCCGACACCATCGAGACCGTTCTCGGTCAGACGTATGGCCACTGGGAGCTCCTGCTCATAAACGATGGATCATCCGATGCGAGCCCTAACATCGCCAGTCGATACATGCAAGCCCATCCACACCGCATTCGGCTCCTCACTCATGTGGGCGGCCGCACGCATGGCGTCAGCACGACACGCAATCTCGGCCTCGCGACGGCACGTGGTGAGTTCGTCGCGATGCTCGACGCCGACGACATTTGGTTGCCCGAACACCTGGCGGAGCAGGTGCCATTACTTCGCACCGAGCGGCGTGCCGGCGCGCTCTACGGACGGACCCTGCACTGGCACAGCTGGAGCGCCAACGCTCAAGACCGTGGGCGCGATTACGTGCCGCGCCTCGGCGTCCCGTCGGGTCGCCTGATTGACGGACGGCAGCTCCTTTCCCACACCGTTCCAGGGAAAGCGATGGTGCCGAGCCCCTGCAGCGTTCTTGTTCGGCGATCGGCCGCGCTCGCGGTTGGCGGATTTGAAGACGCGTTCACGAGTGTCTATACGGATCAGGTCTTCTACGGGAAGCTCTTCCTTCGATTCGCGGCTCTACCGATCGACCGGTGCTCGGCAAGCTATCGTCAGCATGACGACTCGTGCGTCCACATGATGAAGCGGACGCGCCGCGGCCGAACGGCTCGACTTGCGTATCTATCATGGCTCGATGGCTATGTGGGACGGAACGCGCCTAACGCCGCCGTACTTCGCCGGACGATCCGCCGTGAATTGTGGCGATGCCGCCATCCGGTCGGCGATTACCTTCTCGACTTGAAGGAGTTCGCGCGTCGGCGGGTGTTGCGATAGCGGTTGTGATGCCCGGCCATCCCTTTCCCCTTGTCACGCTGATCATGCCGGTGTGGATGCCTCATCACGCGTGGCTGCGGGCTGCCGTTCGCAGTGCACTTGCCCAACAACGCTGTCGTCTGGAGCTGATCGTCGTCGACGACGGGAATCCGGGGGACGTTACGGAACTGTTGCGCGACATCCGGGACACGAGAATGCGGGTCGTCCGAATCGAGCACGCCGGCCCGAACGCAGCGCGAAATGCGGGACTTGCCGGGGCCCAGGGCGATTGGATTCGGTTTATCGACGCAGACGACATCATCGTGCCTGACAGCACGTGCCACCTTGGCACGTTCATGAACGGCGACGGGATGGTGGCATACGGCGCCACGGCTGTCACCGATGAGGAGTTGCGCGTGCGCCGTGTGATTTCGACGACGCTCAGCGGGCACATCGCCGCCGACTGCCTGCTGGGACGTTTTCACGTGCGGCTGCCAGCGCTATTGTTTCCACGCGCGGTGGTTGAAACCGCCGGCCCGTGGGACCCCGCGTTTCGCGTCAGTGGTGACTGGGATTTCGTCCTGCGTACCGTCGAGCACGCCAGTGTGGCTGGAGACGACCGCGTCGTCTGTTACTACCGGCGCCACTCCGGTTCAGTCACCACAACCGCCGACATTTCGATGGGTGAGATTGCGCGGGCCCGCATCATCAACCGGTACTTCGAGCGTCATCCGCACGAGCATGGTACGGCGCTGGAGCGTCGGGCGTGGGGTGCGCTGCATTGGGATCGCGGTATGGCGTACTGGCGCGCAGGTGCCAGGCGTCGGGCGCTCGTCCGATTGTCCCGTGCATTGCTGGTGACGCCGGCGCCGGCGGCGGGAGCGCTGGCGCGCGTCATGGGCAGGCGGCCCCCGCGCGGCGCAGAGCCTGGGCCGGCGGCCCGACGAGATCCATGCTCGCCTAAACAGGGCCCGGGCTCCGCTTGAGGTCGGCTGGCGCGAGGGTCGCTGACACATCACTGCGAAGGACGAAGGTTCAACTCCCGATTTCGATGCCATCCCCAGGCAGTCTCGACGATGGTCATAATGTCAGAGCACTGGGGCTGCCATCCCAGGATGGATCGGGCCTTCGCCGGGTTCGCCACAAGAACTTCGGGATCGCCGGCGCGGCGAGGAGCGGCGGTTCGACGGACACGACGTTGCGTCGCGAGTTCAACGCATTCGACTACCTGGGAAACTGATACTCCTATTCCCGTTCCAATATTGAACACATCACTTGGTCCGCCCTGCTCCAGGTACTGCAACGCGGAGACATGTGCCCTCGCCAGATCTGTTACATGCACGTAGTCGCGGATCGCCGTGCCATCGTAGGTCTGATAATCGGTACCGAACACTTCCAGACCAGGACCCTGTCCGAGTGCTGCCCGAATGGCAAGCGGAATCAGATGTGTTTCCGGCGTATGCGCTTCACCAAGCTCGCCGTCGGAGTCGGCACCCGCGGCGTTGAAGTACCGTAGCGCCACGTACTGCAGCCCGTACGCGGCGGCATTCCAGCGGAGCATGTGCTCGACGAAGAGCTTTGACACGCCGTACGGACTCACCGGACGTTGCTGATGCCCTTCGGCGAGCATGGGGCTCTCTGGGGGGCCGTAGGTGGCACATGTGGACGAAAACACGATTCGCGGCACGCCAGCTGCCCTGACAGCGTCGAGGAGACCGATGGTACCGGCCACGTTGTTGCGAAAGTATTTCTGGGGATCCCGCATCGACTCGCCGACACACGCGCTCGCGGCGAAATGAATGACGGCTCCGGCGTTCGTCTCCCGCAGGATATCGGTCAGACGCTGCGTATCAGCCACATCGCCCTCGATCAGCGGACCGTACCTGACGGCCCAGCGGTGCCCTTGGGACAGATCATCGTAGACGACGGGCGAGTACCCGGCGCTGTCCAGCTCCTTGCACGTGTGGCTACCGATGTAGCCTGCACCTCCCGTCACCAGCACGGTCTTCATGGACACCCCACCTGCGAGAGCCGTTCGCGGTAATGGCCGATCGTCCGGGCCAGTCCCTGTCGCACCAAGACGCGTGGCTTCCATCCAAGCAGCCGCGTCGCGAGCGTGATGTCAGGTTTACGCCGTCGAGGGTCATCATCTGGCAGCGGCTCGCTCGTAATGACCGACGCTGATCCGGTAAGTTCAATCACAAGAGAAGCCAGCTCTCTCACCGTGAGTTCCTCAGGGTTTCCCAGATTCACGGGCGCGGACCATTCGACGTCCATCAACCGAATGATCCCCTCGACCAAATCGTCCACGTATTGAAGGCTGCGGGTCTGGCTCCCGTCGCCGTAGACAGTCAAAGGGCGATCCGACAGCGCCTGGGCGATGAAGTTGCTCACGACCCTGCCATCGTCGGGGTCCATGCGCGGTCCATAGGTATTGAAGATCCGGATAATGCGGACGGAGAGGCCCGAACGCCCGTAGCTGGTCGTAATCGCCTCCGCGTATCGCTTCGATTCGTCGTACACGCTCCGCGGCCCGACAGGATTGACGTGACCCCAGTACGACTCGACCTGCGGATGCACCATCGGATCGCCGTATACCTCGCTGGTACTGGCAAGAAGGAATTGTGCCCCGTGGTGTCGTGCGAGCTCCAGCAGGTGGTGTGTACCTTCGCTGTTGACAAGGAGTGTCTCAATCGGATGTGCGAGGTACTTGGGCGGTGAGGCGGGGCTCGCGAAGTGCAGCACCCAGTCCAGGGGCTCGCGCACGTCGAGTGGCACGGTGACGTCACGCTCCAGCACGCGGAAACGCAGATGATCCTCGAGATGCGCGATGTTCTCGCGCCGGCCTGTCAGAAAATTGTCGACCCCCAGAATCTCGCATCCCTCCGCGAGCAGCCGGTCGCACAGATGGCTTCCGACAAACCCTGCGGCTCCAGTCAGCAGTACGCGCATGACTACCTCCCGGCTCCCGCCTGATGTCGACGGCGTTGGGCGGGCACATGACCGCCGACTGGTTGTTGGGGCGTTTTCACAGGCGGCCGGCGACGCTCTTGCGTCAGCGACGACCGGGCTTCCGTGCGGGCTCGCCCGCCGAACAGCCACGCGACGGCGCCGCGCAACACGCCGGCCGCGTACGCGAGTTCCCCAAGCGCTTCGCGCGGATGACCTGCGTGGCGCACCGCGCGGCCCGGCCGCGCGATGAGATCCCGCACCATCCGGTGCCACATATAGCCGTCTCGCAGCTTCAGATGTTTGGCATAGAACCCGCCCTTCCCGCGTCCGTAGGCATGCCGGAGCGGAACGTATAGGCGCTTGGATCGCCACGCGCGGTGATACAGCAGCGCCTCGGGCACGAAGACCACCCGGGCGCCGGCCTCGAGCAATCTGAATCCCAGATCGTTGTCCTCGGCCGAGGGAAACCGCGATCCTGCGCCAAGCCGGACGTCAAACCCCCCCACCCGGTTCAAGGCGGCCCGGCGGATCCCCATATTGCCGCCCGCCAGCACATCGCGTGAGGATCGCCCCCGAAAGACCGCCGGTACAGTGCGGCGCGCAAGCGCGGGTACGAATCCATCCGCCACCTCCTGGGGGCCGGCGAGCACGCGGCCCGTCACCGCGTCGTCCTCGCCCGCAGCCAGAAGTGCGTCGACCAGTGCGCGCAGCCATTGCGGATCCGCGGTCATGTCGTCATCCACGAACACCAGCGCCTCGTGGCGTGCGAGGTTGGCCCCTGTGTTGCGCGCACGGCTCAAACCACGGTCGGCGCACGGCACATACCGGATGCAGCAACCCCGCTCATGCTCCGTTCGCGCGACCATGTGATCGCTTTGATCGACGACCACGATCTCGGCCGGCAGCGTGTCGCCACGGAGCAGAGATGCGACCGTATCGGCCAGCAATTGCGGGCGATTGCGTGTCGGAATGATTACCGAGGTCGCAAGGGTCGTGTTCATGACTCGCGTTTCGAGTCGGCGACTTTCACCGCCCGAACCGAAACGATGACGGGGAATGCGGCATCGTGCCGATCGAGTTCGTCGCGCGACAGCTCTTCCTGCGCCATGCCGGCCAGAAACGCAATCGAGGTGAGCACGTTGCCAAGTCCGTCGACCTGAATGCATTCTTCGCCGAAACACTCGCCAAACAGGCGCCGGCACACGGCGGGCGTGAATCGCCAGTAGTCAGTGTCCGGCACATCCGGATCAACCCGCGTGATCGACGGCAGCGTGACAAGGAGTACCCCGCCCGGCCGGAGCGCACGGTACAGCGTGTGCACAGCCGAGCGGGGATGCAGAACGTGGTGCAGCGTCTGTACCACAACGCAGCAGTCGTAGGCGTCCGGTTCGAGGGAGTCGGGGTGCGCAAGATCGCCAATGATAGTGGCCTGGCGGTTCGTGGAATCGATGTCGATCACATCGGCACGCGTGACACCGTGTCCGAACCGGCGGATATATCCACTGTCTTTGACTTCCAGCACCCGGCCGCGAATGTCGGACCCCTGCCGCGCGAGAAACTGTTCGACGTAATACCGATCGACAGGCGAACCGCGGTCGAATCCCCAGCGCTGGCTCAATGGTACGGGTCGGCGCAACGTCCCGAGCCACGCGGGTCGCCGCACGCGAGCGAACCGTTGCCGCAGTCTGGGATTGCGGCTCCACGCCTGCAAAACGCCTGTCATCCCCATCGTTCGCTCGGAACCGGACCGGCGACGGCAGCTCTCCGCTCGGCCCGCCACCCGTGCCCCACGCCTTGGATCGTGCCGATCACGCCGAGCCATGCCTGCCGGGCGGCGCTTGAATCCCGCCGGTTCATCGCCTCGAGGAGCCGCACGATCCTACCGGTCAACCATCGCCACATCATGGGCACGGCCCGGCGGTCGCCGCGCCGGAACAGAATCCCGCAGGCTGCGCCGATGCCGTAGCTGTACGCCCGGCGGGAAGCCATCCGCCGCGCTTCCGGCTGGCGCTCGTGATAGACGACCGCGTCGGGCTCGTACCGGATGCGAGCGCCCGAGACGAGCAGCCGGTGTATCAGCTCGAAATCTTCGGCAGCCATGCCGGGCGATCCAGCACCGAGCCGTTCATCGTAACCACCGTACCGTAGCAACCATTGCCTTCTGATCGCGAAATTCGCGCCTGTTCCGACGACCCAGGGAAGCGCCGGTCCGACGAAATCGCGACGCACGGTGGCGGTCCGCAGCGACACTGCATAGGCACCGGGACGTTCCGGCCCCAGCGCCAGCACGCGACCCGTCACCACATCGGGGACCGGTCTGGTGGCGAAAGCACGCGAGATGGCTGCGAGCCACTGCGCGTCGGGCACACAATCATCGTCGGTGATCACCAGATGCGCAGCCCGCGCGCGAGCGACCATCGCATTGCGTGCAGCCGACAGACCACGGCGACGCTGGCGAAGATACATCAGCGGCACCGGTCCACCCTGACGCCGCCGAACGACCTCGGCCGACTCGCGCGCCTGACCCTGATCGATCACGATCACTTCCGCCGGCAGTAACGTGCCGCTGAGCACGGCATCGAGACACCGCGCAAGCGCGGCAGGACGGTCTAGCGTTGCAATTCCGACCGACAGGACGGGCGGGCCTGTCATCGGTCGATGGTCCCCAACGGCCGGGAGAGCGTGGCCCAACGGGTGGGACGACGCCGTGTCGCGCTGCACAGCATCGTCATGAACCGCGCCAGCGAATCGGTTCCTCGCACTTCAACACGTCGCAACTCGAACAACGACGTCGCAGGGTCGTTTCTCCCTGAGCGACTGCCGCAGGCAGCGTGGAACCCTGCGCGCGCCACCGCGGTCACCGCCTGTGAATCGCAGTCTCCGAATGGGTACGCAAAGGTCGTGATCCGGCGGTGAAAACGGTGCTCCAGGTCCTCGCGCGAGATCCGTGCGTCGCTGGCGGGGTCCTTCCTGCTGCCGGCCGTCAGCGACGTATGCGACACCGTGTGCGCGCCGATATTCATGCCTTCAGCCAGCAGCTGCCGGATCTGCGTCTGCGTCATCATGCGGCGGCCGGCGAGGTTCGGATCGGTGCTCCATGTGCACGAGGAACCGATGGCGCCGCTCACGAGAAAGAATGTCGCCGGAAACTTGTACCGGCGCAGGACCGGGAGCGCCTCGGCGTGATTGTCCGCATAGCCGTCATCAAACGTGAGAATCACCGCACGCGGCGGCATCAGGACACTCGCGGAATATCCACGGACGAGTTCCGGCAGGGAGATGACCTTGTACTTTGCCCAGTACAGCCACGCCATCTGCTCCCGAAAACGGCTTCTCGGCACGATGTAGCGGGACGGCACCTCTCCAGGCCGACCCACACCGTGATACATCAGAATCAGCGGGGTTCGAGTGAGGCGACGCCACGTGTCGCGTTCGGATACTCTCGCTCGGACGCCACGCCAGAAGGCATACTGCCGAAGGAACCGATCGAATGCCGCGCGATGCGTTCCGCCCATGAACGGCCGCAACCACGCGAGACTCGCGCTGGGCACCCGGCTCGCCAGGAGCATGCGTCGTACGAATCGGGCATGTGAACTCGCACTCGTGTTGAATGCGCCGAGGTACGACTCGCGAAGCACGAGGGGGTTGCGACGAAACGCTTCCACGGCCCGTATCCCTTCCTGTTCACATCTGGCCGGTGCCTCGTCAAGGAACGAGTCCATCGTGAAGAACAACTCGTTCACGGGCAGCCACCCGCAACGCCGGCACGCGTCCACAGCCGTTGCTGGCGACGCCAGATTTCGTGAACGACGTCGATGCGTACCTCATCGCAGCTACGCGTCGCATCGACGAGGTGGAACGCCGATATGCGCGCTGACAATGTGCGGAAGCACGTCCGCCACTGTTCCAGGATCTGCGGGGTATAAGCGCCCTTCCGCGCGTGCATCACGCCCCCAGGAGCATCGAGAAACACCGTGAGGTCGGGCTGCGGACAGAGATGGCCGGAGAGGCGACGAGACAGGCGCTGCAGGCGCGTCAGCGGCGAGGCAGGCGGCGCGACGGCATCGTAGATGTATCGATCGAAGACCACCAGCCGTCCGCGCGCACTGTGGTACCAGCCACGTAGATAACGTGACCAGATGATGGCGGCCGTCGCGAGAAATGCGACTCCGGGAATAGGGAACCGTCGCACGAAACGGGTCGCGCCTCCGGTAAGCCCCATGTAGATGGCTCGCGAAGGCAAGGGAATGGCGGCGCGGATGCCGGCGATAAGGGTCGATTTTCCAGCGCCATCGGGCCCGAGGACGGCAACGCGCAATCCAGGGGCACTCAGATCGCCGGCGCCGCCGCGCGCGAGGCGCAGCATGCGCTGCCGGCACTCTCGGACACGGGCAATCTTGTGTACTGCCGGCGCGCATCCTTCGACAGCAGCCCACTCCCCTTTGAGGGCAAGCTGGAGGAGACGCGCCGGCAGTTCTGCATGGCCGCCGCAACCGGCGGCAAACATGGCTGCGAAGTGATCGTCGGCGGCGGCGGCGCCGCAGAGATCCGCAAGCGCGGCGCGATGGTGCGCCGCGACCGTGCCTTTCAATATGAGGCAGTGCCAGAGCAGCAACCAG
Organism: Acidobacteria bacterium RIFCSPLOWO2_02_FULL_67_21; assembly: GCA_001767195.1. GTDB lineage: Bacteria > Acidobacteriota > Vicinamibacteria > Vicinamibacterales > UBA2999 > MEKU01. The sequence goes on from MEKU01000036.1 coordinate 63,120, forward strand.
AATGCCGCCGCAGGCTCGAGGAATGCGACGCCGTCTCGAATGTGCCGTCTCGCCAGACACCCCGACGTGTCATCGAGGGCGACGCGATGTGATCCAAAGCCGACTGATGTTGTGACGTGAAGCCACAGCCACCGGTCTGCATCGGCACAATAGCAGAGATAGTGATGGGAGACGCTGCGCCTGGGTACCCGCGCGAAACTAGCTTGATTCAGCAGCGAGGCCGCTGCCGACAGATCGCGGGGGTGCACGAGCAGATCAACATCGCTTTGCGGGTCTGCGAGTCCCCCTTCCGGCACGCGCAGCAGGGCCCATCGCACACCCTGGCGCCCAAACTCGCGAAACACCCGCCGGAGCACCGGATGACAGTTCGTGACCACCTTTCGGACGGCACTGCTGAGCGCGATCGTCATGTGGCCGTCGCACGCCTGGCGAGCCGCCCCGCGCGTCCCAGCCATTGCAGATGAAGCCGCCGATACGTATAGAACGGATCGACAACTGCCGCCAGCGCGCCGTAGCGCAGCGCCTTCAACGGCCGGCCTTCACCGAACCACAAGGCGGCCGTGCGGTACGCCAGTTCAACGCAGTCTTGACGTCGTTCCCGCCACGTCTCTGGACAGGTGGCAGCAAATGCCTCCCGTGTAAGATCGCCGCCCTTGCTCCGTACGGCGAGACGGCGCCGAACAAAACGTGCCTCGCGATTGATTCGCAGCCGGTCTCTGGCCATCGCGCTACCGGGATGAATCCGGTACGACCCGAGGATCGACGGAACGCACGCTACTTCCCCGGCCTGCGCAAGGCGCGCGAGGAGATCCAGATCCTCGGCGCCGCCGGATGGACGTCCCAAACTCTCATCAAAGCCACCGACCGTCTCGAGGACGTCGCGGCGGACAAGAAAAGAAGAAGTCGGAAATGGAAACAGTTCGGCCTGCGCTATCGCGCGGCGATCCGCCGCGGTCACGACGTGACCGGAACGGCCGAGTATCCGTCCGGTCGATGATACGTAACGCATAAGGCAGCCCGTTACGACGCTGGTGGGATGTTCGTCGAGAAATGCGATCTGCCGTTGAAGTTTCTCCGCGTCCCAGCAGTCGTCGGCGTCAAGGAACGCCACGAACCGTCGAGCGCGTGCCTCGCGAATACCAGCATTCCGTGCCGCCGACACGCCTCCATTTGACCGGGACAACAACCGAACCCGGTCATCGCTGATGGCCCGGACGATCGCGCCCGTACTGTCCGCGGAACCATCATCGATAACGATGACCTCAAGGGCAGCCATTGTCTGGGTGAGTACGGATGCGACCGTCTCGCCAATGTAACAGCTGGCATTGAACGCTGGGATCACGACCGAGACAATGGGCTCCACGCCGTAACCCAGTATAGAAACGCCGATCAACGGACGCATGGGATCGTGCTCTCATTCATATTCCTCATGTGGTCCCAGGAGGGGCCGTTGCCGGCGACGCAGACGGCCGTACAGCGCTTCGTATTGGGCGACCGCCCGGTCCCAGCCTAGGTGCGCACAGGCCCAGGCGCGCGCCCGGCCGGCCATGGCCGCGCGCCTGCCTTCGTTGGTCAACAACTCGATCGCCGCGGCGGCAAACTCGCTCTCGGTTTCGGCCAGCCGGACGTGTTCTCGATTGCGAAGCGGCAGCCCTTCAATCGCCTGACGCGAGCAGACCAGCGCCTTGCCGGCGGCAAGGGCTTCGACAACCTTGACACGCATGCCCCCGCCCAGGCGGATTGGCACAATTACAACGGCGGCCTGATCGAGAAAGGGACGCACGTCCGTAACCGATCCCAGAACTTCCACCGAGGGGCCTCCGATCACCGACAGTACAGCCGGAGGATCGGCGCCGACGACCGTGAGGGTCGCAGCCGGACAATGTGAGCGCACGATCGGAAAAATCCGGTCGACAAGCCAGAATGCCCCATCGACGTTTGGATAGTGGCGAAAGCTGCCGACAAACAACAGGTTCGCGGCTCTTGTGCCGGTCGGGCTCAGCGGCGACACGGGCACTTCGGTTCCAAATGGAATGCACAGAATGGGCGTATCGCCCGCAAGTGGACGGATGGCGCCGCGATCGCGTTCCGTGAATACGACGATCCGGTCGACGTCGTGAAAGATTCGCCGTTCGTACGCGGCCCATGCGCGCCGATCCGCTGAGGCGATCAACCGGCGGATGATTGCTCCCACAGCGAGCGGACCGGCGGCGGCAACAACCCCGGGCTCGTGCTCCACCAACACGCGGGCTGGGCTGCAGTGTCGAAGCGCTGCCGCGTACTGGCCTGTGATGTGGTATTCGAATTGCACCACATCCGGTTTCCACGTCTCGACAACGGATCGAAGTCGATCCGCATGCCGGGGCACCCACCAGCGCCCGGCCCACCGCGGCCGGCTGGCGAGTAGACCGCCAGCAACCCTGGCGCCGCGAATCCATCGTTTGGCGAGCGATGATGTGGACCTGCGAGGCAGCTCCACCACGAACTCGCATTTGACCGGGCGGCGCGGTCGTGGGTCCTCGTCGCCGCGGAACGCGACCAGGCCGACCTGATGGCGAGATGCGAGGGCCGTGATGAGCTGCGCCATCACGCGGGTGCCACCATCCCTCGCTTCGAGATCGGGGATCACTGGCGTCACGAACAGCAATCGGTACGTCGCCAGGTCACTCGATCGCGTCGTCAAAGAGAACATGGGCGTAGACGGCAAGAGTCTTGACGTAGTCGACGTACTGGTTGTGTTCGACCGGGGATGATTGATCCCGCAAGTGACGGGCCACCGCGTGTCGAACCCAGGTGACCACGGTGAGCACCCGGAGAAACGCCGGGTCAATTCGGAGCGCGCGCATGTACGAGTCGACCGCGGCCCGTGCCGCGGCAATGGCGATATCGGATCCCGGATTGGATGCGACCAGCCGTTCGTACGCGTGCCGACGGCTCGACCTGCTGTGGGCGCGCATGGCAACGAAGAACCAGTGGGTGACGAAATAGATGAGGTCCTGCAGTGCGGGAGCGCCACCCTGGGGGACTTCTCCGTCGGCTTCCCAATCGATCACGGTGAGTCCCTGATCCGATCGGTGTACGTTCCATGGACCAAAATCATCATGCTGCAGCACGATCGGGCATCGTTTTCCGCGAAGCTGTTGCGCATGACCGTAGGTGTCTGTGAACAGCCGGTCAGTTCGAATATCGAATCCGAATGTGCGCGCGTAGTCCCGGCAGGGCCCTTCAACCCATCGATCGATCTCCGAATCGGTCCACGCGGCCTCCGACACCTGCCACTGGCTATGAACGCGCGCCAGCCATTCCGTCGCGGCACGCAAATCGTCGATTTGTTGCGCGGCGGTAGCACCCCGATACCCGGTGGATGCCGCCATCGACGGACCGGGTGCGAAACTCTCGACGGCGACGGCAAGTCCATGCCATGAACTCGCCTGGTACGGCCTCGGCAGCGTCGGACGCAGATCCGCCGACAGCTGCGATCGAAGCCTGAGTAGACGGCGATGCTCTCGCGTGGTGTGGCCGTTGAATGCCGGCAGCCGCGACACCTTGATAGCCGCGCGTGGGGCCTCGCCGCGGCCGAACGGGAGCATCACCACGCGACTGCCATCATCTTGACCGCTGGTGACCAGCGCGAAGGAGGCGCCCGAATCAATGAGATGTGATTTGAGCGTGAGATCGGTCAGCACCGCCGGTATCGTCGTCGAGACCGAGTCCTCAACGGCGACGACGCTGTAGCACGGAGCGACCGAACCGAATCGGGCGCTGTTACCGCGCATCCATAGGCGCGCGAGGCGCGCCGCCGCCATCCGTGCATAGGACAATTGCCGCCAGGCAGCGTCGAAGTACCAGTCGAGCGCGCCGGCGCTATCGAGCGGAACGAACCGGCGGGCGTCGTCGAAATGCGGAACCACCCAGTAAAGGGCCGATGGCCGGAGTCGCGCGGCGCGGAGCCGCCGGCAGAGGCGACGAGGGGTCTCCAGGAGGCCGCGGGCCGTGCGGCGATCCACCTCCGCGTAGAACACGCCGCCGCCCGCGAGCGCCAAGGCAGCCCGGTGCGGCGCAATTGGAGAATCGTGCAGCACCACAACCGCATCCGCCGTTCGACCCGGCGGCACCGATCGCGAAATGTCGAGCGCCACTCCGAGCGCGCGTAGGAGCGCAGCGAGTCCCGGTGGCCCACCGAGCAGCACCATGTGCGCGAACGGCTGGCTGTCCGGCATCGGCAGCAAGAATCGCCAGTCGGCGCGGCGCGCATCGGAGGTCATGGCCGCAACTGCGCGGCGTTGCGCTGAGCCAGCGACTGCACGAGCGCGAGGAACGGACCCGAACCGCGCTCAGCTCTGCTTCGTTCGTCGATCGCGTGTTCAAGTGCACACGCGTGCTTGAGGAGCCTCGTGAGACGGCCACTGATCCCGACAGAACCGGCACAATCGTCCGCGAGGCGATCGACCCATCGGCCAAACACGGATTCCGAGTCGAACGCCTCGATGAGGGATCGCGTGCGGTCCCGGTCGCCCCGGCTGACAGCGCGCGCGTCTGCAATTGCATAAAACAAGTCCGTCAGCGGCAAGCCATCGTCCCGTGCGGTCTCCCAGTCGAGCACGCCAAGGGTGGGGTCTCCCTTCAGCACCAGAACGTTGGACATCGTGAGATCGTTGTGTGCGGCCACATAGGGCAGCGGGGCGTCCCTGACGAGCGCACATTGCTGTTCGAGCCACTCGAGATAAGCGGAGCCGCCGTCGAGGTCGCGCGCGAGGAGGCGGGCGGGCTGCAGGAGGTGGCGTTGCAGCCTCGGCTTATCGGCGGATGCCGCGCGACCCGTGAGGGCATTCCATCGTCCGAGCCATCGTGCAATCTCTCTGACGATGCTGGACAAGCGATCCGGCCGCAGGGTCAGTACAATTCCGGCTGGTTCGCCGGCTACGACCCCGAACCGCAGCGCGGACCGGCCATCCCGCGTTTCGATGACGTCGACAGTGGGAACGCGCGCGCCCGCCTGTGACGCAGCGGGACGACACGTGGTCAACGTCTCGGCCTCGCGCCGCCGGTCGACTGACGCCGTCGCCGTCAGTGGCACCTTCACGATGTCCGACAGCTCGGCCCCCGGAGATGAGAAGGCCGACAATACAGCGTTGACCCGATCCCCCATGGGCTTGTAGCGGATGACCACCCGACTGGCGTCCAGGCGGGCCGGACCCGGCGATATCCATTCGAAGGACCTGCGCGCGGCGGGGCGTCTCAGCAGCCACCCCACCTTCGACGCGCAGCGAGAGGCGACCGCCGGGGCACCCGGCAGCACCGAAAGCAGGAGCGCAGACAGGAGCTTCAACCGCTTCGCCGGGAGCGTCTTGCACAGCCGTCGCGCGATGGCGGCATCGATCGGAAGCACGTAGTGCGTCGAGCTGGCCTGACGGAAATGGAGATACGTTCCTTCGACCACCAGGCCACGTTGCGTCAGCAGGTGCAGCGCCCGCGCACGCCAGCACGGTGGAACGACGCCATAAAGCAGCCCATCGGGCGCCAGCCGACCCGCGCTGGTTGTGATGGCGCTCTCCAACCAGCCTTCTGCCCGGCACTCCGCGGAATCAGGCGAAAGGACGATCGCATCGAATTGATCCGGGCTGAAGGCGAGGGGGCGCGTACTGCCGCTTCCAAAAACGGCCGGGCACGAGCGGCCAATGATTGCAATGCGCCCGGCAATGCCATCTGGATGTAGAACATCGAGAAGCGAACGCGCCTCGAGCGCACTGGCACCGTGAGCCCAAGAGCGAGAGGGCGACCTCATTCGGCACTTCGCGCGCGACGCCCTGAGTGAATCTCCCGGTCGACCGCCAGCCGCCAGGCGGCCATGTTCTCGGCAAGATGGCGACGGCGGCGCTCGTTGACAGCGAGTGCAAGACGTACTGTGTCCCGCACTATCCGGAGAACCATGGCGGCCGCCATGACGGACCACGCTGTGGCCAGTCCGATGCCCGAATAGTGCCGGCGGTAGAACTGCATTGCGCTAGTCCAGCCCTGCGCCAACATCACAGCCCTGCGCTGTCGCGTGCTGACAGCGCCAACATGGATGACGTCCGCGACCGGGGCAAAATGCGTCTCCCAGCCGCATTGCCGTGCGCGATAGCAGAGATCGATCTCCTCCCCGTACATGAAGAACGATTCATCGAAACCGCCGACCGCGTCGAACGTGCGCCGCCGGATGATCAGTGCCGCCCCGGTGACCCATGGCACGATACGAGGGCCATCGTGGGACCATCCAGCCAGACATCGTTCGCCGAGCCACGGAATGTGCATCAACACACGGTCCACCGGGTCCTCTCGAAGCGGCGGTCGTAAGGGTGACGGGAATCGAAAGCACGATCGCTCCAACAGCCCTTCTGGACTCAGAAGACGCGGTCCGACGATGCCGGCGCGTGGATGCTCGTTCAGGTAGCGTTCCAGCGCCCCGAGGGCCCCCGGCCGAAGCCGTGTGTCGCTGTTCAGCAGCAGGACGTCCGCTGACCCGCAATGCCGAATGCCGCGGTTACCGCCGGCACCATATCCGGGGTTGCTTGGATCAACGTCGACGATGACGGATGGAAATTCGCGCCGCACCATCTCGGCGCTGCCATCCGAAGACCCGTTATCAGCTACGACGATCCGCGCTGGGCAATTCAGCTCGGCGCTCTGGAGACACGCGCGGAGATGCTCCAGGGCGTTGAAGCTCACGATCACGACGGCCAGCGACACCGCTGAGCCTCCATGTCACCAGTGTCGCTGTGTGCACTGAACACATGGATGAGATCCGGATCACAAATGTAGTGTGACCGGCTGTGTAATTCGGTCGTGAGCGTGTAAATCTTGCTCACGCCAGGCGGTTGTCATTTTTCAAGCTCGGCCTTTTTTGGCGCATTTCCGATCCGAAGACTTTCTTCTGCGCCGGCGCAGCTTTCGCAGTGGGGCGCACCACTTCAAGTCTCCGATCGACCTTGAACAGAACGACCACAACCTGGGGCTGCGCGCAGTCGTACACACGAACGTGCAGTCGGAAGAACGGGTGCGGGAGGTGTATGACGCGGCGACCCCCTCACGTCTCATGCGTTGCACGTACGGCCGTCATCTACGTCACGTGCGCGCTATCAGGGCTTCTGGCACTCGCGACGCCGCTTGCCGGCCAAACCCTGAATCCGAACGTCATCGAGTTCTTGCCGCCACAGCTAGCCGCCGCTGTCAACCGCTACGACATCGCGTTCTACCAGGCTTCGGCAGCCGACCCGTTCCTCGTCGTAAACATTGGAAAACCCTCGCCGCAGGCCGATGGCATGATTCGCGCCGATCTGACCGCAAAGATTACGAACTGGCCGGCTCCAAATGCCCTCTGCATCGCCCGGGTCGCTGCAGTGTCGGCAACAGGAACGACGCAGAGCATTGCCTCCAACATGTTTGTGTACCAGTGCGACTTTTCATTGTCATCGGCCAACCAGTCGTTCCCGGCCGCGGGCGGAACCGGAAAGGTCGCCGTCACGACGCAGACCTGGTGTGGCTGGCGGGCCACCAGCGCCGTGAGCTGGATCACGATCACGTCGGGAACGAACGGTGTCGGATCCGGAACGATCACATACGAGACTGCCCCGAACACGACGACGACCAGCCGACGTGGCGCGTTGACGATTGCCGGCCTGACGTACACCGTGACGCAGGCCGCGGCACCGAATGTGCCGCCCACAGTAAGAATCGTGCGGCCCTCGAATGGTGAAACGTTAAGTGCCAGGTCGGTCAGGATCGATGCGGAATCATCCGACAGCGACGGCACGGTAACGAGCGTCGCCTTCTACGCCAACGGCGTTCGCATCGGGGCCTCAACCGAAGCGCAGCCCTCCGTCCGTTGGTCGCCGGACGCCCCAGGCCCGTACACGCTGACGGCATCGGCAACGGACAACGCAGGTGCCACCACGTGGTCGGCGCCCGTATCGGTCACGATTCGCTGACAATGTCCTTCGTGATCCTGTCTCGTAAGGCCGGCGACGAAACGGTAAACGCAACGGATGATGAAAGGGCGCGTATGACCGGAATATTGCGCTGTTTCGCACGTGATTACACAGATCTGTCGTTGTGTGGCGCCGGGCGCGAGTTTCGCACTGAACCCATCGTCAACGGATCATGGCGACCCAACAACCGTCGATGTGGATGCGCTCACGTCGCGCCATCAGCCGCGCGGCGTTCACGCTGCTGGTGGCGTGGGCTGGGAATGTAACGGTGTACGCGCAGACCGTCAATCCAAATGTTGTCGAGTTCCTGCCACCCGCCGACCACAGCCAGGTGAGCCGCTATGACCTGGCGTTTTACACCTTGACCGCAGGCGATCCCTTTCTGACCGTCAATATCGGCAAGCCGACGCCGCAGTTGGACGGCCTGATCCGCGTGGACCTGACCCGCACGCTTACGAGCTGGCCAGAGCCAAACGTCATCAGCGCCGCGCGCGTGATCAGCGTCGCCTCTGGTGCGTCAAACGCGAGCCTTCACTCCAACTCGTTCGTCTTTCAATGCGATTTTTCGCTCTCCTCGACGGGGCAGTCGTTCAGCGCGTCTGGTGGCTCGAGCACGGTGTCACTGACGACGCAGAGTTATTGCAGCTGGAAGGCGACGAGCTCCTCCAGTTGGATAACGGTCAGTACTGCCGGCGGAACCGGGTCGGCCACCGTCGGATACTCAGTGGCACCACACACATCGACGACCAACCGAACCGGAACGGTGACTGTGGCGGGACTGACGTACACGGTGACGCAGGCGGCGGCCGCGACATCGCCCAGTCCGGTCGCGCCAAACGCCCCGCCGACGGTCACGATCACGCGTCCATCAGCCGGCAGTACGATTAACGGGCGGCAGGTGAAGATCGACGCCTCCGCATCTGACAGCGACGGCTCGATCGCGTCCGTGGCGTTCTACGTCGACGACAAGCTCGTCGGAACCTCGTCGAAGGCGCCCTACTCCATCCAGTGGTCGCCGGACACGAACGGCACCTACACGTTCAAAGCGCTGGCAACAGACAATCTCGGAGCCACGGCATGGTCGCCGCCCGTGACCGCGACGGTGCGCTGATGCAGGCTGACCCGGTGTACGATCTCAGGAGATCAGGATCGATGACGCGGCTGCTGCGCAACCGATTGGTCCTTGTGGGATTGATGGCCCCGATCGTCTGGGCGTCAGCCGGAACTGTGGTCATGGCGCAGACCACCGCGACACTCGTGCGGGTATACCAGGGCAGCACGACCGCACCGGCCGTCACGATCAGTGTGGCGCCATCCTCCGCCAGCATTGCGCCGGGCGCGACGGTTCAGTTTGCCGCGAGCGTGACGGGGACGACCAATACATCCGTCGTCTGGACCGCCACCGGCGGCACGATCAGCACTGCGGGGCTGTACGCCGCCGGTCAGACGGCGGGCACCTACAGGATCACGGCCACGATCAGCGGTGGCACGATCTCGGGCTCCGCTGCGGTGACGATCGGGAATTCCGGCTCGGACTCCGTCGACATTTCTCCCGGACAGGATATCCAGGCTCAGATCAATTCTTTCCCAAACGGCACCGCGTTCCGCCTGAAGGCCGGCGTGCACCGATTGAGAGCTCCGCTCGTTCCACGTGGCGGGAACGTCTTCGTCGGAGAGTCGGGCACCGTCGTCTCAGGTGCGCGGCTCCTGACCACCTTCAGCCGGTCGGGCAGCTACTGGGTGGTCGACGGTCAGACGCAGCAAGGCGAAGTGCACGGTGCGTGTGAAGCAGCGTACCCCCGGTGCTCGAGGCCGGAAGACCTCTACATCGACGACATCATGCTCCAGCATGTGAGCTCACTGGCGGGGGTTGGCCCGGGTAAGTGGTACTTCGACTACGACGGCGACCGTATCTTCTTCTATGACGATCCGACGGGACGGCGGGTCGAAACGACCGTGACGCGGCACGCGTTTGGCGGCAGCGCCCCGCACGTCACAATTTCGCAGCTCGTCATCGAGAAGTTTGCCAATCCGGCGCAAGCCGGTGCCATCGAAGGGGACCACACGAGCCTCTGGACGGTGCAGAACAACGAGGTTCGATTCAATCATGGTGTCGGGATCCGTCTGGGCCACGGCATGAAGGTCGTGAGGAACGCGGTCCACCGCAACGGTCAGCTGGGAGTCGGCGGCGTCGGCGACGATGTACTGGTCGAGCAGAACACGATCGCGTACAACAACACCGCGCACCATTCGGTCGGGTGGGAAGCGGGCGGGACCAAATTCGTGAACACGCTTCGACTTGTCGTGCGTGGAAATCAGGTCCACCACAATGACGGGCCTGGATTGTGGACCGACATCAATAACCGGGACACTCTCTACGAGAACAACACCGTGGAGGACAATACCGGCAACGGCATCTTCCACGAGGTCAGCTATGCCGCCATCATCCGCAACAACGTCGTGAGGCGAAACGGTAAGTACACCGGTTTGGCGTGGTCCGGTGGCGCGGGTATTGTGGTAGCAGCGTCCCCCAATGTCCAGATCTACGGAAACAGCCTGGCGAGCAACGCGAATGGGATCATCGCCATCCAGCAGAACCGTGCGAATGAGGGTGCGTACGGGCAGACGATCATCGAAAACCTTGATGTGCGCGATAACGCCGTGCTTACGAGCAGTGGAACTTCGGCAGGATTGCTGCAGGACATCAACGATTCGTCATATTTCACGAGTCGCAATAATCGATTCCAGAACAACGACTATCAGCTCGGTACCGTCGCGCGCCCCTTCGCCTGGTCCAACCAGGATCTGGAGGAACAGCAGTGGCAGTCGTACGGGCAGGACACGCTGGGCAGCTTCACACGCTGATCGATCGAGCTGCCCCTCAGCACGCTTGACTCAGGTGGCGGGCGCGCGATCCGATTGATCGCGCGCTTGATTGGATTCGCAATGCAGAATCAATGGGCAGGACAACTCCGATACGATGCGCTGCATGACGGAAACCGCCATGCTGTGATCCAGCATGTCGCCGTAGTCGACGACGTCAGTGCGGGCGAAGCGAGTCATGGCTTCGGCCATCTGCCGAGCGGTTTCTAAAACCGAGCCTGGTTGGACCAAGACGACACGTTCAGCGTCTATTGCCGCGGAAGCCAGCACAGCGGCTCCGCCATGCGCCAGCACGACGACGGGCGTACCACACCCAATGGCCTCCGCCAGCGCTATGCCGCCTTCTTCCCGCAGCCCCGTAAACAGGGCGACCGCGGCATTCGCAATCATGGATAAGGCCTGAGCGTGCGGTAACGGGCCGATGAACTCGACGCGATCAGCCAGTCCTAGTTTCCGGGCCAGGCGCTCCATTCGTCGGCGCGCAGGGCCCCCGCCGACGACAACGAGACGTAGATCCGAGGAGCACATCGCGAGAGCATGAAGTGCCAACGTCGGTCCTTTTCGTGATTCCAGCGAGCAGACGAACAGACATCGTCTGTCGAGTATTTTCCTGGTGACATCGACATGTGTGAACAGACCGTGGTTCACTACGATAGCGTTGGCCTTCAGCGCCGGCGGCAGCTGATCTAGAGTCGCCTCATTCTGGACCAGCGTGTACGCGGCCTCGTTCCACGTGCGTCGTGTCCACGGCAACCGCGCCATTGCACGCACCGCGGCATAGTCCAGAATCTCTTCGAGAAGGCCATGCCCTCCCAGGAGGCCCCAAAGGGACAAGGGCGTCCTGACGGCGCCTCCCACCGGCCCCCAGACACATGGCCTTCCGAGATTTGTCGCCGGTGTGGGTAGCCAATATGCGGAGTATGTGGCGTGCCAGACGAAGTCAAACTGTTCGAGCGACATCTGGCGCGCTCGGCGAGCGGCAGCCTGCAACCAAGCAAGGTAGATGACAAACCGCCGAATGCGGCCGCGTCCGATGAAGCGTGCCCAGAGCGGATCCGGTACCTCTATGAAGGTGACGCGCCTATCAGGATGGAGGCGCTGCCACTCTCGCAGCGCCCGTTCATGCTCCTTTCCCATGAGGACGACGCAGTCTGCGAAAGCGAGAAGAGCCTGGACAATACCCCAGCCGGCGCCGGGTTCTGACCCGCGATCTGGTTCACACGCATAGGCGAACACGAGCGCGCGAGGCCGGGACGAGCACGATGTCATGCAACGACCTCCGATCGGACCTCTCCGTTCGCGACCTGCTCGTAGTATGTGGAGAACAGGCGGCCCTTCGCGCGCCAGCGGTACTCTGCAGATACGCGCGCTCGTCCAGATTCCCCGAGGCGGTGACGCAGCTTGGCGTCACCGGCGAGCCGGCGCATCGCCGATGCCATGTCAGCGACCGCATCACCAGGTGTGCGAGCCTTCACCTTGATGCCGCACTCCTTGCTCACCAGACTCGCTGGACCGGCGAGGTCCAGGCACACGACAGGGCGACCGGCTGCAAGGGCCTCCAGACACGCGTAGCTGCCCGATTCGTGCAAGCTCGGATGCACGAGCACATGAGACATGCTGAGCTTTTCAAGTGTCTCGGTTCGCGACAAATGACCCCAGAAACGGATCCGTTTAGAAATGCCAAGTTCGACAGCCAGTCGCTGGAGCTCGACACGCGCGGGTCCGTCCCCGACCAGCCAGTATTCGGCGCCCGCCAGATGGGCTGCCGCAAAGGCACGCAAGCCCAAATGGACGGCCTTCAGGTGGAACAAGCGACCGATGGTGATGAACCGGATCGGTTTCTGAGGAGGCAGTGCAAGCCGCTGTAACAGCGTCTGCTCCTTGTCGGACAATGCGATCGCGCTGCAGACCTCCACCCGACTCGCCCCGAGCCTTCGTAACCGCTCCTCGGTAGCCGGCGTGGCCGCCAGGGCAAGCGCGCTTCGCCGCGCAGCTGCAATGACCATCGGATCGTGCTCTCCCGCCCATATCGCCACATTTCGAATCGCTTCGTACAACCTGCCCTTCCATGGGAGGTCCCGCCGGAAGGCAACGGGAGAGGTGTCGCCGCCGCCTACGGGGCCAAATACGTAGGGCACGTCGAGCCACCGCAAGAACGTCGGCTGCCAGTACTTCACGAGTGTGACATGGTGAGCCACGTCGAAGCGGATGTCACGGTGAAGGCGCCGGACGAGCGAAAGTACTCCAACCTGCCAGAGGTAATAGTGGAGCTGCACGCCCCATTCCTGCGGAGCCCATCGCCGCGTAATTCTTGGCAGCTCGTAATCGACGACACGGAGATTCGGTATCGGACGTCGCCGCAGCTCGTCCTCGATAGCCCAGCGATGATGAGCTCTGGTCACCACCCACACGTCGTGATACCGAGCCGCTTCCCTCGCGGCATTCCAGCCAACACCCGGCTCGGAGCCCCTGCCCGGTTCACACGTGTAGGCGGAGATCAGCACTTTGAGTCGATCCATTTAGAACGTGTCCCTCATACTGCAGGGATTGGCTGGGGCGCTGCGGCGACTGACGCGAGCCAACGCAGACGACCGGTAAGCGCCACAACGGTGACCCAGGGGGCAAGAACGAGCCCAGCGGCGGCTCCCGCTACGTCCACCCAGACGCTCAGTGCCACCCCCGAGATGATGGCGACAGAGCCGCCAATGATCGCGGCCCGCAACAGCACATCAGGACGTCGTAACGCGTGGAATGCGGCGCCAATTACTCCGGACAGGCCGGCCGCGACCGGCAATAAGCCAATGATCCAGAGGACGGGTGCTTGGCTGGAATAGCGGCCGTCGTACACCCAATCGAATACACGGTCGGCATTCAGCCCCAGCAGGAGCCAGTATGCTAACGCCACAGCCGTGAACAACAGACCGATCCGACGTATCACGCGTGTGAACTCGCTCGTGCCTTGCATGCGCACGAGCGCACCGACGAGCAGCACCGACAGTGCCGAGAAGGCCTGTAACAGAGGCATTTCGAGATTCATCAGCGCCTTCAGTGCAGCCGCACTTTCGAGCCCTGCGATGAGCGGCAGTACCAGAAAGTAGACGTTCTGGCCAAAGACTTCGACAAAGCCTGTTGCAACTGCCCAACGTCCAAATCGTATATGGTCAGTCAGAATCTCGCGGAAATGGATCTGGCGCGGAATGCGGGTGACCGAGAGAACAATAGGAAGGACAGACACCACGCTGGCGACTGTCATCAGGGCGATGGCAGACATGACTGAGAGACGGCCCGCGCTCCATAACAGGTACAGCCCGGACATCAGCAACACGACGTACCATCCGCCCGCCAGCGCGGCGCGACCCGGTTTCCTACGGACGTAACAGATCCGGCGCATCAACCATTGGAGCAACAGAAATGGACTCGCCAGCGCGACTCCTCCAAGTGCGCCGGCAACCAATCCTTGACCCGCCCACTCAAGACAAACAGCAATGACGAGGAGCACCGCGCTCGCGACGGCAGTCAGGAGCCAATGTCCGACAAGAACGCCATTCAAATACGACAGCTGTCGCGACTCGTACTTTCCGGCTCCAAAAACGATCAGCGGCTGGGTGATCAGGGCCGTGTGTCCGATACTGATCAACAGGAACAATGAATACGCTGTGGCGAATGCCCCGTATTCCGGCGCGTCCAAGATCCGGGCGAGGGCGACATTCAGGCCGAAGTTGGCAATTCCGTAAAGACCTTGATCCAGAACCGCTGCCGCACCGTGACCGAACCATCGGGCAGCGGTACGGCGCGGTATTCCGAGCAGCGACGTGCCTTTCGACGGAGCCGCCGTCGCTGACGACACTGCCACAACCGACGCCGTTGAGTACCCGTGCACGACGCTCACGCCACTTCGCCTTGGTCCGCAACCGCCACGGTCTCTCGCGACGAGCCCATCACCACCCGCAGTAATCGCGGCCCGACCACGTCGGGGGCAAATCGCTGCACATAACGCTGACGAGCTGCCTTGCTCATACGATCGTACACATTCCTGTCTTCGAGCAGCCGGATCAGTGCGTGCGCCGCGCCTTCCGGATCATCAAGACTCCAGTACAGACCCTGCACGTCGTTGTCGAACAGTTCCGGAATACCGCCGACGGGCGCAGCACAAATCGGTCGTCCGGCTGCCATTGCCTCGAGCAGCACGATCGGACAGTTCTCGATTCGCGCGCTGTGGCCGTAGACACGATGCGTATGGAGCAACGACGCGGCGCGCGGAACGAATCCTGCGAACGTAACGATGTCTGCCACTCCCAGCGACATCGCCAGCGCTCGAAGGGAGCTGACGAGCTCGCCGTCGCCGACGATTGTGAGTCGATAGGAGTGGCCGAGCCGACGAGCGTGTGAGAGCACTCGCAGCAAATACGCATGGTTCTTCCGGGGCTCAAGCGTGCCGATCGTGATCAGATCGCCGCTCCACCGCTGACTGGCCGGCTGAGGCGGTTCGAAGACGAAATTCGGCACTTGCTCATCCTGCATTGCGTCGCGGCGCCACAGGTCGTGAACGAACTTCGAAGGGAACGTCAGCCGATCCACATCTCGCAGAACGCGGCGCTCGACACTCAGCATCCACGCGTGGAGACGGTCGTCTTCCTTGAGAGCGCCCCGCTCGACCCATTCTGTAACCTCGGACCGGTTGAAGTGCGCGGTCATCACGACCTGGATCGGATATCCCCGACGCTTGAGCTCGAGCGCTGCGTCGGCCGCGATCAGTTGCTGCGCGTACACGATCGAAGGCTGCGTCCGCGGTACCACCTTCGAAAGTTGTCTCCTCAACACCAGGGAATGGGAATAGAGATGCCAACCGAGCCAGAAGCGCCTGCTAAACGGCTTCGCGAGGTGGCCGACGCCGTAAAACGGATACAAAAGAAATGGTGACATGTCGAACGGCGTGACGACGCGCACGCGAACGCCAATCTTCGCGGCATAGCTAGCGAACGCCTCGACGTGGGCGTACACGCCCGTTTGATGCGATGGACGCATCGCGAGAACGACGTAAATTGTCGGGTTCGTCTTCATCTCACCCTACAGCATCACGCGCTCATGGCGTGTCCTGAGACAGCAAACAGCTCGCGGCAGATCTCGGCTATCTGGGCTGGGGACATCGTCGGAAAGAGCGGCAGCGTCAGCGTCCGAGCCGCGTAGGCGCGGGAGTACTCCAGACGATCAGTGATCGAGCCGCTAAAAACGGTGAAGTCCGGAATGCACGGATAGTGGCGGCTTGTCTGCACTCCAGCCTCTTTCAGATGGGCGGCCGCACGTATGCGCGTCTCTGCGTCTGGCGCAACAATCACGTTCAGGTGGTAGGCGCTTTCCCCGGGATGGCCGGCGAAGGGAATGGTCCATCCGTCCAGACGGACCAGGCCGCGGCGGTACGCCTCGACCAGGGCCGCCCGCTGGGCGTTGTTTCCACACAGCCTTTGCAACTGACAGCGGGCTAGCGCCGCGTGCACCTCGTCAAGGCGGTAGTTGTATCCGTGCATCACGACGTCATATGCGGTGGCATGCCCGCGATGACGATCCCAAGTCAGCGTCGTCATGCCGTGTGACCGCAGCAGGCGGATCCGCTCCGCGAGGCCGTGTCGGCTGGTCGCAATGAGACCACCTTCTCCAATCGCAAGATTTTTATTGCTGAAGAACGAGAAGCATCCGACGTCTCCCACAGCGCCGGCATACGCACCATGCGGCGAACGCTTCTGCGGATCGAGGTACCGCGCACCTATCGCGTGGCACGCGTCTTCGATGAGGGCGACACCGCGACGCGAACAGAGTTCGGTGAGCTCCGCGAGCCGACCGGGATAGCCGCCATAGTGCATCACCACGACCGCCCGGGTCCGCGCCGTGATCAGTCGCTTGACCGCTGCCGGGTCGATGGTCGGCTCGTCAAGCCCGATGATGTCGGCAAACACGGGCGTGGCGCCGACGGCAATCGTAGCGTTTGCGGCGGCGACAAAGTTCAGCGCAGGCTGAATGACCTCGGCGCCCTGACCGATGTCGAGCGCCAGCAGTGCCAGATGGAGTGCGGCGGTTCCGCTTGAGACCGCAAGGGCGTACTCGACGCCGAGCATCGAGGCCATTTCGGATTCAAAGGCCTCTACTTCCGGTCCCATCGACAGCCAGCGACTGCGAAGGACGCGCACGACCGCTGCCTCTTCTTCCGGGCCGTAGTAGAGATCGCTCAGCGGAATCGGTGTCATGCCACCACCTCGAACTGGTCCCGCCGTTCGGCGAACAGCTCTTGCGCTCTCGCGTAATCGTCCGGCCGCCCAATGTCCAGCCACAGACAAGCGGTGGGATACGCGCATACACGCTCACCGTCGGCGAGCAGACGCAGCACGAGATCCGGGAAATCGAGGTACATGCTGGGCGGAATGTGCCGGAGGACAGACGGTTCGTACACGTACACCCCCATGCTCACGTCATAGGCGTGCTCGGGCTTTTCCAGGTAGTTGGTGATCCTCGAATCTTTGTCGTACTCCAGCACCCCGAAATCGATCTTCACGTGGCGCTGCTGCGTGGCGACGGTGAGCGCCGCACCCTGCTGCCGGTGAAACCTCACCAGCTGGTGGAAATCGAGATTGGTCAGCAAATCGCCATTCATGACAAGAAAGGTTTCGTCGAGCCCCGGTACCGACGCGAGCGACCCTGCGGTTCCCGTGGCCTCCTTCTCGACGACGAAGCTCAGCCGCGCGCCATTGAGCCGAGGTCCACGTTGGACAAAGTAGGCCTGCACGAGCTCCGCGAGATGTCCCAGGGTCAGAGTGATGTCGACGATCCCGGCCCGGATCAGGCTTTGAATCAGGACTTCCACGACCGGCGTGTCGCCCAGTGGAACCAACGGCTTCGGAAAGCTGGCGGTAAACGGTCTCAGGCGCGTGCCGCGACCGCCGGCAAGAATTACAGCGCGCATACGACCTGCCTTGAAACAGCGGTCGAGGTCACTCCGGCACCCCCGGGGGTATTCGAGAACGCCGGGTCATCGACCCCGCCCAGGACGCCAGCTTCAAGAGCAGTGGCCATCTCTTCTACGCCGTCGGCCACCGATCGAGTCGTGCTGTACGCGAGCACCGAGCGAATGCGGTCGAACGACACGCGGTAGTCGCGCGGGTCCTCCGCCATCGACACAAACTCCACTTCTGCGCCGGGCACACGGCGACTGATGATCTCGATGAGATCGACCTTCCGATAGTTTTCATCCGTGTGGCCGACGTTGAAGACCCTCCCCGCGACGCTGTCGCCCGGCGCCGCGAGCACGGCAACAATCGCGCGTGTCGCGTCGCGCACATGAACGTATGGACGCCAGAACTGTTCGCCGTAGACTGTTACCTTTCGCCGGACGCTCATCTCCATGACAAACTGGTTGACGGTCAGGTCGAAACGCATGCGAGGCGACAAGCCAAACAACGTTGCCAGCCGCAGAACCGTGAACGCGGTCGGCGATTGCGGCAGGGCGAGCAACCCCCGTTCGATCGCCACTTTGGTTTCCGCATAGAGGGACAGGGGCCGCAAGTCATGCGCCTCGGTTGCAAGCACGGACACGTCGGCCATCCGGCCATAGTTGCTGCACGTCGAAGTGAAGACGAACCGCTTCACGCCGGCGCTACGCGCCGCCGCAATCACATGCGCCGATCCCTCCTCGTTGACCGCGCGGGCAAGAGTGGGGTCGCGCGCGCAGGCCGGGTCCCCGACGATCGCCGCGAGATGGATGACCGCATCGACACCGCCGGTTGCGCGTTCCACCGCATCGTGGTCAAGGATATCCGCCGCATAAAATTCAAATCGCGAATGTCCCATGACCGGCAGCAGCCCGCGGCCCCCGTACAGCAGGTTGTCGATGACCCGAACGTGGTATCCGGCTTCCAACAGAACAAGCGACAGTACCGACCCGAGATACCCCGCACCTCCCGTCACCAGAACAGTCAATGTCCCTCCTCACCGTGTCATAAACGTCCACACCATATCGGCAGTCATCGCGTTGCCCGCCGGGTCCTTGACACCGCCGCTGCCACCGAGAATCTGTACGCTGTAGGCCGTCGCGCCGAGCAGTCTCGATGTCGGCCGGATTGTCACCTTTCTTGTGCCGGCGTCGTACGACACCGCGGCGGCCACCGGGGTGATGCCCTCCTGAAGCAGCCTAACGGTCGCCGACGTGATCGTCGCGGCGTTCATTGGCTCCGAGAACGTCGCCGACGGCTTGATCACCGCGTTCACACGCGTCGCACCATCATTCGGATTGATGTCCGTCACGGTCGGCGGGGTAATGTCACGGAAGGTCGCGACATATGTCACGTTCGTGGACCCCGCAATGACGTTGTGCAAGGACGCGCCGCCGTCGGACCACTCGATAAACGACAGCAGGCCCTGTGGTGATGGCGCTGAAATTGTGTGGGTCGATCCGACGAGCGTCGTGAACGTCGTGGGAGCGGTATAGGACGTCCCTCCGTACACGACGGTCAGGCCAGACGGCGTCGTGTCAAGGGTGAGCTGAATCGTCTGCGGATAGATATTCACAGACGCCGTAGTACTGAGGCCTGCACTGTCGGTCGCCGTCAGGTCAATCTGGAAGTACATTCCGTCCCCGTGATCCGGCACCGTGAACGATCCGCTGGTCCCCGTGCTGCTCGTGAATGGATGGTTGTGGCAGGCCGTGCCGGGGCAGTGGTGCAGCACAATCTGCCAGGAAAGGCTGGCCCCCGGGAGCGTGCCGTCTTCAGGATCGGTACCGGAGCCCGCATAGTTGATCACGTCACCGACCTTGAACGTCAACGTGGACTGCGGTGCAGTGATCGTGGCGGTTGGCAGAGTATTCGGGGCGGATCCTGTCGTGAAGCTCCACACCATATCGCTCGTCAGCGCATTGCCCGAGAGGTCTTTGGCGCCCCCGCTGCCACCCGTGATCGTCGCCGTGTAGGTCGTGTTCCCTGCCAGACTGGCCGTTGGGTCGAGCGTCACCGTGTCCGTCGCGGAATCGTAGGTCACTGTCGCCGCCACCGGCGTCGTGCTGCCCTGGGGAACCAGTGTGACCGTGCTCGTCGTCAACGTCGACGCATTCATTGCTTCCGAGAAGGTCGCCGTTACGTCTGCAGCGGTCGAAACCCCAGTTGCCGTCGCGGGCGGATTCGTCGACACAACGGTCGGCGGTGACGTGTCAGATCCGCAGGTGATTTGTGCGTTGGCCCAGTCTGCATGGTCGAAGTCGATGCCGTCACTCCATCCGGCGACGACGAGCGCCAGTTCGGTGGCGCCCGTCGTGTCGACAAACACGTTTCGCAACGCCGTCGCCCCAGTCATGATGCCGCTGTCGTAACGGATGACGCCATCAGTCAACACCTGGAACACGACGCTGCCGTTGGACCCCACTTCGTCGTCGACGCCGACCACTGCCGTCACGACCGTGCAGACGCCATTGAGCGCGTACCGGATGTCCGACGCGGCATGTGTGCCCAGCCCCTTGACGTATGTCACCCCGTTCAACGTGATTGGCAGACCATCGCCGGGCGCCAAATCGCCGTTGCTTCGGTCGCGCTCCACCGGCCCCCAACCGTTGACCGCCGACGTCCAGGCGAGGTCACTGAGGTACGCGGACGCGCCACTCGTCGCCGTCGTAAAGGTCCACACCACATCAGCCGGTAGTGGACTGCCCGCTACGTCGGTTGCGCCCCCGCTGCCGCCCTTGATGGTCGCCGTGTACGTCGTGCCTGCCGCCAGGGTGGCCGAGGGATCGAGCGTCACCGTCCGCGTTGCCGCGTCATACGTCACCGTCGCTCCCGCGGGCGTCGAGCTTCCCTGCGGCACGAGCGTCACGGTGCTCGTCGTCAACGTCGCGGCGTTCATCGCCTCCGAGAACGTGGCCGTCACATTCGCGGTCGGCGGAACGCCCGCCGCACCGGCGGGCGGCGTCGTCGTCAGAACGGTCGGAGGCGTGTCGGCGGCCCCGCACGCCACCTGTGCATCCGCCCAGTCGGCATGGTCGAAATCGACACTGTCAGGGCTCGTGACGACAAGCGCCAATTCTGTCGCACCGCTGACGTCCACGAACACGGCCTGCGATGCCATCAATCCCGTGACGACCCCACTGTCGTAGCGGACGACGCCATCCGTGAACACCTGGAACACGACGCTGCCGTTGGACCCCACTTCGTCGTCGACGCCGACCACTGCCGTCACGACCGTGCAGACGCCATTGAGCGCGTACCGG
>MEKU01000037.1:0-22223 GCA_001767195.1 Acidobacteria bacterium RIFCSPLOWO2_02_FULL_67_21
CGCGGAGGCCGCCGATCACCACCCCGACCTGACGGTCTCCTGGGGGCGCGTGATCGTCGACCTATGGACTCACAGCGCGGGAGGCGTCACCGAGAAGGACTTCGAGCTGGCCCGCCGGATCGAGGAGACTGCCCTCTGGCATCCCGCCGCCGGCGCGGCGCTAGCCGGCACGACGGCCGGCTTTGTCCGCAGCGACGAGCCGTCCGGCAGGCCCTGACTGTAGACTCTGTACCCGTTCCTCCAAACGCACGTGTTCCCCAGTCATAGCGAGGCACGAACATGTCGAAGCATCTTCTTCTCATGACCGTTGCGATCGTCCTGATACTGGCCGCCCGCCCCGACATGCAGCAGGCGGCGCCGATGCCGAGCGACGAGTCGGCCTGCCGGGCGCTGATCGATCTGCCGAACCTCACCATCACCCAGGCCGTCATCCGGCCGGCGTCCGGAGCGACGCCGCAGCACTGCTACGTCCGCGGCCTGATTGCAGGACGAATCGGGTTTCACGTGCAGCTGCCGCTCCGCTCGAGCTGGAGCGGCCGCCTGCTGAACATCGGGGATGGCGGCAAGGACGGCTCGCTCAATCTGGCCAACGATCGGGTGGCCGAGGGGTACGCGGTGGCGAACTCGAACTCGGGTCACGACGGCGGCGCGGAGCCGGGCTCCACCTTCGGATGGAACCGCGACGCGGTGCTGGACTTCGGCTACCGCGCGGTGCACCTCACCGCCAACGCCTCCAAGACCGTCGTCCGCCAGTACTACGGCCGCGCCGCCCGCTACAGCTATTTCGACGGCTGCTCGACCGGCGGGCGGCAGGGCGCCATGGAAGCGCAGCGGTTTCCCGAGGACTTCGACGGGATCGTCGCGGGAGCCCCGCTGCTCGCGTACCAGGCAATCAACGCGCAGGAAGTCGTCAACACCCAGCGGATCTTCTCCGACACGCTCGCCGGCAATCTGGCGTACGACACGGATCGCGACGGCGTGCCGGAGAGCCTCACGAAGTGGGAGATCGTCCGCGACGCCGTGCTGGCGAAGTGCGACGCCAACGACGGCATCAGGGACGGCGTGGTCGACGATCCCCTGAGCTGCAGCTTCAACGCGGAAGCGGATCTCGCGAAGTTTGCGTGCTCCGGCGACGTCGACGCCGACGGCTGCCTGACGAAGCGCCAGATCCAGACGGTGCGCGATCTGCACCGCGGCACGTTCGACAGCAAGGGCACGCAGATCGCCAAAGGCTACGCGCGAGGCTCGGAATGGCACTGGAGCGGCCGGTTCGTCGCGCACAAGGGCAACAACATGGCCCCCTCGCGGCTGTCGGTCGGCGACGATCACATCGCGTTTCTCTTCTACGAAACGTCGCCTGGCCGGCCGGCGCCCGAGCCCGGGCCGGGGCAGGCGCCGCGGACGCTCTATCGGACCGGCGCCGCGCCGGAGTTCGGCTGGTGGGATTTCACGATCGACGACCTCACGGCCGGAAAGGCCCGCTTTACGCAGTCGGCGCTCGAGGCCACCGACAGCGATCTCACCCGCTTTCTCGAGCGCGAGAACGGCCGCCTGCTCCTCTACCAGGGATGGGCGGACGATGTGCCGGCCGAGCCGACGGTCGACTACTACAGGGCGGTCGTGGACAAGACGTTTGGCGGAGACCTCAGCGCCGCCCGCGAGCGCGTGCGCCTCTTCATGCTGCCGGGCGTCGGCCACTGCCGCGGCGGCCCGGGACCCGACACATGGGATCGTCTCGGTCCCATCGTCGACTGGGTGGAACACGGCCGGCCGCCCGATCACATCGTCGCGGCGCGTCAGGTGGACGGAAAGAGGGTAAACGAGCGGAAGGTCTGCGCGTATCCACAGCGGGCGATCTATACCGGCCCGGCGGGCGGACAGCACGAGGCCGCGAACTGGGTCGAGGGGAACTTCGCCTGCCGCTAGGTATAATGGCGCGTCCCGATTGAGGCGGAGCTCTTATTCATGCAGATACTTACGAGCGCAGGCGTGCGTCGCGTCGCGACCCTGATCATGGGAGTCTCTCTGTCCTGCCTCGGCGCCACCGCGGCGTCCGCAGGGCAGACCAAAGTGGATTACGAAACGGCGCGGCAGAGCCGGAAGCTCGTCGCCGTGAAGGCCACCGCGCCGGTCAACGTCGACGGCGTGCTCGAGGAGGCGGACTGGAGCCTCGCACCGATCGCGACCGACTTCCTTCAGAGCGAACCGCGCGAAGGCGAGGCGGCCTCCGAGCCGACCGAAGTGCGCGTGCTCTACGACGACGACAATCTGTACATCGGCGTCGTGGCGCGCGATCGCGATCCGCAGGGCATCATCATCAACGAGCTGAAGAAGGACTTCAACGTCGACAACAGCGACGGGTTCGAGCTCGTGCTCGACACGTTCCACGACGAGCGCAACGGCTATCTCTTCTCCATCAACCCGGCGGGCGCCAAGGCCGACGCCCAGATGGCGAATGAGGGCCGCGAGACGAACCGGAGCTGGGACGCGCTCTGGACCACCGAGAGCCGGGTCACCGAGAACGGCTGGACCGCCGAAATCGCCATCCCGTTTCGCACGCTGCGGTTCAGCAGCGCCGACAGCCAGACCTGGGGCGTGAACTTCCTCCGGCGGATCCGGCGCCGCAATGAGGAGAGTTTGTGGGCGCCGCTGCCGCGCATCTTCCCGCTCGCCCGCGTGTCGATGGCCGGCACGCTCGAAGGGCTGCAGGGCGTCCGGCCCGGCAACGACCTGCGCCTGAAGCCGTATGCGCTGGCGAGCATGGGACAGCGCGGCAGAGGACCGCGCGACGGTAACGGCGACGTCGGGTTCGACGTGAAGTACGGCATCACCAGCGGCCTCACGTGGGACTTCACCGTGAACACCGACTTCGCCCAGGTGGAAGCCGACGAGCAGCAGATCAATCTGAGCCGCTTCAGCCTCTTCTTCCCGGAGAAGCGCGACTTCTTCCTGGAGAACTCCGGGGTGTTCCAGTTCGGCACGGCCGCGGGTGGCGGCGGCGGCGGCGGCCAGGGCGGCGGGCGGCAGGACTCCGCCGCGCGCAACGACGTCATCCTGTTTCACAGCCGCACGATCGGGCTCTCGGCGGCTGGCGGTGAGATTCCAATCCTCGGCGGCACGCGGCTGACCGGCCGCGCCGGCGGCTACTCGGTCGGCCTCCTCAACATCCAGCAGCGCGAAGAGGGCACGGTTCCGGCCACCAATTTCACGGCCCTTCGGCTGCGGCGCGACGTGCTCGCCAACTCCGACATCGGGGTCATGGTGCTCAACAGGGACGAGAACGGGCCGCGCTGGAACCGCGTGATCGGCACCGACGCGAACTTCCGCTTCTTTCAGAACCTGAACCTCAACGGCAACATCACGAAGACGATGTCGCCGGACGCGTCGGTCGCGCCGGGCAGCGGCAAGGACACGATGCTGCGGGGCAACTTCAACTACCGCGGCGACACGATGGAGTTCAGGGGGTCGTACACCACGATCGGCGAGCGGTTCAACGACGAGATGGGGTACGTGCCGCGCGTCGGGATCAACAAGTCGACCGCCTACTTCTCGCCGCACCTCCGATGGCGGGGCGGCATTTCACGCTGGCTGCGCGAGTTCTGGCCGCACTGGGATTTCAGCAACGTGACGCGGTACGACGGCACGCTCGAGTCACGGTACTACGACTACCACTTCCCGCTCACGTTCCAGGACGGCGGCTTCGCCGAGCTCGGGTTCCAGCGGAGCGTCGAAGGGCTCTCGCGGCCGTTCAACATCAATTCGCGAAGGCGTATCGTCATTCCCGCCGGGGAATACGCCTTCAATGACTGGTTCGCCACCGCGCGCACGAACCAGGCGGCGCCCTTCTTCGTCAGCAGCCGCTACGGCTTCGGCGACTTCTACGACGGGTACCGCCACAATTACCAGGCGGGCCTCGGCGCGCGTGTCAACGAGCACCTGAACATCACCGTCAACTACTCGCGAAATGCGGTCAGTCTGCCGGGGGGGCGGTTCACGACGGATCTGCTCAGCAGCCGCGTGATCTACGACTTCTCGACCAGCGTCTTCCTGAACGCGCTGCTCCAGTACAACACCGACGCGCGCCAGTGGAGCTCGAACGTCCGGTTCAACATCATCCACCGGCCGCTCAGCGACTTCTTCCTGGTGTACAACGAGCGGCGCGACACGCTCACCGACGAGCTGATCGACCGCGCCGTGATCGCGAAGGTCACGTACCTGATGGCGTTTTAGAAGAGCTTCTTGTAGACGCGTCCCGCCCGGCCGTTCGCGTCGACGAGCGTCATCGTCTGGCCGTCCTTCGAGAACACGTGGCGGCCGGCCGGGCCATCGCCTCCCTTGCCGTCCCTGCGGCTCTGGTTCTCGAACGTGAAGGCGTCGATCCGCCTCGACCGGATGGCGTCGCGCCGGTCCTCGTCGATGACGGGATACCAGTTGCCGTCGAACTTCAGGAAGTACATCGAGCGGCGCTGCATGCCGCCGGCGTCCACGGTGAGGATCGAGGCCTTCATGCCGTTGCCGTCCCACGGCTCCCATCTGTGAATGTTGAGGAGCGGCGGCTTCTGACCGGGGCCGTACGTCGTCCGCTGCGTGTCCTCCATCCACGTGCCGATGTACGGGTTGTCGGCATACCCCTCGCCGGTCCCGGTCTGTGCGTCGGCCGACACCGTGGACAGCGCAAGGCCCACGACGAGTATCAGTGCTCTGATTACCATGGCGGCGTTCTCCTCTTGCGGGTGGCCCGGCTGAAGCCGGGCACTACGAAAACAACTACTGAAGCCGGGCACTACGAACACAACTACTGAAGCCGGGCACTACGAAAACAACTACTGCGTAAGACTGAAGCCGGACACTACGTCCGAATACTCTACAGCCTGAAGAGCCGGCGCGCGTTGCCGAACAGGATGCGATCGCGGTCGGCCGCGGGCAGATTCAGATCCTCGACCATCGCGTTCGGCTCGTCGACGTTCATCCCGTGGAAGTTGTCCGACCCGATCAGCAGGCGATCGGATCCGACGAGGCTGATCAGGAACCGGAGCGTCTCCGGGTAGAACGTCATCGTGTCGTAGTGGAAGCGCCGGAGGTACTCGCGAATGGGCCGCGGCGGCACGTTCGAGGCGCGGCGCGCGTGCTGCAGGCGCCCCGCGACGTACGGAAAGGCGCCGCCCGAGTGCGGCAGCACGATGTCGAGCTTCGGGAACCTGTCGAGCGTGCCGGTCACGATGAACTTGGCGGCGACCGTGGCCGTCTCGAACGGAAAGCCGAGCGGGTTGGTCAGGCTGACGTCGCCCAGGAGCCGGCGCGAATAGATGTTGGGCTCGCCGTCGAGCGGGTGGAAGAGGATCGGATAGCCCAGCTGCTCGATGCGCTCCAGGATCGGCTGAAACGCCGGCTCGAACAGGTAGTCCCGCCCCTCGATCGAGTTGGGCAGGTGGACGGCCCGCATGCCGGGCCTCCCCGCGACACGATTCAGCTCCTTCAGCGCGAACCCGGGGTCGCGGATCGGCAGCTCGATACTGCCGATGAAACGGTCGGGGAACGCCTGATGCGCCTCGCTTGCTGCGTCGTTCACGATCGTCGCGATGCGGTTGCCCGCCTCGGGCGAGACGAACGACCACCCCATGTTGCCGGACAGCGTCAGGACGTGTGTCTGGATGCCATGCTCATCCATCCACCGCCGCCGGGCAGTGAGGTCGGAGTCTTCCGGAATCAGCTCGGTGACGATCGCGGCGCCGGCCTCCGCCCGCGCCTTGATGAATGCGGGCGGAAACCAGTGCGTATGCACGTCGACCGAGACCGGCCCGCGCGCGCGTCCCTGTGCCCAGAGGCGCGCGCCGGCCACCGCGAAGAGCGCGCCGGCGCCGAGCGTCATCACGTCGCGGCGTCCGAGGCCCGGCCCGTGGCGCGTCCCTTCGCGTGTCTCCATCCCGTCCCTCGAACGTAGCGCCGGGCTTCAGCCCGGCTAAAGCCGGGCACCACGTCAATTATGAAACCAGCTACCGCGTGCCGGTCGCAGTGGTCGGCCTGATCTGCAGCCTGGCGATCTTGTTTCGGACGCGGCTGATGGCGGATTCTACAACGACTGGCCCTGTGCCCGGGGTGCACCCCTTCAGAATGTGAATCTCAACGACAACTGCATCTGCCTCGGCTGGCCGACGAGCGATGTGATCCGGCCTGCCGTGGCCAGCGGCGCCTCGATCTCCGTGGCTCCCCGGAAGATGGTGCCAGCCGGCATCGCGAAGTTCACGCGATTGAACACGTTGAACACCTCCGCCCGGAACTGCAGGCGGCGGGTGCCCCCGATGTCGGTGTCCTTCACCATCGAGAAATTCACGTTGGCAAAGCCGGGGCCTCGGATCGCGCCGCGCGGCGCGTTCCCGACGAATCCGCGCGCCGGCTTGGTGAACGCGCACGGGTCGTACCACCGCTCGGGCGTCCCGACCGGCGTCCCCGCCGCCAGCCCCACACAGCCTCGAGACACTCCCTTGGTAATGTCGTCCAGGTTCACGCCCGGCACCACATCGGGACGGTCAACGTTGGTTCTTGCCGGGCCGTTGGCATTCGTCCACGGCAGATTGATGGCCGGCGTCAGCGGGAAGCCGGTCTGCAGCGACACGATCGTGCTGACCTGCCACCCCGTGAACAGACGATTCCCCGACGCGGGGTTGGGCAGGTTGTAGATCGCGTTGAACTTCCAGTTGTGCCGGAGGTCCCACTGCACGGGGCCCGGGTCGTCCTCGTACGGATTCGGCTTCATGGCACTACCCGAGCCGCCCTGATCTCCGTTCAACTGGGCGTTGATGACATTGCTGGTCATGTTCGCCCACGTATAGGAGCTCTGGAACTGGAGCCCGGCGCTCAAACGCTTGATCAGCGATATCTGCAGCGAGTCGTACTGGGTGTCTGCATTCGAAGACTTCCACAGCACATCGGACCAGTACGGGTTGACGTGCGGGGCATTCGTGGGCCAGAAGTAGGTGCCGTCCGCCAGGATCGTCGGCACGCGCGGGTTCCCTTCGTCCATCGTGGGGAGCTGGTACGCCCGCGACCCGGCGTACGCGACCGCCAGGCCGGTGTTCCACGGCAATTCCTGATCGAGCGTCAGGCTGTACTCCCACAGATACGGCTGCTCGGAGTTCCAGTTGATCGTGCGCAGCGTGCGGCCCTGGACTGCAGGCGGGAAGACGAGCGGCAGCATCAGCGCCGGGGCGTTGGTGACGCGGCTCTGTGTCGTCCACGGAGGACTCCCCGTAGTGGGCTCGATGAAGTTGCTGTTGATCCACCCGATGTCGTAGAGCACGCCGCTGCCGCCGCGAATCGAGGTCTTGCCGTCGCCCCGCACATCCCATGCGAACCCCAGGCGCGGGCTCCAGTTCTCGAGCGACGACTGCTTGATCAGCCGGCAGCCGACCTCCGCCTCCGTCTGGGTCGTGATGTCCTTGATGCACGCGTTGAGCCCGTTGACCTCATCCGGGACCGTGTTGAACTCGTACCGCAGGCCGGCGTTGAGCGTGAACCGGCTGGTCAGCCGCATGTCGTCCTGGAAGTAGAACCCATACGTGTTGTACCGATAGATCCGCGTGAACGTGGACCCGGGCGCCAGCGCGTTGTACTGCACCACCGGTCCGCCCCGCAGGAAGTTTTGCAGGCTCGAGAAAGTCGCGCTGCCGGCACCGGCGTTGTCGAGCGTGATGTGCGGCTTCGGGAGCGTAATCAGCGCGCCGTACTTCAATGAGTGCCGGCCGCGCGTGTCGAAGAAGTCGGTGCTGAACTGCGGCGTGTCGAGGCCGTAGACGATGACGCCGCTGACCCCCCCGATACTGGAGTAGGGCGCCCCGGGCCCGATGCTCGACAGCATGCGGCCTTCGACCAACGAATACTGCGGCCCCTTGAACCGTTCTTCGCTCTCCTTCGTCGGGTCGTACCCCTGCCGCGTGAACGTGTACGCCACGCGCGAAGTATTGACCAGCGTTGACGAGAACACCTTGTTGTACGACACCGTCGTCCAGTGGAACTTGCTCGATCCCAGGCGCAGGAAATCCGTCGTGCTGCCGATCTCGGTGCGCTCGGAGTTGTTGTTGGTGTACCGGACGAAGATCGACGAGGAATCGGCGAAGTTGTAGTCGATCTTCCCCTGGAAGTAGCGCTCGTCGGTCGGCTGCGTGAAGAGGAAGTGGTACTCGTTGTTCGGCATGTTCGGCAGCGGGAACAGGTCGACGAACGGCTTCATCAGCGGGTTGATCTGCGGGACGATGCCGCCGTCGACGTGGGCCTCCGGCGGAAGCACCCGAAGGATCCGTGTTTCCCCGAGACGCTCGCGCACCATTTCCACCGTCCCGAAGAAGAACATCCTGTTGCGGACGACGGGGCCGCCCATCGCTCCCCCGAGGTTGTGGCGCGAGAAGTCCGGCTTCTGGGTGTCGAAATAGCCGAGCGACTTCATCCGCTGGTCCCGGAACGCCTCGAACGCGGAGCCGCTGAACGCGTTGGTGCCGCTCTTGCTGACCATGATCGTCTGGGCGCCCATCCGCATCCCGTACTCGGCGCCGTAGTTGCTGGTCAGCACGCGGTACTCCTGGATGCCGTCGAGCCCCAGCGTGTTCTCCGAGTAGGAGGCGTTCCCCGCGCCATGCAGAGTGTTCGTCATGGTGCCATCCATGAGGAAGTTGTTCGACCGCAGGCTCGCACCCCTCGCGCTGAACCACTGGCCGACGCGCGCGGTGCCGCGGCTGAAGTTGTGCTCGACCACGCCGGTTTGCAGCAGCGTCAGGTCGATGAGGTTGCGCCCCAGCAGCGGCAGGCTCTGGATGATCGTCTCGTCCACCAGCCCGCCCAGCGACGCGCTCGTCGTGTTCACGAGCGGCGCTTCACCCGTGACCGTCAGGGTCTCGGTGAGCGCGCCCACCTCGAGCGCAAAGTTGATGACGGCTTCCTGACCGACGGTCAGGGTAATCCCCGTGCGCAGCTCGCTGCGAAACCCTTCGAGCTCCACGCGAATCTCGTAGGCGCCGACCGGCAGCGCCGGGATCCGGTACGTGCCCTCACCGGCGGAGACGACGGTCCGCTCCAGCCCGGTGGCGATATGACGCGCCGTGACGGTGACGCCCGGCAGGACGCCGCCGCTGGTATCGCTCACGGTGCCCAGCAGCGTGGCTGTCGACTGCGCCAGCACAGGGGCCGCAAGGAGCAACACGAGACAGAGCGACGACAGGCCGACAAGCACTTGCCTTGTACGCCTTCGTACCTCACGCATAGCGGATTCCTCCTGAAATCGTTCCAGACCTGACAGGCAGCCCGATCCTGGCAGGACATCCTGTCCAGTCAGGAGCTGACATCGGGCGTTGTCCCGCCGTAAATACCACGGACCCCTGGCGGCATCAAGGGTCAAGAAGGCCCCACCCGGCGAGACCCTCGCCTCGCCGGGGACTCGCTCTATTCCAGGGGCTGGATGCGAACAAGGTAGCCAAACTGATCGCCGTACCAGAACGTCGGCGGATTCGTCGAATCGTCTATCCAGGAGTTGAAGTCGAACCCTCCGTTGGAGGTCGGCAGGACGTATTCGATCCACTGATGCGTCCGCGGCTTGAATCGCGCGACGCGGCCCCCATTCATCAGACCCGCCCAGACGTCGCCGTTCTTGTCGGCCCTGATCGAGTACGTGCTGACGTGCGGCGTCGGAGGCACATACTCGGACACGGCGCCGGTCTTCGGGTTGTACCGCCAGATGTTTTCGCCGTTCTTGCCGCCGATCCAGAGGTTGCCCTCGGGATCGAAGTCGCCGCGTCCGTGAATCGCGTCCTTCCGGAACTCACCACTGGGGACCGGCACTTCCCGCAGCTCCTCCGTCTGCACGTCGAACCAGACGACCGTGTTGCCGCCGCCGCCGAAGTACCGGCCGTCCCGGCTGAAGCGGTTGCCGTAGGTGCTTCCGTTCAGCTTCAGCGGCCACTCCTTGACCGGCTTGCCGGTCTTCAGCACGGTCTGGGTGTCGAACTTCTGGAGCCTCCGCCCGTCGTTCTTCCAGATCGACAGGCCGTCGGGCGCCAGTCCCATATTGCCGGACACGCCGGTGTACACCTGCTGCACGTCGCCCGTCCGCGGATCGAGGCGGCCGATCGCATCGGCCCAGTTCCACGAGAACCAGACCATGCCCGTGCGCAGGTCCACGTCGATCCAGTGCAGACCGGGGTGAATGTTGGCCTCGGGCTTCGGGTGCAGCGCCGGCGGCGCGGTGTTCGGAACCCGGTACTGCGTCACCTTGCCCGTCGCCGGCTCCAGCTTGCCGATGAACGGGACCCGGTTGATCGTGAACCAGATATTGCCCTGCGCATCGCCGGCGACGTCGTGCACATTCTGAAGCGCCCACGGAAGCTCGTACTCCGTGACGACGGCGCGGGTGGCCGGTCCGTGAGGACGCGGGAACGGCTTCATCGGCGGCAATTCCGAGTTGAGCGACCGCACACGCTTGAAGAAGTTGACGATCAGATCCTTCTCCGCCTGCTGCGTGCCGCCAATCTCCCCGTCGATGTAGCTGAACGGCTGGGGAGTGGTGATCAGCCTCGGCCCGTAGTCAATCATCCGCGTCAGCAGCTTGCCCCAGCTCGCCTCGTCAAACGTGTGGCGGAACGGGTAATCGATGCCGTGACAGCCGATCCCGCAGGCGCGAAGGACGATGCGCTTTTCCTGCGCGGTGCCCGGCATATTGGCGAGCCACTCGGCCGGCGAGAACTGCGGCAGCAGCTCCGGCGTGGGCGGCAGGAACTCACCGGTGGCGACGCGCTCGAGGACGATCTCGGGCAGCCGCGTCGCGCCGTCGATGCGGACGCCCTCCATCACATACGGACGGAATTCCAGGGGGCGGGGAATCCGCAGGACATAGGTGCCGCCCTCGAGCTTCGGAAATTCAAACCGGCCCAGATCGTCCGTGTACACCGTCGTCCGGATGGCGCTCGTCCCGGAGATGAGCTGCACCATCAGGCCCTCAATCGGGAGGCCCTTGGCGGTCTTGACGGTCCCTCTCGGCCCGCCGAGGAGGCTTGCAGCGGCCTGCGCCTGCACGGTCAATGATGACGTGACCGCGACGCCGAGGGCGGCAACAGCCGCAGCGAGAATGGCGACGTAGGCTCTGCGCATAGCGGCTACCTCGATTCCGGTCTGGCCGCGCCGGCCTTGTCCTGCGCCCGTGCGCCTTCGAGCATGTTCACGATGCCGTTGTTCCCTTCGTGGCAGGCGTACTCGAACAGCGGACCGTCCACCTTGCTGAGCGGGGTGATGGCCGTCCACGGCCTCGTCCACGTGGAGGGGTCATCCACGGTGTACTTGTATTCGATCGTGTCCGCGTCGATCCGCGTGAACCGCTCGATGATGCGGAGCGTCGCCGGGTTGCCGTCCATGTACGTGGCCTCGGGCTGGAAGCCCCGGTTCTCGACCACGAGCGTGTCGCCGTCCCAGCGCCCGACGCCATTGCCGGTCCAGAAGCGCATGTGCGGCGCCAGGTGCGGCCGGCCGTCCGTCGGAATGACGCGCGTCTTGCTCATCCACTCGTACTCGATCACGACCTGTCCGGGCCCCTGCAGGATGAACGTGTTGTTGTTGTACCCGCTCCCGGCGGGGATCGGCGGACCGCCGTTCGTGAGGCAGCGCACGCCGGTGCCCAGCTTCTCGGGGCCGTCGAACCCGTCTTCGCCCTGGCCGCGCCGGCGCGGACGCGCCTTCCCTTCGGGCGTCAGGGCGGGCAGCCGCCCGTTCGGCGGATCCACGATCAATGAGGTGCGGCGGTTGGGCCTGACGCCGTTCTGCCAGGCGTCGAGCGCGTACACCGTCGCGTCGTAGACCGGCGTGTCCGCCGAGTTGGCGAACGTGAACTCGTAGGAGCGATTGACGCCGGCCTCGAAGATCGCCTTGACTTCCTCGTCGGTGAGGAACTCCCGCGTGCCGTACTTCTCAGGCCGCTCGAGCGGCGTGAAGCTGAGACTCGTCCAGTAGCCCTGCAGATCGGGCTTCCCGTCCGGCGTGCGGGGCATCGTCCAGGGCTTCGCCGGAGACGGCTTCGCGGGAGCCTGGGCCATCAGAAAAGCAGGGCCGACGAGCAGCGCTGCAAGGACCGCCCGGCCGACCGTCGCGAACACCTGATTCGCCATATGAACCTCCTTGGCAGCGTCAATCCTACTACAGGGCTTCATGCTAGGATTCGGGGTTTCGCGCCTTTTTCATGCCGTTTCGAACCGCACTCCTCTTCACGTGTGTCCTTGGGGCCGCCGCGGCCGCCTGGGGCCAGACGAGCGGGCCGCCCGCCGATCCCACGGCGCCGCCACCCATGATCACGCGCGACGACACCGGGGTGACGATGCGGGCGGTACGCATCCAGCAGCCAATTCAGGTCGACGGCCGCCTCGACGAGCGGGTGTACGGCGACGTCGCGGCCGTCAGCGACTTCATCCAGATGGAGCCGGTCGAGGGGGAACCGGCCACGGAGAAGACCGAGGCCTGGGTATTCTTCGACAACGAGAACATCTACATCTCGGCCCGCTGCTGGGACGACCAGCCCGACCGCTGGATCGTCAACGAGCTTCGCCGCGACCACAACAACATCATCCGGAACGAGAACGTCGCGGTCAGCCTCGACACGTTCAACGACGGCCGGAACGGCTTCTTCTTCCAGACCACGCCGGCCGGCGCGCTCCGCGATCAGACGTTCACGGACGAAGCAAACCCCAACGTGAACTGGAACACCGTCTGGGACGTCAAGGCAGGACGGTTCGAGGGCGGCTGGGCGTTCGAGATGGTCATCCCGTTCAAGTCGCTCCGGTACCGCGGCTCCGGAGCCCAGACCTGGCGCATCAACATCCGCCGGATCATCGGCTGGAAGAACGAGACGACGTTCCTCACGCGCGTGCCGGCAGCCTACGCCGGCAACGGTCCGTTCCGGATGTCGGTGGCCGCCACGCTCGTCGGCCTGGAGACGCCGGCGCAGTCGATGAACCTCGAGCTCAAGCCCTACGTGACGTCGGCGCTGGTGACCGACCGCGCGGCGGCGGCGCCGTTCTCGAACCGCTTCTCGAAGAACGCCGGCTTCGACTTCAAGTACGGGCTGACGCGCAGCCTGATTGCGGACGCGACGTACCGGACCGACTTCGCGCAGGTGGAAGAGGACGTCCAGCAGGTGAACCTCACCCGCTTCAGCCTCTTCTTTCCCGAGAAGCGGGAGTTCTTCCTCGAGGGGCAGGGGATCTTCGCGTTTGGCGGCGTGTCGACCGGCGGGTTCGGCTCCAGCGCCTCCAACGACGTGCCGATCCTCTTCTTCAGCCGCCAGATCGGCCTGAGCCGCGGACAGCCGGTGCCGGTGGTCGGCGGCGGGCGCGTGACCGGCACCGTCGGCAAGTTCGCCGTCGGGCTGCTGAACATCCAGACCGATGAGGCCGCCTCCGCCGGCGCTCTGGCCACGAACTTCTCGGTCGTGCGGCTGAAGCGCGACATCCTGCGGCGCAGCAGCATCGGGATTCTGGCGACTCACCGCGACCCGGCCGGCGGCGGCGCCGGCTCGAACAGCGTGCTCGGCGTCGACGCGAACTTGTCGTTCTATCAGAGCATCATCGTCAACGCCTACTACGCGAGCTCGCAGACATCGGGGGCCGCCGACGGCGGCCACTCGAGCTACCGGGCGCGGGTCGATTACAACGCCGACCGGTACGGGCTGCTGCTCGAGCAGGTCCTCGTGGGCGAGCGCTTCAACCCGCAGGTGGGCTTCACCCGCCGGCAGGACTTCAGCCGCAGCACGGTCACCGCGCGCTTCAGCCCACGGCCGCGCGCGAGCCGGACCATCCGCAAGCTCAACTGGGTGGGCCGACAGAGCTACGTGACCAACGCGACGCGGACGCTCGTCGAGAACCGCGAGACGTACGCCAACTTCGGCATCGATTTCGACAACAGCGACCGCTGGGATGTCGAATACATCCGCGAGTTCGAGTACGTGCCGGCGCCATTCCAGATTTCACCACGCGTGACCGTGCCGACCGGCGGCTACGACTGGGACACCGTCCGCACCTATTACTCCCTGGGCCAGCAGCGCCGGCTGTCAGGACAGTTCAGCGTCGCGACCGGCACATTCTACGACGGACGGAAGACGGATGCCTCGTATTCCGCCGGCCGGGCCGCGCTCTCCACCTACGTGAGCCTCGAGCCCGGCATCACGCTCAACTGGGTCGACCTGCCCGGCGGGCGCTTCCGCAACGAGCTCATCACGCTGCGCGCGATCTTCACGCCGGGCCCGCGGTCGCTCATCAACAGCCTGATTCAATACAACCAGACCGACCGCACGGTGAGCTCCAGCATCCGGCTGCGATGGGAATACACCGCCAGCAGCGAGCTGTTCGTCGTCTACAGCGACGGCCGGAACACGGCCGATGCCCGCGTGCCGGGCCTCATGAACCGGTCGTTCGCGATCAAGCTGACGAGATTGTTCAGACTCTAAGTGGCGGGTCCGCGGCTCGATGGACAAGGAGACTCGCCGCGGGACCCGCCCCACGTACGAAGGGTGGGGCGGGTGCCACGGCGAGGCAGCGCCAGTCCCACATCGCACAGTACGTGGGGCGGGTGCCACGGCGAGGCAGCGCCAGTATCGAGCCGTGGACCCGCCACTTAGTTAGAGCCCGAGGTACGCGCGATAGAGCAGGTTGCTCGGGATGTGGAAGTTGTCGGTGATGAGGATCACGCCGAAGAGGATCAGGACCACGCTGCAAACAAGCCCGATGCCCGATGCCGCCCGCTGCATCGTCCCGAGCAGCGGCAGCGCGCGCGACAGGAAGAACGCGGACGCGAGGTAGGGGATCGCGATCCCGAGCGAGAAGAGGAAGAGCGCCAGCGCCCCAACCGACGCGGACCCGACGCTTCCCACGTAGATCATCAGCGAGATGAACAACGCCCCGCCGAAGCAGGTCGAGCACCCGACGGCAAATGCGGATCCCATGAACAGCATCTTCGCGGGCTCCAGCCAGCGCCGCCCCGTCCCCGGGCTGAGCGCCGCGATCCGCGGCAGCCGGCAGAATCCCGGGGCTCCTGCATTGACGCCCACCCAGATTCCCACCAGCAGAATGCCGATGCCGGCGGCGATGGCCAGCGGATGGTTCCAGTCCTCCAGCACCCTGGAATCCTGCAACCGCTCGCCGGCAACCCCGGCCAGGGCGCCGGCCGCGGTGAAGACGAGCGTGAACCCCGCCATGAAATACAGTGCCGTGCGGACGACGCGTCCTCGCGCAAGGGCCGGATCGGCGCCCTGCTGCATGCTCACGCCCGCGAGCGCGAACGTGTAGTACACGGTGAGCTGCAGCAGGCAGGGTGAGAGCACGGCCAGCAGCCCGGCCAGCAGCGCGATGAGCGTTGGCAGCGACAGGCTGCGTTCGTCGGTGAGGTCGTTCGGATACACGATCGGCAGATCCCACTGCATGACCTGCTCGCTGTGCGCGGCCATGTCGTGTGCCAGAAGCTGGAACGACGAGACCTTCCCGCCCATCAACGGCGCGCCGTCCCGGTCCGCGCTTGGAAAACGGATGACGGTCGCGCGATGATGCGCTGAGTCTCTGACCCGATCGATGTCCACCGGCGAAAACTGCCGCCCGTCGTCGAGGCGCAGCGTCAGGTGGGGAATCGACTCGCCCAGCTCGCCGATGTGGATGTCTTCGAACAGGTAAAAGACGTTGAATTTCTCGGGAATGTACTTGGCGGCTTCGCGGGCCTGCTCCGTCATCGCGAAATATTCGGGCGTCGCGTAGATGCCCGACAGCATCGCCTCCGAGTGGCTGTGGCCCCCGGCGCCGTACGCCGGCTGGAGCAGTGTACGCATCACCTTCGAGGTAAGCCCGGCCTTGAAGGTGAGGATGTCGATGCGGCGCGCGGGTCCCCACTTGGAGACGAAGAACAGCCAGGACCACGCGGCGACGACGCCGATGAGGATCAGCGCGGCGGCTTTGACCCAGCGTGAAGCGCCTATCGGTGTCCTCAAGAAATGACCTCCGACCCCATTTATTTTGCCGGCGAGACGGCGACACTCGTGCTGTAGATGTAGTCGCCTTCCGGTGACCCGTCACCATCCGCGGCGTTGCCGGAGGCGTGCATGACCACCTCGCCGGCCGGCGCGCTCGGCGCCGTCCAGGTGAACTGGAACGTGTTGGACGTGATCCCTTGTTCCGTGTGCTCGATGTACTGAATGCCCTTCTCGGTCAGGATCTGCGTGGTGCCGTCGATCGTGCTCAGCTCGCCGGCCTGCGCCCCGGTCGCCTTGGCGCGCGCCGCAAGCTGAAATCCCCAGTGCCTGCGATCCTGTGTGTGCGAGTTCACGAGCTTGATTGGGTACGTCTTACCCGGCTCGTACTGGCCGGGAAGCCCCTCAATGAGGATGTCCCCGAGCTTGGCGGTCTTCCCCTCATCCAGCTCGTAGGTGCTGTGGCACCCCGCGCCCGCGCAGGTGCGCTCACCGAAGCCGCCGGTCACGGCCGGATCCGGACCCGTGGGGTACGCGCGAATCGACGCGGCGAGGAGACTCAACAACGCGAACACAACGCTCGTGCGAACCACCCGTGACCTCATGCCTCTCCTCTGCGTGCCGCGACGGCGGGTCCGCGGCTCGATGCTCCCCGCTCCCCGCGGCACACGCCCCACGTACCGCCATGGCTAGCGCGCGCCGGCCGCCCATCGGACGCCCTTCTCAGCGGCGGCGCGGGCGCTGCCGTGCAGGCCGTTGGTGTCGGACACGACCTCGGCCACCAGCCCGTTCGGCCCGTTCGTGTACGACACGAAGCTGCCGCCGTGCGAGTCGCCCTGGTTGGGCATCGGGATCCGCGTCTTGAGCTGATAGGTCTTCGTGTCGACGACGACGACCTCGTGCGAGCTGTTGCACGCGGCCCACATCTCGTCGCCGTCAGGCGACAGCATCAGATGGTCGTTGGTGCGGCAGCCGGTCTCAATCGTGCGCTTCAGCTGCATGGTCGCCGCGTCCACGACCGTCACCGTCGTCTTGCGCTGAGCCGCAGGGACTTCTTCCCCTTTGTCGGCGACCCAGACCTCGCGCTCGTCCATCGTCAGAGCGGCGCCGTACGGGCCTGGACCCGTGGGACCCTCGCCGACGATCTTGTCCAGTTGTCCCGGCGCCATGCCGCGTTCCAGTTTCAGAATCTTGTGTGAGCCGTTCTGGGTGACCCACGCGTACCGGCCGTCCCGGCTGAAGACCGTCCAGATCGGGTACCGGTGCATCGGAATGTGCTGCACCACCTTCCACGTCTGCATGTCGATCTTGGCGAGCCACCCCTCGGTCGCGACGCGAATCGAATGATCGGGCGCCGGCATGGAATAGTAGACATACCGGCCGTCCGGCGCGACAAATCCATTGTACGGATTCCCGCGAAGCTCGCCCGGCGTCATCCCCCCGAGCACCTTGTTGTTGTCGGCCGGATCGAGCACGAAAAAGCCCTTGCCGTTGGGCGCATTGTTGGTCCAGTTGAAGTCCTCGACCAGCACTCTCTGCTTTCCGGTCCAATCCTGGAAATTCCTGACGTGATGCGGACGTTCACCGCCGGACGCGATGATCTGGCGGATCTTCAGCGTGCGGCCGTCGAGCACCAGGATGTTGGAGGGGTTCTTGGAGCTTCGAGGCGCCTGCCCCGGCAGATAGACATAGCGGGCGTCCGGCGACACGCCCATGCCGTGGCTGACAAACCCCTGGACCCACTCGTTCTCGATCTCGGAGACCGCAATCGGCTTCTTCGTCTTCGCGTTGATCACAATGATCGAGTTGATCGTGTTCTTCGCGCCGAAGGTCGTCCCCGAGTTCGTGAAGAAGAGCAGGTCTCCCGCCTGCACGGGATAGGCTGGCGAGCCGCTGGTGTTTCTCGTCTCGACCAGACGGATGCCCTGCTTGCGCGCAGCGTCCGTGGTCCACGTATCCTGCTGCGCGAGCGCCACCGATCCGGCCTCGTCGCCGAACCCGACACCCCACGCCAGCACGACGACGACGGCCAGCCCGCAGGCGGTCCACACGCTGATGGTCTTGGATGTCACGTCAGTCGCTCCTGTTGTGCGCGGCGGGTCCGCGGCTCGATGATCCCCGCTCGCCGCGGGACCCGCCCCGCGTATTGTTTACCGGGCCGGCGGGGCCCACGGCTTGCCGGCCATGTACGCGGTCCGCGCGCTCCCCTGCAGCCCGTTCTGATCCGACACGACCTCGGCCGTCACCGCTCCACCCGCGCCGCGCGAGTAGGAGACGAAGGTGCCGCCGTGCACCGCGCCCTGATTCGGCATCGGGATGCGCCCCTTCAATGCGTACGTCTTGACGTCGAGGACGACGATCTCCTGCGTCCCGTTGCACATCGCCCACATTTCCGAGCCGTCGGGCGACAGAAGGATGTGATCGTTGGTGCGGCAGCCGGTCTCGATCGTGCGCTTGACGAACATCTTGTCCGCGTCGATGACGGTGACGGTCGTCCGCCGTTTGGCCGCCGGCGTCCCCTCACCCTTGTCGGCCGTCCAGATCTCGCGATTGTCGAGCGTCAGCGCCATCCCGTACACGCCGGGACCGGCCGGCGACTCGGAGAGGATCTTGTCCATCCCCTTCGGGTCGGTCGCCCGCTCGATCTTCGTGACCTTGCTGTCGCCGTCGTGGCCCGCCTGGCTCACCCAGGCGTAGCGGCCGTCCTTGCTGAACACGGTCCAGATGGGGTCGGCGGCCATCGGCAGGGCCTGCACGACCTTCATCGCCTGCATATCCACCTTGGCCAGCCAGCCAAGGATCTCGCCGCGAACCCGTTTATCGGCGGACGGCATCCCGTAATAGAGATATCGGCCGTCGGGACTCGTAAATCCCGCATAGGGGTTGCCACGGAACTCCCCGGGCAGCATGCCGGCCATCACCTTGTTGTTGTTCATGTGATCGAGGATGAAAAAGCCTTTACCATTCCCCGAATCGTCGATCCAGTTGAAGTCCTCGATGAGGACGCGCGACGCCCCCGTGTGGTCCACGTAGACCTTGGCGTGATGCGGGCGTTCCCCTCCCGAGACGATGATCTGATGAATCTTCAACGTCCGAGCGTCAAGGACGAGAAGCCTCGACGGGTTCTTCCCCTTCAACCCCGCCCCCGGCGCGATGCCCGGCAGGTAGACGAATCTGCCGTCAGGCGACACGGTATTGCCGTGGCTCACATAGCCTTCGGCCCAGTCGGCCTCCAGCTCCGACATCGCAATCGGCTTTCTCGACTTGGCGTCGACCACCACGATCGCGTCGAGCGTGTTCTTGGCGCCGAACGATCCGCTGGCGTTCGTGAAGAAGAGCAGGTCGCCCGGCTGCACCGGATACGCCGGCGGCCCGCTGGCGTCGCGCGTCTCCGCGAGACGGATTCCCATTCTCCTGGCGGCGTCCGTCGTCCAGGCGTCCTGCTGCGCCTGCACGACGGACACTACGCGCTCGCTGAGGCCGCTTCCCCAGACCATCCAGATTGCGGCAAGGGCAAGGACGACACCGAGGGCCGATCGATGACACCGTGTCTGCGGCATGTTCATGCTGCGCTCCGATTTATGTCTGTTTTTCGGGGAATATTTCCCACTATTCTATGTCCGAATCACAGCCGTCAGCCTGGGCGCCGCTTCAGGGCACCCGCTCTCGTGCCGCAGCCCTGGCGCTCCCCTGCAATCCGCTCTGATCGGAGACGACCTCGGCGATCAGGCCCCCGGGGCCGCTCCGATAGGCGACGAAGCTGCCGCCGTGCGCATCCCCCTGGTTCGGCATCGGAATGCGCGTCTTCACGGCATACGCCCTGGTGTCGAGCACGACGATCTCCTGCGACCCGTTGCACATCGCCCACATCTCTCCGCCCTCGGGCGAGAGAATCAGGTGATCGTTGGTGACGCAGCCGGTTTCGATGGTGCGTGTGAGACGGCCGCTCGCCGCATCGCTCACCGTGACGGTCGTCTTCCGCTGTGCGCGCGACGTGCCTTCGCCCTTATCGGCCACCCACAGTTCGGTGTCATCGATATTCATCGCAAGGCCGTAGGGTCCGGGGCCGGTGGGAACCTCAGCGGCAATCTTGTCCAGCCCGCCACC
Organism: Acidobacteria bacterium RIFCSPLOWO2_02_FULL_67_21; assembly: GCA_001767195.1. Classification (GTDB taxonomy): domain Bacteria; phylum Acidobacteriota; class Vicinamibacteria; order Vicinamibacterales; family UBA2999; genus MEKU01. The sequence goes on from MEKU01000037.1 coordinate 20,081, forward strand.
GGCGGCGCGCTCGATCTTCAGCACCTTGTTGCCGTACGACATGCTCACCCAGGCGAACTTGCCGTCCTGGCTGAAGACCGTCCAGGTGGGATCGCCGGGAATTGCGAGGTGCTGCACGACCTTCCACGTCTGCATATCGATTTTCGCGAGCCACCCGTTCACGGTGCCGCGGATGGACACGTCAGGGGCGACCACCCCGAAGTAGAGGTACCGGCCGTCGGGCGCGACGAAGCCGGTGTAGGGATTTCCGCGCAGCTCACCCGGCGTCATGCCGCCAAGCACCTTGTTCCGGTCCTTGAAGTCGAGCACGTAGAAGCCCTGCCCATTGGGCGCCGAGTTGGTCCAGTTGAACTCTTCGACCAGCACCCTCGGTGTCCCGGTCCAGTCGACGAAATTCTTGACGTGGTGCGGGCGTTCCCCACGCGACGCGATGATCTGGGCGATCTTCAGCGTGCGCGCATCGAGGACCAGCGTGCCCGAGGGATTCTTCGACCGGTTCGGAGCCTGTCCGGGAAGGTAGACGTATTTCCCATCCGGTGATACGCCAATCCCGTGGCTGACAAAGCCTTCGCTCCACGCCGTTTCGATCCCGGACACGGCGATCGGCTTCTTGCTCCTGGCATCGATGACGACGACGGAGTTTCTCGTGTTCGTCGCGCCGAACGTGGTGCCCGAGTTGGTGAAGAACAGGAGGTCGCCGGCGGCGGCCGGGTAGGCCGGCGGCCCGCCCGGATCGCGGCTCTCGACGAGACGGAGCCCGTGCTTCTGGGCGGCGGCCGTCGTCCAGGAATCCTGCTGCGCATCCACGCGGCTATCGCCGCCGGTATTCAGCCAGAGATGCGCCGCGACGATGCCGACGCCGAAGACGATCGCTGCGCGGCGCATGTCAGATCTCCCTCTTCACGTCATGGCTTCCTGCCTTCGGATCCTCGATCGTCGAAAGACGGGGGCGCTGGCGTTGTGTATACCCTTTCTCAAGAAGGTGTCAAGCATCGGCAGCGTCGCCATTGACGGCCACTCATCACCGCCTGCCGGTTGAAAAGATTCGCCGGGCACGCCGAAAGGGCTACAACGCGCGACTCGCTGGCGTAGACTGCCGGGTAACCCGCATCAGGCAATGACCCTTCTGAGTGTGTGCGAATGGCTGGGAACGACCCGGGGCAGCATCGCGCTCCACGAATCGCTGCACGTCTTTCTGATCGTGCTGGGCATCCACGTCCTGACCCTCTGTGTGTTCGTGGGCACCGCGGTACTGATCGACCTGCGGCTGCTCGGGCTGGCGCTGCGCCGCGCGCCGGCGTCCGAGGTGGTGGCGCGCCTGCTGCCCTGGACCGGCGCGGGGTTCCTGATCATGATCGTGTCGGGCGCGCTGCTGTTCTATGCCGACCCGGTCTCGCGGTACCAGAACATCTTCTTCCGCCTGAAAATGGCGGCGCTGGTGCTGGCTGTGGCGAACGCGGCGCTGTTCCACCGCACGGTGTTCCGCCGCGTGGCGGAGTGGGATGTGGACGCGGTGCCGCCTCGTCCGGCACGCATCGCGGCGGCGGTCTCGCTGGTCCTCTGGGCGGCGCTCATCACGTTCGGGCGCATGATTCCGTATCAGAAGTACTGGTTTGAGGGCGGCTGATGTCCGTGTTCGAGCTGTTCCACTCCCTGCAGTACTCGCCGCTGCTGGTGGCGATGCGGGCCTCGCCGTGGATCTTCGCGGTGATTGCCAGCGTGCACCTGATGGGTCTGGCCGTCGTGGGCGGGGCCGTCCTGGCGCTCGACCTGCGGCTGCTCGGGCTCGGGCTCACGCGCCAGCCGGCCTCCTACGTCGCGCGCGAGACGGAGCGCTGGCTGCTCGCCGGGCTCGTCGTGATGGTCCTGACGGGGCTGCTGCAGTTCATGTGCTTCGCGGCGACGAAGTACTACTACCTCACGTCCTTCTGGGTGAAGATCGCCGTCCTGCCCCTGGCGCTTCTCTTCACGTTCACCGTGCGCCGCCGCGTGGCGCTCGCAGACGCGGCGCGGGTGCGCCCGCTCTGGAACCGGGTGGTCGCGATCGCGTCGCTCGGGCTCTGGTTGACCGTGGGGATTGCGGGCCGCCTGATCGGGCTGCCGTAGATTTTCGTGGATCGTGGAGGCCGGGCTTCAGCCCGGC
>MEKU01000037.1:22251-65376 GCA_001767195.1 Acidobacteria bacterium RIFCSPLOWO2_02_FULL_67_21
GCCCCTGTCCAGGCGCGGCGGCCTCGTCTTCCAATTGCTCCTGTCCGCGCGGCGGCCGCTACTCCTGCTCGCCGAACCGCTTCAGGTCCTCCGGTCCCTCCTGCAGCTCCACCGGCCCCTCTCCCTGAACCTGCTTGCGGATCTGCTCGACGATCTCTGGGTTCGCGAGCGTCGTGACGTCCCCCGTCTCCATCCGGTTCGAGATCGCCGCGAGAATCCGGCGCATGATCTTGCCCGAGCGGGTCTTCGGCAGGTCGGGCACGATGTGCACCCCCTTCGGCCGGGCGATCTTCCCGATCATCGTCTCCACCGCCGCGACGATCTGCTCGCTCACCTGCCTGCCGTCGGTGACGCCCGGCTTCAGCGACGCGTAGATTGCCGGCATCCGGCCCTTGATCTCGTCGACCACCGGCACGACGGCCGCCTCGGCCACCTGCGGAACCGTGAGACAGGCCGACTCGATCTCCTTCGTGCCCAGGCGGTGCCCCGCCACGTTGATCACGTCGTCGACGCGCCCGAGGATCCGGTAATAGTTGTCGGCCGCGAGCATCGCGCCGTCGGCCGCGAAGTACGGCCAGTCGCGCCAGTCGGTACTCTTCGGATCCCGGCAGAACTTCGCGTAGTACTGCCGGACGAACCGCTCGTCGTCCTTCCAGATCGTCTGCATGATGCTCGGCCAGGGGTTCCGGATGCCGAGATTGCCCGCGCGGCCCGCGCCGGCCGGAATCTCCCGGCCGTCCTCGTCGAAGATGACCGGAAAGATCCCGAGCGCCGCCGGACCCGCGCTGCCCGCCTTCATCGGGTCGATCGCCGGCTTGGTGGTGATGAGGAAGCCGCCGGTCTCCGTCTGCCACCAGGTGTCGACGATCGCCGCCTCGCGCTTGCCGACCACCTCGTGATACCAGCGCCAGGTCTCCGGCTCGATCGGCTCGCCCACCGTGGTCATGTGCTTGAAGTGATAGTTGTACTTCGCCGGCTCGTCCGGGCCCGCCTTGCGCAGCATGCGGATGGCGGTCGGAGACGTGTGGAAGATGTTGACGTCGAGCTGCTCGGCGATGCGCCACGGCCGGCCGGCATCGGGATAGGTCGGCACGCCCTCGTAGAGCACGGTGGTCGCGCCGAGCGACAGCGGCCCGTAGACGATGTACGAATGCCCCGTGATCCAGCCGATGTCCGCCATGCACCAGTAGACGTCTTCCGGATGGATGTCCTGGTAGTACTTGGAGGTGCCGGTGACGTACGCGAGGTACCCTCCCGTGCCGTGCTGGCAGCCCTTCGGTTTGCCAGTCGAGCCGCTCGTATACATGAGGAAGAGCGGGTGCTCGGCATCCACCGATACCGGGTCGACCCTGACCCGCCTGAATCCCTTGAGCAGCTCCTCCATGTAATAGTCGCGGCCCGGCACCATCGGCGTGTTGGAGAGATCCTGGCCGTCGCGGCGCCGCCACACGAGCACCTTCTCGACCTTCAGCCCCTCGTTCGCCGCCGTCCGCACCGCGATGTCGGCGCTCGCCTTGTGGTCGATGAGCTTGCCGTTCCGGTAGTAGGCGTCGGCGTAGATCATCACGCGGCTGTCGGAGTCGGCGGCCCGCAGGCCTGCCGCCTCGCCGCTGAATCCGCCGAAGACCACGGAGTGCACGACGCCGAGCCGCGCGCACGCGAGCATCGTGATCGGCAGCTCCGGAATCATCGGCATGTGGATCGTCACGCGGTCGCCGCTCTTCAGACCGCAGAAGTCGCGCAGCACCGCCGCCACTTCGTTGACGCGGACGAACAGCTCCTGATACGTCAGCGTACAGGTCGGCTCCGTTTCCGCCTCAGGCACGAAGATGAGTGCCGCCTTGTTCTTGTTCCTGGCGAGATGACGGTCGACGCAGTTGTAGGAGGCATTAAGCCGGCCGCCGACGAACCACTTCCAGAACGGCGGGTGGCTGGTATCGAGCACCGTGTCCCACGTACGATCCCACGCCAGCATCTCCGCGTACTCCTGGAAGCAGTCCGGGAAGTTCTCCTCCCTGAAGCGGTCGACGATGGCGGGATCGACCAGGTTCGCCTGCCGCACGAACGTGGTGGGCGGCTGGATGTACTCCTCTTCCTTCCAGTGGACCGCGATATCAGTCGTCTCGGTTCTGCCTACAGTAGCCATGGTTCCAGGTTTCCTTGGGCGGACCTGCAGGTCCGCCTCTCCATGAATGAGGACGCGGTTACGACGTCGCGCGGGCGGGCGCCGCGGGCACCGGCGTCGGCCCCGCCAGGTGGGGCGGCCGCGCCGCCACGAGCGATCCGAACGACACCAGCGCCAGCGCCGCGGCGGCATAGAACGCATACCGGTAGTCGCCGAGGGCGTCGAACACCCGCGCGCCGACGATCGGACCGAGGATGCCCGCGACGCCCCACGCGCTGAACAGCAGGCCGTAGTTCATGCCCAGGTGCCGCGTGCCGTAGAAGTCGGCCGTGGTCGACGCGAACACGGACAGCTGCGTCCCGTAGCACCAGTAGACGACGACCGCCAGCAGGTAGAACAGCGCGACTTCCGCGCGGACCGCAAACCAGATCGGCATGGCGAGCGCCGACATCAGAACCATAACCCGCAGCGTCGTCAGGCGGCCGAGCGTGTCGGACAACCACCCGGACAGGATGCGGCCACCGGCGTTGCCGACCGCGCCCATCGTGATCGCGAAAGTCGCCGCCGCGGCGCTGAGCCCGGCCTCGCGCGCGAACGGCACGAGCTGGCTGATCACCATGAGGCCGGCGGTGGCCCCGAGGCAGTAGGCGATCCAGAGCAGGTAGAATGTCGGCGTCCGCAGCATCTCCGACGGCAGGTAGTCGCGCGCGGTCCGCTGGGCGGCGGCGCCGGTCTGAGGCGGCGTCCAGCCGGGAGGCTGATAGCCGGCGGGCGGATTCTTCAGCAGCGCCGCGCCCACCATCCCCATCACGAAGAAGAGCGCGCCGAGAACCTGAAACGTCAGCCGCCAGCCCACGCCGCCGATCAACGAGGTGGCGACCGGCCCGAAGACTGCCGAGCCGGCGCCGTACCCGCCGACCATCAGGCCGACCACGAGGCCGCGCTTGTCCGGAAACCACTTCGAGGCGACCGGCACCGGCGTCGCGTACCCGAAGCCGTTGCCGAGTCCGACCACCACGCCGAAGATAACGTAGAGGTAGAGCAACGACGCCGTGAAGCTCGCCAGGATGAACCCGAGGCCGACAAGCGTCGCGCCCAGCGCGGCGGCGATTCTTGGTCCCCGCCGATCCTGGATGCGGCCGCCCAGGATGAACGAGGCGGCAAACGTCACCACGGCGATCGTGAACGTCCAGGACGTCTGCGCACGCGTCCAGCCGAATTCCTGCTCGAGCGGGAGCACGAAGACGCTCCAGGCGTACAGACTGCCGAGCGCGAGGTTCATGCAGACGCCGCCGACGACGGGAAGCCATCGATTCATGGTCGCGCTCCAGAAAGCCGGACGTCGTCGTGGGCCATGAACGGATGAATATACCCGGAATCCCTAACGCCTTCCCGCGCGCCGATCGAGCCCCTTCTCGCTGAGGTACTTCGACAGCAGATCCGCGACCTGGACGTTGTTCACATCCGAAAACGGGAAGTGGGTGTTCCCGTACACCCTCGCTTCCGGCAGATGCAGGACCGTCGCATCCCCGCCATGGCGGTTGACCACTTCGGCAAACTGCCGCGCAAACATGAGGCGAACACGCCACGCGTCCCGCCAGGGCATCGGATCCGGAGCGGTGGGAATGTTGTCGCCAAGAATGATCTGAATCGGGATCTGCGTCAGTGGTAGAAATTGCGACAGCGGAATCGGACTTCCCGGACTCACCAACGTCCCATCGGAGATCGCAACCGCCGGCGGCACCTCGCCTTCGGGGAACAGATAGCCGCCGAACGTCGGCATGCCGGGCTCGTAGGCGACGATCGCCCTGGTGTTCTGGCTCTTGATGCGGGTCAGCCAGCCGAGCGGCCCGCTCGCCGAGTGCGTGACGAGAACCCCCGGACCGATCCTCTCGAACAGCGCGGAGACTGCATCCGAGGCCACCGCGGGGTCGCCGGGGCCATGCACCGCGCCTCCCTGCCTGAAGAAATGGTCCACGGACGCCGGGTCCTGCGGGAACTGGACGCCGGGGAAGAAGTTCGGCCAGATCCCGAGACGCCATGTATTGAAGTTCTGCTGCTCGCCGGGCGTCGGCGTGATGGTCATGCCCTGGCTGCTCTTGCCGGCCCGTCCCTGCCGCGGCTGATCGATGACGTACACCGCGAAGCCACGGCGGACGAAGATGCTCTTGTAGCCCTCGCGATCATCGGGTGTGGACTCCCACGCCGTGCTCAGACATCCGTGCCACATCACGAGCGGCAGGGTCCGCGCGTCGGGCGGAATCTGGTACTGGACGTAGGCGTGATCGACGTGGAGCGTCTGCCCGGCCGGCGTCGGACAGGCGGCGCCCGGACACACCCTTGAGTCATACGTCCCGGGCGCGGTGATCACCGGCCCGCCGACGAAGAAGCTGCCTTGCCGTTCGATGACGAGCGGAGCGGCCTGCGACGGCGCCTGGGATGCTCCAGCCGCCGATGCGCAGGCCCAGGTCGCCAGCGCGAGCACGGCCGCCAGGGCAGCACGGTCGCGCACGAAGAGGCCCTTACCGTGACGCAACGGCCTGCGCCTGAGAGCGCAGCGCCTGCAGGTCCTTCTCGGTGCGAATCACCATCCGTCCCGCCCTGCTGGTGCCCCAGAACGACGTCACCACCTGCACCACACCGTCCCTGTCGAGTACCGACAGGTGACGCGGCGCGGCGCCGCGGCTCGGCCAGTAGTACTGCGTCCACCTTTCGCTCTGCGGGTTCAACATGGCCACCTGATCGTCGCCCTGCACGTTGACCCAGACGTTGTGGCTGTTATCGATGGCCGGCATGTACGCACCCATGCCGTTTCCTGGAAGCGGATAGATCTTGTGGTCCATCGTTTTCCCGTTCAGCCGCATGAGATTGCCGCCCGCGAACAGGCCGACCCAGATGTCGTCGGTCTGCTTGTCGGCTGCCAGGCGGCGCGGTCCCTGCTGCCACGGCGGGCCGTTCGTGGAGTTCGCGAATGTCACCGTTTCGTAGAACTGGATGTCCTCCGGTGTGATGTCCTTGGCCGAGACAAACGTATTCTTCGGAACGTCGAACTCGAGCGACTTGCCGGTGGCGACGTCGCTGTAGCCGAGCTTGTCGATCGCAATCTCCGCCCACCAGCCGACGCCGTGACGGTCAGCGGCCACCCCGTACGTGCCCGACCGCTCCCTGGTCAACGACTTGAACTCCTTCCACTCGCCCGCCCGAGGGTCGAAGCGGAGAGCGCCATCTCGGGTCGAGGCCCAGATGAATCCCTTGCCGTCCCAGTCCACGTGTCCGCCGACGCCGCCGATCCCCTTGGGCGGCGTGTAAATGTCGATCTTTCCGGTCTTGACATCGATCCTGCCGAGACTGCCGGGAGTGCCTTCGCCGTCGCCCATCGCACCCGCGCCGGCGCTGCCGCTCACGTTGACCCACATGTTGCCGTCAGGTCCACGCATCATGCCGTGCGTGGTGGCCGCGTTGCCGTTGCGGCCAGGGATCTTGAAGTCTGTGACTTCGCCCGTCTTTGTGTTGATACGGCCGTACGTCCGGTTCCTGCTGCCGACCGAATAGGTGAACCAGATATTGCCGGCGAAGTCGATCGAGGCGTCGTGAACGCCGCGGACGCCGTACGAATTACTCGGCGTCCCGAGCGACCAGTCGCTGCCGTTCTGGACGGCATAGCCGCCGTATTCCTCGAGCGGGATGTCGTACTCGTAGACGACCGGCAGGGTCGCCGCTCCGGTCGGACGTGGCGGGATCTTGAACTGCATCGGCGAGGGCCCCGACCCGCGCATCTCCGCGAGGTACGCCGCCAGCTCGTTCTTGTACCGGCGGATGTGTGGAACCTCCGGGCCCATCCCCTGTGTCGCGGTCAGCCGGGTCATCAGCGTGATGATGGCCTCCCACCCGGCCTCGTCGTACCGGTTCTGCAGCGCCGTCGCCGCCGTATGGCACGTCGTGCAGTTGTGGACGAAGACGTCGCGCATCCGGCGGCGATGCGGCGTGTCGGTCGGCAGCGCCGCGACGTACTCGCCGCCGCTGAGCTGCCTTACGAAGTCCTTCGTCTCCTTCAGGGTGAAATCGCGGCGCTGCGATGTGCCCTGGAGAGTCATCTCGGCGCGCGCCGCGTCGAAGCCAACCGCCTGCGCCCAGACGCGGTACGACCCGCCCGGCATCGCCGGGAAGTAGTAGCTGCCGTCCTTTCCGGTGAACACGCTGGCCGTGACCATCTCGCCGTCAGCTTTCGCGGAGACCGTCACGCCTTCCATCGTCTCGCCGGAGGCCGACCTGATGGTGCCGGTCAGGACGACCGGGCTGCCAGCCGGCCGCCTCGGCGCCGCGACACGGAGGGGCTCCTGCGGCCGCGGTGTGCTGTCAACCGTCTGCAGGTACGCCACGATCGCGTCCACCTGCCCCGGCTCCAGTGCGTACTTGAACCCCGGCATGACGCCAGGCCGTCCCGTCAGGACGGTCTCGCGGAACCGGCCGGCGGCGTCGACGAGATCCCTGTGCAGCCGCGGACCGTATGCGCGGTCGCCGCGCGGCCCGGGGATGTGGCAGACCGAGCAGTTCTGTTGAAACAGCCGGAGCCCTTCCTGCTGCACACTCGTCAGCGCCGGTCGCGAAGCGGCCTGCGCCTCAGAAGAGGGCGCCTGGGCGCTCACGTCGTTCGAGGCCCTCGCCAGCCCCACTCCCGCACACGTCGTGAGCGCGAACCCGACGATCACAAGGCGTCGCATAGTCCCTCCCTCGGCGAAACCCGAGAACGCCGGACGGCTGCTGCCTGCAGCCGTCCGGCCCATTCCTAGAACGTAATCTGAGTGCCGATCTTCAGCAAGCGTCCCACGACGATCTCGTTCGGCCGCAGCCAGGCTGCGCCGTACCTGGTGGTCAGCCGCAACACAGAGTTCGCATTGAGCGCGTTGAACACTTCGAAAGTGCCCAGCACGCGCGCCCCCTTGATCTGGAACGCGCGGCTCAGCCGGAGATCCAGCTGGCGCCGGCGGTCTTCCCGCATCGTGAACGGCTCGATGAGCTGGACCGTGCGCGTTGCACGGGCACCAGCCGCCTGATCGCGCCCAAGGCTCGGCGCAATCATCGCGTTGGTCAGCACATGATCCGCCGAAACATCGATGCCGGGCAGGTCCTGGAAGGTCGCGCTGACCGAGAAGTCCGCCGGCATCGGATACACACCGTAGATCCGGAAATTCGTCTGCGCGGCAAACGGCAGGGTCTGCTTGCAGAATCGCAGCGCTTCCGGGGAATCGACGGCCGCATTGCAGTTGTCCGTCACTGTCTGACCGGTGCTGACGCCGCCCGCGACCTGGGCGCCGTTCGGAAACCGGCCGCGCATGTTGACGTCGATGCCGTTGTACACCTCGGACCTGTCGGCCTGGATGATTAGGTTGTCCACCTGGCCAAACCTCGACGGGACGACGTCGTAGAGGCCGCAGATCCGCTCGCCGCCGCCCGGCAGCCGGCTGTCCGAGGGACCCGTGACGCAGAACTCCTGGAAGTCGGCCGGTGTGACCGCCACATTGTCGGTGACAGTGAGATTGCCGTACCAGGTGCGGAAGTAACCCGCATCGAACGCAAGGCCGGGGCGCAGTTCATGCTCGATGACGGCAGACGCCTGCCAGTTGTACTCACGATTGCCGAAGCCCTTACGCACATCGTCGGCCAGCCGCGTGCGGATCAGCTGCGTGCCGAAGGCCCGGTTGGATGACAGGCCGAGCTCGCTTTCCTGCGACGTCCAGTCCCGGTTCAGATCGTTCCAGGTCCGCGTGGTGGCGAACACTTCCGTCTGAGAAGGGGAATTGGCGGCAGCGAGCGACGTCGACCCGATCGAGACATACCGCCCCAGCGAAGCCTTGAGCGCGGTCTTGCCGTTGTCGAACAGGTCGTAGGCGAAGCCCAGCCGCGGCGACAGATCCTTGAAGTTCGGGAGGTCGTCGGTCCGGGGGTAGTGGCGCGCCCCCACCCATCGACCGGCCGGAGCGTCCATCTCCGGGCTCCAGCCGTTCAGCATGTCGAGCCGCACTCCCAGATTGAGCGTCAGCTGGCGCGTGGGCTTCCACTGATCCTGCGCGTACCACGCGGTGTTGACGGCCCTGGCACCGTTCACGCCGGGCGTCGCAAACTGTGTAATCGAGTTCGGGACGCCGTTGAGCAGCGTGTAGAGCACGTCGCCGTTCGTGTTCGTCTCGTGGTCGGTGGAGGCATACATCCAGAACAGGCCGGTCTTGAAGTTGTGGGACCCCGTCACGTACGACACCGCGAACCGGCCGTTGTACTGGTCTTCGTACAACGCGCCGTAGCTCCGGCCGGGGAATACGGTGTTGGAGAAGGCCCGGGCGTTGAACGTGAGCCCGTTGGCGAGCTCAACGAGAGCGATATCGCTGGAATTGACGCCTGTATTCGGGTCGGCGAAGAAGTCCCACTTGTAGTACATGGCGCCCGCGTCGAACAGGAGCCGGCTGGTAGCAGGATAGCTCCACGTCACCTGCGAGATGTCCTGCTTGTACTCGTGGAACGACATCGCCTCCGGCGCAATGAGCCCTTCATAGATCTGCGGGCAGTTGCAGGACGGCTGGGCATCGTAGAGGAAGGTCAGCTTGTGCTTCTCTGCGGCCTGCCATGTGAACCGTGCGTTGTAGCTCCGGCGCGGAAGCTTCGAGTAATGCGGCCGGCTTGCGTCGGGCTCGTAAATGAAGAACCGGTCGGTGCCATGGTTCTTGTTGAATGTTCCCGCCCTCCCGGGGCACCACGTTCATCTGCACGCCCCCGGTTTCGCTCTCGGCCGACATTCCGCTCGTCTGGAACGTGATCTCCTGGACGCTAGCCTGGTTGATCGCCTGGCTGGAAAAGCCGCCGCCCTGCCCACCGCGGTGGGCGCGCATACCATCGATATTCACGATCATGTCGCCGCCGCGGCTGCCGTGAATCCCAATGCTGACCTGTGTGTCTCCGAGGCTACCGCCGACGTCCTGACGGATGGCCGGGACGGAAGCTCCGGGCATCAACGTGCCGAATCCGAGCGCTGTGCGGCTGACGGGGAGCTCATCCAGCACGTCGCGCGAGAACACCTGCTGCGTGCGCACGTTGGACGTGTCGACAATCGGGCTCTCTCCCGTGACGGTGATCGTCTCCTCCACCGCGCCGACCTGTAAATCGGCGTTGACGGCCGCCGTGAAGCCGGTCGTCAGCTCGATGCCTTCGCGCCGGACGGTGCGAAATCCGGGCAACATAAAGGTCACCGTGTAGGTGCCGGGCCGCAGGTCCACGATGCTGTACGCACCCTGGCCGTCGGTGACGGCTGTCCGCACCTTTTCGATCAGCGCCGGGCTGGACGCTTCGACGGTCACGCCGGGCAGCACTCCGCCCGACGTATCACGGACGACGCCGCTGATGGCGCCGCTGACGGCGGTCTGCGCAAATGCGCCGGCTGGCGGCAGCAGCAGCAGCGCACACACGGCCAACCGAATGCTCTGGACCTTCATTGCAGTCTCTTTCCTCCCGAGGGACTTCCGAAAACGTCCGATTATCAGCCGAAACGCCGTGCGCGTCGAATATCCCGTGCCCGCAGAGAGCGGCTACTGCTCCAGCACTGTCGCAGGGAGGCGCTCGTCCCGCATCTCGATTGCCGGGTCCTTGCCTTCCTTCTCCAGCTTGCGGGCACCCTCGAGAATGTTCACCAGGCCGTTGTTCCCTTCATGACAGGCGTACTCGAACATCGGCCCCTCGACCCTGAAGAGGGGAAGAATCGCCGTCCACGGCCGGACCCAGGTCGACGGGTCGTCCACCGTGTACCGGTATTCGATCGTGTCGGCGTCGAGCCGCGTGAACCGCTCCGTGAGCTTCACCATCGCGGGATTGGACCCTTCCGGCTCTGAGCCGGGCTGGAAGTTTCTCGACTCGATCACCAGCGTGTCGCCTTCCCACCGCGCGCGCGGTTCGCCGCGCCAGAACCGGATCTGCCCGGACGTATGCGGACGCGACGCGAGCGGCACGACCCGCGTGGAGCTGCCCCATTCGTACTCGAAGACGACGTGGTCCTTGCCCTGCAGGATGAAGGTGTTGTGGTTGTAGGCCCTGCCGGCCGGAATGGGCGGGCCGCCGAACGTCAGGCACCGCAGTCCGGCCCCGGCGGTTTCGGGGCCGTCGTACCGGTTCCGCTGCGGTGACGACGACCGGCGACGGGCCTCGGGGGTCAGCTCCGGCAGCCTCCCGGTCTCCGGGGCGACGACGAGCGAGGTGCGCCGGTTCGGCCTGACGCCGTTCTGCCACGGATCGAGCGCATACACGGTGGCATCGTAGACAGGCGTCTCGGCCGGGTTCTGGAACGTGAATTCGTACGACCGATCGATGCCGAGCTTGAAGAACTGCTGGAGCTCCTCGTCGGTGAAGAACTCGCGCATGCCGAACCGCTCGGGGCGTTCGAACGGCGTGAAGCTGAGACTGTTCCAGTACCCCTGCAGGTCGGGATGACCGTCGGGCGTCCGCGGCACCTTCCAGCCAGGCGCGGGCTTCACCGGAGCCGGCGCCGGCATGGCCGCTGGGGCGGGGTCACCTGGGGGCGCCTGAGCTGCGAGCGACGCCGTTTGAATGGCGAGCACCGCGATGCCAACTAGATACGCCGGAAGCTTCGTGTACGACATCCCATCCTCCACGATCCCACTATAGATCAATCCATCAGCGGTCCAATCAGCTGGGACGCGCTGCCGTCCTTCCGCGGCGTGTACTTCTGCAGCCGCCAACCGAAGTCTTCACCCGTATACAGATTGCCCTCGCTGTCCGTGGTGAAGTAGTGCAGCCCCAGCCATGCGCCCGGCGCATTCCCGAAGGTTCCCCACGTCGTACCGGGAATGAGCTGGCCGGTGAGCGCGTCGTATTTCTGAATCTTCATCGCAGCCCCATCCCCCACCCACAGGTACCGGCCGTCCTCGGTCAAACGAATCGCATACGGCCCTACGATGTTGGGCCACATATCGAGAAACTTTCCGTTCAAATCGAACACCTGGATCCGAGACATGATGCGATCCGCCACATACAGCCGGTTGCGCGTGGAATCGATCTGGATCCCGTGAATGCCTCCGGCGTGGCGGTTGGCCGTCATCCCGAACTCGCCCGGGCCTGTGCCCGGCTTGCCGAAGTGGGACACGTACTTCCCGTCCTTCGTGAATCGGGTCACCCACGCCGCTCCGGACGCGTAGATGTCGCCGTTCGAGGCAAAGGCAAAATGCTCGATCATCAGGAAGTCCTTCTGCGGGTGATCCGCCGGAAGCGCTTTCTCGTCGATCGACCGGATGTGCTTCTTGCCGTCTCGCGACAACTGAACGAGAGGCCCCGAGGTCGAAATCCAGAGCGGACGCTCCGGGTCATAGACATTGGGATGAATCAGCTGCATCTGGTTCGGCCCGAGGATCGGAATGTAGTGATCCCACGTCTCGACGACCTTTCCGTTGCGGTCGAAGACGACGATCATGTACTGGTTTTTCTGGATGTCATCTCCCCTGGCCATCATCGTTCTGCCGCTGTAGCCCCCGAGAAACGCCGGGCCCCAGTACCCCATGAACGGCCGCTTGCGCCACCCGTAGCCGACGACCAGCAGGCGATCCGGCGATTCGGGATAAAACCCTTCGGCGCTGATCTGCCAGCCGGACTCCACTGGCGGCGGCCAGTTCTTCGCTATTTGGTACGGGCCAGTGATCTCCTGGCCGCCTTTTCCATTGACGGGTGCGTAATCGTCGTGCACGGCCATCGGCCCGAGTGGCAGCTTCCAGACATCGGGCCGTTCCGACACCTCGGGCGCCTCCGCCGCCACCGTGTTGCCGGAAGGCGCCGCAGCCCCGGCTGCGCGGACCTGATCCGGCTCTCCCAGCAGCGAGGTCACAAGCAGCGTGGCTCCGGACCCGACCGCGAGGAACACCAGCGCACGCGCCACCGATCCAGTTAGAGAGTTCGCCATAACACTCGCCCGTTGTGGTCGCCGTCTCGGCAACCTACCGGCTTGACGTCGTCGCTCTGTCCGGACGCAAGATGAGTTTCTGCATGCGCCAGTTCAGAAGCTCTCCCACATATAGCTCGTTCTCGGACGGGCACGCCATGGCATGCACCCAGGCGAACTGCCCAATTTTCTTGCCGGCGGTGCCGATCGTGCCGAGGAGCTTCCCGTCCAGCGTCATCTTGTAGATGTAGCCGGGGATCGCCTCGACCGCATACAGGAACTGACTGGCCCCGGGGTTGATGCAGATCGCCAGCGGGTAGAGCGAGTTGTACTCGCCGCGATCGTTCATCCCGAACCCGGGGATCGGCGGCGGCGTGCGGCTCAGGGGCAGCGGCCGAGGGATCTCCCGAAGGAACTCGCCCTCCGCATTGAACACCTGGATCCGCGCATTCGACCGATCCGAGACGTACACGTTGTCCTTGTTGTCGATCGCGATGCCGTGCACCAGATTGAACTGGCCGGGCTTGGTGCCCCGCTCGCCCCAGCTCTTGACGATGTGGCCGTCCCGATCGAATTTTGCCACGCGCGAATTCCGATACCCGTCGGACACGTAAACGTTGCCGGCCGAGTCGAAGGCCACGTCGGTCGGCCTGTTGAATATGCCGGGCTGCGCCGGCGGCACCGGGTTCGGCTCCCTCGGCGGGTCGTAGGCCTCGACCGATTCGGGTCTCCGACCGAGGACGATCAAGGGCCGGCCGTCAGGCGTGAGCTTCACTACCGTGTGCGATCCGTTGTCCACGAGCCAGATATTGTCCTGCCGATCGAAGCGCACGGCGTGCGCCTGCGCCATCGAGTACAGGTTGTGCCCGATCTCCCGGATGAACTTGCCGTTGCGATCGAACTCGAACAACTGCGCGTTGCGCATGCCGCGGATGGCGGCCGGTGATGCGGTCCGGGCGTACACGAAGATATTGCCTTTGGAATTGACAGCCACGCCGGCGACCTCGCCGAGATACATCCCGTCCGGCAGCCGCAGCGGCTCCGAGGCGTCGAACGGAATGGCGGGCGCACTGGTCACCTGCTGCGCCGCTGCGCCCGAGCCGGGCTGCATCCGCAACTCCCGGTAGACCGCGGCGGCGGCAGGCGAGGATATAAACGTCAGAAATGCCCTGGCGGCCTCGCCAACCTTTGTCTGTGCCGAGATAAACGCCACATGCGGGATCGGCGCGATCAGCGCTGCCGGCAGTACACCGAGGACCTCGATCCCGGGATCGTGGATCTCGCTGCCGAACGTCACCGCCACGTCAACGTCGCCCCTGGTCACCAGCTCCTCGAGGCTGACGCCCTGCACACGCTTGGCCTTCGGCTCCATCTCGGCCGCGATGCCGAGCTTCTTGAACGCCTCGACGACCCGGTCGCCGGCCAGCGTGGCGCCGGGCGGGGGAAACGTAATCGCCCTGGCGCCGAGCAGCATCTTGCGGAGCCCGTCGGGCGAAGTGACATCCGACTTCGGTGCTCCCCTCTTCACAACGACCACGAACGACGCGTCGGCCAGCCGCGTCTCGCTGCCGGCGACAACTTGCCCAGACTTGACGACGTCGCCGTGCGGGGACTGAACGATCGGAATGTCGAACGGCTCGCCCTTGATCACTCGTGCGCGGGTTGCACCGCCGCCCCCGAATGTCGCCTTCACCCGGTGGCCGGTCTTCGCTTCGAAGAGCGGGATCAGCTTCTCCATAGCCGCGCGGATCCCGCCGGGACCGATCAACGTGATCTCGTCGGCGAACGCGCTCATCGGCGCGCACAAGATCAGGGCAATCAGCGTCGCACGAATCTGTTTCACCACATCCGGCTCCTTTCAGCCCGCACAGCTCGGGTTGTCGTGCGATGACGCAATACAGGCGCGGCTATCCTAGCCTGAACCGGTGCATGCGGCATTGCGTTATCGCGCCGTTTGTCAGCGCGTGGGGCAATCTTATTGCGCGCCTCGCCTGGAAACAACGCCTGCGAGGAGGCGGGCGGGCTCCTCGATGACGCGGCGGAATTCGGCCAGGAATCTGGCCCCCGTCGCGCCGTCGATGGCCCGGTGGTCCGCGGCCAGCGTGCACGACATCCTGAGTCCGACGCCGACCTGCCCGTCCCGGACGACCGGCTGCTCGGCGATCGCGCCCACACCCAGGATGCAGCTTTGAGGCGGATTCACGATTGGCAGCAGCATCCCGATGCCCTCCATGCCCAGGTTCGAGATCGTAAAGGTCCCTCCGCTGTACTCCTCAGGGCGGAGCCGCCCGGCGCGGGCGCGTGCGATGAGCGCCCTGAGTTCGGCTGAGATGGTGCGAACATCCTTCTCGTCCGCGCGCCTGATGATCGGCGTGATCAACCCGTTCGACGTGTTGACCGCCACCGCAACATCGCATATCCGAAAGATCCTCAAGACGCCGTCGGCGAAGCTGGAATTGGCCTCGGGCACCCGCCGTAGCGCGAGCGCGGTGCCGCGGATCACGAGGTCGGTCACCGACAATTTCGACTCAGCGTCGGCCGCGTTCACCCGTTGGCGAAGCTGCACGAGCGCATCAGCGGCACACTCGATCTGCAGGTAGAAGTGAGGCACCGTTTGCTTGGCGACCTGCATCCGCTCGGCCGTGACCCTGCGCATCGGCGACAGACGCTCCTCGACGTAGTCGAGTTCCGGATGCGGGGCTCCGCGTTGGTGGGCACGCTGCACATCACGCCTGCCCACCCGGCCATCAGGTGCTGTGCCGGGAACCCGCCTCAAGTCCAGATTCAGCACTTCCGCCATTCGACGCGCCAAGGGCGTTGCGGGAACGTCGCACGCCTCGGACACGACAGCTGCCGTCGATTCCGGGCCTGCGGTTGTACTGACAGCGACGGACGCCACCGGCTGAACTTCTTCAGGACGTTCAAATGGCATCGAAGGTCGTGCATCGCCAGCCTCCGCTCGCCCGGTGCTGGTGGCGTCAAGCGGCATGATTTCCGCCAGCAACATTCCGACAGATGGCGTTGCACTGCCGGGAGGCGCGTGAATCTTGACCAAGGTGCCCGAGGCAGGTGCCTGCAGCTCGACGATGGTCTTGTCGGTCTCGACTTCCGCGATCACTTCCCCGGCTTCGACGCGTTCACCCTCAGCCTTCAGCCACCCGGAGATCTTCGCGGATTCCATCGATTCCGCGATCTGGACCAGACGCATCTCAACCGGCATCGCGCGATTCATCGGGCCTGAAGGCCCCCAATCAGAATCGTCGCGGCCGCGCTGATCATCGCGTCTGTGTCGATACCATTCACCGCGTAAAGGGCTGGAATGTCTCCGGATTGCCCGAAATGCTCCACGCCGAGTGGAACCACCGTATGTTGGCGAACCGATCCCAGCCAGGAGAGCGTCATCGGATGCGCGTCGACGACCGTTATCAGTCCTGCGTCTCGAGCCAGCGGAGAGAGCAACGCATCGACATGCGGCTGAACCGCAGCATCGCCATGGCCGTTGCGCCGACAGCGAAGCCATCCCTGGTGAAGCCGATCCGGAGACGTCACAACCAGCACTCCCAACCCTGGAACGTCCTCGACCATCGCTTCGTACGCAGCCACAGCCTCGCGTACGACTGGGCCGCAGCACACGATCGCCAGTTCGGCACCGGGTTCGGGCGGCGTCAGCCAGTACCCCCCCTCAACGACGTCATGCGCCAGCTCTGGCGACATCTCACGTGTCGGCTGTGCGAGAGGGCGCGTCGATAGCCGCAGGTACACGGATCCGCCCTTCTCCGATTGGAGATGCTCGAGACTCCACCTGACGATCTCGAGCAATTCATCGACGTACGCGGGCTCGAACGCTGTCAGCCCGGGCTGCCCGATGCCGATGAGCGGGGTATACACCGACTGATGCGCGCCGCCTTCCGGAGCGAGCGTCGTCCCGGACGGCGTGGCGACGAGCAGAAATCTGGCGTCCTGATAGCACGCGTAATTCAGCTGATCGAGCCCTCGCGCGATAAATGGATCGTACACCGTGCCGATCGGCAGCAGCCGTGTGCCGAACAGCGGACCGGAGAGGCCGAGCGCGGCGAGCAACAGGAACAGATTGCTTTCCGCGATGCCGAGCTCGATGTGGTGACCGTCCGGGGATTGTGACCACTGCTGGGCAGATGTGATGGAGCGCAGCCGAAACATGTCAGGCACGGCGTGCCGGCTGAACACACCCCGGGCGTTCACCCACCCCCCGAGGTTGGTGGAGACGGTGACGTCTGGTGAGGTAGTGACGATGCGACTCGCGAGCTGCGGATAGTGACGCGACACATCCACCAGCCACCGGCCGAAGCCTTGCTGCGTCGACATCTCCGCCGACATGGGTATCGTCAATCGTTCAGGAATGTTGATCAGAGGCGCGTCGAACCGGCGCGGCGGCGCGCCGGCGAACGGGCTGCCCGCCACGAACTCACGAATCGCCGGCTCGGGGACGTCCACTCCCGCAAACGCATCCCACTCCTCGCCCTCGGCTATGCCCATCGATTGCCGCAGGGCGGCAACCTGTTCCGGCGACATCAAGCCGGAATGGTTGTCCTTGTGCCCGATGAACGGCAGCCCGTAACCCTTGATCGTGTACGCCACAAAGCAGGTGGGCTGGTCATCCTGTGCCCGCGCGAACGCGTCGTGGATCGAGCCGAAGTCGTGACCCCCGAGATTCGTCATAAGGCGATGCAGACCGGCATCGTCATACTCGTCGAGCAGTTGCCGGATCCCGGCGGTGTCGCCGATCGCCCGCGTCAGCTCGCGCCGCCAGGCAGCCCCGCCCTGAACGACCAGCGCCGAATACAACGTGTTGGAGCAGCCGTCGAGCCAGTCGCGCAGCGCGTCGCCACCCCCCTTGAGAAATGCTGCCTCCAACTCCTGCCCGTACTTCAGCGTGATGACGCGCCAATCCATGGCCTCGAAGACCGACTGAATCGGCCGCGTCGCGCCGTCAGCGATTACCGCGTCGAGACTCTGGCGGTTGTAGTCGAAGATCCACCAGACGTTCCGGATCCGATGTTTCGACGCTTCGTATAACGCCTCGAATACGTTCCCTTCGTCGAATTCCGCGTCACCCTGCAGCGCGACCATGCGCCCCAGAACCTGCGAGCCGTCCGCGAGGCCCTTGAGGCGGACGTAGTCCTGCACGAGCGCGGCAAAAATCGTGATTGCCGCCCCGAGGCCGACCGATCCGGTTGAAAAATCAACGTCGTCAACATCCTTGGTGCGCGACGGGTACGCCTGCGCGCCGCCTAAACTGCGAAAACGCTCCAGATTCGTTCTGGTCTGGCGGCCGAGCAGATATTGAATGGCGTGATACACCGGGCTCGCATGCGGCTTGACCGCAACGCGATCCGACGGCCGGAGCACGTCGAAATACAGCGCCGTCATCAGCGTCGACACGGACGCGGATGACGCCTGGTGACCTCCGACCTTCAGCCCATCACGCCGCGGTCGAAGATGATTGGCATGGTGAATCATCCAGACCGCCAGCCAGAGCACCTTCCGCTCGAGCGCCCGGAGGCACGCGCGGCGCGTCTCCGACAGTCCGGTCTGCGCTGCGCCGGCGATACACGGATTCGCAGTGGACGACCCCACGACCATACCGGAACGATAGCGGAAAATCTCCGCGGCACGATTGCGATCACGCGCTGCGTTTCGCGGGTTTTGGCAACAATGTTGCGCGCAGCGATGCGCCGTGTGTGCAAAATGATCGCCTGACGGCAATTTCGGAGTATTGTGCTAGGCCTGCCGAACGATGAAAGGTGAGCCCATATCTGAGATGCAGCTCGACGCGATCGACCGGAAGATTCTGGCCATCTTGCAGGAGAACGGCCGGATCTCGAACGTAGAGCTGGCCGATCGCGTTGGGTTGTCTCCCGCTCCGTGCCTGCGGCGTGTTCAGGCGCTCGAAGCCTCCGGCGTCATCCGGAAGTACGTGGCGCTGCTGCACCCCGAGACGGTGAACCTCGGCGTGACGGTCTTCATCCAGATTTCACTCGACCTCCAGGTGGAGGGAAGGCTGGAATTGTTCGAGAAGGCGATTCTGACGCGGCCGGAAGTACTGGAATGCTACTTAATGACGGGGGATTCCGACTATCTGCTGCGCGTCGTGATCCCCGACGTCGCATCGTACGAACATTTCCTGAAGGAGTGTCTGACTCGGATCGAGAGTGTGGCCAGCATCAAGTCGAGCTTCGCGCTCAACCAAGTGAAGTATTCCACAGCGTTGCCAGTCGGCGTCGAGATGCCGCGATCTCCCGTGCGGCCGCGTAGGCCGTCACAGGCCGATACATGATTGGAGGTGGGCTGCAGAAGCGCCTGTGTTGCTTCTGCCTCCCACCCGATTCAGGCAGCCCGCGTTACATCACCTGCCGGCCGGGGCCGCGGTAGCGCCAGGCGCGGAGCCGCCCATCAGCACCTTGCGGCCGTCGGGGTACGTGAGAAAGGCGCCGACGCCGCGCGGCTCGCCGGTCATCGCCTGATAGCCCACGATGCGAATCACCGCGCCCACCGGCAGGCTGGTCTTCGTGATCCCGTTCCGGAACAGGCTGTTCGGCGGGCCCCCTTCGATGCCCCAGTTCACGACCTTGCCGTCGCGCCCTTTGACATCAACCCAGATCCACGAATGCGGGTTGATCAGCTCCACCTTCGTGACGGTGCCTTCCAGATTGATCGGCTTGTTCTCGTCGAACGCGGCCGCAAATGCGTGGTGCGCCTCGATGGCCACCGCCGCCCGCAGCAGGATCAGGACACCGATCACCACGCCTAGCCTGATTCGCATCGCTTTCCTCCCATTCGTGCCCAGAGTGCCTGGAGTGCCTCGCGTGCAGCTACTCACTGTCGAGATTCCCATACATCATGTCTTCGACGAACGGCACGCAATTGAAGTCGACCAGTTGCACGTTCGGCTCCATGCGGCGGTACAGGGGAAACCGGACCTTCCATGGACGCGTGAAGACCTTCGGATCCTCGATCGTCGCTTCGTACTGCATGTGGTAGGGGCTGGCCGGCGTGAAGCGCTCGACCACATGCAGCCCATCGCTGTGGAAGTTGCCGGCGCGATCGAACCACGTGTACGGGTTGAACTGCTTCACATCCACGACCAGCGACTCGCCGTCGAACGTGCCGTTCGACCACCCCATCCAGCTGTCGGCGGGGCCCTCCGGATACGCGTCGGTCAGATGGATCGTGCGCACCGCGTTCTTGAACTCGTACACGATCATGACCTGCTCGTCGGTCTGGAAGATCTGGAACGGGAAGGGCATGTAGTTGGCGCGCGGGATGCCGGGCCGGTAGCACTTCAGCTCCGGGTCGCCGGTGTCGTTCTGGCTGTCGTCGCCGGTGACCCGGACGACCATCCGCTGCGCCGCGTTCTCCTTCGCCTTCTCGGCCGCCCACGGCTGATACGGGATCTCGTTGCCCTCGACAATGCCCTGCCCGCCGGGCCAGGCGCCGTACACGCCCATCATCGCGGGATACGGCCCGGCGTACGCGTCGTGATCGAGCACGTCGGCGTTGGCCGTCGTCATCGCCTGCCAGATGCCGTTCAGATCGGGCCGGCCGCTCACGGTGCGCTGCGCGCGGAAGGACGCCGGAAACGCGTTGGGCGTGCCGGAGGATTGACCGGCCGCCGGGGCCCCCATAAACATCCAGGCGCCGGCCGCCAGCACCGCCGTGACGGCCGCACCGATCGACAGACTCTTCAGATCTATCCGCATGTCAGTCTCCCCCGCGCTCCCACCGGGAGCTCACCTGGCTCCCACTGGCAGCTCACCTTCGGTTCGCGCCCGGCGCCGACTCTCGGTCGGTCCGCCCCGCTTGGCCGCGGCCATCTGGCTCTTGAGGATGTTCAAGAGGCCGTAGTTCGTCTCGTGGCACGCGAACTCGAACATCGGGCCCGGCGACGTGACCCACGGAAGCTCGCCGGAGATCGGCGCGGTCCAGGTCGCGGGATCCTCGATCGTGAACTGATAGAGCAGCACGTCCTCCCGGACGCGGGTGAGCCGTTCAACGAGGTGCATCTGCGGCGAGGCGCCGCGGAAGGAGGTATGGCCCAGATTCGTCGTGTCGATCACCAGCGTGTCCCCGTCCCAGCGCCCGCGCGCGTCGCCAAACCAGCGTGGGATGCGCGACGAGAGGTGCGGCCGGCCGTCGAGCGGGATGATGCGATTGTCATTGCTGGACTGCGAGACGATCAACACATAGTCCTTCGTCTGCAGAATCTGATGCTCCGCATCGGCGCCAGGCCCGCCCGAGTTGGTGAGCATCGGCAATCCGCCCCAGTACCCCGTGATGCAGCGTTCGGTGATCCCGCGTGAACGGATGTCGGCGCCGCGCGGCCGCGGGACCGACAGGCGTGCTTTCGCCTCGGGCGTCATCGGCGGGAGCCGGCCGTTCTTCGGGTCGTAGATGACTGACGTCCGCAGGTTGGCCTTGACGCCGTTCTGCCATTTGTCGAGGCCATACTGCGTGAAATCGTAGTGCACGAGCTGATCGCGGCGGCCGTCCACGTCGGCGGCGGCCATGTCGTTGTAATAGGCGACGGCCTCCTCTTCGGTGAAGAACTCCTTGTCGGCCAGCTTCAGCGACCGTTCGAGCGACGTATAGGTGCCGTTGTTCCAGATCCCCTGCAGATCGGGGTGGCCCCAGGCGGTCTTCGACGGCGTCCACGCGGGATCCGACGTCGCTTTGATCACCGGGTTGGGCGCATTCTGCTGCCCATTCTGCTTCGCGACGGGCGCCGCGCTCCACCACAGCACCAGGATGCCTGCTGCGGCGGTCGCGACCACCGCCGTCCAACGCTTCGACTGCCCTGACATCAGTCACCTCCTCCGCCCCGCGGCCGGCGACCCGCGCGGGTGCCGTTCCGTTCCGATTCCCGCTCACCCTTGAGCACGTTCACGATGCCGTAGCTGCCCTCGTGGCAGGCAAATTCGAAGATGGGACCAGGCCGCCGCGGCCACACGGTTTCCGCCGTCCACGGGCGCGTCCAGATCGTCGGATCCTCCGCCGTGATCCGATACTGCAGCGCATCGGGACCAATCCGCGTGAGCCGTTCGACCACCCGCGCGTTCTTCATCGGCAACCCGCGGTAGCGGACCTCAGGATCGAAGTTCGTGGTCTCGATGACGAGGGTGTCCCCTTCCCAGCGGCCGCGCGAGTCGCCGAACCACGGCGTCATCCGCGACGACACGTGCGGCCGGCCGTCGAGCGGAATGATGCGCATGTCGTTGTTCGACTGCGACAGGAGCAGGATGTGGGTCGGCGTCTGCTGGAGCTGCTGCTCGGGATCGAGCCCGCCCCCGCCAGTCAGGCTGAGAAGGCCGCGCCCCCAGTAGCCCGCAATGCACCGCTCGTAGAGCTCGCGGGATTGCGCCGTCACACCGCGCTCGCGCGATTGCGTCGACAGCCACGCCTTCGCCTCGTCGGGGGTGAAGAACTCCTTCCCCGCGAGTTCGGCCGGGCGCTCGAGCGGCGTGTACGTGGCGAAGCTCCACACGCCCTGCAGCTCCGGGTCACCCCACGGCGTCCGCGGCACCTTCCAGTCCGAGGCGGACTGCGGCGTTCCGGAGGCGCCCGACGGAGTCTGCCGCGCTGCGCCGCTGGTCGAGGCCACGAGAATGGCGACAACGGCGATTGACAGCTCCGCCAGGGCTCTGACGAACGCGCTCCTCATCGGCACCTCAGCCCGTCCGCTCGCGGGCAGCGCCGTTATACCACCCCGGTAGATCACGGTCAACGAGGCGCGCTTGTCGGTGCGCTTGTCGGCCGCCCCTGATTTCCTTATCATTCGGCGCTCAGGAGGCGGTGCCATGATGAACGCGACACGTCGACCTGTCGGACGGACGGTCATGCTCCTGGCCGGGCTCGGGCTGGCCGGAACGGCGCCTCGTCGCGGCGGGTGATTGGCGGGTTCGTTCCGCTGGGCGACCCGATCGTGCTGGGGACGCGCATCGTGAACCTCGTGCCCGGCGAGGCCTGCGGCCCCGGCTATCGGAAGTTCCGCGGGACGACGGAGTAGGGGACTCAGACTGCTTTCACGTCCACGTAGCCACAGAGTCACAGAGACACAGAAACAAATTGGCTCAAGAACCTCTGTGCCTCTGTGTCTCTGTGGCCCGTGCCTGTGAACGGCGCCTTCTAGTCGCCGCCGCTGCGCCTGCCGCGCAGCTCCACCGGTTTCATCCCCTTCGCCAGCGCGGCCAGCTCGCCTCGGAGCACGTTGTACAGGCCGTAGTTCGTTTCGTGGCACGCGAACTCGAACATGGGACCTGGTGCCTTCCCCCACAACACCTCCGCCGTCCACGGCCGCGTCCAGACGGTCGGATCCTCGACCGTGAGCCCGTACTTCAGTGTGTCGGCATCGACGCGCGTGAACCGCTCGGTCAGCCGAAGGTTCGTGACAGGGAAACCGCGGAAGCGGACGACATCGTTGAAATTGGTGGTTTCCACGACGAGCGTGTCGCCCTCCCATCGGCCGCGTCCGTCTCCAAACCACCGCACCATCCTCGACGACAGATGGGGCCGGTCGCCGAGCGGAATGACGCGCACGTCGTTGTTCGACTGCGCCACGATGACCACGTGGTCGCGGGTCTGCAGGATCTGATGCTCGGCGTCCGCGCCCGTGCCCAGATCGGCGTCCGCATCGCCTCCGCCTCCGTGAAGGTCGCCTTGCCGGCGAACTGCGGCGGCCGCTGCAGCGGCGTGTAGGTGTTATTGGTCCAGACCCCGGCAATCTCCGGGTGACCGTCCGGCGTGCGCGGCGGCGTCCACTGTGCCGCGGCACCCTCCCGGGCGGCCGGGGCCGATTGCGCACTGATGGCCGGGATCACAGTGACCGCGAGCGCCGCGGCCGCCAGCGTGCCGCACAGCACGAGCGTTTGAAACTGCATCTGACACCTCCGAAGCCGGCTACCGCGTCGCCGCCGGAGCGGCGCTCCTCGCCGGATACTCCTTGCTGAATCCGTTCCGGCCGTTGGTCACCGTGAAGCTGCCGTCCTGCCGCGCAGAGATCTTGATGTGGTAGCCCACGTGGCCCGGCGTCTCCTCGAGGTTGGCGATGAACTGCTCGGGGGAATTGTCGGCCTTCGACGCATTCTTCATCGAGAAGTGCGCCTGCCAGACGTCCTCGAATCCCGGCGAGCTGCGCAGCGTCCGGAAGGTGTCGGCGTGGCCGCCCTTCACCGCCGCGTTGTTCATGACCGCCACCCGCGGCCTGATCGCATGGACCATCACGGGGTTGGATCCCCACTCATCCGCGTGCCCCGACGTGTGGTAGACGTCGGCGGTCCCGAGCAGGTTGTTCGGACAGACGAGCCGCATCTCCTGGTTCCAGATCATGTCGCTCAGCTCGATCATGCTGAAGCTCCCGAAGCGGACTGCCGCCGCCACGACATAATCGTTCTCGACGCCGCGCACGTCGCGCTTCGGCTTGTGCTGGCTGCAGAGCGGGTTGGTGCCCCCGCCGCCGGGAAGTGGAGTGGACGTGAACTCCCCGGCCGACGCGACCACGTGCACCTGGACGGGCCCGAGCGAGATCACCTCGCCGGGCATGGCGCGCCGCGCTCTCGCCATGTTGCGCACCGCCAGATACCGCTCGAAGCCGGCCCGCTGGCCCGGCTGCAACTCGGTCGTGAACGGGCCGTGATCGAGATACTGCCGGATGTTCCGCATCGGCAGAGTGGCCAGATCGGCGGCGTTCCCGACGTGGTCGCCATGGTTGTGCGACACGATCACGTAGTCGAGCACCTGCACCCGGGCTTCCTTCACCGCGGTCGCGATGCGGGCAAGGTCGCGCTTGTTCGCGTCCTGGTTGCCACCGCCCGTGTCGAAGAGCAGCGTCTCACCGTTGGGCGAGACGTACAGCACCGATTCCCCGCCTTCGGTGTCGAAGACGTAGATGTCCAGCGTCTTCTGCTGCATCTGAGCCGCCGCGGCCCCCACGAGCAGCACAATGGCGATGAGCACGAGCGAGATCCTACGCATGTCAATCACCCTCCGCTGAAACGCTGGATATCACGCCCGACCCACTCAGCGCGCCGGGTTCGTCCGGAACTGCACGCGCGCGACCTTGCCGCCCGCCTGGTACGGCACCCAGACTTCCGGGATCGCCGGCGTGTTGTCGACGTCGATGTTGCGGGCGTTATGGCCGCGCGTCGGGATCGGGTAGAACGTGAACCGCTCGGTGCGCGGGTCGAACCTGGCCAGCAGATCGGCGTTCGACATGCTCACCCAGACGATGCCGTTCTTGTCGACGACGGGCTCGTAGGGATTGCCGAACCGGTACGGGCCGGGCAGCTTGTACTCGGTGAGCTGCTTCGTCCGGATGTGGATCCGCGACAGCAGCCCTCCGAAGTACGACGAGGCCCACACGTAGTCGCCGCGCGGATCGGCCTGCAGACGGCGGGGCCCCTTCCCGTAGATCGGCTGGTTCCACGTCCAGCCCCGCTCCGTCTTCCGGTCCTCGTCGGTCATCGGCTCATCCGCAATCGGCGGCAGCGTGACTTCGCCGACATCGCCGGTCCGGCCGTCGACGTACCCGATCTTGTCGACGGCAATCTGCGCGAACCAGGCCTTGTCTTCCCGATCGACGGTCAGGCCGTAGGGCCGTCCCAGCGGGGTCACCGACGGGAAGAGCGTGTACTGACCGGTCCGGGGATCGAGGCGGTACGCGCCCGCGGCGGTCGCCGCCCAGAAGCGCCCCTGCGAATCGACGCCCTTGCCGTTCTCGAACCCTTCCCAGCCTTTGGGCAGCGGATACACGGTGAACGTCTCCGCTTTGACGTCGAACTTCACGCCACCCCCGGCGCCGGAAAACCAGACGTTCCCCTGGGGGTCGAGGTCGCGGCCGATGCCGGGCGGTAGGTACACGTAGCCGTCGCGGCCGACCTTGAGGTCGTGCTGTCCGATCTCCTGGAACTGGTTCCGGATCCCGCGAGACCAGTCGCTGCCGTTCCGGTACTCGTTCAGGTAGTAGGCCGGGGTGTCGTTGCGCGCCGTGCCGCCGTCGCGGCCCAGCGTGAACTGCGTCATGCGGCCCGTCTTCGGGTCGAGCCGGTTGAGCGTCCCGCCCTCCGGCACGTCGTACTCCGTCACCACGATGTTGGCGGCGTCGCCGGTCGGCCGTGGCAGCGTCCGCCAGGCCATCGGGTACGCCTCCGGCCCGCGGACGCGGGTCAGGTAGGCGATGATGTCCTTCTTGTAGAACTCCATCAGCCGCTTCTGTGCGCCAAGCGGCTTTCCGCCGGCGTCGAGCATCGGGCTGGCAAACGTGCCGCCGCCCGGCGCCTCATCCGTGTATTCCGTCTCCCGCGCCTTATTGGTGATCCCCTCGTCGTCGTACGGCGGATCGGCGCGGCTCGTGAGGTTCGACATGTGCGTGTGGATCAGCTCCCAGTCGGCGGCGCTGAAGCGCTTGGCGAAGAGGTACCCGGAGTTATGACAGGTGCCGCAGTTGTAGTGCAGCACGCGCTTCATGCGCCCCGGCATGCCTCGATCCTCGGGCGTGTCGTCCGGGAGGCTTTCGAACCATTCGATGTCGTCGAGCTGGCGCCAGACGTCCGCGTACGGAGGGAGCGTGAAGTTCTGCCGAACCTCCTTACCCACGGCCAGCGTCTGCTCGGCGCGCGTCAGGGTAAACCGGACCGCCTGCGCCCACATCCGGTACCGGCCATCCGGGAGCGGCGGGAAGCTGTACTCGCCCTGCTGGTTCGTCCAGACCGAAGTCGTCATCGTGGACCCCTCGGCCCGCGTCGACACTGCCGCGCCTTCGAGCGGCTTCCCGTCGGAGGAAGTCACGACACCGCCGATCGAACGCTGCGACTGCGACTCGACCGGCAGCCCGGCCACGAGCCATCCGGCCACAAGGCAGAGACCAGCCAAGGGCTTCGCCCTTGATATCCCGCTCGCCTTGGCTGGTTGGCAGTATCTCTTTGGCGCGCTTCGCGCGCCTAGCACACAAAGACGAAATCGCGACATAGGAAGGCCTCCGGTTATCTAGCGGATCTTCAAGTACGCAATCAGATCGTCGATCTCGCGAGCGGCCAGGGTGTAGCGGAAGCTCGGCATGCGTCCCGGCATTCCGACCAGAATCAACGTCCGCACGGCCTCGTCCGTGACGGTCGGGCGTTTGTACAACCCGATCAATTCGGTGGAAGACTGGACGTTGAATCGCTTCTTATCGCCCGAGAACACGTGGCATAACGTGCAGTTCTGCTGAAAGATGGCTTCGCCGCTCTTCTGCTGGTCTGTTTTGGGGACACCCGGGGTGCTGGGCGTGCCTGCCCCCTGCGCTCGCGGCGCCGCGGGCAACCACCCAAAAACTGCCAACAGCACCAAACATATGACTTGATACGGGAAACGCATCCGGAGCCTCCGTGACCGCTCGGACCGGTCGCGCCCCTTATACGCCCTGGCCCATGCGGCGTCAACATCCCGGCGGACACATCCCGGCGGATCGTCTGTCCCGGCGGATCGTCCCGGCGGATCGTGGGTGGATCGTGGGGATCGTGAACTATTTCACTGCCGACACCAGGGCTGGCGGAATAGAATGAGCTCGATGTCAAACATGTTTCATAGGGTGAGTTGGGCGGTCTTCCTGATGATCGCCGCCGTCCCCGCGTCGGGATACGCTCAGACCCCCATGGAGGGACGATCGAAAGTCGACCTGTCGGCACTCGGCCCGCAGGTGGGCCAGCCGGTACCCGACTTCAGCCTGCGCGACCAGACCGGCGCGGCGCGTACGCTCGCCTCGGTCATGGGGCCGAACGGCGCGATGCTCGTCTTTTACCGCTCGGCCGACTGGTGACCGTTCTGCCGAACGCAGCTCGTGGAGCTGCAAGCACAGGTTGACGCACTGAAGAAACAGGGGCTGGGCCTCGCGGGCATCAGCTACGACTCGCAGGAGATCCTGGCCGACTTCAGCAAGCGCCACGGCATCACCTACCCGCTGCTGTCGGACGTCGGCTCCGCGACCATCCGGCGCTACGGAATTCTCAATACGGTTGTCGAGGAGGCTCTCGGGCCCAACGGCAAGGATCCGGCGGTGCGGGCGGACCTCCAGGTGTTTGCCACCGTCAACGAGCCGACCGAGCGGCTGCGAGGCATCCCCTTCCCCGGCATCTTCCTCGTCGACCGGCAGGGCCGTGTCACGTCGCGCTTCTTCGAGGACTACTACCGCGAGCGGATCACGACGTCCAACCTCCTGCTGAGGCTCGGAACCGGCCAGCCGCCGGTCCAGGCGACGCAGGTCGCTACCGATCACCTGGAGCTCAGGACATACCCCAGTGACACCAGTGTCGCGCTGGGGAACCGGTTCTCGCTCGTGTTCGAGGTCGCTCCCCGTCCCGGGATGCACGTCTATGCGCCCGGCGCGTCGGGCTATCGCGTGATCAAAGTGGAGATGGCGTCACAGCCTGGCGTCAACGTGCTTCCTGCTACGTATCCGGGTTCGGAGATCTATTTCTTCGAGCCGTTGAACGAGCGCGTGCCCGTCTTCCAGAAGCCGTTCACACTGCTGCAGGAGATCGTGCTCGACGTCACGCCGCAAGGGCAGGCCGCATTCAAGGGGAAGGACGGCCTGACGCTTACCGGCACGCTCGAGTACCAGGCGTGCGACGACAAGATCTGTTACAACCCCGTCTCGCTGCCGCTCTCCTGGACGGTGGCCATCCATGGGTTCGTGCCCGGCGCGCCGGCTCCGCCGCAGCCGCCCGCCGCCCCACCACGACAGTAGCGTCGCCGCTCCTCAGCGAAGGCGGCCGGCTTGCCCGGCCGCCTTTTCTTTCTCCTCCGTAACCTTTTCGCGCTACTGTGCGAATACTCACATCAGAACGCTCTCGGGTGGACTGTTATGAGTACACGAGCATCATTTCTGGACGACTTCGGCCTGCTGACGACGCCGCCTCGCCGGCCGGCGTCGATGGTCCCGGCGCTCGGCGACGAGCAGGGCCGCCGGCTGCAGGCCGTCACGCGCACGGTTGACGTAAAACGGGGAACGAAGATCTATCTCCCCGGCGATGCAAGCGACGAGATCTTCCTGCTCAGAAGCGGCGTCGTCAAAATCTCCACCATCACGCCTGACGCCCGCGAGGTGATCCTGGCATTTCTGCATCCAGGCGACGTCTTTGGCGAGCTGGCGGTCGTCGATGAGAGTCCGCGGGATCATGCGGCGGAAGCCTACGACGACTGCGTCGTGTGCGCGATGGGTCGCGACACGATTCTGCGTGCGATACGGGAGTCGCCCGAGATCGGATCCCACATCACCAGGCTGATTGGGTTGCGCCTTCGGACCTTCAGGTCTCGCATCGAGGAACTGCTGTGCAAGAGTGCCCACGCCCGCATCGCCCATGCGCTGCTCGAGCTCGCCGA
Organism: Acidobacteria bacterium RIFCSPLOWO2_02_FULL_67_21; assembly: GCA_001767195.1. GTDB lineage: Bacteria > Acidobacteriota > Vicinamibacteria > Vicinamibacterales > UBA2999 > MEKU01. The sequence goes on from MEKU01000037.1 coordinate 50,694, forward strand.
ACGGCATGGGGTGCAGGACACCGATGGCGTCATCATCTCGCTGAGAATGAGTCAGGGCGATCTCGGGCGGCTTGTCGGCCTCAGTCGCGAAACGGTGAACGCGATCCTCCAGGAGTGGCGCGAGGAGCAGGTCCTCGAAATGGATCGCCGGAGCATCCGCCTGCGCGATCCGAACCGCCTGCGGGCACTGGTGTCATTTTCAGTTCGTCGTAGCGGCGGGCCTTCCCGCCTCCGCCAAGGCTTCGGCGAGGCTCGCCAAAGCGCCGAAGGCGCGACGGCGGCAGGCCCGCCGAGGCCGGGCTGAAGCCCGGCCTCTACGACCCAATGACAATTTGCACCAGCCCGACAGCCGCCCCGATCGCCGCGGTGCTGAGTTCGACCGTGATGCCCGCCGCCTCAGCGCAGACGGTGGACGGGGCGCCGGGCCATTGCATGGTGCGTAATACACATGTCAGAATCGATTGATCCATGGCATTTATGAAGGGACTGCTCATTACGCTGATGCTGTTTGTGCTCGCGTTCACAGTGTCAGCCCAAACTCCCAACGGTAATCCTGCGGCACGCGCCATGAAGAATCCCGTGGCGGCGGCGCCGGCCTCGGCGACCGCCGGCGCCGCTGCGTACAAAAAGTACTGCGCGTTCTGCCACGGCATGGACGCCAAGGGGAATGGACCTCTGGCACCCAAAGATTCGAACCCTCCGAACCTCACGGATGCCACATGGATCTACGGATCCTCTGATGGCGAGATCTTCAGCGTGATCACCAAGGGCGCCGGGCCGAACTCGACGATGGTTGGCTTCAAGGGCAAGATGCCGGACCAGGATATCTGGCACATCATCAACTACCTGCGTAGCCTCGGACTGAAATCGGCCGCGCGCTGAACCCGGGACGACCAGCGTGGGTGCTCATATCCGGTTCCTCGCCGTCGTGGCCGTGTGCACGGCAGCCGCTGGCATCGGTATCGGTTGCCGCTGGTTCGACCCCGCACGCCCGCCATCCGAGTCCGCGCCGCCGATGCTCCCGGGGCAGCCCACGGGCGTCTTTACGACCGCCCGTCCGACCTTCGGGGCGGCGCTCGACGACTTCCTGAACCGCCGCCCCGCCGCGCAGCAGCCGATCGAATTCCCGCACAACATCCACATCGGGAAGGAGATCGCGTGCGACTTCTGCCACGAAGGCGTGGCGCGGGGCGCGGTGGCCGGGCTGCCGAGCATCCGCACCTGCATGATCTGCCACGACGCGATCGCGACGGATCGCCCGCGCATCCAGCAGATCGCCGCTCTGCGCGACAAGGGACTCGATCTGGCCTGGCAGCGCGTATACGGGTTCTCGAACGAGGATCACGTCCGGTTCAACCATGCGCCGCACATCCGCGCGCAGGTCGACTGTGCGACCTGCCACGGCAATATGGCTGAACAGACCGTCGCGCAGCGGAGCGTCGAGCACACGATGGGCTTCTGCGTGAATTGTCACAATGAGCGCCGGGCGCCGGTGGACTGTCTGGCCTGCCACTTCTAGCGATATCCATGGACCGCCGCTCGTTCATCAAGCTCACCGCCGTCACCGGGACAAGCGCCGCGCTCGCCAGCTGCGGCAATCCCGAGAACCAGCTGATTCGCTTCGTCCCGGCCGAGGACATCGTGCCGGGCATCGCCGTGTGGAAGCCGGGGGTCTGCCCGTTGTGCCAGGCGGGGTGCGGCCTCACGGTTCGCGTCATGGACGCCGACGCGGATGTCGTGCGCAACGGCCAGGCGGGCCTCGTCCGGATTGCGGCTGCCAAGAAGCTCGAAGGCGCATCCGATCACCCCGTCAACCACGGCGGCCTGTGTGCGCGGGGGCAGGCGGCCATTCAGATCACCTATCACCCCGATCGGATTACGCAGCCGTTGAAACGGTCGGGAGACCGGGGCAGCGGCCGGTTCGAGGCGATTTCGTGGGACGACGCCCTTGGCGACCTGGCCCGGCGGCTGGATGCGCTCGAAACGGCCGGGAACCAGCGGGCGGTGGCCTTCCTGACGCGGCCGGGCGCCGGATTTCGTCAGACGCTCATCGATCAGTTCGTGTCCCGATTCGGGGCTCCCGCTCCAGTCGCCTACGAGTTGTTCGGCGACGACGTGCAGCGGCAGGCGAACGCGCTCAGCTTCGGCCGCCACCAGGTGCAGACGCTCGACCTGGCGAACACCAGATATCTGCTCGGGTTTGGCGCCGATTTCCTCGGCACGTGGAACTCTCCGGTCGCGCAGGGCGCCGGCTACGGCGCGATGCGGCAGGGGCGTCTTGGGGTTCGCGGTGTGTTCGTGCAGGTCGAGGCGCGCATGTCGCAGACGGGCGCGAATGCCGACGAGTGGGTGGCGGCTCGCCCTGGCACGGAGGGTGTCCTGGCGCTGGGCCTGGCGCACGTGATGATGGCGGAGAAGCTCGTGCCCGACTCCGCCGGGCGTGCGGGCGCGATCGTCGCCGGATGGAGCGACGGGCTGGTGGACTACGCGCCCGACCGGGTAGAGAGATCGACCGGCGTCCCTGCCGCGCGCGTCGAGCGCCTCGCCCGCGAGTTCGCCGCGACGCGTCCGGCCGCCGCCATCGTCGGCGGCCCCCCTTTGGCGCATTCGAATGGGTTGTTTACGGCGCTTGCCGTGAATGCGCTCAATGCGCTCGTCGGCAGTGTCGATCAGCCCGGCGGAATGTCCTTCATGCCTCAGCTCGATACCGTCGCCGCAGCGGGCCTGACCGGCTCGCCGGCACGGCAGACCATCGAGCGGTTTGCTGCGGACGCGCTGTCTGGCCGCCCGGCACCGGACGTGGTGTTCATCGACGGCGTGAACCCGGTGTTCACCGCTCCCCCGGCGTGGCGTGTCCGCGAGGCGCTTGACCAGGCTGCCTTCGTCGTCAGCTTCGGCAGCTTCCTCGACGAGACGAGCGTCCTTGCAGATCTGGTCCTGCCCGATCATTCGTTTCTCGAGTCATGGAGCGAAGCCGTACCGGAGGCCGGCGCCGGGGTTGCCGTCGCGAGCGTCGCACCGCCGGTGATGCGTCCCTTGTATGACACGCGAGCGACGGGCGACGTACTGCTCGACATCGGACGCCGGCTCCGGCGCCCCCTGGAGCTGCCATGGCAGACTTTCGACGAGATGCTGGCCGCGAGCTTTTCGGCGCTTCCCTCCGCGACTGCGGACGCTGACGCGTGGACCGACGCGCAGGCCAAAGGCGTCTGGTCCGGTCCGCTTCCTCCTCGCCTGGCTCGACAGACAGGCCTTGCGAGCCCCGCGCGGCGCACCTTCTCGTTCGAGGCACCGCGATTCGACGGCGATGCGCAGCAATATCCCTTTCATTTTCTGCCGTACCCGTCGACCGCATTCCTCGACGGCTCGCTGGCGCACCTGCCGTGGCTTCAGGAAATGCCCGACCCGCTGACGTCGGCCATGTGGAGCAGCTGGATTGAAATCAATCCCGCAACCGCGGCGCGCCTCCGGATCGGCGATGGCGATGTCGTCGAGGTCGCCTCGAGCCAGGGGGCACTTCAGGCGGCGGCCGTGATTACGCCCGGCATCGCGCCCGACGTGGTGGCGATGCCGATGGGTCAAGGCCATCGAACCTTCACCCGGTACGCCAGCGGGCGTGGTGTGAATCCGATCGAGATTGTCGCCGCTGTCACGGAGCCCGCCACCGGCGCGCTGGCCTGGGCGGCGACGCGGGTACGTGTGTCGCGCCTCGGCCCCCCCGACAGCCGGCTCGTACGGTTCGCGGGGGGGATGCGTGAGGAAACGGAGGAGCGTCGCTGATGCCTCGATGGGGAATGGCCGTCGATCTCGATCGCTGCAACGGATGCGCGGCGTGCGTCGTCGCGTGCCATGCCGAGAACAACATCTCGACGGTTGGCGCCGACGAGGCGGCTCGAGGCCGTGCCAAACACTGGCTCCGAATCGAGCGCTACTGGGAAGGGGAGTTCCCCGACGTGCGGCTGACATTCCGTCCGGTCCTGTGTCAGCACTGCGACAACGCGCCGTGCGAGCCGGTGTGCCCCACCTACGCCAGCCACCATACCGAGGACGGCCTCAACGCGCAGGTCTACAACCGGTGCATCGGCACGAGGTACTGCGCGAACGCCTGTCCCTACAACGTCCGGTTCTTCGATTTCTTCAATCCGTCCTGGGACAAGCCGCTGCACCTCCAGCTCAATCCGGACGTCTCGCTCCGCGAAGCCGGCGTGATGGAGAAGTGCACCTTCTGCGTCCAGCGCATCCAGGCCGCCGGGACTCAGGCGAGCGCCGAGGAGCGCGAGGTACAGGACGGGGAGATTCAGCCGGCCTGCGTGCAGTCGTGTCCCTCGAAGGCGCTGGTGTTCGGCGATCTCGACGATCCCGGGAGCCGCGTGTCGCAGCTGTCACGGTCGCCGCGCGGCTCGAAGCTCCTCGAGGATGTCGGCACGCGTCCCAAGATTACGTATCTCGCGAGGCAGTCGCAGGCATGACGCATCCCACGGGATCGCGCATCAACAACGACCTGCTCCGTCCGCTGCTGCTGACGTCGTGGCGGTTCTACGTCCTCGTGGCGTTCTTCGGCGCCTTTGTCGCGGCCGGTCTGATTGCCTGGCTGAGCCAGATATTCTTCGGCTTCGGCATTTCGGGCCTTCGCTGGCCGGTGTACTGGGGCTTCTACGTCACGAACTTTGTTTTCTGGATCGGCATCAGCCACGCCGGCACCCTGATCTCCGCCATCCTGCGGCTCGTCAATGCGGGATGGCGCCGGCCCGTGACGCGGTGCGCCGAGGTGATCACCGTCTTCGCGCTGTTGATCGGTGCGATGTTCCCGTTGATCCACCTTGGCCGCCCCTGGCTGGCGTTCTGGCTGTTTCCCTATCCGAGCGAGCGCCTGATCTGGCCGAACTTCCGATCGCCGCTCGTCTGGGACTTCTTTGCCATCAACACGTATCTCACCGGAAGCATCCTGTTTCTGTTCCTGCCGATGATTCCCGACTTTGCGGTGGTGCGCGACAGAGCGACCGGGCTCAGGCGGCGCGTCTATCGCGTGCTCGCGCTCGGGTGGCGGGGCACGCCCAAACAGTGGCACCGGCTCGAGACCGCCATGCAGATCATGGCGATCGCGATCATTCCGGTCGCGGTGTCGGTGCACACGATCGTGTCATTCGACTTCTCCATGGCGCCCGTGCCGATGTGGAACACGACCATTTTCGGACCGTATTTCGTGGCCGGCGCGATCTTCAGCGGCATCGCGGGGCTGCTGATCGCGATGGCCGCGCTGCGCAAGTTCCTGCACCTGGAGGAGTATCTCCATCCCGTCCATTTCGAGAATCTCGGGAAGCTGCTGCTCGTGATGGCGCTGCTGTGGGGCTATTTCGTCTTCAACGAGCGGCTGGTGACCTACTACGGCAATGGCCCCGCCGAAATGGCCGTCTTCCGGCAGACCCAGTGGCAGTCGTTCGCGCCGCTGCACTGGACGATGGTGTTCCTGAACTTCGTGCTGCCGTTGACGCTGATGGGAATCCGGAAGTTCCGGACGATCGCCGGGTGCGTGATCGCGTCGATCGGCGTGATCGTCGGCATGTGGCTCGAGCGCTTTCTCATCATCGTGCCGGCCCTCGGCCACAAGTATCTGCCGTACAGTTACGGCACGTACCGTCCGGAGCCGGTCGAAATCGTGATCACCATCGCCAGCTTCGCGGCAATGTCGCTGCTCTATGTCCTCTTCGCCAAGTTCATCCCGATCATTTCGATCTGGGAGCTCAAAGCCGGCGAACATCCCCCCGCGCCGGACCTGGTGCCGCCCGCCACGGAGGAGCACCGGCTCGGAGACCTGCGCCTATGACGGCCGTGTACGGGCTGTATCCGGACGGGGCGTCCGCCCAGCAGGCGGTCAACCGGCTGCGCGCGGCGGGCGTACTGGACCGCGACATCACGGTGATCTCCGCCCAGCCGATGGAGGACTACGAGTTCGGGCAGATGGACAAGGCAACCTGGATGTGGTGGTTCGCCTGTCTTGGCGGACTGATCGGGTTGTCCGCGGGGCTTGGCCTCACGTGGTTGACAGAGACGTCCTGGCCGATGGACGTCGGAGGTCTTCCAATTTACGCATGGTGGCCCAATACCATCATCATCTTCGAAATGACGATGCTCGGCGCGATCGTGGCGACCACCCTGACCTTCGTACTGTCAGCGTTGTGGCCTCAGCGCGGCCGCACATTGTACGACCCTGAAGTCACCGAAGGGCAGATCCTGGTTGGCGTCGAACATCCGGTCGACGAACTCGTGTCGGAGCTCGAGCGGGCGCTGAGCGCGCCGCCGGGCGCGCGGGTGAAGACGCGGTAGGTCAATTCAGCGGCGCTCAGGACGTTCCGAGGTCCAGGCCGCCTGGCGTGACACGAGGGAGGCCCTCACCCCAGCGGCTTCAACGCCAGCATCCATGAGAGCGGCACCTGCTGGGGTGGATCGCAACTCTTGTCGGTGCAGGCCTGGTACTCGAGCACGCCCTTCAGCGTGACCGACGCGCCAGGCTGCTTCGAGACCTTCCGCATCTCATCGTTCACGACGATGGCGACGTCCTGCACCAAGCGAAACGGCTGCGCGTAGACGCCGATCCGCTCGTTTCGCGGCGCCACGCTCACCTCCGTGCTCCGCGGATAGCTCACCGGATACGTGCGCACGTTGTCGCTCGCGTCGAGCGTCAGTCCGACGACACGGTAGCTGTGCTGGCCGGGGGCGACGATACGCATCCCGGACCTCGGCACGATGTCGAGCACGATCGAAAAGCGGTGCCCGGGCGCAACGGTCTGATCGCTCACGAACGCGGTGAGGTCGAGATGCGCCGTCGACTGCCGGCTGGGCGCCCCCATGCCCGCGATCGGCTGGCCGATCTTCAAGGCAATGCTGGCCGACGTGTTGCGGTACTGGAACTCCTCCTCGAAGTACCTGGCGACGACGCGTCCTTCCCGGTTCAGGATGAAGGTGCCGGGATGCGGAATACCGTAGTTGCGATGGCCGGGCTCGAACTGCCGGTTCAAGATTCCATATCGCAGCACGATGCCGTGGTCCCCGTCAGAAAGGATTGGAAACTCGATCTTTCGCTCCTCGGCAAACTTCTGAATGGCCGCCGGCGGATCGTAGGTCAGGGCCGCGATCCCCAGGCCGAGCTTCCGAAACTCACCGTAGCGTGCTTGCAGCTCCACGAGCTGCGCTTTGCAGTACGGTCACCAGTCCGCCGAACGGTTGAAGAAGAGCATGGCGCCGTTCGGCCCCATGATCGATTTCAGCGTCTGCTCGCGCCCGAACTGATCGCGCGCCGCGAAGTCGGGAACAACGTCTCCCACTTGGGGTCCGAGCTTTTCCACATCCACGGGCGGCGCCTGAGCGCCGACGCCGAGCGCGATCAGGCCGGTCAACATCACAACAGCAACGAAACATCGCATAGCAACCACGCTCCCCTCTGCGATCCCATCCGAGCCGCAACGCTTCCGACTCGACGCCCTTATAAGCCGCTGGATCGGGGCCCGTCAATTCCCTTTCGCAGCCTTTGCCGTGCTGCACCGGCCCGCGGAGCGGCAAGTGTGAGTTGGCCCACTATTCACGTGAGGCCGAAAGAAGATCTCACGCACAACTCGCCTCCTCATCCGGTGCCGGGTAGCTCACTCGCGAGTGCCCGCCGTGCCGCACGCGTTGCAACCACGACCCCGGCCACCGTCGCAACGAGCCCGCCGATGTACAACACGATTCTGGCGGGCCCGCCATCGGTACCAGGGGAGCGTATTTCTGCCGCGGTGGCTGCCAACGAACCGAGATACACGTACAGGACGGTCCCGGGCAGCATCCCGACGAAGGAGGCGAGGACGTACGTACCCAGGCGGATTCGTGAAAGGCTCAGCACATAGTTCAAGACGTCGAAGGGAATCAGCGGCGACAGGCGGAGCAGCAGCACGAGCTTGAAGCCCTCCCGTTCGACGGCCGAATCGATCGCACGAGCCTGTGTCGACGCGCGAATCCTGCGCTCGGCCCAGCCGCGCAGCAACGTCCGACCGAGCAGGAAGGCCGCCGTCGCGCCGGCCACACTCGCCGGCGACGCCACGGCGACACCCCACAGCGGTCCGTACGCAAACCCCGCTGCCAGCGTCAGGACCGAACCCGGCAGCATGGCGACGGTACTCACGACATAGGCGACCACGAAGAGGACGACTCCAGTCGAGCCTGACCCGCGCGCAGCCTGCGCCAGACGGATGGCAGGCTCGGCGCCGTGACGCAGGAGTAGAACGGCGACGGCTCCGATGACCAAGACCGTCGCCGTGAGAAGAAGCGGACGGCTGACGCGCGGCCGCCGCATGCGCTAGGCCGTCCGCAGCAGCCACGTCGCCGTGCCGCCGAGCAACGCGCAGACCGGCAGCGTCACGAACCATGCCGTCACGAGCGAGGCCACGGTTCCCCACTGCACCGCACCCGTGCCCTGCCGCACACCGGCTCCGACGATCGCGCCGGTGGAGACGTGCGTCGTGGAGACCGGCAGCGTATAGAGAGAGGCGGCCATCACCAGCCCGGCTGCGACCAGGGCGCCAGCCAGGCCCGTGTCGGTGTGCATGTGCACCACACGATCTCGCCCAGCGTGCGCGAGACCCGCAGACCCGCCGCAAAGCTCCCGACGGTCATCGCGAGCGCCGTCAGGGCGAACGCGCTCGCGACTCCGGCCCCCACCGACGCGAAGGCGAGCGTGCCGAGCATCGCGATCTTCGAACTGTCGTTGACGCCGCGAGCGAAGCTGATGGCGGCGGCGGCGCCCCAGTGTGTGACGTGTCCGGCCATCAGCCGCACGCGGCCCGGCGCAGGATCGCATCCCACCGCCGATGTCACGAGCGTCGGTACCGACCGCACCGCCAGCGTGCCGTCCGCATTCATGATGGGTAGCGCGATCTGGTCTCCCGCGCACACACAGGCACTCTCGATTCGGCAGGCAACGCCGTGCAGGCTGTAACCAAGGAGTCCGGACACCAGGGGGCTGAGCGCGAGCGGCGCGGCAATGCCCGACAGCAGCAGTCCCCATCGAATTGCATCGATACTCCCCGTGCTCAAGGCCGCACCGACAATCGCACCGGTCAGCGCGTGTGTCGTCGATACCGGGAGGCCGGTGGCTGACGCACACAGCACCCAGACAGAGGCGCCGGCCGTAACGGCCAGAGGAAAGGACGACATGGCCAGCACGTCATCGGCAACCAGCGACGACGTGAAGACCTCGATGAGGCCGATTGAGACGATCGCGGCGGCAGATGCACCGGCGGCCGTCCAGAGCGTGCCCCACGCGAGCGCCTGGCGATACGTGGCGCGCCGGCTGCCGGCGAGCGTCGCGATGCCTTTGGAGACGTCATTCGCGCCGTTGGCGAAGGCCAGCGCCATCACGGCGACAATCGTCAGCAACGGGATCAGCATCGAGCCGCTCAGCAGCACGGACTCCCCGGCGTACAATGGCCGTCATCGGCGCTCACATCGATCGTCGAGTCACCGTCGTCCAGCACCGCGAAGCTGACGGCGTACGGCGCGGCGCGCAGCTTCGCGGCTGTGTCGGTGCACACCTCCACGGGAACTCCTCGAGGAAAGAAGTGCCCCTCCTCGTCGACGGCCGCCTTCATCGGACCGAGATAGGTGGCCCACTGACCGATATAGCGGCATCCCGCCTTCTTCTCGAACTTGAACCCGCGGACGGTCACCGAGTAGAACCGCGTGCGTTCCACTTCGCGCCAGAACGTCTTCTTCAGAATAGTCACGCCATAGAAACCGGCACGCTCCAGCGCCGACAGGAAGCCATCCTCGGACAGCGCGCCACTGATGCACTCGCCCCAGAGCTGGCCGTCCGCGCGCAGCGCGGGCGGCACTTCACTATCCGCGACAATGTCTGCCAGCACGGCGCGGCCGTGATCCTTCAGCACGCGCCAGATTTCCCGGAACACTGCGGGCTTGTCCGGCGAAAGGTTGATGACGCAGTTCGACGTCACGATGTCGGCCGTGCCGTCGTCCACGGACATGCGCTCGAGAAAGCCGCGGCGGAACTCGACATTGTCGTACCCCAGGCTCGCGGCAACCTTCGGCTGACACTCGCGGGCGACGTTCAGCATCTGGTCGGTCATGTCGATGCCGATCACCCGACCTTCCCGGCCAACGCGCCGCGAGGCGATGAAGCAATCGATGCCGGCGCCGGACCCGAGATCGACGAGCGTTTCCCCGGGTTGCGGCGCGGCAGCCGAGACCGGACTGCCGCACCCGTAAAATCGTTCGACGACCTCCGGCGGAATGTGCGCCAGATCCTCCGCATCGGGCTTGATCGGGCAGCACAGTTCAGCCTGCGGCTGCTCCGCCGCGTGACCGTAGAACTCGCGTACTTCCGCTCGTGACCTGTCGGCCACCTCTTCCGACAGCACGCAGGCGGAATGCGTCGTCCGCACGATCGCCGGCTCGTCGTGCAGCGTCCGCTCGCCCATCGCACGAAAGACGACGGGCCGGTCGAACCCCGACCGCGGCTGCACCGTTGAACGGCCCTCGTCCACCAGATCTGCCAAGACGTCGGCAGCCATTCCCTTGTAGACGTCGCAGTACGGGTCGTGGCCAACGAAGCTCCCTGGACCAGTCGCGCCACCAGACGCCCAATACCCGTGCTCCAAATCCCCGCCGCCGCACAGGAATTTCAGATGGCAGGCGCGGCACTGTGCTTTCTGGTCCACGGTGGCGCCACGGAGGTCTCGCAGGACGGCACTGCCCTTCCAGACCGACTCGAGCGGCCGATCGAGGATGCTGCCGCAGTGCAGCTCAGGCACACCGGCCATGGACGCCGACGGATAGATGCCGCCGTCGGTATAGAGGCACAGACTCGTCCAGCCGGCACTCGCCAGATCGTTCTTCACGCCGTGCAGGCCGTCGAAGCGGAGCCGGAGCTCCTCGACGTTGTCGATCGTCACGCCGCGGTCACGCGCCACCTGCCGTGCCGCGCGCACGGCGTCCAGGATTTCGCGGGCGTCGGGAAGGTTGGCGAATCGCCCCGTCAGCAGGCGGCCGCGGCGATGAGGCCAGAGCAGGTGCACGTTCGTGACGCCACAATCGGCGGCAAACGCGACGACGGCGGCCGCATCGTGGAGGTTGTACCGCAGCAGCGTCATCGTGATCGTCGTCCGCAGACCGGCCCCAACCGCAGCACGGATGCCATCGACGATCCGGGCACAGCTGCCCTCTCCTCGAATCGGATCGTTGACCTCTGAGGAAGCGCCGTCGAGGCTGATCTGCACGCGCAACCGTTCGGCTGGCAGCGCCGCCAGTGCAGCGAGGCGGGCACCCTTGAGCAGCGTGCCGTTTGTCATGACCACGAGCTCGCGTTCGTGCGTCCGCACGATGTGCTCGATCAGCTCGATGACGTCCGGGCGCGCCAGCGGCTCGCCGCCGGTCAGAAAGAACCGTTCGGTCCCAAGAGCGACAGCCTGGTCGATGGCGCCGCGCACCACCGCCCCCTCCAGATCCTGCGCGCGCTGCGGGCTGGATGACACGAGGCAGTGCTCGCACGCCAGATTGCAGAAGTCGTTGACATGGATCCAGAGCTCGCGCAGCCGGTCCGTGCGAAGGTACGTCGCGCGGCCGAGGTATGGCAGCGGGACGGCTCCATCCGTCGACACGAACCCGTGCCGCAGCGCGTCGCGGGCAAACGTGTCGACATCCAGCCACGCCCGGTTGATATCCAGTCCGGAGTCTGCCGCGTAGCCGCGCACCACATCGCCAAGCGCGGTCCGTCCGTCGAGGCGGCGCAGGATGGACATCCCGCGTTCGTCGGTGGCAATCCAGTGCGGCGACGCCGGGTCGATGGCCACGACCGCGCCGCGCGTGCGCTCGGTCACCGTGGCGGGCGCCCTGAGAATCGTCTTCTCGTCAACCTGGGTCTGCATGTCTGTACCTTGGGGAGTCATCGTGTCCACTCGAAATAGCGCGTCAGCCACCTGCGCACAGCCGCGGTGAGCCCCTGTCTGCGATAGACGTCGCCGGCCTTCCGCAATGCCTCCGATTGCGTGGGGTAGGCGTGCACCGTGCCGGACAGTTCGCCGAGCGTCCCTCTGTGCGTAATCGCGTACACCGCCTCAGCGATCATCTCGCCTGCATGACTGGCGACGATGGTGCACCCGCGGAGGCGTCCGCGCTCGTGATGCACCCGCACGAATCCATCCGACTCGTCGTCCACCACGGCGCGATCGATCTCGCTGAGGTCAACGGTGATCGTCTCCAGCCGTCCGTTCGATTTGGCGATGTCCACGTGCGTCGCTCCGACATGGGCGACTTCCGGATCGGTGTAGGTCACCCACGGAATCACCAGCGCGCTCGCCTTGCGGCGGCCGAAGAACAGCGCGTTCTGGAGAACGATCCGGGACATGGCATCCGCGGCGTGGGTGAATTTGTACGCGGAGCACACGTCGCCTGAGGCGTAGACTCGCCGATTCGACGTCTGGAGACGGTCGCTCACGTCGATGCCCTGAGCGGTGGCTCGAATGCCCGCAGCCTCGAGCCCGAGCCCTTCGATGTTCGGAGCACGGCCGGCCGCGACTAACAGGGCATCGCCGGCAAGCATCGTGCGCTCCGGCCGCCGACTGACGTCTTTCGTGATGTGGAGGCGTACTTCGCCGTCGTGCATCTCCGCGCTCTCAACACTGACGCCCAGCTCCAGGCGAAGCCCGTCACGTTCGAGATGGCGCCTGAGCACGAAGGCGGCCATCGGATCTTCCCGGGGCAACACCTGCGTGGCCCGATCCAGCACGGTAACGGTCGACCCGAAGCGTGCGAAGGCCTGTGCCATCTCGCAGCCGATGGGTCCGGCCCCAATGACGAGCAGGCGCCGGGGAAGCTCGGAGATGTCGAACAGGGTTTCGTTCGTCACATACGGAACGGCGTCGAGGCCAGGGATGGGGGGCACCGCCGGCCGGCCACCGGTCGCGACGAGCGCCCGCCGAAAGCGCAGAGATGCACCGTCCACAACGACCGTCGTGGGATCGGCGAATCGGCCGTCGCCGAAAAACACGTCCACGCCTGCCGCTTGCAGGCGCGCGGCGGAATCGTGCACCGCGATCTCGGCGCGCCGAAGGCGGAGGCGTTGCATGACGGCCGGAAAGTCAACGCGGATCTGCGAGGTCTCCACTCCCAGTGACGATGCCTTGCGGAGCTCGCCGACCGCGCGCGCCGAGCGAATCAGCGCCTTCGAGGGAACGCAGCCCGTGTTGAGACAGTCACCGCCGAGCAGGCGACGTTCGACGAGTGCCACGCGCGCCCCGAGACCAGCCGCCCCCATAGCGCCCACCAGCCCGGCGGTTCCGCCGCCGAGGACCACCAGATCGTACTTGGGCGCCGGTTGAGGGTTCCGCCAATCCGGCGGATGGACGTGCCTCAGGCGCCGATCGTCGGCCGGATCGGTCAGATCGGCGCGCTCCGGTTCAGTTACCGCCTCGGCTCGATACACGTTGCGTAAGCACCTCGGTGGACCCGGCACGATATTCTGCCGGGTGCCGACCCTCTCTGCGTATGGTCACGGCAGGAGAGACATCGTTACGAACAAATCATGTGGGCCGCGCCACAGATCCGGATCGCGACGGTGCGGCTGGGGTCGCGATGAATTCGACTGGGAAGAGTCCTCAGCGCAGATACTGACGCCGGCACGCGTTCGTCATCTGCAGTGCGCTCCGTAACCTTTTCTCCCTGTTCGTCGAATTCCTCACTAACGCGTCTTGCCGGCTGCACGCCACAACGATCAGCCGCCGCTGTTACCGACACCACTTTATTGGAGGATTGCATGAACATGCGTTTCGTCGTCGCCTCGGCGCTGGCCACTGCGGTGATCGCCCCCGTGCTGGTCTCGGCTCAGAAGCCGGTTCCGCCGCCGAGCAACTTCAAAGCCGAAACGTGCTACGAGCTCGCCAAAGCCGGTCAGAACGACTGCGCCTCGACGGGCAACAACTCCTGCGGCGGAACGTCCAGGGTCAACGCCGACCCCAGGGCGTGGATCTACGTGCCTGCCGGCTATTGCGAGCGTATCGTCAACGGGAGCGTGAAGCCAAGAGCGTAGCGAGAGGTCCAGGTGGCCACCACCACGTCAATGTCGAATCGCCAACAACCCGACACGGCGGGCGTCGGTCTCAGACTGCCGCACCTCGCCGAGGTGGTGGCCACCCTTCCTGCCGTCGGGTGGCTTGAAGTGCACCCGGAGAACTTCCTCAGCACGTCGACGATGACGGAACTGGAATTCCTGAACGCGCTCGTGCATCGCCTCGGCTGTCAGTTGCTGTGCGACGTCAGCAACGTCTACCTGAGCGGCCACAACATGGGGTACGACCCCTATCGCTTCATCGACGGATTGCCGGTTGCGGCCATCAGGGAGCTGCACTTGGGAGGGTTCACGCCTGAGGACGACGAGGCCACGCCCGGCGCGGAGCTGCTCGTGGACACCCACGCCACGACGATTGCCGAGCCGGTGTGGAATCTGTATGCCCATGCTGTTCGCCGCCTCGGCCCGACACCTACGATCGTCGAGTGGGACAACGACATTCCGGCGCTCGCGACGCTGTTGGGTGAGGCGTCCCGGGCCGACGCGGTCGGCGCACGCGCGCTGGAAGCACACCGTGCCAACGCTGGCTGACCTTCAGGAGAGCGTTCGGCGGGCGGTCGTGCTGGGCGACAC
>MEKU01000037.1:65395-88427 GCA_001767195.1 Acidobacteria bacterium RIFCSPLOWO2_02_FULL_67_21
CTTGTCGGCGGCCGCATCGCGCAGAAACGTTTGGCCATTCACCACCGGCATTACGAGACGAGCCTCGTCACGGCGCTGCTCGACAGGTTTCCCGCGACCGCCTGGCTCGTGGGATCCGTGTTCCTGACCGAGACGGCGCGACAGTTCGTGCGCGAGCGCCCGCCATCCAGACCCTGTATCGCGGAATATGGGGAGGAGTTGCCCGGCTTCCTCTCGGCTCGACCCGGCACGGCAGAGCTCCCGTACCTGTGTGCGTTCGCCGAGCTCGAGTGGCACCTGGGCCTGGCAACGCGGTTGGCCACGCTGCCGCTCCTTGGCATGATTGCCGTCATTCAGATCTTCGTCTATCCAGGCTAGCGCGTGGACGGACCATCTCGTGTGGGGATCCACCCTGCTGTTCCTGCTCACGCGCGGGCCCGGCCGGTTATCGCTGGACTACGTCATTGCCAGAGCGTTCCGCCCGCGCCCGTCAACGCATTGACAACCCCGCTCACCCGGACGATGCAGCCCTGGTCGAGCGG
Organism: Acidobacteria bacterium RIFCSPLOWO2_02_FULL_67_21; assembly: GCA_001767195.1. GTDB lineage: Bacteria > Acidobacteriota > Vicinamibacteria > Vicinamibacterales > UBA2999 > MEKU01. The sequence continues at coordinate 65,917 of MEKU01000037.1, forward strand.
CTGCTCGCGGGCGACGAGGCGGCGTTCAGCGGCCTGGTGACGCAGTACCATGGCCGGCTCCTGCGGCTGGCGCTCCTCTTCGTCTCGGACCGCGCCAGCGCGGAAGAGGTCGTACAGGACACCTGGCTGGCAGTCCTGACGGGCCTTCGATCCTTCGAGGGGCGTTCCGGGCTGAAAACCTGGATTTTCAGCATCCTGACCAACCGCGCCAAGACCCGCGGCCAACGCGACAAGCGATCGGTGCCGTTCTCGGCCCTGAGCCACGACCCCGGCGAGGGCGACCGCGCCGTGTCACCGTCTCGCTTCACTGAGGCGGGGAGCTGGTCGGCGCCGCCCGAGCAGTGGGATGCGGACACCCCGGAGCGATTGCTTCTGCGTCGCGAGACCAGGGCCCTGATCGATCGCACGATCGCCGGTCTGCCGCCGGGACAGCGCGCCGTCGTCACCCTGAGAGACGTGGAGGGGCTCGACTCGACGGAGGCCTGTAACATTCTCGAGATCAGCGAGACGAATCAACGGGTACTGCTACACCGCGCGAGGGCCAGAATCCGGACCGCGTTGGAGCAGCACGTGCAGAAAAGGTAGGCGAAGGTCAGGATCGATGTTGACGTGCAGGGAGCTCACCGAAGTCATTACCGACTATCTTGAAGGACGGATGTCCTTCATGGACCGGGTGCGCTTCCGCGTCCACATCGGGATGTGCCGAGGCTGCCGCGCGTACCTGGACCAGATGAAACAGACCATCCGCACGATCGGCAGGCTTCCCCCGGAGGACATGCCCCCCGACGTGCAGGCGCAACTGCTCGAACGGTTCCGAGAGTGGAAGCAATAGACGCCGACACCGGCAACGCGACCCGGCAGGTGCCGTTCTCGTGGACTCTCGGATCGATACCACTCGGGTGAAGCACGCGGCGGGGCCGACCTCGTCAGTCGACCCCGCAACCGTTCTGCCGGTGACCTTCCTCGATTAGCCCGCCATCCCGCCGAGCTTCACCTCTTCCCACCGGCCGCCCTTGTTTACCTGCACGCTCTTCGCGAGGATCGCGCCGTTGTGCAGCGACCCGACCACGCGAATCTGCTGCCCGACGTAGTCGGCAAGCGCGCCGGACGGCGCGATCAGGGCGTGACACTGCTTGTCCTTCGTCACGATCGCGGCAGGCGTTCCTCCCTTCAGACACATGGTGCCGCAGGCCTTCATCTGGCCATGATCGTTGCCTGTCTCATTCATCCCCAGGTAACACTTGCTGTCGACCAGCGTGCCCTCGTACGTCGTCTGCGCGCCTAGCGACAGCGACAAGTCCCGCCCCAATGACAGCCGTACACGCCGCCCAGCGTGCCGCCATAGGCCAGGTGCGCGAGCAGGCTGGCCAGGAAGGCTCCCGGGCCCAACCGAAACGCGAACACGCCGGGCGACAGGTCCGCGCCGCCGACCATACCGAGCAGTGGGACCTCAACGATCTGCGCGAACAACCAGAGCGCGCCGCCAAACAACAGGCCCGCGCGCAGAGGTCCGAACTGGAGTCGCGGCTCCACCTGATCGGCAAATACCCACGCGTACCCGAAGCCCAGAAAGATGTGCAGCCCGATCCCAAGGGCCGCGATGCGTCGCGGATCCTCGGAGAACGCTCGCGCCGCCCACGTCGGCAGATCGACCTCGGCGAACAGCCGCGTCGTCCACGTCAGGAGATCCACCCGACCGACGCCAATCAAGGGCAACACATACATGATGGTGGTCATGGCCAGCGTGGCGAGAAACCCGCTCGCGAAGATCATCGCGGCGTCCGTGTCGAGCGATGTGGGACGTGGGAGAATGTAGGCCCTGGCGTTCATCCGGTTCTGCCTGCCCGTACCGTCTTCGTTCGGGTCCGGACGTTACGAACTACCCCTTCGACGGAATCTCCACGGCGCGCGTACTGACCGTCGCCTGCCCGCACCAGGAAACCCGCGTCAACGAGCGCGAACAACAGCGAGCGGACGCGATCCCGGTCCAATGCCCACAGGCGCGCGGCCTGTGCCAGCGTCAGGCGCAGCCCCGGCATCTCGAGGTACTTCGCCGCGAACGCGGTTCAGCAGCTCGTCGGGCGCCCTGGCGGTCACCGCGGGGCTTCTCAAATCACAGGCTTCCCAAATCACCTTGACATCAGCGCCAAAGAGAAATAGGGACGACTCTGGATGCCTGATGGTCCTGCCGTCGGGTGTCACTGTTTGTGTCACCCCCAGCATGGCCCGTGGTTGTCCGTTCGCGTCGAGCAAGCTCAGCGGCGTTTGCTTGCGCTACTTCCTCTCTGAGTTGCTCGAGGTGATATTGGGCAATGCCGATCTTGCGGACCACAGCATCCACGATGTCGTCGCTGCAAGTCATCGGGCAGCTCTTGCTCTGGGCGAGGCGGGTAGCATAGTCACCGACCTCGTTGCGATTCCACGGCCGCTCTGTGGTGGTTATGCCCGCGCGTTGACAAGCGCACGCACTCTGGGAAGACCGCCCTCGCGCGTCGCATGCCACAGGTCCCACTTCACCTGCAACGAAAGCCAAAACTCGGCATCCATACGTGTCAATTTTTCGAGGAGCAGCGCCGTCTCGGCGCTCACCGCACGGCGACCACACACGATCGCGTTGAGCCGCTGAAACGGCACGTGCATACGACGGGCGGCCTCGACCTGAGTCACGTTGAGCGGCTCCAGGAATTCCTTCAGGAGCATTTCGCCGGGATGCGTCGGCGGACGATGCTTTGGCAACATTGGGTGTCCCCTTTCTTCTGCTGCTCGTGGTAGTCCTCGCCGCGTCGCCAGCCCCCGGCGCCCGCGCCTCGTCCGCACCATTTCTTCCATGCCGCCGACGACTTCAGTCTATGCCAGCACGCGCCGCGACTCGCGGATGATCTGCGCCGCGATCGTCTGCAAGGACTTCACGGCCTCGACCCGCGCTGGACCGTCACGACGGAGGGGGCCAGGCGTTACGGCAGGAGCACGGAGCGATTGATCCAGAGAATATTGTCCCAGCTCAGCACCTGCTCCGTGCCGTCGAAGAGCCTCGCGTAGCTGCCGCCCGAGCCCTCGAACGAGAACTCCTTCACGCGGTCTGGCGGATTCGTCGTCACGTTTCGCAGAATGTCCAGGACCTGCTCTTGCCTGAAGATCTGATAGAAGCCGGGAGTCTTTGCAGAATAGAAGCGGATCTCCGCAGGGTTGCCTTTGTTTCCAACACCCCGTTCGTACGTGATGTGCATCGCCAGGCGCTCTCCGGTTGCGGCGGCGAATGCCCAGTCCTGCGTCTCCAGGATAGGACCGTTACCGCTTGCAAGAGAGCGACGCATCGTATGGGTGACGGCCGGCAGATAGACCCCAAACGGTCCGGGCCCAAGCTGTCATTGTGTGTGACCGCGCACGATTGCCGCTTGTGTGACCAGTGTCGCCCTCTGAAGTTCGCTATACTGAAACCGTGAGGATTTGGCTGGATCTGCCGGACAGCGCCGTCGGTCAGCTCGCCGAAGAAGGGCGTGATCTCTCGAGGACTGCCCTTGAGGCGCTTGCCATCGACGCGTACCGAACACATCGGATCACCGCACACCAGCTCTGCCGGTTGCTGGAGATTCCGTCCCGTTACGAGCTCGATGGATTCCTGAAGCGGCACGGGGTGCCGCTCGAGTACTCGATCGACGATTTCGAGCGTGAAGGCGCGACGAGCGCACGGTTGTGGGAGAAGCGACAAGCAGAACTGACAAGCGAGACTGACCGCCAGCGCCGTACCGAGTGATCGTCGTCGCTGACGCCAGCCCGCTACGCTATCTCATCCTCATCGAGCACACCCACATCCTGCCGCTGCTTTCAGTCGCTCCTGGCGCGGGACGCCGCGCGGCGTCAGACGCCGTAGTCGAGTTATGTGACCTGCTTCACACTGTCAGCCGGAAGACCGTGCAACTCCGACCGCACACGACCAGAGCCTACGCTTGACCGCCACCACCCCACCCGCGGACACGAATGGTGCGGCGGTTCTGGATGGCCGTCCAGGCGAGGGGTGACGTAACATTCCCCACCCGGACGGACTAGATACCTGACTGATGGCCGAACTCGATCTTGATCAGCGCGCCATCACGACACTTCGGACGCTCGCCATGGACGCCGTGCAGGCGGCCCGTTCCGGCCATCCAGGCACGCCGATGGCCATGGCGCCCGCCGCGTACTGCCTGTGGCACCGCGTCCTGCGCTTCGATCCCGACGATCCCATCTGGCCGAACCGAGACCGGTTCGTGCTGTCGGTCACGCTGGACGACATCAGATGTTTCCGGCAACTCGACGGCCGCTCGCTCGCGGGCCACCTCCGCCTGGCGAACCTGTGCTGGATCCACGACGACAACCGCATCACGATCGAGGGAGCGACCTCGCTGGCATTTACCGAAGATGTCGGGGCACGGTTCGTGGCGTACGGCTGGAACGTGACGCGCGTCAGCGATGCCAACGACCGTGCCATGCTGGATCGGTCGTTCGCGATCTTCACAGCCGCCACCGATCGCCCGACGCTCATCATCATGGAGCTTCCGGTCGTGTATATCTTCACGCACGACTCGATCGGCGTCGGCGAAGACGGCCCGACGCATCAGCCGGTCGAGCACCTGGCCTCCTTGCGGGCCATCCCCGGCCTGATCCTGTTCGAACAGCAGCCCGCCGCGTACCGGGACGAGGTGCTGCCGCCCGCCGTGAAGGCCCGGGCCGCAAACGGGCGCGCGATTCAGAGACAGGAGAGCCGGTCGTGAACCCGCTTCTTCAACTCCGGGAGCACGGCCAGTCGGTCTGGCTGGACTACATCCGGCGGCATCTGATCACGAGCGGGGACCTGCGGCGGCTCGTCGAATCGGACGGGCTCGGCGGCCTCACCTCGAACCCGGCCATCTTCGAGAAGGCCATCGCCGGCAGCAGCGATTACCACGACGCGCTCCGGCAGCTCGCCGTTCGAGGCGGATGCGATCCGAAGACAGCCTACGAAACGCTGGCGATCGAGGACGTCCGCGGCGCAGCAGCCGTTCTCCGAGAGGTCTACGACGCGACAGACGGCCGGGACGGCTACGTCAGCTTGGAGGTCTCGCCGCTGCTGGCGCACGATGCGGACGGCACGATCGCAGAGGCGCGCCGGCTCTGGTCCGCGCTCGGCAGCCCGAACGCGATGATCAAGGTGCCGGCGACGGCCGAGGGCATCTCCGCCATCCGGACGCTCATCGCCGACGGGATCAACGTCAACGTGACGCTGCTGTTTTCGCAGGCGGCGTACGAAGCGGTGGCCGATGCCTTCATGTCGGGCCTGGAGGCGCGCGCCGCACGCGGCGGCGACATCAGCGGCATCGCCAGCGTCGCGAGCTTCTTCGTCAGCCGCATCGACGTCGCCGCGGACGCCCGGATTGCGGAGCGCGCGAAGGCGGCGCTCACGGCGGCGGAGCGAGCGGCCGTGCAGCGGCTCAGCGGCACCGTGGCCATCGCGAACGCGAAGCTCGCCTACCAGCGCTACCAGACCCTCGTGCGCAGCCCGCGCTGGCAGGCGCTGGCCGCGCGCGGCGCCCGCCCCCAGCGCTTGCTCTGGGCCAGTACCGGTACGAAAAACCCCGCCTATCGCGACACCCTGTACGTGGAAGAGCTCGTCGGGCCGGACACCGTCAACACGATGCCCCCCGCGACGCTCGATGCCGTCCGGGATCATGGGGTGATCAAACCCAGCCTCGAAGAGGACGTCGAGGGGGCACGACGGGACGTGGCCGCGCTCGCGAATGCCGGAATCTCCCTCGACGAGATCACCACCGATCTGCTGACAGACGCGCTCCGCCTGTTCGAAGAGCCGTTTCGCAAGCTGCTCGACGTGATTGACGGACAGCTCAGAGCAGCCCGGCCGGCCGCGAAGCCTGGCCGGCAGACGGTCTCCATCCCGCCCGCGATCCGCGCCGACGTCGACGCGGCGCTGGACGACTGGCAGGCACGCGGCTCATCCCGGCGGCTGTGGGCGCGCGACGCCGGTCTCTGGACCGGGGGCGACGAGCACGCCTGGTTGGGCTGGCTGGACATCACCGAGGCACAGGAGACGCACGTCGACGACCTGCGCCGCGCGGCCGCAGAGGTTCGCGCGGACGGCTTCACGGCGGCTCTTCTCCTTGGCATGGGCGGCTCCAGCCTGTGCCCGGACGTGCTGCGCGAGACATTCGGACGACAGGACGCCTTCCCGGATCTGCACGTGCTCGACTCGACCGATCCGGCACAGATTGCCCGGACGGTGGACGCCCTCGACCTGGCACGCACGCTGGTCATCGTCTCGAGCAAATCGGGCAGCACGCTCGAGCCCGACATCCTGTTCGAGTACGTCTTCGAGCGCATCGCGCAGGCCGTCGGCGTTGCTGAGGCGCCCGGACGGTTCGTCGCCATCACCGATCCGGGATCCGCGCTGCAGGAGCTCGCGGAGCGCCGCGGCTTCCGGCGCGTGTTCCTCGGGCGGCCGAGCATCGGCGGGCGGTATTCGGCCCTCTCGGATTTCGGCCTGGCGCCCGCGGCGTTCATGGGCGTTGACGTGGCCCGGCTGCTCGATCGCGCGAACGACATGGTGCAGAGCTGCGCGGCGTGCGTGCCGGCGCGCGACAATCCCGGCGTCGTGATCGGCATCCTGCTCGGAACGCTTGCGAAGCACGGCCGGAACAAGGTGACGATCGTGGCCTCGCCGGCCATTGCGGCCGTCGGGGCCTGGCTGGAGCAGCTGCTGGCCGAGTCGACGGGCAAGCAAGGCAAGGGACTGATCCCGGTGGACGGCGAAGACGTCGGCCCGCCCGGCACGTACGGCAACGACCGCGTGTTCGCGTACCTGCGGCTCGAGTCCTCCCCCGACGCGGAACAGGATCGCGCGATCGACGCGCTCGACGCCGCCGGCCACGCCGTCGTCCGTATCGGACTTGTCGATCCGTACGATCTCGGGCAGGAGTTCTTCCGGTGGGAGATGGCCACGGCGGTCGCCGGCGCGGTCATCGGGATCCATCCGTTCGATCAGCCCGACGTCGAGGCCAGTAAGATCGAGACCCGCAGGCTCACGACCGCCTATGAGGCCAGCGGCGCGCTCCCCGCGGAGGAGCCGTTCCTCGTGGCGGGGGGCTTCAGATTCTTTGCCGACCCGGTCAACGCGCGCGCGATCGAGGCGGCGATGGCCGGCGATCGGTCGCCATCGAGCTGCCTGCGCGCGCACCTCTCGCGGCTGGCTGCCGGCGACTACCTCGCGCTCCTCGCCTATCTCGACCGGCGCCGTGACTACGAGGCGCGCCTGCAGACCATCCGCCATCGCGTACGCGAGCGCACCCGCGCGGCGACGTGCGTCGGCTTCGGGCCACGCTTCCTCCACTCGACCGGGCAGGCGTACAAGGGCGGCCCGAACAGCGGCGTCTTCCTGCAGATCACGTGTGAGGATGCCGCCGATGTGCCGGTGCCAGGCCGGAGGTATTCGTTCGGCACGGTGAAGGCCGCTCAGGCGCAGGGAGACTTCGCCGTCCTCGCCGGGCGCGGCCGGCGCGCCCTGCGCGTGCATCTCGGTCCTGACGTGACGACCGGCCTGGAGGAGCTGACGCGGACCGTCGACGCCGCGCTGGCCCGGTAACAGAAACTCCCAACGCCCAACGCCACAACTCCCAATTGGGAGTTGGCGTCTTGGGACTTGGCGTTTGGGATTTTGGAGTTGTCAGCAACTCCCAGGAGACACTTCGATGCAGCTTGGAATGATCGGCCTCGGCCGCATGGGCGCCAACATGACCCGGCGGCTGACGCGCGACGGGCACGCCGTCACCGTCTTCGACCTCAGCGCCGAACGCGTGCGGGAGTTGGCGGCCGAAGGCGCGAACGGCGCCGCGTCGCTCGATGACCTCGTGCACGCGCTGAAGCCGCCGCGCGCCGTCTGGCTCATGGTGCCGGCCGGCGAGCCGACGGAACAGATGGTCAACGAGCTCACGCCCCGCCTGCAGGCGGGCGACACGATTATCGACGGCGGCAATACGCACTACAAAGACGACGTGCGCCGCGCCCGGACGCTCGAGCCGCGCGGCATTCAGTACGTCGATGTGGGCACGAGCGGCGGGCTCTGGGGCCTCGACCGCGGCTACAGCCTGATGATCGGCGGCCCGCGCGCATCGATCGACCGCCTGGACCCGATCTTCGCGGCGCTGGCACCCGGCAACGACGGCACGCCGCCGACGCCGGGACGCGAGCACCGCGGCGGCACGGCCGCGCGCGGTTACCTCTTCTGCGGCCCGGCCGGCGCCGGGCACTTCGTAAAAATGGTGCACAACGGGATCGAGTACGGCCTGATGCAGGCCTACGCGGAAGGCTTCGACATCCTCCGCACCGCCGCGAACGGCTCGCGCCCGGAGGCGGAACGCTACCGCTTCGATCTGGCCGACATCGCCGAGGTCTGGCGGCACGGGAGCGTCGTCGGTTCGTGGTTGCTCGATCTCACCGCGATGGCGCTCGCCGAGGATCCGGAGCTCGCCGCCTTCAGCGGCGTCGTACAGGACTCGGGCGAGGGCCGCTGGACCATCGAAGCGGCCATCGAGCAGGCGGTGCCGGTCGACGTGCTGGCGGCGTCGCTCTTCGCGCGATTCCGGTCGCGGCAGGATCACACCTTCGGCGAGAAGGTCCTCTCCGCGATGCGCCACAAATTCGGGGGCCATGTCGAGCGCCCCAGCGGCGGGTGATCGGACGCGCCAGCACGGGACACACGGCGGACGCTCACACCTCAGCTGCCGCGACGTCGACGAACCGACCGCCACTGCGATCGCCGCCAGCGCGCAGGCGCCTGAAAAGTGGCTGACTGGAGTGCGCCTGCAGATTGGCGGCGAGAACGGGACGCTGTCGTTCGAAGGGTCGAGCTAAGCTGTTGTTATTGACGGGTTTAGCGTCATTTGATAGCATGCGTGCATAACCCCACGGCACTTACGGATGCTGTTCTGGGATTACGAACATTGACAATTTCGATTCCAGGACCTACCCGCGCTACACCATCGAGCGCGTGCTGGAGTACGGGGACGAAGCGGCGATTGCCTGGTTGCGCAGCACCTTCACGCAGGAGCAAGTCCTGGACGTGCTCCGGACGGACCGGAACCTCACCCCGCTCTCGGCCAACTTCTGGGCCATCCTCTACGGCATCCCCGCGAACGACGTCGTCGCCCTCCGCACCCGCTAAACCGGGCGGCACGGTTTCCGTCATCATTCTCAAGCTTCAACTGCTGCGAGGTACTGCCATGCCCGATAACCAACCCGTATGGCACCGCGAAGTCCTGCCTGAAGGCTGGGCACGGGCGGCAGCCGATCTCGCCGCCCGATCCGTGCTTGGTCAACGCGGTCGCGACCCGCGGCAGCCGGCGCGACTTCGTGGATCTCTACGTCGCCGCGCAACACTATGGCCTCGGCGAGATTCTGCGCTGGTTCGAAGCGAAGTTCGCCAGCACGCCCTATGACCGGGTGCACATCCTGAAGGCGCTCATGTACTTCAAGGATGCGGAAGAGCAGGCCCTGCCGGACATGCTCCTGCCGATGGAATGGAGCGAGGTCACCCGCTTCCTTGTCTCCAAGGTTCCCCGCCTGTCCCGCCTCGGCTGACCGAAACATGCTCGCCCTGCCGAGGCTTGTTTCGGCCAAGAGCGAACTGCCTACTGCCTACTGAACACTAACAGGATCGCGCGGGTAGAGGTCGTACGAGCCATGGCACTATGTGGACACCCAAAACCGGGGCCATTAATGGACAGCTGCAAACCGGCCACTTCGAGTTGGGTGACGACAGGCAGCACCAGATTGTGGCGCTGGGGCGACTGGGGGACGAATGGGTGTACGCTGAGAAATCGGAGTGCGTGCGGTGATGAAACTGCCACAGATCATTCAAGGGGGAATGGGCGTCGGGATCTCGAACTGGCGCCTGGCCAACGCCGTGTCGCGGCAGGGGCAGCTCGGCGTCGTGTCGGGCACGGCGCTCGACCAGATACTCGCGCGGCGCTTGCAGGACGGCGACCCGGGCGGACACATGCGCCGCGGGCTCGATCGCTTCCCGATGCGCGCGATGGCCGAGCGCATCTGGCAGCGGTACTACATCCCGGGCGGCAAGCCCGAGCGGCAGCCGTACGTCGAGCTCCCGACGCACGCGCTCGATAGTCCGCGCGAGCTCGTCGAGCTGTGCATCGTGGCGAACTTCGTGGAAGTGTTCCTCGCGCGCGAGGGCCACGCCCATCCGGTCGGCATCAACTACCTCGAGAAGATCCAGCTGCCGCACCTGCCGTCGATCTACGGCTCCATGCTCGCCGGTGTCGCGGTGGTGGCGATGGGCGCGGGAATTCCGCTGAAGATCCCGAACGCGCTCGACCTGCTCGCGAACCACCAGGTGGCCACCTATCCGCTGCACGTGACCGGCGCTCGACCGGGCGAGGAGTTCGTGACACGGTTCGATCCCGCGCTGTATCTCGAAGGCCCGATGGCGGCGCTCGCGCGCCCGTCGTTTCTGGCCATCATCTCGTCCGACGTGCTGGGCCTGACGATGCAGCGCAAGGCCAACGGCCGGGTCGATGGCTTCATCGTGGAAGGGCCGACGGCGGGCGGGCACAACGCGCCGCCGCGCGGCAAACTGCAGCTCACCGAAAGCGGCGAGCCGATCTACGGGGACCGCGACCGCGTGGACCTCGTCAAGTTGCGGGCGCTCGGGTTGCCGTTCTGGCTGGCTGGAGGCTACGGTTCGCCTGACAAGCTCGCCGAAGCGCTGGCGCTCGGCGCCACGGGCGTGCAGGTGGGCACGGCCTTCGCGCTGTGCGCCGAGTCGGGCATGCGCGCGGACTTCCGCGCGACCCTCCTGCGGCACGTGGCGGCCGGCGAGGCGCGCGTGTACACCGATCCGCTGGCCTCGCCCACCGGGTTTCCGTTCAAAGTGGCCGGCGTCGAGGGATCGCTGTCGGATCCCGAGCTGTACGCCACGCGGCCGCGCATTTGCGATCTTGGGTACTTGCGTGAGGCGTACCGCACCGACAGCGGCGCGGTCGGCTGGCGGTGTCCCGCCGAGCCGGCAAACGTCTATGTGTCGAAGGGCGGCGCCGTCGACGACACCGTGGGCCGCAAGTGCATTTGCAACGCGCTCATCGCCACGGCGGGGCATCCGCAGATCCGCGCCGGCAAGTACCTGGAGCCCGGCGTGGTGACGTCGGGCGACGATCTGCCGTCTCTGAGACAGTTCCTGCACGCGGACGGCAGCGACTACACCGCCGCCGATGTCGTCGCGCGGTTGCTCGTGGGGGCTAGCCCGGATAATTCACGAACGAGTACATAGAAACGCTATCCGATGGACTTCTGTCAAACCAATAGCTGGCGAAATGATCTGATGTTCTGCATCCCTATGCGGAGAGCATGACGAGAGCCACGCCCAAATGCGCGCGATTTTCGTTATCGGCACCGGAAGATCGAAGAACGTGCCCAGCCGCTCGCGGCAGGATCACACCTTCGGCGAACAGATCCTCTGGGCGATGCGCCACACATTCTGGGGGCACGTCGAGCGCCCCAGCGGCGGGTGATCGGACGCGCCAGCACGGCACAAACGGCGGACGCTCACACCGCTTAAGCGCTTTTCTTGCGGGACCGGCGAGGAGCAGATCCCACGTCATCGCGGATGTCGTCGAGGTTGACGTAGTCGCCACGGGCGATCGCGGCTCGACCTCGGCGGATCGCGCGCAGTTCTGCCTGCGTGGGTGTCACTTCCGGAATTCGGCTGGAAAAGTAGGTGCGCAAGGCCTCGCGCATAAGTTCGGATTTGGTTCGGTGTTCCCGTCGACGGACCCGTTCTAGCTCCTCGAGCATGGCGGGAGGTAGCGAGATCGTGAGGGTAGAGGTCGTACGAGCCATGGTACTATTACGAAGTATGACTTGATCATACCCAATCAAGAGACTCAGTCAAGTCCAGCAGGACGCCCCGTCGATAATGGCCAAGGGCAAACATCATTGAAGACAGACGGCCTCGCCATCCTGGAGTCCCACGGGGCTCCGGTGCTTCAATCGATTCGGGCACACGTGGCGCTGCCCGCCGAGGGAACCGAAGAATACGGAATGCTCCTCTCCCGCCGCAGCGCCGCCACGCAGGCCGACGTGGACGCGATGAACGCGCCAACCGACCCGGCCTCTCAGCGTCACCGTCCCGTCGCTCACCGTGCCGCTGACATCGTCGAAGATGGTGTAAAAGACGTAGCGGCGCACGCGCGTCGCAATCCTCGCGTCCGTCGCCCTCGTTATGGCACGACACCTTGCCTTGCCCAGGCCAGGCCGGTCGGCACGCCGTCTCGCCGGCGGGTGTAACGTGTGAGGCGGATCACAGTATTCGCAGTTCACCCGGTCTAAACTCCTCCGCAACTGTCGCAACTGGTCGCACCGGACAGACAGTTCGGGGACCCACGAGCGCCCAGGTGACGGATGATTCGACATGATGGCCCTAAGCTCGGAGAGATCCCGTGAAGCCTGACCCAATCGTGGAACGCACGGTCCAGACCCCGTTCGGCGAGCTGGCCGTCGAGCGGCCGGCGCGCGTCGCCGATCCCTCGACGATGGTGATCTTCGGCGCGACCGGCGATCTGGCGAAGCGCAAGCTGCTGCCGGCGCTCTACAACCTGAACGGGGACCGCCTGCTCCCCGAGCGCTTCGCCGTCGTCGGCGTGGGCCGGGAGCCGATGACAACGGATGCCTATCGCGAGAAGGTGAGCCGGGACTTGCAGGAGTTCGGCACGGCCGGGACCGAGCGCGTGCAGTGCGAATGGCTCGAGTCGCGCCTCGCGTACCTCACGGGCGATTTCGGCGACGACGGTCTCTATCGCCGGTTGGGCGACGTACTGTCTGCCCTGCACGAGAGCGGCGACAGCACCTGCGACTGCCTGTTCTACCTGGCCACACCGCCCGCGCTCTTCGGGCCGATTGTCGAGCACCTCGGCGCCGCCGGGCTCCTGGCGGAGGACGGCGGCTGGCGCCGCGTCATCATCGAAAAGCCGTTCGGCCACGACCTCGACTCCGCCCGGGCGCTCAATCGGCGCCTTGTCGGCCTCCTGAAGGAACATCAGATCTACCGGATCGATCACTACCTGGGCAAGGAGACGGTCCAGAACATCATGGCCTTCCGGTTTGCCAACGGCATCTTCGAGCCGATCTGGAACCGGCGCTACGTCGACCACGTGCAGATCACGGTCGCGGAGACGGTCGGCGTCGAGCAGCGCGGCGACTACTACGACCGGACCGGCGCGATGCGCGACATGGTGCAGAACCACCTCTTTCAACTCCTGGCGCTCACCGCCATGGAGCCACCGATCTCCTTCGAGGCCGACGCGGTGCGCGACGAGCGCGTCAAGGTCCTGCGCGCGATTCGCCCGTTCCTGCCCGGCGGGCTGGACGCTCAGGTGGTCCGCAGCCAGTACGCCGCGGGCGAGGTCGAGGGCACGCCGGTGCCCGCCTACCGCCAGGAGCCGGACGTGGCGCGCGGGTCGACGACTGAAACCTACGTGGCGCTCAAGCTGCTCGTGGACAACTGGCGTTGGGCGGATGTCCCGTTCTACCTGAGAACCGGCAAACGCCTGCCGCAACGGCTGACCGAGGTGGTGCTGCAATTCAAGCGGGCGCCCTTCCAGCTCTTTCGCGACACGCCCGTCGGATGCCTGCCGGCGAACCAGCTGGTCCTCTGCATCCAGCCCAACGAGGGCATCGCGCTGCACTTCGAGGCCAAGGTGCCGGGCCCCCGCGTGCGGCTCGGCACGGTCCGGATGGACTTCAGCTATGCGGACTACTTCGGCATGCGGCCAACCACGGGCTACGAGACGCTGCTCTACGACGCGATGATCGGCGACTCGACGCTGTTCCATCGCGCGGACATCGTCGAGGCGGGCTGGACCGTGGTCGAACCGATCCTCCAGGCGTGGGAGGGCTCCCGTGCGGGCCTCCCGGCCTATGCGGCGGGGAGCTGGGGCCCGGAGGCGGCCGACGCGCTCATGGCGCGGGACGAGCGCGAGTGGCATCTGCCCGCGGCCACGTCGTGATGGAGGCCGTGAATCCCGCCAGCGGGATGACGCTCAGCCGGCACATCGTCGAGTGCCAGCGCCAGCATCCTCGCGCCCGCGGTGAGCTGTCGCTGCTGCTGATGCAGATGGCCTTCGAGCGGTTCATCCGTGATCGCCGCTGACCTTCGCGTGCTCGCCGACGCCGGCGCCGTCGCTGCCGCGGCGGCGCGCGAGGTCGCCCAGGTGCTGGCCGCGGCCGCGCGAGCGCACGGGTCGGCGTCCATGGCACTGGCGGGCGGCAGGACGCCGCGCGGCCTCTACCGATGCCTCGCGCTCGATCACCGCGACGATATCGCCTGGGATCGCGTCCACGTGTACTGGGGCGACGAGCGCGACGTGCCTCACGATGACGAGCGCAGCAATTACCGCATGGCGCGCGAGTCTCTGCTCGACCACGTGCCCGTGCGCCCGGAATGCGTGCACCCGATGCCGGCCGTCCCGAACGAGCCGGGCCGGGCCGCGGCCCAGTATGAGCATACGCTGCGATCGCACTTCGACACCGAATGGCCCACGTTCGATCTCGTGCTACTGGGCCTCGGCGGCGACGGGCACACCGCCTCGCTCTTCCCCCGATCGCCGGCGCTGGACGAGGCGAGCCGCTGGGTGGTGGCGACGACCGCGCCGGTCGAACCGCACGGCCGGCTGACGCTCACGCTCCCCGTGCTCACTCACTCGAGGTCGATTTTCGTGGTGGTCTCAGGGAGCTCGAAGGCGGATGCGCTGCGGTGCGCCCTCGCCGACGGGCCGGATCGCGGCTGCCCCGCGTCTCTCCTCCGCACCGCCCGCTCACCCGTCGTCTGGTGGGCTGATGCCCAGGCCGCCGCGAAGCTCGGCCCATGGAGCGCCCAATGAAGCGTGCACGGTTACGATCCCGCCGCGGGGCTCACGCCGGGCGACGCGCAGGCCCGCGTACCCTGGCTATCGACGTCGGCGGCACGGGGCTGAAGGCCGCGATCCTCGATGCCGAGGGACGCATGGTGGGCGACCGCGTTCGCGTGCCGACACCCGCACGGTGTCCGCCCAGCGTTCTCGTGCGCACCCTCGTGGCGCTGATTGCGCCGCTGGGGGCGTTCGATCGCGTGTCCGTGGGCTTCCCAGGGGTCGTTCGAGACGGCATCGTCCGCACCGCGCCCAACTTTGGCAGCGCGCGGTGGCAGCGGTTCGACCTCGCCCGGGCGCTCACGCGCGCGTTGAAGCGGCCCGTGCGCGTCCTCAACGACGCGGAGGTGCAGGGGCTCGCCGCCATCACCGGCAAGGGTGTCGAGCTGGTCATCACGCTCGGCACCGGTGTCGGCAGCGCCCTGTTCCGCGACGGGATCCTGATGCCGCACATCGAGCTGTCGCAGCACCCGGTGCGCGGCGGCCGCACGTACAACGAATATCTGGGCGACCGGGCCCGTAAGCGCGTGGGGACGCGCAAGTGGAACCGCCGCCTCCGCCGGGTGCTGGGCATTCTGGAGACCGTCTTCAACTACGACCGCCTGCACATCGGAGGCGGCAACGCGGCGCGGATCGATTTTCCGCTCGGCCGTCACGCACGCGTCGTCGAGAACACGGCCGGCCTGCTGGGCGGCGTCGCGCTGTGGCGCTGAGGCAGGTCCGGTTTCTCACCGCCGGCGGATTGGACGTGCCGCCGGTCACTGCGTCTCAGATGCGCGAGATCGACCGTATCGCCGTTGACGAGACCGGCCCGAACCTCTTCCAGATGATGGAGAACGCCGGACGGAATCTGGCGCTGCAGGCGATCGACCTCCTCGGGCCGGACTGGCGCAAGCGGCACATCCTGGTGCTCGCCGGGGGCGGCGGGAACGGCGGCGGTGGCATCTGCGCCGCCCGCCATCTCGCCAATCGCGGCGCCCCCGTGACGCTCGTGCTCGCCGCTCCTCTCCAGGCCGGGGGCGTTCCGGCCTTTCAGCAGCACGTCTACGCGGGCACGTCGGGCCGCCGGATCGACGCGGGCGCTGTGCACACGGAGCGGCCGGATCTGATCGTCGACGCCCTGATTGGCTACGGCCTGACGAGCGCGCCTCGTGGGGTCGCCGCCGACCTCATCACGTGGGCGAACGGGACCGGCGCGCCGATCCTCTCACTGGACGTCCCCTCGGGCGTCGACGCGACCACCGGCGGCTGCCTTTCTGATGGTGAACCTCGAAACCTGATTTTCTGAGAACACGGACGAGATCCTGCCCTGATACGACGGGCAGTTTAGGCACGCACCCTCACGCTCGCAATCTCTGGATCGACAGCCGGAGGAACGGGCAAGTTGTCGATCTTCAGACTTTCAATATACGCCTCGATCGCCTCGCGGATGTTGTCGATTGCCTCTTCTCGCGTATCCCCCTGCGAGTAGCAGCCTGGAAGAGCTGGACAGTGCACAACGTAGCCGCCGTCTTCCTGATCGGGCTCAAGAACAATCTTGTATTCCATGACTTTCCTACCTTAGCTTACCCCTGCAGGGCGCGCCATCCGCCTCCGCTCGCGTGTCATGCCGCAAGCTACGGCGGGATGGCCACGCCTTGCACTGCCGTCGGGCCCTCGGTCACGGATTCCGCGTTGTATTGTAGCTGAGCCCATTGGCGGACCTGCCAACCTTCGCTCGCCGAAGCTCGCGACTGAACATCCCAGCAAGCGGGAAGGTCCGCGTCTCTGTAGGAGCGCCGGGGATCGAACGCTCGGGGAGGCAGGCCTTCACGCGCGAGGGTCTCGTAACCTCCGTTGGCGCTGTATCAGCGCACCGACGATCTTCTCCTTCGGGTCGATGGCGCGGTTAACGATACGCCAGGGCCGGGCGCCTCAGCGCGCGTGCAGCGCGCCGATCAATGGACAGCTGATGGTTCCGCGGCTCGCGCAGCAGCGCTCGACCAGCGGCGCCAGCACCGACTCGATCCGGCGCAGGTCGTCGAGCTTCGCACGCACGTCGTCCAGCTTCTGCTCGGCTACCACGCGGGCGTCATCGCAGTGTCGGCCGTCCTCCAGCGTCAACAATCCCGCGACCTCCTCGAGGCTGAACCCGAGCCGTTGAGCGGATTTCACGAACTTGACCCGTGCCACGTCCGAGGCTCCATAGCGTCGAATGCTGCCGTACGCCCGTCCCGGCTCGGGCAGCAGACCCTTGCGCTGATAGAAGCGGATCGTCTCGACGTTGACCCCGGCCGCCGCGGCAAAGGCCCCGATCGGCAGGTCGGGCGGATGGTTCTTCATGTCGCTTGACTCCGTACCTAAGTACGGACCCAAGCTTAATCTGTCATGCCGGCCATCGCAACTGAATCACCCACGTCGCCGCCAGCCGCCGGCCGAGGCGCCCTGTACGTAGGCGGCCTCGCCGCGATCCTCGCGTCGACCTGCTGCCTGGGCCCGCTGGTGCTGCTGATGCTCGGCGTCAGCGGTGCCTGGATCGGCAATCTGACGACGCTCGAGCCCTACCGTCCGCTGTTTGTCGTCGCCGCCGTGGTGGCCTTGTTGTTCGCCTATCGGCAGATCTTCCGCCCCGCCGCGGCCTGCACACCAGGGGAGGCGTGCGCCGTTCCGCAGGTACGCACGACCTACAAAGCGCTCTTCGGGTTGGTCGCCGTCTTGATTCTGGTTGCCGTCAGCTTTCCGTTCGTCGCCCCATTCTTCTACTGAAGAAAGCGCTGACCAAGGTCGCCGGCGTCGCCCAGGTCACGATCAACCTGGAGAAGAAGCAGGCGGTGGTGACGTTCGACGATGCCAAGACCAATGCCGTCGCGCTGACGAAAGCCACGACGAACGCGGGCTACCCCTCCACCGTGAAGAGGAAGTAACAAGCCATGGACAACCGCACCCTGCTGAGAACCGGCGTCGCCGGGACGGTCGTGGCCGCGCTGTGTTGCGCCACGCCACTGCTCGTGCTCCTGCTCGGCGCCGTGGGCCTCTCAGCCTGGGTCGGTTGGCTCGACTACGCACTGATTCCTGCACTCGTGGTGTTTCTCGGCATCACGATCTACGCCCTGAGGCGCCGCCGCGCCGAGGCCGCCTGCTGCGTCGTGCCCGGCCACGGCGAAGCGAGCACACCCGGAGTACGCCGGTGAACGCCCAGGAACTCGACATCACGGGCATGACGTGCGACGCCTGTGCCGGCCACGTCAGCAAGGCGCTTCTGAGCGTGCCGGGTGTTCAGGCGGCGGAGGTGTCCTATCCGCAGCGGACGGCTCGCGGCAGCGGCGCCGCAACACTCGATCCTGGGCGGCTCGCCGCTGCCGTGCGGGCCGCGGGCTACGGCGTGACGCCCAAGGCAGGCGCGCCTGGCGCCACCCGCACGGAGGCGATCACGAGTTCGCCCCACGGCCCGAACACGGTCTCACACGCGCGGGCTGATGGTTCCACGCTGCGCATCGCCGTCGTCGGCAGCGGCGGCGGGGCGATGGCGGCGGCGCTGAAGGCGGCCGAACTGGGCGCGACGGTCACGCTGATCGAGCGCGGCTTCATCGGCGGCACGTGCGTCAACGTCGGCTGTGTGCCCTCCAAGATCCTGATCCGCGCGGCCCACATCGCCCACCTACGCCGTGAGAGCCCCTTCGATGCCGGACTGTCCGCCACGCCAGCCGTCGTCAATCGGCCGCGGCTGCTCGCGCAACAGCAGGGCCGCGTGGAGGAACTGCGCCACGTCAAGTACGAGGGGATTCTCGCCGGGATACCGGCCATCTCGGTCGTGCACGGCGAGGCGCGTTTCAAGGACGAGTACAGCCTCGCCGTGACATTGACCACAGGCGGCGAGCGCCTGGTCCCGTTCGACCGGTGCCTGATCGCCACCGGGGCGAGCGCGTCGATTCCGCCCGTGCCGGGGCTGACCGACACGCCGTATTGGACCTCGACCGAGGCGCTCGCGAGCGACCGCATTCCGCCGCGGCTCGCGGTCATCGGGTCGTCGGTCGTCGCGGTGGAGCTCGCCCAGGCGTTCGCGCGCCTCGGCAGCCAGGTCACCGTCCTCGCCCGTCGCACGCTGTTCTTTCGCGAAGATCCGGCCATCGGTGAAGCTGTGACGGATGCGTTCCGCGCCGAGGGCATCACGGTGTTGACGCACACGCAGGCCTTGCGCGTGTCGTTCAACAACGACGAGTTCATCCTGGTCACGAATCGCGGGGAGGTCCGTGCCGACAAGCTCCTGGTGGCCACCGGTCGGACGCCGAACACGCGGAGCCTCCATCTGGACGCGATCGGCGTGACACTCGACGCGCGCGGCGCGATCGTGATCGACGGCCACCTGCGCACGAGCGCGCCCAACATCTACGCGGCTGGTGACTGTACCGATCGGCCTCAGTTCGTGTACGTCGCGGCCTCGGCGGGCACGCGAGCCGCGATCAACATGACGGGCGGCGACGCCGAGCTCGATCTGACCACGATGCCGGCCGTGGTCTTCACCGATCCGCAGGTGGCGACGGTGGGGCTGACCGACGCGGAGGCGCACGTGCGGAACATCGAGACCGACAGCCGCACGCTGCCGCTCGACGCCGTCCCCCGGGCGCTCGTCAACTTCGACACGCGCGGCTTCATCAAGGTCGTCGCCGAAGCGGGTACGGGCCGGCTGCTGGGCGTGCACATCGTCGCGCCAGAAGCGGGTGAAGTCATCCAGGCCGCCGCCCTGGCCATCCGCGCCCGGATGACCGTGCACGATCTGGCCGATCAGTTGTTCCCGTATCTCACGATGGTTGAGGGGCTGAAGCTGGCGGCGCAGACCTTCACGAAGGACGTCAGTCAACTCTCCTGCTGCGCCGGGTAGGTTCTGGCAACACGAGGAGTCGTGAGCCTCGGCGTGCGCGACCCCGCGCGCACAACAGGTGAGCAGTTCACCGCCATCGTTCGACAACGAGCCCGAACACGGCGTGCTCGTTGACGCTGGCACGCTCGTTGCGCTCCTGGACCAGGCCGACCCGGAGCACGAGGCGTGCGTCGCCACGCTCAAGACGCTCCGCGACCCGTTAATCACGGTCTGGCCGGCGTTCGCCGAGGCGATGTACCTGCTGGGCCGATCATGGCGTGGTCAGAAGGCGCTCTGGAGCCGCCTGGAGACAGAGGCCCTCGCGCTGGCGCCACTCGACGAGACGGACGCGCCCCGCATGTCCGCAGCGGGGATGCTGATGACCAGCGCGGGGCGCACCTTCGCTGCCATGCCGAGGTCCACCAACCAGACCTCGCCCCGGCGCGGCGATGTCATTCAGGCTGCTCGCGACGATCGAGTTCGGTAAACAGGCGATCGGCGGCCGCCACCAAATCGTCGTCTTGCGGCAAGTCGTGCGGGGCCAAGGCCACCCGACGCGCGAGTTCCGCCACGAGCTCCGACCGATCCCGATCCGGGAGCGCCTCGAATTCGTCGAGCAGCTTCTGCGTGGCCTGCGTCACGAAATCAGAGTCCCATTTTGTGTTCTTCGCGACACGTGACGGTCTTCGAGGTGGGGATCGCTGATCGTCAGTGGCGCCTCGTCGAGCGGCGCCGGCGCAATCGGCGACAGTGCACCCGCTTTCTCGCCGAACAATCGCCGAGTCATGTGGTGATGGAAGCCTGCGGCACCGCGCATCATTGGAGGCGTGTCGCGCAGAGCCACGGGCACCGCGTGACGTTGCTCCCTGTGCGGTATGTAAAACCCTACTTCCGCGGCAACAAGACCGACCGGACAGACGTCGATGCGCTCCTCGATGCGGTGCGGCCCGGGCACATTCCACCGGTGACGGTGAAGACGGCCGCGCAACAAGAACTCGTGGCCCTGCACCGCATTCGCGAGCAATGGATGGCGACGAGGACCGCTCGCATCACTGCATTGCGGGGCTTCTTCCGGGAGCACGGTATCCCGCTCCCCGCGGGCCCGCGCGCCGCCCTGGCCGCTGTGCCGGCGCTGGCCGAGCAGCTCCCCCCGCAACTCGCGCTCGCGGTGACCAGTGTCCACGAAGACGCGCGGGCGCTGGAACAACGCATCGTCAACATCGAGCGACAGCTTGCTGCCGTGGCGAAGGACGACGCGACCGTCCAGCGCCTCCTCGAGATTCCCGGTATCGGCCTGCTGACTACGACCGCGCTCGTCGGCTCGGTCGGGCGCATCACTGCCTTTCGTCGCGCGCGACAGTTTGCGAGCTGGCTGGGCCTCACACCGCGCGAGCACTCCAGTGGGCTGCGTCGGCGACTTGGCTCCATCACCAAACGCGGCGATGTCTATCTCCGGTGTCTGCTCACGCATGGGGCTCGGGCGGTGCTGCTCACGGCGCCGCGACAAGCGCCGGCGCGCAAGCCCTTGACCGGGCTCCAGCCGTGGGCCGTGCAGCTGGCTGCACGGAAGGGCCATCACAAGACGACCATCGCCGTGGCAAACACACTCGCCCGCATCGTCTGGGCGGTGTGGGCACGTGACGCCGCCTACACAGCCGCGCCAGCGGCCGCGTAGGCATTCACGATCGGTCTTATTAAGGAGAGCTGCTCAGCGAGGGAACACACGATCATTGCCCGACAGGTCGGACCGGCACCGGACGAGGCCGATAACACGCTCGGTCTTCGAGACCGCTGTTCAGCGATTGGCCCTCGGTGCGCGCATGTCCATGATGGCCAGGTGCGTGCGCGCACCGCTCATAGGCCGGATATACGACCGCAGCCGCTCAGCGTCGCGGTCTTGATCGTTTCGTTTTCTTGCTGCGTGGACGGGAGGAGTCCATATACGCGGTGTTAGCCTGCCTTGTCGCCGTAGGCAATTCATCCCCCGGCAGGGGAGGCACGTCCGGTACGCGCGCGAGTACTCGGTCGAACAGCGCAGCGCTCCCCCGGCGGCCTCGATCCTCCAAGTAATCGACGGTGAGCAGGGCCGACGTCTTCTCTGCCACCGCCATCGCGATGAACTGGTTAATCGAAATGTCGTCGCGCTCGGCAAGCTCCCGAATCTTTCGATGCAGGGACTCCGGTAACCGCAGGCTCAACGTACTCATGAGCGTCCCTCAAGCTGGGCCAGAAACTTCGCGGGAGCCAACACACGTGGCCGAAAGCTCGACGCGCCCGCGAAGTCCCGAGCGTTGTGGGTCACAATCGCGTCGCATCCCGCGGCCACGGCCAGCTCCAGGATGAATTCGTCGCGCGGATCAGTCAACGCTGGTCGCCACAGAAAGTGAATCTCCTGACGATGGGCAGCATGGCAGAGGTAGTCGACGAGGCCCTCAGCGTCGGCGCGCTTCAGATTCAGCTCTCTGGCGTGGCGAACCAGTACGACCTCGTATTCCAGAGCCAGCGGTACGGACATGGCGATTTCGAATCGTTCCGCGCGCAAAAGCTCCAGCAGCCGGAATGACGCACCTCGTCGGGACCTGAAGCCGGCGACGAGAACGCTGCTGTCCAGCACGACGCGCCGCACGTCCCTATGGTATCAGATACGATACTGTTGCCGGGTTCTAGCCCCAGTACAAGCGCGTTTGCGGCTCGGCGTGTAAACAAAAAGCTCGAAATGTCGTACCTCATAG
>MEKU01000038.1:0-502 GCA_001767195.1 Acidobacteria bacterium RIFCSPLOWO2_02_FULL_67_21
TGGCGCCGAAAGACATCAAGAAAGCCGCGGCCCTGCTGGGCGCTCAGTAGTTCACGGCTTGCGCCGCGGTTTCAGCTTCAGTGGCGAATAGCATTCTACCTCCGCGATCAAGGCTCAGTGGACAATCTGGCCGCCTGTGCCGCCATCAGCAGTCGAGACAGCGGATCTCGGCAAAGATGGCGTCACGCTTGTCCGGATTCTCACGCGCGTAGTTGATCAGGCATCGGACCGCCTTGCCAATATCTGGGAGGCCATAGGATGCAGTCATCTGCTCGAGAAATTCAACCTTGCCCGACTCGAGCTCAATCGAGCACGCACGCTGATCTTTCATCGCCGTTTTCCCCTTGATAGTCGCTCCACGTGCGCTACGGTTCCACCGGAACCGGCGCACGATTCGGAAGGCATTGCGCAATCCTGACCTGGCGGCTTTCTTCGGACCATTCATTACTGGAGAACGGTGCCAGTCGGTTCGGTGAGTCAGTGCGCATGCACGTTTACGATT
>MEKU01000038.1:664-8679 GCA_001767195.1 Acidobacteria bacterium RIFCSPLOWO2_02_FULL_67_21
TGCTCTCGCCATCGCGCCGGGATCGCTGCTGCGGTAGACATTGTTGGCTTCAATCAGATCCGCCTGGTGTGACGGAGTCGCCTCAACGCTGTCATAAATCGCGGCCACCGGACACGCCGGGACGCACGCACCGCAGTCGATGCACTCTTCAGGATGGATGTAGAGCATTGTCGCCTGCTCGAACTCCGGCTCGTCTTTGCGCGGGTGGATGCAGTCGACGGGGCAGACGTCGACGCAGGCGTGGTCCTTGGTGCCGATGCAGGGGTCAGTGATGATGAAAGGCACCTACATGAACTCCGCGACCAGTTTCTGGCGCTGCTCCCTGCCCACCGCCACCGGCTGATGGACTAACACGCCGGCCTGAAGTCCGGGATCCTGAAGGTGAAGACTCGACCGCGGGTTCCCATTACGGTAAATGAGCCCTATCGGGATCTTCTCGCCCCATGTCAGGGCCGCATCCATCGCGGCGTGGAAGTCGGTCGGGTCGTGGGGAGTATCTTCCAATCTGTACACCCGCTTCCGGAACCACTCATACGTGTTGTGCTTGTTGAACGTCACGCACGGGCTGAAGACGTCAACGAGCGCAAAGCCCGGGTACTGAATGGCCTCGGTGTAGAGCTTTAGCAGGTGCTTGGGCTGCCCGCTGAATCCACGAGCGACATACCCGCAGCCGCTCGCAAGTGCCAGCGCCATCGGGTTGAGCATTTGCTCCAAGTTGCCGTGCGGGGTGGTTTTCGTGACCATCCCTGTCTCGCTGGTGGGCGAGACCTGGCCGGTCGTCAGGCCGTAGGTCTCGTTATCCATGACGATGTAGGTGATGTCGATATTGCGCCGCATCGCCTGGATGAAGTGGTTCAAGCCTATGCCGTAGCCGTCCCCGTCACCGCCGGTGACGATCACCGTCATACCGTGATTGGCCAGCTTGGCTCCAGTGGCAAACGGCAGCGCCCGGCCGTGCAGGCTGTGCACGCCGTACGAGCGGAAGAACCCGGGCAGGTTTGACGAGCACCCAATACCCGACACGACCAGGATCTCGTGCGGTTGACGCCCCAGCTCGGCACACGCATGGAACAGCCCGTTCAGGACGCCGAAGTCGCCGCACCCCGGGCACCAATCCGCTGGAACGTCCGCTTTGAAGTCTTTGAGTTCAAGTACCGCGGTTGCCGTAGCCATGTCTCGCTCCTTAGGTTGTCAGCGGCGAGGCACCTACCGCCGCGGCCGCAACTCGTCGTCCCGCCCAGTCACCCGACGTGCCCGTCGGATGCTCGGTCTGCCAGCCGCGCTCGGTCGACAGCACCTCGATGAGTTCCGTGCCGTTCGCCAAGAGTTCCTTGACGGCCCCCACAATGTGCTTGGGCTCGAATGGCTCGCCGTCGTACTTGCGGATGTGACCGTGCGCGGAAATGCCCGTCTCGGCCCGCAAGTGACGCGCGAACTGGCCGCTCTGGTTGTTCTCGACGACGATCACCCGCCGGCTCTTGCCGAGGATGGCGGAGACCTCGGTGACGTGGAAGGGCACCAGGAATTTGATCTGCAGATGGCTCGTCGAGATACCCTCCCGATTCAACTGTTCGACCGCCTCGACGAGGACGCCCCAGGTGGAACCCCAGCCAACCAGCGTCACCTCGGCGTCGAGCGAGCCCTCGAGGGTCGGAGCAGGCAGATGCTCGAGGACGGTGGCCATCTTGCGGCTTCGCTTGTCCGCCATCTTCTTGCGCCGCACGGTATCGGTGTAGACGTCGCTGATCAGCACCCCATCCTCATCGTGCTCGTCACTCGCGGCCACGTGGAGATGGCCGGGAACGCCCGGGACCGCGCGAGGAGAAATGCCAGACTCGGTGTCCTTGTAGCGGAGGTATGGTTCGCCGGCCGCGGCCCCACTCCCTCCAGGCGCCGTGGTGATGAGCTGCCCTCGATCGATCTGAAACTCGACGTCGAGCAGCGCAGGGTCCACGGTCTCGTTGCCTTCGCACATCAGCAGGTCCGCGAGGAGGATCACCGGGCACTGATAGCGGTCGGCGACGTTGAACGCCAGGGCCGGGGCGGTGAAGCAATCGGTCATGCTGAGCGGGGCGATGATAATCCGCGGGAAGTCGCCCTGGCTGGCGCCAAAGGCCTGGTTCAAATCCCCCTGCTCAGTCTTGGTCGGCACGCCCGTGGAAGGGCCGGCGCGCATCACGTTGACGACCACGACCGGAGTTTCGAGCATCCCCGCAAGGCCGATCGCCTCCGTCATCAGGGCGAGGCCGCCGCCGGAGGTGGCACACATGCTCCGCGCGCCCATGTGCCCGGCCCCGATGGTCATGTTCATCACCGAGATCTCGTCCTCAACCTGCCGGACACAGACGCCCAGCTCTTTCCCGTGGCCAGCGAACCATTCGAGGATGTGCGTCGCCGGGCTCATCGGGTACGCGCAATAAAACTTGCAGCCGGCGAAAGCCGCCCCCATGGCCATGAGCTCGTTGCCGGTGACCATGGCCCATTTTTGGCTAGTTGGCTGGAGTTGCCTGAGCAGCGGCGTGAAATGGGCGGCTGCGTAGTCAAAGCCAGCCTTCGCCGCCTCCATATTTACCTTCACCACGTGCGGCTTCTTCGCGAACGTCGACTCGAGCACCGACTCCAGCCCTCTGAAGTCCAGACCCATAAGGCCAATCACCGCCCCTACCGCCACCGTGTTCTGCATGACCGGCAAATCCTTGTAGGCGGGGGTCAGATCAGGAACCGGCAGGGGGCAGAGCTGGACGCCCTTGGGAGGCTCGTAACTCGGTTGCAGCTTCGTGCTGTTGTAGAGGGCCACTCCGCCGGCGACGAGTTCCTGCAGGTGGCGGTCCAACGTATCTTGATTGAGGGCAATGAGCGCGTCGACTTGATCGCCGTGGTTGAGGGGCTTCCTGGCCGAGATGCGGAGGCGCAACCAGGAGTGCCCGCCGCGAATCACCGACTGGTAGGCGTTGTAGGCATACACGGCCTGACCCTGCCGGGCCACGGACAGAGCCAGGGTATTGCCGGCTGAGGCGACCCCATCGCCTGCCGCACCGCCGATTCCGACGACCACATCAGACTCGTTCATCACGGGACCTCCACCACGAAGGATCGACGCGGAAGCCAACCGAGGACTACTGTGTCATGGGAGGTGACATTCTAGCCGAGCGCCAGACGGGGCAGCAACCCGGCCGGCGAAAGCAATTTGACACCGGCGAAAGCAATTTGTAGACGTGGAAGCCGGGCCGTGTTATGTAGCGCAAGCAAACCCTGGGGATTTTTGCAAGGAGGGCCGATATGGCGTTGCTCGCGTGCCTGGCGGAAGTGCTCAAACGGGAGCGGATGCCCTACCTGCTCCTCCGGCACCCGCCCGCCTACACGGCCCAAGAACAGGCGGCCGTCTCCCACGTGCTCGGCCGCTGCTCGGCCAAGGTCGTCATCTGCATGGCCGACGCGGAGCCGGTCCAGGCTGTCCTTCCCGCCCACTACAAGGTGGACCTCGAACGCCTCCGCTACCTGGCCGGCGCCGTCGCCATCCGCCTGGCCAGTGAGGCGGAGATCGCGGCCCTCTACCCCGACTTCGAGGTGGGCGCCGCGCCGCCGTTCGGCTCGATGTACGGGCACCGGGTCTTCGTCGAACGGTGCTTCGTCGGCGAGCCGGAGATGGTCTTCAGCGCCGGCACCCACACCGTTTCGCTCTGCATGCACTATTACGACTTCGAGGAGATGGTGCGGCCGGTCGTCGCGGAGTTCGGGATCCGGCCGGGGCGCCCGCGCGGGAACGTCGAAGTCGCGGGGATGGCGTAGCTGGTCCGGCTAAAGCCGGACACTACGTACTAAAGCCGGACACTACGTACGTGCTACCGGCTACCGACTAGGAAAACAGCGTCGAGGCGACGCGCATCGCGAGGGTCACCCACGGGGCGGGGTAGAGGCCCATGCCGACCACGCCGATGACGCAGACGGCAATCGCGGCGCCGAGGAGGCCGGGCACCGGCACCGGCTCTGGGCGCTCGGGCGCTTCGATGTACATGCGCCGCGCGACGAGCAGGTAGTAATAGAGCGCCACGACGGTGACGATGGCCCCGAGGAAGACGAGGCCGTACATGCCGCGCTCGATGGCCGCCCAGAAGACGTAGAGCTTCGCCCAGAACCCGGCCACGAACGGAATCCCGCCGAGCGACAGCAGGAAGATCAGCATGGCGAGCGCGAGCAGCGGCGAGCGCTGCGCGAGCCCCCGGTAGGCATCGATGCCCTCGGATTGCTCCGACTGCGCCACGGCCTGGACGACGAGGAACGCGCCCATGTTGCCGAACGTGTACGCGACGAGATAGAAGAGCATCATCGCCACGCCCGAGCTCGACAGCGCGGCCAGCCCCACCAGCATGTAGCCGATGTGCGCGATGCCCGAGTAGGCGAGCAGCCGCTTGATGTTCTGCTGCGGGATCGCCATCAGGTTGCCCGTGACCATGGTCATGCCCGCCAGCACGGCCACCGCCGGCATCCAGATCAGCGCGGCGGCGCCGACCCCTTCGACAAACAGGCGGATGATGGCCACGAACCCCGCCGCCTTCGGAGCGACCGACAGCCACGCGACGAACGGCGTACTCGCCGCCTGGTAGGTGTCGGGCGCCCACATATGGAACGGGAAGGCCGCGATCTTGAAGCCGAGGCCCGCCAGCAGGAAGGCCATCCCGAGCATCATCAGCGGATGCCCTTCGGCCATCGCCGCGGGAATGCCCGCCAGCGACGTGCTCCCGGTCACTCCGTAGACGAATGACATCCCGTAGACGATGACGGCCGACGAGGCGGTGCCGACGAGGAAGAACTTGAGCGCCGCTTCCGGCGCGACGGCGTCCCGCTTGAGGAATCCCGTGAGCAGGAACAGCGGGATCGACATCAGCTCGAAGCCGACAAACAGCAGGATGAGCTCCCGGGCGGAGGCGAGCACCGACATCCCGAGCACCGAGACAATGACGGCGAAGTGGTACTCGGCCGAGCGGCGGCTGAAGGCGGCCTGCCGGAGCGTCATCGATGCGAGCACGCTGAGCGCGGCGGAGCCGAGGAACAGCCGGGTGGCAAAGAGCGACAGGCCGTCCTGGACGAACGATCCGTTCAGGAGCGACGTTCCCTCCGGCACCGCGAACGTCAGCGCGAAGGTCGCCACGAGTCCGGCGAGCGTGAGCCAGCCGGCGGGGCCACGCCCGGTCCGCCTCAGGGAGCCGATGAGCAGGACGAGCACGGCCAGCGCGAAGAGCGCCAGCTCCGGGGCGAGCGCCGTGAGCATCTCGGGAGTCAGTGTCACTGGCCGCCCACCAGCCGCATCAGCAGCGGTCCCGTTGCGGTATCCACCGGGCCGATGGCAATCGACGGGACGACGCCAAACAGCACCAGCACGAAGACGAGAATGCCGAGCGCCGCCCACTCGGGGCCCTTGGCGTCTGGCAGGTCATGGAAGTGGGGATCGGCGCTCTTCGGCCCCCAGAAGATCTGGCCGGCGACGCGCAGCACGTAGACCGACGTGAGGAACGCGCCAAGCACGGCCGGGAACAGCCACCACTGATACGCGGAGCTCCATGCGCCGAGGAACGTCAGGAACTCGGCGACGAAGCCGGCCGTCGCCGGGAGCCCGAGAGAGGAGAGGCCGGCAATCGTGAAGGCCGTGGCAATCCCGGGCATCATCGTGCCGAAGCCGCCCATCTGAAAGATGGCACGCGAGTGCGCCTTCTCGTACACGAGCCCGACGATCGCGAAGAAGAGGCCGGTCATGATGCCGTGCGCGAACATCTGGAAGACGGCGCCGTTGAGCCCATTCGGGGTCAGGGTGGCCAGGCCCAGCATCACCACGCCCATGTGTGACACCGAGGAGTAGGCAATGACGTACTTCAAATCGGTTTGCGCCATCGCGCTGAGCGCGCCATAGACGATGTTGATGCACCCGATCGTGCCGACCAGCCAGGCCCAGTCGACCGCCGCCTCCGGGAGCAGCCCCATGCCGAGCCGCATGAAGCCGTACGCGCCAAGCTTCATGAGTACGCCGGCGTGCAGCATCGAGACCGCGGTCGGCGCCGAGGCGTGGCCGTCGGGCGACCAGGTGTGCAGCGGCCAGATGCCGGCGAGGATGCCGAAGCCGACGTAGAACGCGAGGAACGTCCATCGCTGCAGCGTCGGGTCGAACTGCATCGACTCGAGCGTCAGGAACGAGAAGGTCTGCGACCCGGTCGCCACGTAGAGCGCGAGAATGCCGACGAGGATGAACGCCGACCCGAAAAGCAGGTACAACGTCAGCTTCATCGCCGCGTACTCTTTCGTGCCCACGCCGGTCCGTCCCATCGCCCAGCCGAAGATCCCCTGCGGTCGGACCTCCCCCGACGAGCCCCAGATGCCGATGAGGAGGTACATCGGCAGCACCGCAATCTCGTAGAAGAGGAAGAGGATGAAGAGGTCGAGCGTCGTGAAGACCCCGTAGACGCCGGTCACCAGCACGAGCAGCAGCGCGTAGAACTCCTGGCTGCGCTGCGTCGTCGTCCAGGACGCGAAGACGCCCGCGAAGATGATGATCGAGGTGAGCAGGCACATGAGCGCGCTGATGCCGTCGATCGCCAGCAGGTAGGAGATCCCCATCGACGGGACGAGCGCGAACTCCTCCTGGAACTGGAATCCGGCCGCGGCCCGGTCGTAGGCCCAGTACACCCAGACGGACGCGACGAGCGAGATGCCGGCGCCGGCGAGCGACGTCCACCGCACGAGCAGCGGACGGTGGCGCGCGAAGAACATGATGATCAGGGCGCTCACGAACGGCGCCCACGTCATCACGGAGAGAACAGGAATACCGTTCATGCCAGGATCCACCGCGCCCAGATGAGAAGAGCGAGCAAGCCGACCGCGACGCCGTACACGTAGTCCTGCGCCTTGCCCGACTGCATGGTCCGCATGTCGTCTCCCGCCGTCAGCGTCCAGGCGCTCACGACGTTGAGCACCCCGTCGACGAGATACCGGTCGATCCAGCCGATCAGGCGGGAGAAGCCGAGCAGCACCACCAGATAGGCGCGCTCGAACACCGCGTCGATCCAGAACCGCGCGAGCGCCGCGCGGTAGATCGGCCCGAAGGCCGACGCCAGCTGGGACGCGTCAATCGTGCGCCGCAGGTAGGTCAGCCAGGCCAGCAGGATGCCGGCCACCGCCGAGCCGACCGCGAGCGGCATCAGCCACGCCGGGCTGGTGAACTCGGGCTCCGGATGCACGACGGTGAAGTAGACGCCGATCGCCACCGACAGCCCGGCGAGAATCCAGAGCGACAGCGCCATGGCCGCGGGCGGATCGTGCGGGTGCGGCGTGTGCGCGCCGTGAGGCGCCGCGGCCGGCTCGGCGAAAAACGCCAGGAAGATGACGCGGAACATGTAGAACGCCGTCAGGAACGCGACGACGATCAGCATCACGAACGGCCCCGTGAACCCGCCGGCCAGCGTGGCGCCGAGGATCTCTTCCTTCGACAGGAAGCCGGCAAAGAACGGCAGGCCCGCCAGCGACAGCGCGCCGACCGTGAAGACGATCGCCGTCTGCGGCATGCGACGGGCGAGGCCTCCCATGTCGGTGAGATCGTTGCTGTGGACGGCATGGATCACGGCGCCTGCGCCGAGGAACAGGAGCGCCTTGAACACGCCGTGCGTCAGCAGGTGGAGGAACCCGGCGGCGGAAAAGCCGGCGCCGATCGCCGCCATCATGTAGCTGAGCTGCGAGACGGTCGAGTACGCGAGCACGCGCTTGATGTCGCTCTGCACGCACGCGAGCACGGCGGCGAGGAGTGCCGTGAACGCGCCGACCCACGCGACGATCGCGAGCACGTCGGGCGTCAGCGCGAAGAGCCACGACGTCCGGTGCAGCAGGTACACACCGGCGGTCACCATCGTCGCCGCATGAATCAGGGCGGAGACCGGCGTGGGGCCTTCCATCGCGTCGGGGAGCCAGATGTGCAGCGGGAACTGCGCCGACTTGCCGACCGCCCCGAGGTAGATGCAGAAGGCGATGATCGA
>MEKU01000038.1:8707-9077 GCA_001767195.1 Acidobacteria bacterium RIFCSPLOWO2_02_FULL_67_21
TCGACGAGGACGCGCATCTCGGCAAAGTCGAACGTGCCGGTGTGCCGCCACAGGAGCACGATGCCGATCAGCAGCCCGACGTCTCCGGCCTTCGTGATCCAGAACGCCTTGAGCGCGGCCCGCGCCGCCGCCGGGCGCTGGTACCAGAAGCCGATGAGCAGGTACGAGCAGAGGCCGACGAGCTCCCAGCAGATGAAGAGCTGCACGAAGTTGGGCGCCAGCACCAGCCCCATCATCGAAAAGGCGAAGAGCGACTGGTACGTGTAGTAGCGGCCGAGGCCCGTCTTCGGCTCGTCGCTCAGATAGTCCAGCGAGTAGACCTGAACGAGCAGCGCGACCAGCGCCACCAGGCAGAGCATGAGGGTGGAGT